>NZ_VUMI01000040.1 GCF_009696275.1 Eisenbergiella porci
TATCCCTGATGCTCCTTTCCTGCTTTTGTTCTAAACGTCGCATCAGGATCGGAAGGATTCTGCAACATACCGGAATGAAATCCCCCATCCTCCTTTGTACGGAGACGGCGAACTGCTTCATCTACAATGGTCTGTTCTGAAAGACAACGAATCAAAAGCTGATATTCTGTGACATCATCATAATCTGATCCACAGACAGACAGCAATTCATCCGCATCCTCAAGGACCGTTTTTAACTGATTATCTGTTTCTGAATCGTTGTTATAGTAAAAGGTTCTGTTGTAATCATTCGGATCACAATAATGATCAAATTTCTTTGGCAGATCTTTCTGATTGTTTTTATGAAGGTAAATGACCATTTTTGCCACACAGGTATAGAGCAGCTCCGTGCGGCTGAGCTTTCGGATGTTTGCAGCGATCATCATGGAGTCCATCCGTTTAATACGTGGATTGATATCCATCATTTTTGCAATCTTATCACTTAGACCGACAATACAGTTATGAAGCAAATCCACACCATAAACTGACTCGTAATCATAACAGCGCTTGCGGAAACGAGAAAGACTTTTATCGCTCAGAGGCTGTTCTTCATAACTTGTCGTGTGAAGAGCATACTGATACCGTGGATCCAGCATCAAATTTTCAACAATCTCGTCATCCGATATGCCGAAAACTTCCTTAATAATCAATGCACCAATGCAAACATTAACCGGTGTATTTGGTCTTGAGGCATTTGAAGAATACAAAACAGCAAAAGGTTCTTCATCAATAGAGGGGAAAATATCCTCTGAAAATGTTTTCGCCCATGAGCGTTCTAATGCTTGCTGTTCACGACAAGTAAGCCCGCTATAACTATCTGTAAGAGATAACTGCTGATAAGAGTTTATTCTGAATGCCATTCGTATTTACCACCTTTACTTGATAAACACAGTATATCACACCGAGCAAGAAATAGAGTGTTTGTGTAAAATTTTCAAGGTACTATTATAGGGCTTTTGACCCCAACATCATCTCCATTAATAATTCATAGGAAGCATAAATGCGTTGCCAAAAAGAATTGCATTCTCATCGAAAACTGACTGTATACATTTCCCTGCTGACCCAGGATCCCCAAGAGGGTATATGATGCTTCCCTGCTGGATAAAGCTGACCACTTGTCCGCAGACATCCTTTTCCCATCCGCCCGGCATATGAAATGGGCGCCTTTCTGATGTAAAGATTTTTAAATAAGACTTATTAAAATCTATTTTATCCGGTAGCAACATTCCCAGATTCAGATATCTTACTGCATTGGATTCGCTTATCCGTGAAACGGCAGTAATATCCTTTATGACAAAAGTATTCATTCCCTGTGAAGAGCGGGCGCCCAGAAAGAATAACCGTTCCTGTTCCTGTGCTTTTTTTATTATCTGAATAAGTTGCTCCATCTTTTCGCCCTTATCCGCTCCTAAATAAAAACAGAAATCTGTTACCTGTGACCTTTCCTCTCTCCCACCGCTTATTCGTACTTCTTCCACAATACATTCAGGTACTGAATATATTTCCGGATCCAGTCCGGGAAGCCCATATTGCAAGCTTTCCAGGGAAGCATGAATCTGGTGGGAATTATAAACACTTATATATGGGTATGAGTTTTCTATCTGCTGTGGATTATCCATCATTTGCATGATTTTATTCTCATCCATATATTGTCTTTGCTTAATCGCTTTATACAGCTTTTTGGGTTCAGCTATTCCATCTGATTTATCCACACAATCCAGAAACCAGGTCTGAGGAACAGGAAGAAAACCCTCCGGCAGCATATCTGACAGGGAACAGAAAACCTTTCTTTCTTTTACATCTGCAACAAAGCTGCCCGCATTCTCAGAGGTGGTATATTCCCCAAGCAAATAGGTAAGCGCCCCAAATATTTTTTGTGAATCAGGAAGCTGTGTTAGTCTGCCCTTTAATTTCATCCCGACTTTGTAGGTACGAATTTCCTCCATGTGACACTCACTCTCCCAATATCTTAACATGTATTTTCCCATAGCCGCGGCTTCCGGAATTTCCCAACCGATACACGCCTTCATTAAATTTTAATAATACGCTCTCTACAAACTTTTTAATCTCTGCTTCGCTTAAATCATATTCTTCCAATGCATTCAGATGGTAAAAAATGATCTCCCCGCTAAAGGCTATTCCCGGACGCACTGTTTTGTAGGTACGGGGATTAGACGAAATTTTATCCGGATCGTCCTGATTTTTTATTGTATTTTTTGTATCGACAGAAAATGGGGCTTTTTCTTTTGGATCTTTCATATTAAAGTCACTAAAAATAAGCTTGGGAGTATCATTAAATGCTTTGATACCAAAAAGATATTGAGCCGAAGCATTATTAATTGCATCATCCATTTTTGCTTCCAGCCGGCTTAAACGCTCTGCCAAACTGCCATTATTTGTTTCCTGCATTTTTTTATTTTGCTCATAGCTATTTCTTTTTAAATTTTCCAGATATCTTTTATAGCTTTCTTTTATCTTAACGGCAATTTCTTCACTTTCCATATCCCTGACAATTTTGCGCATGGTTCCCTTAATGGAAGATGCGGGAATCTGAGGACGGTTATTATAATCCGTTTTGGTATATAAATCAATGCCTCCGATTTCAAAGGTTGAAGGATTATCACCGATAAAAAGATTAGCCTCTGTGATAATTTCTGCTCTTATTCTTTCCATTTGCTTTCCTTTCTTTACTTTTGTTGGACGGGTATAATTTTTTATAAGCCAGGAGCATATCATGATACCTATAAAAAAGCATTAGGCTGTCAATATAATCGTCAGTCCACAATCCTGTAATCGATGCAAATTTGCAGAAGATATTCCTATCAAACGGCGCCATAGGAGGGACTTTATGCTCACTTTGTTTTTTCTCCAGCAGTTCTTTATATTCTTCCCAGTTTCTGTTTTCGGACATCTCTATCATTGATGCACACATCTCAACATCGGGTCCTGTTTTTTTCATTCTGAAGAACATTGATGGAGTTATTTTTCTTTTCAGGAATACCGGAATTCGTTTATCATCTGAAGTCATATAAGATGTAAAGCTAATAAAAGACGACCTTATCGTTTCAGCTGCCGAAAATGGTTCCTTGCGCCATTTTAATTCTTTATCCAGATTCTGCTTATATAAATACTGTAATGCCCGATCAAATACAGCTTTTCTGATTCTTTTTGAGATCTTCCCGTCATACTCACTACAAGATAGTGGATGCTCATCCGTCAATTTGAACCGCTCATCGCAAAACAGAAGAAGCAGCCTTACATATGCCTCCAGCTTCCTGCGGTGTTTTTTATCGAAATGCAAACTGTAAACAGCTTTGTCTGAGGCATTTTTTGTAATGACAGTCACCTGCCTCAACAGGGCTTCCAGCAGCAAAAGCTCTCCTTCTCTCAGCTGTTTATCCGCACTGCCAAGATATTGAGGAATCATATGGTACAAAACAGCATTACTGTATTTGACAGAAGTACTGCAAATGGATGGATCCGTAATTTTATTCAACAAACCATAAAGGAAATAATGTGCTGGGAATTTTTTTACTATTAACAAATTAAGCGTATGTACTGTCTTTATAAAATTTGGCCAGCTTAAATAACCTGCATCATCGCCATCGGCTATTTTACAAACCGAATCGTAAAAAGTATATCCGCCCAAACACAGTTTGGCAACAGATTCATTTACTTCACTTTCGAAAGTAAGCTTCATCTTTTTAGCCGTATCCAGTTCATTCTGTACACGTTCAAAATAGTATCTGATGGGTTCTCTGTTAAAAGATATATCTATCCCCAGGCTTATTGAGAGCTTATCAGCCCATTCCAACTTCTCAAGCTTATCATTTATGTTATTCAATAATGTCTTGCATAAGTCCACACCATTTTGCAAATGCGAAACAGGAACTGCAAACATGATATCGTCCCCGGCTAAATATAAAGGGTAAATCTTAAAGTCGGGATTTTTTTCCTGCAGCCTTTCTACCTCTTTTTCCAGGGCATCCAAATTGATTGTCTCTGAAAGGATTTTACTGACCGAATCATATATTCTGTAATCGCTGATATTTTTAAAAATATTTCCCATACCATCCAGGTCGGCCTTGATGACTGCAATTCGGAAATGGTTTGCATTTACATCCTCTGTATCAGGACATAGCTTATTAATATTTTTTACAAAAGCATGGTATTCACTGTTATCGTAGAAATACAAACTTTTTTCTGTTTTTCGGAATTGGAAAAGCAGTTCCTTATGCTCCTCAATGATTTTATTCATGCATTCTTTATGACGAATACGGCTTTTACTCTCCTTAACAGCCTCCAGCCTGTCATTTTCAGATGTAATATCTTTCTGAAAACATTCATATTTCATCAGCAGCTTCCCGCCAAAATTTACATAATACCATTGAAAAAGCTCTCCCAGCTTTATCCGGATTTCTTCTTCCCGCAAAGTTGTAGTAAATACACAGGAGCCGGAGCACTGAAGCAAAATTTCGTTTATAAATCCGGAAAATACACCTTTTTCCCCATCTAATCCCACCTTCCGATAAAAATCGTCTGAAATCATCCGTGATGAGCTGATAATGCTTTTCAGCGTATTATTATTTGACTGCAATTCCTGTTCCTGCGCATGAATTGCATAATACAAAAAAACCTGCACTTTATCGATTGCTATCGAAACTACATTAACCGTCATTCTTTCTATTTTCTCCTTTTTGGTTGAACATTCTTACATATTCCCGGTGTGGAAACAGTATAGGATTATTAATCAACATCAAAAGCTGATTCAGCTGAAAATTAAACGTCAGAAGTGAAGCCTGTCTATTTTTTTCTCCCAAGATCTCATAATCTTTAAGGCTGATAGTTTCTAACTCTTTTTCCCCATTGATGTTGGTAGTATTGATTTCCTGACTACATTGATAGAAATTGAGCTCTCTGTACCAGTCTTTCAATGTTCTAAAGGCTTCGGTAACAGTGATTTTCAAATGAGAATCCGTCCTGTCACGTTTGACTGCCGTAAGGATAAAATCGAACATATTCGATTCTATTACTTCCTTTCCAACGTTTTCGCTCATACTGCATAATATTCTGAGCGGTCTTGTTGACTGTTGTGCCGGGGCCGGCCCTATTGCGATATAATTCGCAAGCCTTGCTATGGATCCGGTCGCTGTTCTCAGCTTTACTATGCTGTCATACCAGGCTTTTATTGTTTCAGTTTTAATATTCTGGCTTTTGCATTCTACAATTGCTGCTACTGCTTCTATCGGAATAAACTTAATTCTTCCGTAACGAAATATGTATGGAGTATAAGTCTCATCAAAAATAGCGAGATCAACCTCATGGGAAACATTCTTCTGAGAATCAATGATAAAAACAGAGCGTTCTATCACAAACTTTTTGGGTAAAATCGCTTCAAACACCTGGCTCCATACTTCTTCTCTTTCAGTTCCTATCGTGGTTCCATGTAATGCGTGTTTCATATATAACTGCTCAACAATCGAACTTTCCAGTTGTTGATAATTTGTAATAATGTCAGGTATTATTTTATTTTTTCGTTCTCCGTTGTTGTTCATTGTACTTCTCCTTATGTATTTGAGTGTTTTTGTAGGTGGGCAATGGGAGTTAAATTATAATATATTGGTAATTAGTGTAGGAATTCGATATATGAGGCTGTATAAGCCTCGACCAATGAAGGGGATGTAACAAGGCAGGATGTGCTATTTCAATCCACGAGGCTGTATAAGCCTCGACTGGAAAAGGCTCTTGCTGATGCTAACTACTACGATTTCAATCCACGAGGCTGTATAAGCCTCGACCTTCACCTGGATGAGGAAAGTGAAATTAATCACGATTTCAATTCACGAGGCTGTATAAGCCTCGACGAGAGCCTAGAAACAATAAGTTTCAGCGGAAAGATTTCAATTCACGAGGCTGTATAAGCCTCGACCATAAACCACCTGGGACGGCGCCAACCGCACCAGGATTTCAATTCACGAGGCTGTATAAGCCTCGACCAATATGTTCTCTCGGCCTTACTATGGCCGGAATATTTCAATTCACGAGGCTGTATAAGCCTCGACATTCCAGAGAAGGCGGGAAAACGCTACGGTTACAATTTCAATTCACGAGGCTGTATAAGCCTCGACGGGTAGATGATTTAGGGAGAATAGTCCTTCCTAAGATTTCAATTCACGAGGCTGTATAAGCCTCGACTGGTAAGGGCCGTGAACTTCGCTTTCTTACGTTCCTATTTCAATTCACGAGGCTGTATAAGCCTCGACTGAATATCAAGCTGACAGATGCGCAGTTTTATATTTCAATTCACGAGGCTGTATAAGCCTCGACTATCTGGAGGGAGGATATCAGAAACCGTCTAAAGATTTCAATTCACGAGGCTATATAAGCCTCGACGGTGTATGGCCTAATGTCCAGGGTGGGCATTGATATTTCAATTCACGAGGCTGTATAAGCCTCGACAAAAGCACAAGTCTGGCTGTGCTGGACGGAGAGGATTTCAATTCACGAGGCTGTATAAGCCTCGACGAGGATCTGTCAGATGCGCAAGCAGCCCAGGTGAATTTCAATTCACGAGGCTGTATAAGCCTCGACGGATCCAAACATCCGAAAAGCGGAGGTTATAGTTGATTTCAATTCACGAGGCTGTATAAGCCTCGACTTTCCAATCCTTGAATCCAGAAACTATACCGTTATTTCAATTCACGAGGCTGTATAAGCCTCGACGCGGAACAGAGGGCAGGATATACCAGCAGAGAAATTTCAATTCACGAGGCTGTATAAGCCTCGACGTTGAAGATCTTCTTGAGACTCTTCAACATTAGATTATTTCAATTCACGAGGCTGTATAAGCCTCGACGCCCCAGTGCTACTAACACCAGAGCGGAATTAACTATTTCAATTCACGAGGCTGTATAAACCTCGACTTATAGGAGGGTTTTAAGAAAATGAATAAGAAAATTTCAATTCACGAGGCTGTATAAGCCTCGACTGGAAAAACCGATGAAGAAATTGTAACAACAAGAATTTCAATTCACGAGGCTGTATAAGCCTCGACTGAAATTATTGCAGAAGCGGAAAATTACGCTAAAATTTCAATTCACGAGGCTGTATAAGCCTCGACCCTTCTCTCTCTGATGTTTGGATATGGGACGAAATTTCAATTCACGAGGCTGTATAAGCCTCGACAATCAGCAGCCACGTAGCCAATATGCAGTATACAATTTCAATTCACGAGGCTGTATAAGCCTCGACTGGTATCCGGCATACGTAGCCTTCCCGGAAGGCAATTTCAATTCACGAGGCTGTATAAGCCTCGACTGTGCCAGCAGGCTGGCATACTTGTTGATGTAAATTTCAATTCACGAGGCTGTATAAGCCTCGACTACGGAGGACAGAAAGCTTATTACATTGGCTGAATTTCAATTCACGAGGCTGTATAAGCCTCGACACTGCAGCTAAAGCTAAAGACCGAAAGGACCTTATTTCAATTCACGAGGCTGTATAAGCCTCGACGGCGTCCACTCAGGACTATCTATTTCAGCAGTAAATTTCAATTCACGAGGCTGTATAAGCCTCGACGCAGGCGTTCTCCATATGGTATCCCCGCAGGCAGAAATTTCAATTCACGAGGCTGTATAAGCCTCGACATCAACAGGGTAATATGCCACAAATGCCTGTTGTAATTTCAATTCACGAGGCTGTATAAGCCTCGACGACGGACTGCATTTATAAAACAGCAAAGATAAAATATTTCAATTCACGAGGCTGTATAAGCCTCGACACTTTTAAAAGTGATATAATAATCTTAACAACAATTTCAATTCACGAGGCTGTATAAGCCTCGACGAGTCCGAAAACCAGTCCTTTCCCAGGATTGCAAGATTTCAATTCACGAGGCTGTATAAGCCTCGACTGCAAAAATACACAACAAAATTCCTTTAAATTCTCCCAATAACATACTTATTATACAACTCTCCCCGAAAGTTGTCATTATTATATTATTTTATATTTATATTATCCTATATTTCATCATTATACAAGTGCGAATCCCCCCGCAAAACTATGGGCACTTATGATTCGCACCAGTATTTTTCAGTTTTTCTTTACTGATTCAATTATACACTGATGATGTTTCGCGTTTTTGTCATAATTTATACCAACAAGATAAACCTCGTGTATACCCTTGTCAAAAACTCTTATATAGTTTCTTTCTTTAATCTGAGCTATCGCTTTTCCTGCACTGCTGTTATATTTTAATTCCAGTATGATCCCTGGCCGATCCGGCTTTTTAGGTATCATAATACAATCTGCATACCCTTTACCTGCTGTTTGTTCAAATTTCAGTACATAATCATCTGCAGCGGCATAAAATGCCAAATGTATTACACATTTTAAAGTATGTTCATTATTATATTCTTTAAATTCCTGCATTCCGTCATGGACGTCTTCAAGTAAAAAACCAACTTTTTCTTCTTCACAATTTAAAATTGCTTCCAAAAGCTCTCTTGATTGTTTTAAAAGCTGTGAAACCGTTCCCCAGGACAACTTTTTAATCGTGTTGGCAAATTCCTCCCGGATTTCTTTATTCGGAATCCTCACTTTATCTTCTGAATAACTGAGATAACCAAGATGAATCAACGCCGTGATTACCTCATCTTTATCATTAAAACTATCCAAATCATTGGAAAAACCTAACACATCAACACTTATTTCATTACCGGCTACCAGTTCAGTCACAGCTTCTCCCAAACCGTCAAAATTCATTGTAATATATTCTTCCAGTTCGGAAAAACCACCGGTTTTATTCCAATAATCTCTGCAGACACCCTCTTCCAACGCCTCTACAACAGAACGAGGATTGTAAATTCCCCCAATTTCTGCCATATGATAGCCATTGTACCATTCCCGCAATTCTTCAAAACACAATTTCACATCCTGCGAACATAACTTTTTTATCTCATTTTCAGTAAAACCAAAATAAGGCGCAAGCTTTTTAGGTTCCAGCATAGTGTATTCACGAAACATATTCAGCGCAGATCCTGTATTATACTTTTTGATAGGAAGAATCCCTGTCATATAAACCAGCTCTACATATGATTTATCCTTAAACAGCAGTTTCAAAAAACTGAGAAATTCCTCCTGCTCTTTCTTTTTACCTTTATGGAATCGAAAAACACAGTCCCATTCATCAATTAGAAAAATAAATTTGTATCCATACATTTGTTCAATCATATCTAAACAAAGCACTAAATCCTGTCCCTCCGGCAGAACTCCTGGACAAAGCTGTCCCAAATCATGAATCAGATTTTGGGAAATCCTTTCTATCCCCTGCTTAACGGTATTATTTTCAAAATAATCATTAAAGTTTATCATGATTACATTATGGGCATTTAAATGTTCATAGTAAGTTGATACGGATTTAATCTGCAGTTTTTCAAAAAGAAAGTCTGTATTAAGGCCCAGAGTATAATATGCTGCTAACATTTCTACAGCCATTGTTTTACCAAACCGGCGAGGCCTGCTCAGGCATACCCACTTTTCTTTGGTTGAAATCTTTTCATTAATAGTCTGTATAAGCATGGATTTATCAACAAAAAAACGACTATTAAGCGATTCACGAAAACCATTCGCTACATTTTTTCGGTTCAAAAAATAAAAATAATCCTGCATAATTAAATTCGCTCCATTTATGAGTTAACTCTTCTAACACTAACGAAAATTAACATTGTTTCAGTGGACTCAGTTTACTACAGATATCAAAGTATGTCCAATAGACATTTCTTGATTCGCTTAACTAACAAGTGTGAAAACGATTAAAAATAAATATTTATTTTCCATTTAGTAAATCAAGCGTTCACACCGACTTTCGCTCTCAATAATCAAACTAACTTTAAAGTAAAGACTTACCATAAATTATTTGATTTACTCATTACATTTTAAACTTTTCACACTACTTTTTACAATTATTTTAGTACATTAACATTTTTTATATTTTTGTTTTCAATTGTACCTTATCCTTACAGAAAAAAGTATTCAATCAATGGGACTATATAAGTCTCGACGTATTTAGACTTTCTGCATCTGCCTTCTCAACCATTTCAATCCACGAGGCTGTATAAGCCTCGACAAGACAGGAAAGAGAATTTTTTGCCATGTTCTTTATTTCAATCCACGAGGCTGTATAAGCCTCGACTGTGCGGATGACACCATCCGCCACAAGCCGGACGGATTTCAATCCACGAGGCTGTATAAGCCTCGACAGCAAAAACATACAAAAAATCTATTCAAAACTTTATCCTAACACAACAATTATACAACATCTATCAAATTTTATCACTATACAATTACAATATATTTTATAATTTCATTACTACTTACAAAAATTCGGTGCGAATCCCCCGGCAAATTAATGTGAGCTTACGATTCGCACCAATATCAACATAATAATTTGAATTAATCAATCTCATTTCTTTCATTCTTTCATTCTTTCTTTTTATTGATATATATCGCACGTAAATTCATTTGGCAAAATTTATATATAACAATAAAACGCATTCTTTTCAATCCAATAAATATCCTTCTCTATAAGAGCATTCCAAATAATCCGGATTCTGGTAATATACTCCTGTTTTAAAATTTAATATTTCATCACTGAATTTCCTTCCCTGGTTCTGCACAATCCTGAATCATAATACAATATAACTTTCCTATATACATAAACCCAGGAATAACATATTTACAATCAGTAATTGTATCAAAATTACCTTGTGGTATTTTATATGTTTCTATCACTTCATCACTAACCTATTCAAAAGTAAGACAATGATTTACCTCGCTATATATTCAATAAGAGAACATACATAAAAAAATCATTTTTTTCTTTATTCGTCATATACTATTTCACTCCCCTGAAATGTCAAACAATTCAATCCCGCTAAAGTATGGAAACTAATTTGATGTGTCGGATACTTAAACTCCGCTAAACCCCCAAATTGTTTTATACTGATTGTTCCCGACAAAAAATCGTTCACATAATTCCAAATTGTATCATTTGCCATCGGCCCTTCAACAATATCGTAACGATGCGTTTCTCCCTTTCTGCATGCAGCAATAAAATCAAGCCACTCGTCTGTCATACTTTCAAATTTTAAAACTGACAAGGTATTATCCGGAGTATAAATATATGAGTTTATAACAGGACTACCTTCACCTCGATTTGCCCAGCGTACAGCTTGTTCTATTTTATTTGTAATAGAATTTCCATGAAAAATCTTTTGTATATTTAGTTTTCCTTATCTCCGGAAATTCAACAATTTCTTTACTGGCATGATACAATATCATAACGCCTCTGATACCCCCTATAGATTATCATTATTTCTAACACACAAAAAGCACCAGCTTAAACAACATACTTTTTCCCATGCTCTCTAATACACAATCTCTTTAAAGCCCATTATATCTTTATTCCATTGAAACAATGCAGCCTTCCCCTTTTCATCCCTTATTAAATGAACACTGCCCGGTTCAATTTTTACCCTGTCTCCTTCATATGCAATCTTACCTTCTGTTACAGCCGTCAACACAGCCTTTAATATAGCTCCGTGCGCCGCAATAATTACATTTTGAGCATTATATTTTTTTAGAATATTATGAAATGCCAGTCCAGCACGTCCAATAAGCTCTTCCAACGGCTCCATTCCCGGATATATATCATCAGCAAATCTTTTCTTTCTCTCCTCATAATCCAAACCTTCACCCAATCCAAAACCTCTTTCTATAAATAAGGGCTCGGTTACAATATCTTCTTTCTTATAATCCAGCCTGCCTGCAACAATTTCAGCGCTCTTTCGTGCTTCTTGATAAGGGACTGGATATAATAACATCAACATTCTGCATGCAGCCGGCTAATACTTCCGCAGCCTTTTCAATCTGATTAATTCCGTTTTGGTTCATCCCAATATTTTCATGCCCTTGCAGTCTTCCTTCCAAATTCCAATCTGTTTCACCATGTCTCAGCAAATAAATATTCAAACCTATAATTCTCCATTTCGTTTTCTCTCAGACAGTCTTTAAAAAAAGATTATACCTTTTATAAAACATTACCATCATTTTCAACAGTTAAAATAATGACCTGCTAAAATAAAGGCAAGCACAATGCGCTACAAAAAATCAAAGACTGATTCGCATGAATCCCTTTGCATAAACCCATACAAGAAACAGGGCTACTAAATCCAGTGAAGATGCTGTCATAATCAAACAATTTGCATTATTTTCAGGCATGATTTCCTGTGTCATTACACCATTTTGCAATCTCAGTAATAAGTTCTGCAGGAAGCGGCTTATTGTAAGGAAACTGGATCGCACCTTTACTGGTTTTATATTCTTTCAGACGTTCTTCAAACATCTCGATCGCCTGTGGCCCGGGATAAAAACCAATATGTTTCTTAAATCCTGCAAAATGAACAATATTATGCTGATTCCAGTAAGTAGGCATGCTCCATGAAATACGCTCTTGTACATCCGGTAATGCTGCCTGAAGTATTCCATGCATTTGGTACAAATATTTTTGTATATCTTCCGGTTGTTCCAAAATGTAAGCATCAATTGTTTCCGGTGTCTTTCCACAAAAATGATCCTGATTCTGGTTTTTAAATGATCGTCCACATTTGGGGCATGTCCACATAATGATTTCTCCAGTTCTTTTGATTATTATTGTTATCTGATTTCATGTAAGAGGTGTTAAAGCCTTCTTATTTGCCGGCTACGATTTTCCTGATGAAATTATTCTTACCTGAATTGGGAATTCAATTCTTGATATGGAATGAACACTGACCATCTTTCTCCAAACTTACAATCAACGAGGTCACGCAAACCTCGACTGAATTTATGGGAGACGAAGAGTCGGGTGGAGGATTTCAATCCACGAGGTCGCAAAGACCTCGACAGCAAATCCCTCCAAAAACCAAATCCCCTCCCCCGCAAAATCTATATCTATTATACAACCACCCCACGATTATTTCCACCAAATAATCATCTCCACACTATATTTCATCCATTTCTCCCCAAAAACAGGTGCGAATCCCCCGGCAAATCCATGGGATCCTTCTCCTAGCTGTCCGGTTTCCAGGCCAGGCTTCTGCTCATGTGAATCAGCCATTTATCATGAGGTATATATTCCCTGTTTACAATAAAAAGCGTACTAGTCAGCGGTTTTATCGCATTATTAAAAACATAATGCCCCTGCATCGTATCCTGCCTGTATATCCAGATATCACCTGCCAGTCTGTAATTCCAATATGCTTCCCAAAGCAATCCCCCGGCACTGTCTATATCAACCGTACAAGCCAGCTTCCTAAATTTACATTCTGCAATTTTTCCTTATCCTCCCGGTATTCTTTTTCAATTTTTTCTTTCACCCACTGCGTCAGTCTGTTTTCTGCTTCCATATTTTACTTCTCCTTTGCCCCGCTTTTTTATTTGTTTCTTTTACAAAAAGGCCGTCCATACTTACCTTTCGATTTATGCTTTGAACACCCTTCCTATCTCAATTATAGATAAATCCTCTTTTTTATCAATGCCGAATCCCATTATAATCATTTGTTCCCAAATGCAGCTCCCGGCATAAAAATAAAAACTTTGTAAACTTTTGTCGTAATACGCATAAAATAACATAAACAATACTAAGCCTTATAAAAGGGGGCACGAATCCAATGTTAGGAACCATACTTTTATGCGTAGCATGCATTTTGATACTTGGTTTCATTTTGTTTATATGCATATGGAAAATACGCACCAGGAAATTCAAACCTTCCAAAGATAAAACCGGACAGCAGCAGCAGCTGAACCAGGATTTGAAAGATGCAGGCTTTGCTTATGATCTGAAAAATGATTTGTTCTACTCCGTCATGGACTGCTGGCAGCGTGAAATGGGATATTGCCGGCTGTATGACGAAGGCTCCGCCGATTTTAACATGGTTATGCACTGTGAGCCCGTCTGTTTTACGTACAGCGGGAAACGATGGATGATAGAATTATGGAAAGGCCAGTACGGAATAACAACCGGCGCTGAAATCGGCATTTACAATACCGCTTCCGATGATATTAAGACGAAGCAGTTCACCGGAACCTATTACGACTGCGCCTCAAACGATGAACGTCTGGATATGAGCTTTGTCCTCCGCAAAAACGGAAAGGTTCTTTTCAAACGCAGCGGGATTCACTGGTGGCTTACCGGGTTTAAGCTGGGAGAATTTTCCCACCTTGATACTCTCACCATGGATGCCAAAATTAAATTTCCAAACAGAACCATGCGGGACGCTTTTGTAAATGGCCTGGTGGATATCGGTTACCGCAAAAAAGAATACAGCGTTCATTCAAATACGGTTACCATCCATTACACAACGCCCCACAGTCCCCAGCCTCTTTCCAACAGTACGCCTCAGGGAATTCTGGTGCAGAATACAAACTCCATCAACTGCGGCCTTTACAGGCAGGTGACCGGAAAATATACGGAAACTCTCGATAAACTTGAATATCTTAAGACAGCCATGCCCGAACTGTATGAATTCTGTATGCATTCCCTGTATGCGAGATCCTTCTATAAAGCTTTTGACTGGCTGATTGACCTTATTCACAAGGGTCACAACCCCGACCCAGGTCCGGAGCCCGGTCCCAGTCCTTGTCCCGGCCCTGAACCCTGTCCTTGTCCCAAGCCTTGCCCTTGCCCTAAGCCTTGCACTTGCCCTTGCCCTAAGCCCTGCACTTGCCCTAAGCCTTGCCCTAAGCCCTGTCCGAAACCCTGCCCGAAACCTTGCCCCAAACCCTGTCCCTGCTCTCCTGCCACTCATACAAAACGGCTTCCCAACAGGATCTGTACTCCCTGTAATTGCCAGAAGCCGCAGAATCCCTGCTGTCCATGCACAAACAGCACAGCATGTGAATGTGAGGAAAAAAATACTGAAAAAGGGATGTGCCGCTGATGCCTTCGCTTGCCGATAAACTGAATAAAGTCTACACCTCCGCTCCCGTTCTTCCCTATGATAAAAACTCCCGCATCGTAATTATGAGCGACTGTCATCGGGGCCAGGGAAACGGAGCCGATAATTTTCTTCCGAACAGCCCGATTTTTCAAGGCGCCCTGGAATATTACTACAAGAATGGTTTTACCTATATCGAACTTGGCGATGGTGATGAACTTTGGGAAAACAGATGCATCCACACGATTATCAGAACCTACAGCCATATTTTCCGGCTCATGAACCGCTTTTATCAGGATAACCGGCTTTACATGATATACGGTAACCATGATATCGTAAAAAAAAGGAAGAATTTTTCCGCATCAAACTGTACAAATTATTCCTGCGATGCCACAGAACCGGAAGCTTATTTTTATAAGGATTTGAAAATTACAGAAGGAATTATCCTCGAAAATAAAGATACGCTGCAGCGCATTCTCCTAATCCACGGCCACCATGGAAGTCTGCTCAACGATGAGCTTTGGCCCCTTGGCCGGTTCCTGGTGAGATATGTCTGGAAACCGCTGGAAATGATTGGCTTCCGCGCTCCCACAGGCTCCGGCCGATCCGTAAAACTGGTGGAAAAGATAGAGAAAAAACTGTGTGCCTATTCCAGGGAAACTAACCGAATTGTCATAGCCGGCCATACCCACCGGCCGGTATTCCCGAATCCGGGTTCCTGCCCATATTTCAATGACGGCAGTTGTGTACATCCGTACAGCATCACATGCCTGGAAATAGAAAATGATCAAATTGCCCTGGTCCGCTGGTCCTTTTCCACGACGGAGGATCGATTACTTTTCATCAGCCGCGAAGTCCTGAACGGACCGGAAAACCTGTCGGATTATATACTGGACTGAAGTCCTTGCCGGGAAACCTTATTCCTTTGAAACCGTGCTGTCCCTTACTTTCCGATAAAACCAACTTCCGGCAGCTTACCTGGCTGCCGGGTCTGGGCGAACTGTATGTAAAAACTATCAGGCTTTTGCAGGATATTTTCTAACACATACTCACTGCCTGAGCAACAAGTTCTTCGTTTATCATTTTAGGATCACTTAAAAAATAATAATATCCGGTTATACACAACTCTGGAAAAACAACAAAGTCAGTCCCGCTGTCAACTGCTTTTTCAATATAATCCTTCATAAGAGCTATATTTTTAATAACATCTTTTTGTGATTTAAAATTAACTACGGATATCCTCATTTATCTTTCCTCTTTAATTTAATCCTGTCACCTATAATCATCTGCCGATTCATTCCTTAAACTCCGCCATAAATGCCATACTCCCTATAGCAGCCAAACTGCAGCCTTTTACGGCGCTTAGAGAAAGGCGTCAGGCCGCAGCCGGCAGACTGTTCGCCAGTGGGCAGGTCGTATTATCTTTAAATTCTAACTTTGCTGCAAATGCACCGTCTTCCGGATTTTTTCCGTAATAGCAGAAATAAGCGACACGCATGGGTGGCATTTCTTTCAACAGTATAGCAGACACCCGGACAGGTTACCCGACTTTTTTTCTCATTCTGCTTTAGCTCCATGCATTTCAGAATTTCCGGACGCTTTAAATGGGTTCCTGCGTTCACGGACACCTTCCTTTGTACCGACGATTATCCGGTCGCAGAATTTGTCAAACAGGCCGGTTTCCAATACACCCGGTATTCCGCGGACCGCTTTCGCCGCTGTCAGGAAATCAATAATTTCTGAGAAGCTGATGTCCAGTATCCAGTTGCCGTTATCCGTAACAAACGGTCTTCCATCCCTCTGACGGCAGGCCGCCGTTCCTCCCAGCCCTTTGACCGCCTCAGCCGCCCAGGCGGAACCAAAGGGCAGGACCTCCGCGGGAAAGGGGAATGTGCCCAGGCGTTTTACCAGTTTGCTTTCATCCATGATCCAGATCACCTGCTCCGCTCTGCGGGCAACGACTTTTTCCCTGAGAAGCGCGCCTCCCCCTCCCTTTACCGCACAAAAGCTGTCATCGATTTCATCCACGCCGTCTATCGCCAAATCCACTTTAATCCCGGCTTCCGGACGGATAATGGGAATCCCCAGTGAAACGGCAAGCTTTTCCGTCGCTTCGGAGGTTACGGCCGCCTGCAGAGTCCTTCCTGCGCGGACCATAGCGCCAACCTCCTGTATGAGATAATATGCGGTGGAGCCGGTGCCCAGGCCGAGCGTCATCCCGTCGCGGATATATTTAACCGAAGCCAGTGCCGCTGCTTTCTTCAGTTCTTCTTTGTTTTCTACATGATTTCTGCTGTCCATACTGTTTTTCGCCTTTCTGTGAGTCACTTTATTCATTTACTATTGTTCCGTTTTTCATCTGCCCATACTGTAATTATGATTGTTACAGTCATAAAAGTCAATTGGTTTTAAGCAAAATTCTGGGGGCCAGTTGATGGGGGCAATTGTTACGCTTTCCTATGCCGTACATTTCCGGTTTGACAAAAATAACGGCATTCGTTAGACTGAAACCATAACTGGTCCGTGTAACCCTATAATATTGTTCGTCATATTTATAAGGAGGCCGAAATTGGAAGTACCATTTTGGGAAGAAACATATAAAGACGATACAGTTTTTACATTTGGCAACCAGCCAAACCAGTCCATTACTGCAATCGAAAACCTGCTGGACAAATCGGGAAGAGTCCTTGACGTTGGCTGTGGCGACGGAAAAAATTCATTGTATTTGGCTAAACAGGGACTTAGGAATATTGATGCTTTCGATTTGTCGGTAAATGCAATTGAAAAGCTGCGCCGTTTGGCAGTGGCACACTCTTTAGAAATTAATGCATGGACTGGCAATTTATGCAGTTTTTCCTTTGAAAAAGAATACAGTCTCATAATGTCATTTGGGACCTTACATTTTGTAAGTAAGAATGACTGGCACAATTTTATTATGAAATCAAAAAAAGCCACGGAAGTCGGAGGCTTTCATATTATACAGCTGTTTACGAACCAGGTGCCTCCCTCTCCTGATATTGCACCTTTTGCTATCGGTCTGGCAGATGACGGCGAAATCAGGAAGCTGTATGAGGATTGGGAGATTATTGATTTCAGGTCGTATGTTTTTGAAGACGAGCACCTCAATGTTCCCAGGCATCTGCATGCCTCTAACAAAATTACTGCCCGCCGGATAAAGTGAGGCCGCCGTCCTTTTCAGCTTTTTCTTCAAATCACTTAAAGCCCCTCCCCGCCAAAGACGGCAGGAAGGGGCTTCTCTGCTGCAGCTTTATTTCCACTGAATTCTTTCTGCAGATTTATTTTTGTAGCTTCATTTCTGTGACTTTATTTCTGTAATACCATTTATACTGCCTTACTTGTTATTTGTCCCAACCTCTTTATGGTATTACAAACCATCCTTAAAGAAACCGTTCCTCAAACCACCATTTCACATCCGCTTATTCCAGACCAAGCTTTTCCTTCAGCTCATTCCAGATATCAAATGCGGAGAAACGCATCGGTATGCTGTAATCATCCCCACTCCCGTGAACCGGTGTCCACACCTGGGCATAGAACGGGCTCTTGCGGGCCATATCGGCATAGTGCCAGGTGTTCCGCTGGCATTCCGGACACCAGTGGCCGCCGCGCAGCATGGCGTTGACGCTCATTTTATATTCATGGCCTTCCGAACATCTGAACCGCAGAGGCGTATAAATATCGGGAATATTTTCATCCAGCAGCTCACAGCCCCTAAACTGCGCAGCCTTCCTGATATCCTCAGCCTGCAGCTCTTCCAGCGCCTTGCCCTCATCATAGCCGTGATCCATATAAACCGGATTCTCCTCGGAAGGATGGTAAAATTCATATCCTTCCTCCACACTCTTAATCTGCTGCTGTTTTTCTCTGGATCCGAAAAATGCATGAATCCAGTCTTCCTGATTATTCTCCAGCATCCAGGAGGTTCCCATTTCTTTATGGCTGATTTTTTCCAGTTTTTCCTTCATGGACCGGGTATTGGGCATCATGGCGGCAATCATGGGATTTTTCATCATCGCTTCCATCTCCGCCGTCGCCTCCGCCCGGTAGCTTTCCGGCGGGATTACCCTGAAATGTAAAATATCATCCAGTAAATCGGAGTCCGTATAATAGTGGCCATGGAAATTGTAAAGCGCACATTTTGTCACGTCAAATACATCCTGGTAACGGATTCCCATGGGGCCGAAGCTGAAATTCATCAGCTCCCAATGGGCAAAACGCCAGCCCTTGCCGCTGCTTAAATTATAGGCCTTCCTCCAGAACTCCTCAGGCACCCAGTCCTCGCAGAGATTGGCCATGCAGATGCCGGATTCCACCGCCGTGCTCCATTCCAGCACGTTATTTGGATTCTGATGGTGCTGGATCGGCTCCTCGCCCGCTCCCTGATCCGGCGGGTATTGCCCGGTCTGGCGGATGGAAACCCAGTATTTCAGTCCGCTGTCAAACACGGATAACTCGGAAAATACCTTTGACATCGCATAATAATCATGGGCGGAAGGATTGATGGGATCTCCGCAGCGCCCCCAGTTCACAGGCACCGGTCTGTCACCAGTCATGGCCACCGTACCCACATAGGCGAATTTCACCTTGTCCGGATCCGGCTGTTCCTTAATGGCTTTAATAATATTCAGGGTGGAGCCGATATTCGTATACAGCGTTTCTTCCGGATATTTATCCGCTGCCGGAGATACCATGGCGCCGATGTGCAGCACATAATCCGCACCGGTTACACATTTCAGAATTGTCTCATAATCCTTCATGTCTCCCCAGACTACTTCCAGATAAGGATCGGCATTTTTTTTCACAAGCTCTTTATTCTTTGCGGAAGGACGCGCCAGCATGCGGACCACAAATTTCGGTTTTCTTGCAAGCAGCTGCTTCACCGTTTCAATCCCCATTTTTCCGGTTCCGCCTGTTACAAAAACGGTTTTGGGCGCTTTTGAAATCACCGCACGGTATTCAGGCTGATCAAATTTAACAGCCGCTTCCTGCGCTTCAAAGGTGGCATTCATCGCACGGCGGGCACGCAGCGCATCCCCTACCTTCACGAAAGCGATGCCTTCATTGCGGCAGATTTCCTCCAGCGCCGAAGCGTCATTGCTTCTGGAACCAACCGCGACCACCGCATAATCACAGGGGTAAGACTCTTCTTTTCCATCCCTGATTCCATACACGCATCCATTATCAATCCGGTTTACCGTGATATCTGTGACTGTTACAATTCCACGTTTTGCAATTTCTTCCATCACACAGATTTTACGGACAGGCCCGATATCAGCGCATACCTCCGGCAGCATTTCCAGGACGGTAACCTTGCAGCCGCTTTCCGCAAGATATTCCGCCGCTTCCATACCCACAAGACCGCCGCCGATTACCACGGCAGCACCGGAAACCTTCACCTTTCCGCCCAGCACCTGATGGGAGTTCACCACATTTTCCCCATCTGCGCCCGGAATTCTCAGGCTGATGGGTGAGGAACCAATTGCGCAGATTACGGTATGCGGCTTTTCCTCTGCGATTAGTTCAGGGGTTACCGGCGTATTCAGATGCACCTCAATCCCCGCTCTTTTCACCTGCAACGCCATGGAAAGCATGGCCGCCTTCATTTCCTGTTTGCGGGGCGCTTCCCCTGCCAGCAGGAACTGTCCGCCAAGATGATCGCTGCTTTCATAAATCACCGGCCTGGCGCTGCGTTCCTTCAATACAAGCGCCGCCTGCATCCCGGCAATTCCGCCGCCTGCGATAAGCACCTTCTCCGGATCTTTACAGGGAACCGGCGTCATCTCCGCTTCCAGGCCTACCGCCGGATTTCTCAGGCAGGTGATGTGAGGCATATCCAAATTGGAAAAACCGTCATAGCAGCCCTGATCACAGCCTACACAGGTTACGATGTCCTCTCTTCTTCCTGCCTTTGCCTTGCTGCAGAATTCAGGATCCGCCAGCTGTCCCCGGCCGATAACCACCATATCCACCTTGTCTTCTTCCAGAATCTGTTCCGCCAGCTCCGGCGTATTGATTCTGCCGACGCCAACTGTCAGCATGCCTGTTTCTTTCCTGATATATGCCGCATTGTCAATATTGAAGCCGCAGGGCAGATCAAGGGAAGGCACCTCATATTTCAAAGCCGGCGTTATTATATTTCCTCTGGAAATATCCAGGACATCCACGCCTGCTTCCTTTGCCCATTTGCAAAACTGCGCCACTTCTTCTATTGTCAGCCCGTTTTCCAGATAATCATCATGCGCATCTATTCTCATGAAAACCGGCATGTCCGCAGGGACCGCACTGCGGATGGCGCGGATGGCTTCCAGCGGGAAACGCGCCCTGTTTTCCAGGGATCCGCCATATTCATCCGTCCGATGGTTGATTCCGCCCGACAGGAAGGAATGAGGCAGATAGTTATGCGCGCAGTGGAACTCCACACAGTCAAAGCCCGCTTCTGCAGCCCTTGCCGCCGCTTTGCCAAAACAGTCCGCTATGTAATGGATCTGTTCCACGCTGATACCGGGCAGTGTAAGCTCCGCCGACACCGGCATGTCAGAAGCTACATACATCACTGCGGCCGGATCAAAGCTTACGGCAATGCTTCCCTGCCAAAGCTGGATCCCCGCCTTGCCCCCCGCTTCATGAATGGCATCCGTCAGCTTCTTCAGCCCCGGAATATACTTATCCTCTGCAATGGAAAGAAACTGCTTGGGGGAGCTTAACGGCTCCACACTGGCTACCTCCACCATATTCAGTCCGTTTCCGCCCTTCACCCTGGCAACATGATATCGGATCAGCTTATCCGTCACCATTTTATGATCGCTCATACGGGTACCCATTGCGGGCAGGATAACACGGTTTTTCAGCTCCATCCCTTTGATCCTGATGGGAGAAAATAATTTTTCATACATAAGTTCCGTCCTCCTTTTCTTATATCTTATATTGTAAACTATTCATAATCTGTACAGTCAATGGTGTTTTTTTATTCAGATTTTGTTATAATTAACAGAAGATTTGCACATGAAATGTATTTTTATCCACAATATGCCTTTCGAAAACTGTTCACCTGGTGTACAGTTTCCGGTAGAGGGCCGGATCATGTGCAGAGAGAAATATTCTGTGGTGAAGGCTTTTGCACCGGGCGGACGGTAACGTTTGCACCGGACGGCAGCTTTTTTTGATAAAGGAAGGAGTATCCATGAGAATTAAGGAAGTGATTGAAAAAACCGGATTATCCAGGAGAACCATCCAATTCTATATCTCACAGAAACTGATCATGCCAAGAGAAGATCCGGTAAACGGATATCATGATTTTTCGGACGAGGACGTGCGCAATCTCATTATTATTTCACGGCTGCGCAGGCTGGATTTTCCCGTTTCCGATATCCGCCACATCCTTCGTTTCCCAGGAACTGCTTCCTACTATTTCTACCGGCAAATCGACACTCTGACGAAACGGATTGACACCATGCGGCGGAATGTGGACATCCTTGCCCGCTATTTTGAAAATGATCCTGCCCCCATCGACTGCGATTCCCTTGCCGCGAGCCTGAGGCTCATGGAATCCTATGAAGAAAAGAAGGCTGCCGCTGATGATTTTACGGAGCTGGACAAGAGAATCATCCCTCTTTTTATATGGACGCCCTATCTTTCCGGAACCCGCAGTGAATACCAGGAATTCATCTGGAGCAAAATTTCCCGGAAGGTAATTGAGGATTATCAGCCTTTCCTGCGCAGTATGAAGTACATCATTTCTGCCCTTACGCCGGAACAGCTCACCTACAGCAGCGAAAAAACAGCGCAGCAGGCTGAAATTATAGCGTCCTTAAAGCATGACAGCCTTCCTGCCCATGCTGCCTGCATGCTGGAGCAAATTGATGCTTTTCTCCGGGACAGCGCCCTTGTGGAAAAATGGAACCTCGTCTATCCGCCGCTGATTTATCCGCTTCTGACAATCGGATATTCCGAACTGAGCAGTATGATGTTTGAACTGAACAGTGATTATGAGCGTTTTTATAATAATATCTGTGTTCTATGCGGCTTAATCTGGAACCTGCTGCAGACAACAGAACATGGGACACGGATTTATGAGGAAATCGCAGAGAAACTTCTTCCCATTAACTGGGAGCAGAATGGGAAAGGGGAGCTTGAACGGATGACCGTATTTGCGTTCAGCCCCTATGCCCTGCTGGAAAAAGAAGACATTAAAAAGCTGTTATTTTGAAGGATTTTACCGTAACAGTCCGGCAGTTGAACTGTTACTATTTTCCTTCTGTTAAAATAAAAAACAAACGAGGAGTATTACTATGCAGAAAAACCTTTCACTTTCCATTGACATCGGCGGTACCTCCGCCAAATATGCTTATGTCACGGCAGACGGAAAGCTCACCGGGAAAGATTCCTTTCCCACCTCCGGCCTGAAAAACCTGGATGAATTCTATCAGCACCTGCTGCCTGTTATCGATAAGGCTATTGCCTGCGGCGCCGTAAATGTAGGGCTGTCCTGTCCGGGCTTTATCCAATCGGACGGACTGTGCATGGGCGGCGTTGAGAATCTGCCCTATCTTAAAGGCGTGAATATTCCTGAATTCCTCCGGCAACATAATCCGTCTCTCAAGGTGTCTATTATGAACGACGGTACTGCCGCCGCTTTAGGGGAGTACTGGCTGGGCAGCGGCCAGGGCAGCCGTGTCCTGCTGTGCATCACCCTGGGAACCGGTATCGGCAGCGCCCTGATTCTGGATGGCAGGCCATATCTTGGCAGCCATTTTCAGAGCGGGGAAATCGGCTACAGTGATTATTCCTCCTCTGAAGAATACCTGGAAATCAATTATTCCACCCTGGGAATTCTCAGAAGGGCCTCGGAGCTTACCGGCGAACAGCTCGACGGCTTTGCCTTTATCCAGCGCGTCCGTGACAATGATCCCTGCTGCCTCCGGCTGTTGGAGGACTGGACCGAAAAGCTGGGCCGTATCCTGGCGAACAATATCCTGATGCTTGACCCTGACAGGGTGGTAATCGGCGGCGGCATTTCAAAGCAAAGCGACATCCTGATTCCTCTCCTGGAAAAACATACAAACCGCCAGCTTCCGCCCCAGTACCGACAGCTGGCCGAAATTGTTCCCGCCAGGCTCGCCAATGATGCCGGCCTGTTCGGCGCTGTAAAACCGTTTTATGAAACGGGTATGGATGCGTGACGCTGCTTTGACGATTTGCCAGCGCTGCCGTGGTTTAAATAGAAAACGTCAGGGCTTATGGCAAAGCCAGCCAGAAGGCAGTTCTTTGCATCCACCAGCCTAACCAGCCAAACAAACAGGTGCTTCCCGCCGCCGTTCTAAAAATGCCTCACTCCCCGCTCCCGGAGTGAGACATTTTTATTCAGCCAGATCTGTCAACCTCCTGTCCTGCAGGAGGCGTTCCCCTTCGTTTCCTTCCCAACGGGCAGTCAAAGAGTTTTTGCTGCGCAGGAGTGATGATGTCCGCCGCCGGCGTCTCGCTCCCGTCCGGCCAGACAATATGCAGGATTCCCTCTCTCCAGATACGCCCCGGACGCGATATGGTCATGGCCGGCACTGTTTTTTCCTCCAGCGCACAAGCGCAGGCGCGGTGGGCCCATCCAGAAGGACACTCATATATCCCCAGAGCGAATAGGCCAAAACAGGAGGAAGCGCCTCCCCCGCCCTGAGGCGCCGCCGATAGTTTTCCGCCTGCTGAGGATCGTACTTTTGTGCGCTCTGCGCAGGATAGAGATAACAGGGGAAACAGGGAAGCACACGATGCTTATCTGAATCATAGTATTCCGACGTCGCTTTGAATGACGTCAATGACTCCGGTACATCCCAGAAGAAATGCCCGTCACCATCGGTTGGATAATAATCCGAATAGGACAATACATAAATTCCCGGCTGGAGCAGTCCAAGGACCGGCCTCACCCGCTCCAGCGCATCCGCAAGTCCGGCATATGGCTTATCCAATGCAGCCCGGACCGAATAGATTTCCCTGCAATCCTCCGGTATCCCGTAACCCGCCGCCAGCATACTCTCACAGGTAGGGGAGCCGTTGGCCTGTATCCTGAGCAGCGGGGTTTCGCCCAGATACAGGATAGAGCGATAATCCGCTTCGCATCCTCTGGCTTCTTTTTCCGGCTCAAACCAGTCCATGCTTAATCTCCCGCGGCTGCCCCGCACAGCAAGAAGCAGATGCTCCGAGGGAAATGCCGCCAAACACCCCCAATTACCTCTATCTTTTCTTTTTGAAACAGCATAATATCCCTCTCCTTCGCCATTTCCATAGCACCGTCTCATCCTCCCCAGGATAAGCTTTTACTTCCCGGTAAGCTTCACGATGGCATATTCCTCCTTGGTGACGACAGATATCCGGTCCGCTGTACAGAAGAATGCAATGATTCAGCACCTTGTTTCATCCTCCGCAGTCAGCAGCAGCTCCACAATCCCTCTCTGCGCCTCCTGCGTATAATAAAACACCTCATATTCATTCCCTTTGGAACTGACCCGTACCTCGGCTTCTATCCCAAAATCCTTCCCATATTCCGTTATCTTCCGCAGCGGCATCCGATTGACGAATTTCAGTTCAAAAAGCCCTTCCTCCAGCAGCATCTGCTCCACCGCCTTTATGGTCAGACGTTTCGTCGTGCTCTCATCCCGCAAATCATTCATCTGACCCACAAGATCGCTTAAGGACATCCGCGGGGCATAGTGTATCTGGGACGCGATTTCCTCCGTCATCACAAATTCTTCCTTCGTCTTTTTCCCTATTTTCGTACCAGCCGGCAGTTCCTCTTTTCCCGCATCCGCTTCCAGCTCCGGCGCCCCTTCATAATCCTGCACCACATCATAATCCAGGCTGGAAAAATCCACAGCGCCCAGGCTGTCCGGTTCATCCGTCTTGCCGTTCTCCCGGTTGAACCGGGCGATACATTGCAGGAACTGATCTCCGTATTTTTCAAACTTGAACTCACCAACGCCTGATACTGACAGCATCTCATTCTTATCCACAGGCCGTATCACGCACATATGCACCAGCGACTTATCCGAAAAAACTATATAAGGCGGCACGCCTTCCTTTCGTGCGATTTCCCCGCGCAGTCCGCGCAGGACTTCAAACAGCTTCTCATCCTCCTCATCCAGATCGAAGGCGGCGGCGCCCCTGCTCTTTTTGCCTTTCTTTTCACCGGCAGCCTTCGCAGGATGCTCCTGCTCCTTCGCCATTTTCATCATCACCGTCTCATCCTCTTCCAGGATAAGCTTTGACTTCCCGGTAAGCTTTACGATGGCGTATTCATCGTTGGTGACGGCCAGATATTCATTCAGCATCAGATAATTCATCACCTGACGCAGCTTATAGGCAGGCACCTTGGACAGCTCTCCGTAATGCGGATTCTCATCCATCCGGTACTGCCTGATTTTCGCCGTGTTTGCACCATGCACCGTGTCTATAATCACATTCGTCCCATACCGCTGGCGGCAAGCAAGCACGCAGCCCAGCAGGACTCTCGCAATCTCCGTCACGTCCACTTCCTCAAACTGGCTTAAGCAGTTGGAGCAGTTCCCGCAGTAATTGGAGCCATATTCTCCGAAATACCGCAGAATGTAATCCCTCAGGCACTCATTGGTAAAGCAGTAATATGTCATCTTCCGGAGCCGGTCCCTGTCCCTCTCCATCACAAGCTCCTTTGTCAGCGGATCCATCTCCTGATTATCCTGGTTATTATCGATAAAAAACTGGTTCGTCACCACATCCTGGCCGCCGTAGAGGAGGATACATTCCGCCGGCTCCCCGTCTCTGCCCGCGCGGCCGGCCTCCTGGTAATACGACTCCATATTCTTAGGCATATTATAGTGTATCACATACCGCACATTGGATTTATCAATACCCATTCCAAAGGCATTGGTAGCCACCATAACCGGATATCTGTCATAAATAAAATCGTCCTGGTTCTGTCTCCTTTCACCGTCACTGAGTCCCGCATGGTAACGGGTGACCGGAAAACCGTCTCCCCGCAGCCGCTCGCAGACCTCCTCCACCACTTTTCTGGTCAGGCAGTAAATAATCCCGCTTTCTTCCCTGTGAAGCTCCAGATAATTTTTCATCGTGGCATATTTATCTTTGGGAGTCTGCACGGCAAAATAGAGATTCGGCCGGTCAAAACCGGTCGTCAACACCTCCGGGGTACGGAGCATAAGAATATCTATGATATCATCCCTGACCTCTTTAGTAGCCGTTGCCGTAAAAGCGCCGACCACCGGCCGCTCAGGCAGCAATCCGATAAACTCTGAAATTTTCAGATAGCTGGGACGGAAATCCTGTCCCCATTGGGAGACACAGTGCGCCTCATCCACGGCAACCATGGAAATTTTGGCAGTTCTGGCAAAATCCAGGAATTCCTCCGTCACCAGCCGCTCCGGCGCCACATAAATGATGGGATATCGTCCGGCCTTCGCGTATTCCAATGCCTTCCTGTACTGACCATATGTAAGTGAGCTGTTCAGGAAGGCCGCATGGATTCCCACGCTGTTCAAGGCCCCTACCTGATCCTTCATCAGGGATATCAGGGGCGATATCACCAGCGTAATTCCGGGCAGCATTAAAGCAGGCACCTGATAGCAGAGAGACTTTCCCGCTCCGGTAGGCATAATTCCAAGGACATCCTGTCCCTGCAAAATACCGTCTATCAGCAGTTCCTGTCCGTCCCTGAAGCTGTCATATCCAAAATACTGCTTCAATATCTGATATTTATCCATTTCGTTCCTCCAAATAAAAAGCCCGCCGTATCCGGCCGCCTCTTCCTTTTTTCCGTCTGTTCTTTTCCGTTATTTTCGGAAATCCAGGGAGATCTCTCTTCAAGACTCACACAATACACACATGACAAGGCACTTATGGCCTCAACAGAAATTCGATGCTTTCATCCTATCACAGATATGTCCGGTTATGCAATCAAAATGCGCCGTTTACCACGTTTTTTTCCATCCGCCTTTCTTTACGGAAAATCTTTTTTCCCAAAAATCCTGCCGCTGCATACACGCTTTTGCTTTCTGAGGCTTTTTAACTTCTGTTTGTAAGTTTAACGATATAACTGGAATTAATTACCAATTTACATAAATAAATTTGTATATAATTACTAAATTTATGTTTTTTATTGTGATTTATATTGACAAAGTTTATAAAGTAATGGCAATATAATAAAAAGATTTAGTTTAACGATAAATATAATATTAATCAAGAAAGAGGATTGTCCGAAAACAAAACAGCCGGATAACCGGCTGCTTCAGGGGAAAAAGCTTCCCGGAGAGTGTTTTACGGAGAACATAAATTGTACTCAGGAAAATAACGGAAGCGGGTTTTATACCCAAAAGGAGGTTTTCAGACAGTCTGAAAAAGGAGGGATGAAAAAGAGTATGAAAAAGCAGAGATTTAAGTCAGGCTTTGAACCGCCTGCGCATTTTGACAGTGGTTAACCTGTCAGGACAGACACACACCTTCCCTATCCATTAGCTGTCGGATAAGAAAGGCAATTATCTACAATGCAGGGGACTGTAGCTAGAACCTTTTTGCACTGTTTTCCGTTTCGCGGACAATGGGCAGGCAGGACATGCCGGCTGCGGCGGCCCTTACATCATGACCCAGCCCTTGGAGAGGGGCTTTAATAACTACTACTAACCAAGTTAGGAGCGAAATAACATGATTAAATTTTGGAGACAGGGTGCAGCTTTACTGCTGGCCGGCGTAATGGCAGCCAGCCTTGCCGCATGCGGCAGCGCCAGTACAGGCAGCACAGGAAATTCAGACAATGCAGGCGCTTCCAATGAAGGCGCAAGCGCCGAAAATACCGGCGGCAGTGAGAATAACGGCGAGATTGTAAAGCTGGTGGTATGGGGCGTCGGCAGTGCCGATACCGAAGACTGCAACGAGGTTGCCGCCGCTATCAGCGAGATTACCCGCGAGAAAATCGGTGTTGAAATCGAGCTTGTCCGCGGTCAGGACGCAGAACAGATCAATCTGGCTCTTACTTCCGGTGAACCCATCGATATGCTGAACTATAATAACGTTAACGGCCAGCTGGCTGCTATTGTGCGTAACAACTATGCTACAGCTCTGGACGATCTGGTTGAAAAATACGGACAGGGCGCTCTTGAAGTTATCAATCCTGTTGACTTGGATGCCTGCCGTTTCGGCGGTACACTGTATGCGCTTCCCGACATGAAGGACACTTCCCGTTCCGCAGGCTTCTCCATGCGCAAGGATATCGTGGACGAACTTGGAATCGAAGTTCCTGAAATGGGTACTTACGATGATATGTACAAAATCCTGACTCAGGTTCACGAAGCATATCCCGACATGTATCCTCTCGTTCCCACATGGGCCGGCGGCGGTATGCAGGAAACTCTGCCTACTGATCCTCTGGGCGATAACCTGGGCATTCTGGAAAATGTTTATAACGACACCACAGAGGTTGTGAACTATTATGCAACTGAAAGCTACCGTAAATTCTGTGAAATGATGTACAAATGGAATCAGGAAGGCCTGATCATGCCTGATGCTACCACAACCACCGAAAACAACCTGCTCTCCGGCAACGGTTTTGCAATGTTTGAAAACTGGAAGCCCGGCAAGGAATTGGAAAACTATAAGTCCACAGGCAAAGAAGTGGTATTCATGAAAGTGGTTGAGCCTTACAAATATACCGACGTATCCAACGGCAACTCCTTCATCATTCCTTACAGCTCACCCCATCCTGAGAAGGCTATGGAGCTGTGGAACCTGATGTATACCGATCCTGAGGTTTCCAACCTGTTTATCAATGGTATCGAAGGCAAGCATTGGGTATACACCGATGATTCCAAAACCTTTATTACCACTCCCGAAGGCGTGGATCCTAATGCCAGCGGTTATTCCTCCGTTGACTGGGCTTGGCCTAACCAGCAGATTACTCCTCTCTGGAAGGGTGCTCAGGCTGACCTGTGGGATGAGCTGAATAAGTTCAACGAAAGCGGTGTTGCCAGTCCTGCCCATGGCTTCTCCTGGGACAGCAACCCGGTATTGAACCAGGTTACCGCCTGCAACAACGTTGTATCCGCATATCACACAGCTCTTCGCTGGGGCGCTATGGACCCGAATGAAAACCTTCCCAAGTTCATTGCTGAACTGGAAAGCGCCGGCATCAATGAAATCATTGCAGAGAAACAGCGTCAACTGGATGAGTTTCTGGCAGGTAAGAAATAAACTCCGGAAACCCTGATATAAACATATGCATGCAGAAAAAGGAAGGCGGGTATGGGTTGCTCCCCAACCCGCCTCTTCTTTACACATTATCAAATCATAGGGAGGACTAAAATATGAAGAATGTCAGAAAAAAGCTGAAACGATTCTGGCCCCTTTATTTGATGTTCGTGCCTGGCGTCATCTATCTGTTTATCAATTGCTACATTCCCATGTTTGGCATTCAGATCGCGTTCCGACAGTATAACGCCAGAGACGGCATCTATGGCAGTCCGTGGTGCGGTTTTAAAAATTTTGAATTCCTTTTCCGCACTAAAGATGCCTTCGTCATGATTCGGAATACCCTGCTCTATAACCTGGTATTTATCGGGCTGGGCACCATATTGGCTGTTGCAGTGGCCATTATCCTTAACGAAGTCCACAGCAAAAAAGCCAAACAGCTGTACCAGACCGTAATCCTCATTCCCTACCTTATTTCCATGGTTATCGTCAGCTATCTGGCATTTGCTTTCCTGAGCAGCAGCAATGGTTATATCAACAACTCGCTTCTGGCTGCTTTCGGCGCAAAACCTATCGACTGGTACAACAGCCCTAAATACTGGCCTGTCATCCTGGTTGTCATCAACATCTGGAAAGGCCTGGGCTACAACATGATACTGTATTATGCCACCATCTGCGGTATTGACCACACTTTGTATGAGGCGGCCGTGGTAGATGGTGCCAGCCGTTGGCAGCAAATCAAAAATGTAACACTGCCCGGCCTGAAATCTACAATTATCATTTTGACCCTGATGGCCCTGGGCGGTATCTTCCGGTCTGATTTCGGTCTGTTCTATCAGGTTCCCCAGAACTCCGGTCCCCTGATCAGCGTGACCCAGACCATCGATACCTATGTGTACCGCGGCCTGATGCAGACCAACAACATCGGCATGTCCTCCGCAGCAGGCGTATATCAGTCTGTTGTAGGATTCATTCTGGTAGTAACCGCTAACTTTATTGTCCGCAAGGTGGACAATGAGAGTTCCCTGTTTTAAGAAGGAGGCAGCATATTATGGTAGACAAGGGAAAAGGATTCCAAATTTTTGCTCATATCCTGTTGAGCTTTCTTATTATTTGTGCAATTGCACCTTTCATACTGCTGATTATGTCCTCCATCACTGAAGAACAGACTCTGATCACAAACGGCTACAGCTTCTTTCCTGAGAAGTTCAGTACCTATGCATATGAATATCTGTTTACGAAATCTGCCGCAGTATTCCGCGGTTATGCAATTTCCTTTCTGGTGACTGCAATCGGTACGGCGTGCAACCTGCTGTTCACCACACTGTATGCCTATCCGCTTTCACGGAAGGAACTGCCGGGCAGGAACATATTCGCCTTTTATTTATTCTTCACCATGCTTTTTTCCGGTGGTCTGGTTCCCTCATACCTTATGTGGACCCAAACCTTCCATATCCGCAACACCGTATTCGCCCTGCTTATCCCCAACCTGCTGATGAGCGCTTTCAACGTTATTATGATGCGTACCTATTTCACCGCTAATATTCCGGATGCGGTCATTGAGGCGGCCCGGGTTGACGGCGCCAGCGAATTTAAGATACTTTTCGGCATCGTACTGCCCATGGCCCTGCCCATCATCGCCACCATCGGACTGCTTGTTGGCCTGGCCTACTGGAACGACTGGATGAACGGTCTGTACTATCTGAACGACGATCGTATGTTCAGTATCCAGGTACTGCTGATGAATATCCAGAGGGATCTCGACTCCCTGCGGCAACAGGCGCAGGCCGGAGGCAATATTAACACCGCCGATCTGCCTTCCACCTCAGTCCGCATGGCTCTGACCGTAATGGGCATTCTGCCGGTTATGATTATATATCCTTTCATGCAAAAATATTTTGTAAAAGGTATTGCCATCGGCGCTGTAAAGGGTTAAGCAAAAGACTTAATTCTCCAGTGCCCTCACAGCTACGGAAAAATTACAAAAGGGAAAGTCCGTGCGGCACAGAATGCCCGGGACTTTCCCGCTGTCATAAGACAGCAAACTGCCACCCCTTTCAGCGAATTTTTCCCACTCCTTATCCCGTTCCTTCTGTATACGGACTCTTCCGGATTCCTGCTTATCCTGGCTTGTACGCATCCCGATCCCTGCTTATCCTGACCCCGGTCCGTCCGAAATCAACTCTCCGCCTGCGCCCAATCCTTGCAGACATCCACCCATTCACAGGCTTCGGAGTATTCCTCCAGCTCCTCCATGTTAACTTCAATCGCGCTGTTGCTGCTGCCGCAGGCAGGGAACACTGTGTCAAAACGTTTCAGTGATTCATCCAGATAAACCGATATATTCTCATTCACAGCAAACGGGCACACGCCTCCCACGGCATGTCCGATTTTCTCTTCCACCTCGACGGCAGGAAGCATTTTCGCCTTTTTCCCGAATTTTGCCTTATACTTTGCGTTATCTATTTTTGCATCCCCTGCAGTCACGATAAGGATGCAGTGATCCCCTAAATCAAAGGACAGTGTCTTCGCAATTCTTTTGCCTTCGCAGTGAAGCGCCTGCGCCGCCAGCTCCACCGTGGCGCTGGAAACCTCAAATTCCAGAATCCTGCCGTCCGCATTCCATTTTTTCAAATAATTCCTTACCTTGTCAATTGCCATTTTCCTGTCTTCCTTTCCGCTGTCCGGCCTTTTTTACAGACCCTATTTTATAACAATCCCCAGCAGCCTCGCAAGCTCCGCCGCCTGATATAAATCCGTCACCGCTCCCCGCAGCTCCCCTTTTTCCTCCGATAAAACAATGCCCTCAATCTCATTCCCGCGCAGATCCATTCCTTTTAAGGGCGTATGGAAAAAACTGGCCCGCTTCAGGTTCAGCCCCTTCCATTCCATTTTTTTAAAACGACAGTCCGCCAGATAGCTTTCCTGCATATCGCAGGCGTTCCATACCGCCGATTCCCACCTGGTTCCGCTGAAATTGGCAAAAGAAAGGCCGCATTCCTCCATGCGCACCTCCTTCAGCAGGCTTTCATGGAAATCCGCACCCACCCCTTTTACTGAAAGGAATTCGCAGCGGCTGAAATAACAGTCGTCCAGGCGGCTGTTGGATAAATCGCAGGTCTTAAACCGCACATCGATAAAACTGGCTTTTTCGAAATTACAGTGCAGGAAGGTACAGTTTTCAAAAATCACGCCTTCCAGATTTATTTTATAAAAATCCTGGTTTTCCGCAATTAGTCCGCGGATATGGCATTGCTCCACAGGCATATCCTCCCTGCAGGCATTGCCAAGAAGCGCCATGCCGTCCTCTGCTTCCCTGAGCGAACGCCCCAGCTGCGGCGGCGCGACTCTTACTATTTTTTTCTCCATGCCCATTTCCCCCTGCATTATTTTCTGAGGATAAGTCTAACACAGTACGTGAAAAAGGAAAATGGCATAATTGCACAAACCTCCGCGAACAAAAAAAGACACCGGCAAAGCGGGAAACGCTGCTGCGCCCGGCTTCGCCGATGCCTATAAAGAAGGAAACTTCCAATTCCGTATTATCCAAAACGATTGTCCGGCCTGCCATGCGGCAGACGGAATCAGCCTTCAATCGCTATATAATTATGCTCTTCCACCTGTTTCTTTTCTTCCTTTTTGGGAACGGAAAGCTTCAGGATACCATGCTTGAAGCTGGCCTTAATATCCGCCTGTTCCAAATCCTCGCCAACATAGAAGGTACGGCTGCAGGCTCCTGCATAACGTTCTCTGCGGATATACCTGCCTTTCTTCTCGTCCTCCTTATCCAGGCCCTTCTCCGCGCTGATTGTCAGATAGCCGTTCTCCAGCTCTACCTGAATCTCGTCCTTCTTGAATCCGGGCAGATCCACATCCAGTTCGTAGGAATTATCTGTTTCACGCACATCGGTCTTCATCAGGCGGGAAGCATTTTTGCCGTACAACGGATTCTTTTTCCCAAAGAACTCCTTGTTCAGCTTCTTCTCCCATTTATCATCAAACGGAAAATCCATGAAATCATCAAATAAATTCTCTCCAAAAATACTGGGCATCAACATAAGTCATTCCTCCATTCTTCTGAAATAGACTCTCGGAATCTCCAAGCCTTATTTTATGCGGCTTCTGAGATTCCATTTTTATAAATTCCCCCAACTTTTTTCAAAAAAAGGGTTGACAAACCGCTCAAAAAATGCGGCGCTCCGCGCCCTTAATCAATAAGGTATCTTCTTGATTGGGGGTGTTTCTTAATTGAAACCTATTAACATTGGCGGACATGCCGCCTACCAGAACCGTGTTCTGGAACAACTGCGTAAATACTATCCGGATGCCGCCGAATCCCTTCCGTCATCCACATGGGATATCATGGAAAAATTCTGGAACCTTGACCTCTCTGAAATCGATCTCATCATGCAGGACCGTTATTCTGATTTCGGTCCTGAGCCAAGGCTTCCTTCCGACATGCTCCGTTCCATCCTCCTCTCCGTGGAGTTCAAGGTCACTTCCTATACAAAGTGGTCTGCCGACCTCAGGGAGAACCATCTCCACGCCATCCTTTCTGGCTTTTCTGTCGGGGATACTCCGGGAACCGGCACTTTTTATGATTTCCAGTCCCGGGCTCAAGATTCCGAGAGCCTATTGAAATCAGACACCAATTACCACAGCATTCTCCTCTTACAGCGGCCTTTCTCTATCCGAGCCGCTGCATCCGGCTTTATTGCCGCCGGCCTTGTAAGCCTTGCCACTTTGTCAGCCTTCAATCGCAATGTGCTTATCTTCTTCCACCTTCGGCTGCGCTTCTTTCTTAGGAACGGAAATCTTCAGGATACCGTTCTCAAATTTCGCCTTGATATCGTCCTGTTTAATATCCTCGCCCACGTAGAAGCTTCTGCTGCAGGATCCCACATATCTCTCTCTTCTGATATATCTGCCATTCTCGTCCTTCTCGCCATTATCTTTGTTCGTGGAAGCGCTGATGGTAAGGTAGCCTTCCTTCAGCTCCGCCTTTAAATCCTCTTTGTTAAACCCGGGCATATCAATGTCCAGTTCAAAGCTGCCGTCCGTTTCCCTGATATCGGTTTTCATAAGGCTGTTCGTGTTGAAATTCCTGAACGGAAAGCTCATCCATTCGTCAAATAAATTTTCTCCAAAAATACTAGGCATTAACATAATTATCGCTCCTTTTCTGTAAAATAAAAATTATCGTTTACATGTCTGGAACGCAGGTTCCGACTCCGGTATAAAAGTACCCTCATCTTTCGATGTTTATTGCTTTTTGTATCTTTGTCCTTTCCTTTGTTCTATTTGTAATATAACACGCATTATTAGCAATGTCAAGAGGTGAGTGCTAATTATTTTTTTAATTTGTGGAGGCCCAAAATTACTTACACCCAGTCCATCCAGGTGCGGAGGCTTTCTTTATATACTCATCTACAGCCTTCCTTATCCTCGGAACCTGTCACAGGTTCGCCCACCAGCATTCCTTCGCTGTCTACGAAGTAGGTTGTGGGATATCCCGCCTGCCTGCTGACTGCCGATTTTGCCAGTTTATTACCAGCCCCTTAATTCCTACTTTTACGCCTTCCGCTTTCAGCTCCTGCGACAGTTCGTTTAATTCCGGAAGCTCTCCCACACAGGGGCCGCACCAGGTAGCCCAGGTATTAATCAGGGTCAGGTCGTTTTCCTTAAATACGGCAGCCGTCACTTCATTGCCTTCAAAATCCACCGTATCCAGGTTGGAAAATGTATCCTGGAGAACTGTGCCGCTTTTTCCTCCTGCACATCCGGCGCATATCATAACCGCCGCTGCAACGATTATCCCGATGATATGATTTTTTTCATAACATTCTCTCCTTTTCTCTTGTTCTATGATTGTGTGTTTTCTCATGTGATGACCTTAGTCTAGCATTCTGTTAAAACACAAACAATTTACTTACATTACATTTGAATTACATTTTTGTAATGTTGCAAAGCATAAAAAAGCCGGAAGAACTGCCGCATCCTGCGGTATGTTCTCCCGGCATGGCCGCAATAAAAGCTGTACAATATTTCATTAAAATTCAAAAAAATAGACAGGCCGGTGTCTTCACCAGCCTGCCTGCGCAGGAATCCTGTTCCGCCTTATTCCTTACACCACTTTTTCCGCTCCACCATCCGTCCCATCAGGAATGCAATTATCCCCACTCCGATCCCGGTCTGGACGCAGAATAAAAGGCTTTCAACCTCGCCCGGGATTTCCCCGTTCAGGGCAGTTTCAAAGACAGGCGTGAACCAAGGCTCATATTCCCCGGCAATCTCCTCTATCTTCTGGCTCCCCGCGTCGTCGGAGCCGCCAAATTCCGCTCCTTTCCTGGCAAACAGCGGCACCACCACAATCAGTACCACCAGAACTATCAGTATTATTGCTGTTTTTGCTTCTTTTTTCATGGATTTACCCCTTTCATACCGCAGGCAGGCCTGCGATACTGCATTAATAAGTAGTTTGAAGGAACTTTCAAACTTTTGCCTCCTGTATACCGCAGGGAAAGCCTGCGGCATCAAAGCAATCTCTGCCCGTAACTGCACGTTCCTTCACAGCTGCCTCTGTTCTATTATTTACCGGCCTTCATAAAACCGATTGCCTTTAATTCCGGCTTCGCATAGTTTTCCAGCGCCATCATAATCAGTACGGTCAGCAGGCCTTCAACAACGGCCAGCGGCAGCTGGGTCGGTGCAAACACGCCGAGAAATTCCAGGGCGGATGCAAATACGCCTCCCTGCGTGCTGGGATATGCCAGCGCAAGCTGTACACTCGTTACACAATAGGTAAAAAGATCCCCGAAGAAAGCGGCGAGGAAAATCCCGGCCATCCTGTTCACCTTACATTTTTTGCACAGCAGATAAATTCCATAAGTAACGAACGGCCCTGCAATCGCCATGGAAAAGGTATTGGCTCCCAGCGTTGTCAGTCCCCCATGCGCAAGCAGAATCGCCTGGAACAGCAAAACAATAATGCCCAGTATGCTGACGGTGCTGGGGCCGAAAAGGATTGCGCCCAGGCCGGTCCCCGTCATATGGGAACAGCTTCCTGTGACGGAAGGAATTTTAAGTGCGGACAGGACAAATATGTATGCGCCCGCCATGGCCAGCATAGTGATTGCCTTTCTGTTTTCCTGAAACAGCCTGCGTATGGTAAAAAAACCTTTTACCAGGAACGGCAGGCAGACAACGCCCCAGGCGATGCAGTAGCCGACCGGAAGGTAGCCCTCCATAATATGCATGGCATTGACCGTTGGATATACCGCAAAGGCAACGGAAAATGCAATGCTCAGCTTCAGAATTTTCTTTTGTTTCTCTGTCATTCTTTTGAATCTCCTCTCTCATTTTTACAGGCAGCGATCCATTCCGCCGCCTGTTGCGGGGTGGACGGATATCCCTTTCGATCCGCCACTAGTTCATTTTGAATCAGTGCGTCCCAGACCTCCATAATGGATGGCTTTTTTAAATGGGCCCTTTCCATCATTTCCTTCCGGGAAAATATTTCAGCCGGCGTTCCGTCTCCAATCAGCATTCCGTCGCAGAAAACAAGAATCCTGTCTGCAAAATGCCAGGCGAAATCCACATCATGTGTTGCAACCAGCAGAGTTTTTCCATCCTCATGAAGCTTACCCAGAATATCCTCCACCCTCTGCGCGTTCATAGGATCCAGCGCAGCCATCGGCTCGTCAAATATGAGCAGCTCAGGCTCCATCGCCAGAATATCGGCAATGCTGACCTGTTTCTTTTCCCCTCCGCTCAGATAATGCGGCGCACGCTGCTGCAGCTCTTCCAGGCCAAGATAGGAAACTGCAGCATCCACCCTGCGTATTACCTCACTGCGTTCCAGGCCCAGATTCATGGGCCCGAAGGAAATTTCCGCCCGTACATTCGCCGCGATAATCTGGCTGTCCGCATCCTGGAATACAAAACCTACTTTTTTGCGCAGCAGGTTCAGCTCTTTTTTCCCTATTTTGCTTCCACAAAGAAGGATTTCCCCGGCATCAGGCTTCAATACTCCATTCAGATTCAGGAAAAAGGTGGATTTTCCCGCTCCGTTCGACCCCATAACCGCAATTCTCTCACCGCGCCTGATTATGAGATTCACCTCTTTTAAAACCGGTTCCTCCCCGTAGGTAAAGGACAGTCCCTTTACCTGCAGCAATACTTCATTTTCCATATGCTCTCCTACACAATGACCGCGATACCCAAAAGGACAATCAGGTAAAGCCCGGTAAAAACAAGCTGTCCTCCCGCAGGCGGATTTACTTCCGATAAAAATTCCAGCTTCCCATCGTATCCTCTTGACAGCAGGGCATCGTAATAAGCATTCGCTTTTTGTAACGATACAAGAAACAGGTTCCCCGCTATCAGGGCAAAGCTTTTGCATGACTGGCGAAAGGAATGGCAGCCCAGCCGCGCCTTCGCTGCGATCTGCATTTGCTCCGAGACATCTATCAGGATAAAAATATATCTGTATATCAGGTTCATCAGTTCAACCAGCAGACGCGGAAGGTGAAGCCTCTGAAGCACCAGAACCAGTTCGCTGACCGGCGTGGCAAGGGACATCATATATAAAGCGCTCATTCCGGCCATTGCCTTCAGGAACACCCTCCCTGCCAGAATCAGGTTTTCCTTATAAAGGCATATCCAGAAAAAATAGGCCGCAAGATTCCAGTCTCCCAAAGGCGCGCGGCCAAATTCCACGGCAATCGCCGCGCCGCTGAAAACCATAAAGGCAAGAGGCACCGTCATAAAATGTATGTAGACCTTCCATGGTATTTTCCCTATCATCAGCGTAATAGCTCCCATGGTGAGTATCACGTAAATGGAAACCGCCGGCTTATCAAAGGCTATTACCAGGCAAAGCGCCATGACCGCAAGAAACATTTTCAGCCCTGCATTCCAGCAGCGCATTCCTGAACGATATGCATAATAATCTATTTTCATCCCGCATTCCCTGTATGTCCGCGATCCGGCCCGGCGCAAATGAATGTGCCGCCTGAATCGCAGCCTCTTTTGAGCATAAAAAAGAATCTCGCCTGCGAGATTCTCCGCCTGCGGCGGGTCGCTTTAGCGACATAATTCCTTTCCGCCGCAGTGCGATCCTCGCGGAGCGTTTTTTATTCCATAGGAGTACTTTCCTAGGGAATAAAAAAACCCGCTTGTACACAATCGGACTGTGCGCACAAACAGGCAACAAAAATAAGGCCCTCAAAGGGGCTTATTTTATAAGTTCCTGTCCATCGCAGTCCCTATAAACACAAATAAAAAGGCAGGTCTTCTGACTTGCGCATCCTCACATTTTCTCGTCTTCCCATTTCCACAGTGACCGCCTTCCGGCTGAAAAAAATGCTCCGCGTATACAGCGACGGGATCGTCCGGGATTCCCACCCGGTTCCCTATTATCCTGAACTGCAGCTAAAACCGCATCAGGCACCTTTTTACTTCTAATTTCCATCAGTATATCATTCCTTGTAAAATTTAGCAATGACATTTTGAGATTACAGCCGCTCCGAGCAAAACCACTCAGGCACATCCCTCCTGAAATTATCAAACCACCGCAAAACATCCTTCACAGCATATGGAAGCTCATCCTTCTGCAAATAATATGCCCAGGGCACCATAATAACCGCGCCCACAGCCAGATAAAAGCAGCTTCCAAAATTGCAACGGAGGTTCCCCGCCAAAATATCCCCGGATCAGTCCCGTAACAAAATGCGGATGCACATCGGTAAGGCCTATGCTGCCAAACTCCTTCCAAGGATCCACTCCGATACCGTCAGCTTCCTGATAACCTCGCATAAAACCCTGATCCCCTCCGCAATTCTGTTTCTGGGAGGGAAGGTGTAGTTCAGCCGGATATAATTTTCCCCCTTCTGTCCCGGCAGATAGAAGGGCGTTCCCGGAAGGACGGCAACGCCGTTTTGCGCCGCCTGGGTGGCGAGCAGATCCGCAGGCAGCCCCTCCGGCAGCCTGCACCACAGGTAATAGCCCCCACCTCAGGTGCAATCTCCTGTTCCGGCAGGAATTCCTGTGAATCCATATAGCTGTATTATCCAGAATATCTCCCGTGGAATAGACCAGTGGGCTGTACAGGTTAAACACCTGATCAAAGCCCGCATTCAGAACATTTCCTAATCCCAGGACAGCTACCACGACGATCGTCGGCGCAATTCCCGGCAGCGTAATATGCCATACAGCCTTCAGCCTGCTGCAACCGTCTGTGGCCGCAGCTTCATACAGATCCTGGCTGACACCTGTTAAGGCCGCCAGATAAATAACCGCATTATATCCGAATTCTTTCCATACATCAGAAAAAATAACCAGCTGCCTGAAATATTTTTCTTCTGCGAACCAAATCTTAGGCTCCACACCAAAAGCCGATACTATCGCATTAAAAGCTCCCTGAAAGCTGAACAGCTCCAGAAAAATACTCGCCAGAATAACCCATGAAAGGAAATGGGGCAGATAAGCCACCGTCTGAACGATCTTCTTAAATTTCATTTCTCTTATTTCATTCAGAAGAAGTGCAAAAGCAAGAGGTACAATTACGTTTACGGATTTTCCAGTGATTACCTTCATAACCATTTCCTTTTCCATAGACAGAAGGTTGGACCATTTGCTCTCCATAGTTGGTGTCTGGCTGAAAACACAGCTACGGCTCTTCTTGTCAACAGTCGTGGTAGCATACGGCCTGTCACCGATAAGCAGGGAATACATTCTCTGGAAATTACCGAAGTTCTCCATGCTGAAGTCCTCAATAGAAAGCTGTTTTCCACTCTCATAGCCTGGAACAACATCCTTTACCACGGAAACATCGTTGGCCAGCAGCTTGTATGCACTGGAAATACCCTGATAATCCTCGGGAGAAGTTTTTCCATCCAGTACGTTAATCAATTCGTGATAGGTATATTCACACTCATCCGCTGGAGCCATCAGCATTCTTACCGGCCAGAAATTCAAGGGCTGCTCAGATACATCAAACTTGCTCTCGTCTCTGAGCAATACGTTAGCCATAATAATAACCGCTTTCGCCACATCCGCAGAAGCATTTTTATTGATTACACAATAGCCAGTGGTGGCAGAGCCTGCCTTTACATAATATTTATTATCATCCGTAAAAATGGGATATGCCTGCCAGTTCGCCGTGGGATCATTTCTGTATGCATCCCCGATGCCGTAACTGGATACCCACCAGGCTCCAAAAAACATTCCGACCTTTCCGGAATTAATCAGTTCGATTGTAGAATCCCTTGTATCCATTTCCTGATCGATATATCCCTTTTGATACCAGTCGGCCAGACGTTTCAGGGTTGCTCTCGTTGCCGCGCTATCCGTTCCATAAGTCACATTTCCGTTCTCATCCTTCAAAAAGATACCTGGATAACAATCATTAGCTGAAAATACGGCGTCGAAACCGCCTGTAGTAGTCGCTGTTTCCTGGAAGGTTGTATAACAGCTGGAGCTACGGCTGACTGGCGGCTGCTGCGCTGGACGATTTTTATATCGTGGTGGGGACAGGGCATAACGGCTTCCTCCTTCCTGTGGTTAATTTTAGGCAAAAGAAAAGCAGGAAACTGTTTCTGATTTCCTGCTTGATGGTGCCGCCGGTGGGCGGCCGGTATTCAATTCACGAATTCAAATCGGGACATTCCAAAGTCATGCAGATTGACATATCGGATTAATTATCAACAGAATTCTAGGGATTTACTTTTCTCTGCACTTAATTCCGTAATTGCCACGGCTTCCGCTTTCATAGCCCCTATATATTTCATAGAGCTTGCCGTTTATTGCAACTTCGTCATCACCATTAAAAGAGTACGGATAACCGTTTTCTTCACAATACTTGGAAATTGCTTGGTGCGCTTTTGCCACAGTAGGATAGGTATCACTCTCGTCATATGGAACCCAAAAAGCTTTTTTGAACATACTAAGCATTAATATCACTCCTTCCTGAACGTATCTCGATTCGTTATTATTGATATTATACCATTTCTGTTGTTTATTTTGAATAGCTAAACTGTAAATTTCTGAGTAGCGATGTCCACCGCAGACGTGATTCATCTACATGGGGTAGCTGGCGGCAGCCAGCGCAGGGGAAGCGTAGCGTCCCCTGTGATGATTGGAATCAGCCGCAAGTGTGCTGGCAATCATCCGCTTTACGCAGAAAGCCCCCGGCAGGGCGCAACGCACCGGCTCGACCGGTGTATAGTTGCGCCCTATCCGAGTTCTGGGATAGGGCGCATTGAACAAAATCGCTGCGCGATGGCTTGATCTACATTTTACCGAAGTATGAAATCTGCATAAATAATAAAAACAGTGGACTACTCTAGGAAAAAGTTGTATTGTTTAATCACCACAAAAAAACAAATACCACTGCCTATGACGATATTAACACAAGCCTGGCTTTCAGACAACAACTTATTTTATTGCCATTCCCCGCCCATCCTTATTCTGAACATTTGGTGATTTGATATTCAGAATACTAGGAGGAAATACTGATGAATGAAATGTATCTGTTAAAGCTCAAAGAGGATATGGCTTTAAAAAATAGGAAAGGATGCCATGCGCATCACCTATGCTGATATCCGGAAATTCATTTTCCATATGAAAGACGTGGAAAACAAAAAAGCTGCCACAATCAACTGTTACACTGCCGCAATCAGGTTCTTTTTTGAATATACCCTCGGTTACTCCATGTCTGTCTGACGGGTTTTCGGGTTTGTATGTGTCTCAGCCCAACGGTCAGCGCAGACCAGAAGGGTCTGTATTTCCTCGTCCGAAAAGATGTAAGGGACATAACTGTCTGATGTTTTGGGGCAGCCCGGCATAAAAAGGCATTCTGGTCTGTATGAGTTTTCCTTACCACTTCATAAGGGATGTTGTCATTTACCATAGAGCTTGTAAGGGATGAGAGAAAGCATGCGGCCCCTGTTTGCGCCCGTCAGGGTCAATCCCGGCTGCCGCAATGGCAGTCTTTACAATCTTAGTGATTGTCTGAACAGAGATGTGACTGTAAGGCGGGACAATGCGCAAGAACACATACGGGCTGTCATAGCCGGCACGTTCTTCCTGTAAATATCGTTTTAAAGCAGCCTTTATATCGGGAACCATGGGAAGTTCAATGGCAACGCCGGTTTTATGCTGTGTGAGCAGGATTAAATCCTTTGAAAAATCCAGTTTCCCGAACGTCATGGATGAAATATCGCCGCTCCTGATTCCAAGGCGTGACGCAAGGAGCAAGGCAGCGTAGTCACGCTTCCCATGCGGGGAATCCTGGTCAACGCTGTTTTCAATCTTCAGGATTTCCCCTGCCGTGTAAACAGAGGGGTACGGCTGCGGCCTTTTAAACAGAGGGACTACACCGCTATAATCCCTGCCGGTATATCCGGAATGATAAGCATACCGGAGGAAAGTCCGGATATGTGGGAGATACCACTTGCTACTGATTCTCAAGCAGGCGGCCCCTATACTTTGAGCATCCATTTCCTGTGGCTTCAAACAGCCTGTTTCAGTTACAGCAGATAAAAAGTAATGGCCAATCTTGTCATGGAGCGGCGTTTTTATCCTTAGCCGGATTGCAGGTAGCGAAAGTATCAGCGGCATGATTTGTAAGGTTTCGGTATCATTTCGGGGCGGTCTTTAACGCTCCTGTTCCTGCTTTTTCTGCTGGCTCGGCTCCCGGCGCAAAATCTGGTCGAGATTGCCCTTGATCGTCTGAAGCTCCCGGACACGCTCACGCTTTTCCAGGTAGTTGTTATATCCGGCGTTCTTCTGGACGGTAAGCTGCTCAATCTCCCGTTGTAAGGCTTTGCTGGCTGACTGCTTGGAAATGCCATGCTCCCTAAAATACCGGGCGGCTGCGTCCGCCATGATAAAATCGCTCTGGTGCTGTTCCCGGTAGGCGTTCCGGGCTTTCTCCTATTTCTACGCTTTCAGACCGTCACGGGCGGGCTTGGTGCCGATGTAGTTCAAGAGGTTGCGCTGCAACTCCTTTTTCTCCCGGATAGCGGCTTCCAGCCCTTTCAGCCCGGATTGGAGCGCATGCAGGCAACGGCAAAATCCTCCCCGCCACAATTCAGAGAGGAAATGCGGTAGTCTGCCCTCGGTATCAGCCGCCCGTCTGCGTCAAGGGTGGGCTTCATGGTAAACTCGTCATGCTCAAAGGTAAGATACTTTTCAGCGCGCGGCGGTGGGGCGTGTTGTATTTCTTTCGCATGGTGCAAGACCTCCTTTCTGTTGCCGCAGGAATGCAGCGGTAATGGGCGGCGCAAGCCGCATAGCAGGGTTTGGGGAAAGCACTCCCCAACAAGTTTCCCGCAGGGGCAAAATGAGCAGTAAGCGAATTTTGGTACTGTGGTAGAAACTTGCTCTAAGAAACTGACGCTTTCCTCTGCGGCTCACTTTGCGGCAATCTATAAGGGGCGGGGTGGCTGCTTTCTCAAACATAGCGATTGCGGCAGCTCGTCCTGCCCGCTGTGGTTTTGCTTTCTTCCACGGACGGAAACAGAAAATGCCAAACGCATTTTTTCTTTTTCATCACTACTACGGCAAGCACGCCCGGTTTGGGCAGCCGCTTGCCAAAAATGGGCGAAAAAAACGCCACGGATTTCAAAAAATCTGTGGCATTGCCGCCTGGTCGGTATTCAGTTTTAGGCTGTTGCGCCCTCTTTTGGAAAAAAGAAAAAGACAGCCGATTTTCGACTGTCCCTGAAAATATGTATTCTGTTGTATTCTTGTAAGATTGACAATGTTATATTTAAAAAATCATTCTTCTACGAAATATCTGTATACGGCGGCTTCAAGCTCCCCACATTCATTAAGCAAGTTACCATTTTCATCATACAGCTTATAGGCAATTTGTTTGTCCCCTAACCCGGATAAACCGGAAAAAGTTATTTTTATTTTCTCCCCTTTATGCTATTCTAAAGAAAAAGGGGGGTTTCATGCTGAAGCTATGACAACCTATATGAAACTAAATAATTTCCGTATTTTTGACTATCCCAGTTTCTCCCAGCCCCTTACAGAGCAAGTCCGGGAAAATGCGGAACAGATTGCCTGTGACAACGGAATTGAAATCGAGTTCATCCGAAAATTTCATGCTTTCCGAAAAGATGACCGCATCCAGAAAATTATTTCTCAAACCGGGAAAACGGAAGGACTAATTCATATCTTTTCTGCCATGGAACGCTGCAATACCTATAAACCCTGGCACGATATAATAACCGGCAAAACATTCCTTAAATTTGACCAAAGCAAATGTCTTCACTATTACTTTTACTTTATCGACAGAGAACTTGGTCTTTGTTATCTTCGTGTTCCTACCTGGCCGCCTTTCCGCCTTCAGTTTTATATGAACGGGCACAATCTACTTGCCCACAAGCTAGACAAAAAGCAAATCACTTATAGGATGCATGACAATGCGTTCCTTGAAATTTCTGATACGGAAACTGCACAGAAACTTTCTGACCGCATCAATCCAGAAGATCTCCATAAGATTCTTGATGTCTTTGCCAAACGCTATAGTCCTGTTCCTGGCTCTCTTGGTCTTGGCTATACATGGACCGTCCAGCAGATTGAATGCGCAACAGACGTCATGTTTCAGAAACCGGAATATCTCGAACCACTTTATGATGAAATCATCCGCACTGCTATCTTTACAGTAAAACCGGATAATATCGCCACGTTCCTTGGACAACGAATCACCTATAACTGTATCAAGGAAATCGGGACCAATTACAATCAACGAATTCTCGGCACGAGAATCAAACACCATATGGGTGATGTATCAATCAAAATGTATGATAAGTTCGGACATGTCCTGCGGATTGAATCTACCTGCAATGACATCGGTACTTTCCGTGTTGAACGGGAAGTCAATCACCAGGATGGTTCCAGTAGTGTGCAGAAAGCTCCGCTGAAAAAGAGCATCTACAGTCTGTACCAGTTGTTCACAATTATGAAATCTGCAAACTATCGATATCTGGAATTCATTTCTTCCTTCGATGACCACAGTAGCGGAAGAAAAAAGCTGGCTGAAGTCAGTCGTCCGCAGAAAGAAAAGGAACGTAAATATCTGATCACAGCTCTTGGAAAGGAAATCATAGCAGCTGGTTTAACTGAAAATAACCTTATTCTGGTTCCAGCACTGACATCTTAATCTTGCTTTGGCAAAATTCTGCCATTTTGCGTAGAAAATCATTTATAAGTGCCTAATGTTGCTTCTCCGTCCAATCCAAGCAGCTAGCATAATTTAACAACTTGTTCTCCTGCCATTTTTGTACTCCCCATACCGTAACGTTAAGATTTGCATTTTTATTTCATACTGTCGAAATTATTACATCATAGATATGACAATTTCCAACGCATCTGTTCATAATGGATGGGAGTGGCAGCATTTTAGGCTACTGCTCCCTTGATTACCCATCAGCGGAAACAGGCGGGGCTGTCAACGACGGTGCGTCAGTTCCCGTTCATCTTGACCGTCGACTGCTCCGGCTGGGTTTGCTTTTTTTGAATGTTTAACCCTCTATCCCATAAAACTGTATTTTCCAACCATTAGACTGCTTAATCAATTCGATAGTCAAGTATTGGAACATATCACTTTCCGGACTACTTTTATACTCCAAAGAAACAACGCATACATTCCCAGTATCATTCTCGCCTATTTCCGTTAATCCTTTAATCGACATGTTACTTACCGTATCGGCAGCACCCCCGTAAATATCTATATCCCATTCATAGGGAGTTGCTAAATAATTCTGAATGCTTTCTTTATCGCCGCTAAAGTATGCCACTGCAAATTCTTCTACTATACCTTTAATTTGCTGTCCGTCTGCCGATAAAGTTTCTTCTTTACTTACCGTGCTATTAGGTTCTTTAGTATCTGCCTGTTTTGTTTCTGGTGGAATAGATGGCAAATCATTGTTAGTTTCATTTGGAATAGATTTATTCGTTGTAGCTAATGGTTCGTTGGAATCCGGTTCCGTAATGGAACAGCCTACTAACGTTCCCAAAACCAGGGTTATACTGACAACGCATACCAACAATGAAAATCCATTTTTCTTTCTGGTTTTTATTAAAATGTTTTTAAATCGCTTTTTCATAATGTTTGTCCCTCCATAAAATTGTGTAGATAAAATCACAAAGTAATTTTTGACTATCTTTTCAAAAGTTCTTATATGCCGGTATAGCCTATTGTTACAGGCTTTTCCGGCATTTTTCGTTATGGAAGATATTCTCAAATCTTCTTATATCCCCGTATGTTTTGGTGTTCAAAAGTAGTATGTGGAGTAGTAAATTCTCCGTTTACTTCTTATGCAATCAGCCGCTTCATTTCTGTTATTGACGTTTCGGAAGTTGTGTGTGCGTAATAGTTCAGCGTCATATTGATGTTGGAATGTCCCATGATATACTGCAATGCCTTTGGGTTCATTCCTGCATTTGCTAACGTGGTGCAGAATGTGTGGCGTAAGGTGTGCGGTGTCATTACCTTTGGCAATGCTACCTTTTGCGTTTTATTGTATTTCCTTACAAGCCCCCGGAACATACTTTCATAATTGACTGCCACTTTTGGCAAGCCGTTCCGGTTAAGGAACAGAAACTTTGTGTAGCCCTCCAAAATAACGGGCTGTGCATATTTCCGTTTGTTCAGCACCCGCTGAAATGCTTCCAACACTTTTTCACTCATAGGAATAACCCGGTTGCCGCTTTTCGTCTTAGGCGTTTCCACATAGTAGCCCACATCTGCAATCTTCAAAAGTTGGTGGTCTACATGGATAAGCTGTTTGTCTAAGTCAATGTCAGCTTCCGTCAGTCCGCAGAGTTCCGAAATGCGAAGCCCTGTCCCTAACAGTATGATAATCTCGTCGTAGTATTTCTGATAGACTTTATCATGCTGCACAAAGGATAGGAAAGCCGCTTCCTGCGTAGGGGATAGAGGTTCCTTTGGTTCCGTATCATCTTCAAGGACGGTGTTCAACTGGAAGTCAAATGGATTTTTGCGAATACAATCGTCCTGTATGGCTGTGTAAAAAGCAGCCTTTAAGGAACGCTTGTGGTTGTTGATAGTTTTGAAGCCATAACCTTTTTCTTTCATGCGTAACGCCCATTCCTTTGCGTCGGAGAGCTTTACATTTTCAATCCGGCAGGCTCCAAGTTTATCCTCCTGCAAAATCCGCATGAGCTGTTTTCGCCCCTGTTTTGTACCATGCCGCACATTTGCCCGGTGGCGTATCTGCTTTGCGTAGAGTTGGCAGACCGTCATTTTCTTTCCGATATGGTCGATACCGTCGTCAAGGTCTTTTTGGATTTCTTTCTCTTTTTCTCTCAACGCTATATCGTCGCGCTTTCCTGCCGGGGTTTTGTCCGTAGGTACTAACTTTCAAGAATAAACAAACTGCGGTTTTCCAAAGGTATCTATATATTTGTAGGCATATCTTCCGTCTTTTCTCTGGCTCTCTCCGGTGCGGAGAATACGATTTTTATTATCCCGTCTTTTTTCCGACTTCGTTATGCTCCTTTCCATAATGGAAAGAGCCTTGTGATATGCTTGACTACATTGTACCACATTCAAGGCTCGATTTCACTATCAGATTGCGTCCACCGTATCAATCATTTTTTCAAATTGCTTCCGCTTAATCTGAATACGGTTTCCATTCATCATTACCCAGTCCGGGACGGGATTTTCTTCTGCCAGTTTTCGCAGCTTGCTTTCTCCGATACGAAAATATTTTGCGGCGTGGTGGTTCTCGTTCGCTTTTCCAGTAGGGGAAAGGTCATGGCGCACCCGCCGTATGGCTCGGCACAAAAGGAACGTATCCGATTTGCCTTATGCTGCGTCGCCGTTCTATTGCGTCGCTTTCTTTGTCAAAGAGCAAGGGGCGGTCATGCGGTATGGAACGGAAAAGGGGGAAGAAACGTTCCAATATCGCATAGATTATTCAGCCCGAAAAGTGAGGATAGCCCTCATCAGTCTTGCTTGCAGCCGTTCCCGAATATCCTCGTCAACGCCATAATAGACATTGCCGCGCTCGTCGTAGAACTTCCGCATAGAAAGACTTGCTATGTAGCCGCTGAAATGCTGCAAGACCATTTTCATAGCGTCCGGGTCGCCTTTGCTCGCCGCCAAAATAACGGGATAGGGAACAAGGGCATTTTCCGGGTAGTCGTTTTGATTACCATTCGTTCCATTCATCTGCGTGTTCCTCCAAATATTTCTTTAACAGTTCAAAAGAGCTTGTCCGTCTGTACTGTATCGTGCTGCGCGACGTATTGAACATCTGATTTCCACGTCAGTCATGCCCTCGAAATAGTACAGAAGTATAGCGGTTCTCTTTTCCTCCGGCAGGGTGCGAATTGCTTCAAGCAATAGCTTCGGGGTTATATCTGATAAGTCGGTTCGGCTGTTTTAGCTTGAAAATACTTATCCGTAGTGTAAAGCTGCCGTTCCTCATGCAAGGCAAGGTCACAAAAAGAAACTTCCCGTTTCCTGCGTCGCCGGATTTCATCATGGGCGTTGCAGGCTTCGTTGTGCAGCACCCGTTTACAGAAACTTTGAAAGGCACATTGCTTCTGAAATTCTCTGCGATTAGGTTCCATGTAATCACCTCCTTTCTGCCGAAAGGCGGTAGTACCTCCCCTTTTCGCGTGATAATACAGGCAACTTTTTCAAACGCCGGACGAATAGGAAAATTTATTTGAAAAATCTTCTGTAAAATGCAAAATGCGCTTGCCCGCAAAAAGGCGCGGACAGGCGCAAAGGAATAATAAACAGTATTTAGATGTATTGATAGTTCATATTCATAGCCAAACTTACCCGGTGGGGAAACTGTACTTTTTTTAATGAATGTAATCTATGTATGCTATATAGCAGCAAAGAAATTCCCATAGTCCCTCCTAAATGCCGTTAATTTATGTTATAGGTTGTCGTTAATTTAGCAGCGTAGACAAAAAGAAGCGGCGGCTCTGAAAATCAAAGCCGCCGCTTCATAGGCGCGTGGAAATGTGTCTGCTTTACGGCGGCTTTTTTTCTTTTGCCGTCGTTCGGCAGGTACTGTTAAGCAAATTATTTACCACCCCTTTTTTCTAACAGTTTTTTTCTTTTTAACAACAGTCAGTGTGCTGGGTTCTTTCTTTTTATTTGCAAGAATAATTACAGAAATCAAGAAAGTCAAAACTATTGTGATGAAAGCAGGGAAAATGTGATAAGTATAACCATATTCCGCACTACAAGTAGGGTCTACTAAAATCATGCTTGCTTTAATCGGATAATAATTTAACAGTGTTCCTTCAAAAGTTCCGAAATACCCGTACACAAAAGCTAGTGCAACCCCACCTAAAAAATTATTTGCCGAACAACAAAACAGCAAAATAATCGGCAAGACTGAAATATAAATCCCTATATTCGCCCCAGTAATACGAATAAACATATTAAACAGATTGCCAAAATGCACTCCCGTAAATCCAGCAATAATGTTGATTACTAATGCTATCACACAACCGATAAGGCTAAAGATGATTGTCAACAACAATAAAACAAGTAATTTTCCAGAAAGCAACTGTTTATATGGAATAGGAATTGTTGATATATTCTTCATCGTATCGTCTGTATATTCCCTTGTTATAATATAACCTGCTATCAATGCAATGATAATCGGAAAAAACAAGGTACAGTTACTAATCATAACCTGTTGCATAAAATAGTCAAACGTCCATGTCTGTCCACCGTTAGCTGTAGAATAAAACAGCGACAGCAACGGAGAAAGTGTTGTCATAATAATTCCGGCTTTTATTACGGAATACCGCTTTAATTTTAAAAATTCAGTTTTTATTATATTTCTCATATCTTTTACCTCGTCCATTTTTTATAAAAGCGAATTATCAGCCACAAAGAAAGTATAACTGTAATTGCCATAATAAAAATTGTATGGCAAGTGGTTGGTACAATCGCATAGGCTTCCGGCAAAAGATTATCTTTTTGCAAATTATCCATCATTAAGCCGCTTGTCCAGTTCATAACACACATAACTGGGAAAGAATTTAAGAAAGAAATTTTTGCAGCACTTATAGATGTCCCAATTGTTCCCATTAAGCCCCAGTTAAAAATAGAATAAAAAAATGCAAGCAGGATAGAAAGCAAAAAACTTTTGTTAAAGTAAATAATTAAAACTACAATCGGCAAAGAAGCTGCTACAATAAGAACTCCAAAAATAAGGCTCATATATATCTTATAAGCCATACCATAAACCATTCCTACATGAAACAGTTTAGAGAACAATGCGACAGATAATGTGCTTGTCAGACAAAATGCAATGCTGAAAATAAAGAGCATAGAAATTTTCGCCATAATGAGCTGTGTATTTGTAACAGGAATTGTTCTGAGGTTTTTGGAAGTATCGCAATCTCTTTCTATAAAAAACAAAATAGCGGCAATAATACCAATTAGACATGGGAGCAAGAAAACTAAGCCATATCCCAACATCATTGTATAAACATAATCAAATCGGGTTTGAAGATAATGTTCTGTTGTATCTGCACCTGTTCCCGCCTTTGCCATATATGCCAAAATCAACGGAAAAAATAACGATAATGACATCAGTGCATACAACAGTCTTTTTCGCTTTAATTTCCAAAATTCACACTTAATCAGTTTAAGCAATTCCCTCGCCTCCCGTCACTCGCTTGAAGTAATCTTCAAGACTTTCTTCGCAGGTATGAGCTTCTGATACCTCCAATCCATTTTCTACAAAAGCAGTCACAATTTTTCCTACGGACAAATCAAGATTATGCAAGCGTAAATTGTGGTCATCCTGTATAGAGAAACGGCTCTCATGGAAAGTACGCTCTAAAATTCTTGCAGCCTGTGCGGTATCAGAAAGAGTAAATCGGATATGTTTACTGCTTTTTTGTTCCAGTTCCGCAAGACTTTCTTCTTCCAGTAGTGCGCCATGGTCGATAATTCCAATATCATCAGCCAATAGCGAAATTTCTGAAAGAATATGGCTGGAAATTAAAATTGTTTTTCCTTTCGCGTCACAAAGTTCACGAATAAAAGAACGAGCCTCTGCAATTCCAATCGGGTCAAGCCCATTGATAGGTTCATCTAAAATCAAAAGTTCCGGGTCGTGCATAACAGCAAGTGCAATCGCAAGCCGTTGTTTCATACCAAGAGAATACTGGGAAAATAGTTTCTTGTCCTTATAAGGCAATCCGACCAAATCTAAAGTGTCTTTGATTGCGTGGCTGTTTGGTACGCCCCGTAATGTTGCAAAGATACGCAAATTTTCCGTAGCAGTCAGATTAGGATAAAAGCCAGGGGACTCAATCAGACTACCGATACGGGGCAACAATTTCTTTTCGTTCCCTTGCAAAGGCTTTCCCCATATTTTAACTTCGCCGGAAGTTGGCTTTGTTAATCCGAGCAGCATTTTCATAGTGGTCGTTTTTCCGGCTCCGTTTCTTCCAAGCAGCCCATAAATTCTCCCTTTCTGCACATGAATATTTAAGTCAACGACACTCTTTTGTGAGCCGTACTGCTTTGTAAGATTTTTTGTTTCAATAATATAATTTTTGCTCATATTCAAACCTCCTGTTCTGTAAAATATTCTATCACATCAACCTTGTCGCAACCTTGCATTAACCTTGCAATTTGAAATATTTCTCCCCCCAAATAATTAAGGCTCCCGTCATAAGGACGGGAGAACCTTAATTTGCTAAGGGAAAAAGTAAAGTAAATTCCGTTCCTTTTCCCTGTATGCTATTTGCTGTTATTGTGCCGTTCATCTTTTCTACAAGTTGGTGTGCGATAGAAAGCCCAAGACCGCTGCCTTTTTCAGACCGTCCCTTATCGCATTTATAGAGCCGTTCAAAAATATGCTTCAAATCTTCTTTTTCAATCCCTATTCCATTATCTGCTAATCGGATTTGCATATTTTTTTCCTGCTTTGCTGTCTGTCTGTGGATCAGATTATGATGATGTCACAGAATATCAGCTTTTGATTCGTTGTCTTTCAGAACAGACCGTTGTAGATGAAGCAGTTCGCCGTCTCCGTACAAAGGAGGATGGGGGATTTCATTCCGGTATGTTGCAGAATCCTTCCGATCCTGATGCGACGTTTAGAACAAAAGCAGGAAAGGAGCATCAGGGATA
>NZ_VUMI01000041.1 GCF_009696275.1 Eisenbergiella porci
ACTCACACGCTCTTTCCCTCTTATACTCACTTCATAACTACTAAATGCAGTTCCGTGCAGTTATCGGACTTTGGTTTGTTTGGCAACCTTATCCCTGCATTTAGCCTCAGATGTAGCAAGCCAGAGTGTTGCCTAATCCTTTCTTCAGATTCCGTCTCACGGCGGACACCCTTGGCTTCGGCTGTATCCTTCCCACTGCCGGGCGGATTGGGGACTTTCACCCGTTAGAACGTGTGCCCACCGGGCACACCAAAAAATAGCGGAAATGTTCTAATAAACATTTCCGCTAACCATATTCGAGTAGCGAGAGGGGGACTTGAACCCTCGACACCACGGGTATGAACCGTGTGCTCTAGCCAGCTGAGCTATCTCGCCAGATTATATGGGACCTATAGGGCTCGAACCTATGACCCTCTGCTTGTAAGGCAGATGCTCTCCCAGCTGAGCTAAGATCCCATAATCAAACAAGTCTCTGAGGTGCTTTGTTTACCGCACTCGCAACCTGCTTGATTAGTATACAAAAAATGGGACAACTTGTCAACACATTTTTTTAAATTTTTTTACAACTTTTTCAAAGCGTTTTTCGAGTTTTTTTCATCATTTATCCGAGTATTATTTACGGCCTTTTTTTCTTCTGCCGGGGCTGTTTTTGCGGCCTTTGCTGCAAAGGAAGAACACGGCTGCCGCAATGATACATAAGCCTGCTGCCGCCAGAACAACAATGAGAGCCATATGTTTCCCTGAACCAGCCTGCTGCTTCTGCCCCTGAACGCCGCCATTTTCCTTGTCCAGAAGGATTTCTTCCCCCACTGCGGCACCTTCGCTGCCGCCGTCTTGTCCCTCCGCCGCAGCTCCGGAACCGGAAGCCGCTGCGCCGCCCGCAGCACCAATTTCGCCGTCCGCCTCATTTTCCGCCACCAGGATGCCATCGGGACCATCCGCAGGATTTATTACCGTCACCTTACTATCCTCTACTCCATTTTTTTCTCCGGAGGATGTCTTTGCCTTTATGGGAGCGGCTGTGGTCTTCTTTCCCTGGTTTAAGTCTGCCAGACCTTCACCCGCGCCGTTGTCTCTGATGATATAGGAGGGTATCGACAGCGCGGCATTGGGATCATTCACCAGCTGGGTCGTTTCATCATACAGGCCTGTGCTGCTGTTATTGGCGGAGTTTTCCTGCGTATTTTCGGACTGGCCGCCGCCTTGACTCTGATTGCTTCCCTGCCCTTCATTCTGATCCTGACTGCCGGGGCAGTACGGCGCTTTTTATAATAAGCACCGCCCGCCCTGGCACGCCCGTATCTTACTCAGTTTCCTGGCCGCCCTTTAATATAATGGAATCCAGCTTATCAGGCATTTCCAGCGGCAGCGTATCGCTGACCAGTCTCTGCCCCTCATTGGTCATGGCATTGTCCACCCGGTAAAGCTCTGCGCGTACCTTTCCTGTGATCTTCGGAAGCTCACCCTGTTCATCAGGCGCGATCCAGTAAATCCAGTTCCGTAACCGTCATTTCAGGGCTATTCGTCTTAATCCGGACATAAGCTGCGTCATAGGTGCAGATCCAGGGATCCTTCTGTTCATTTTCAAAGTAAACCGTCTGGCTGCCCTTTTTATTTTCAAAGGTACCGATCTTTACCGTAGTCCATTTGCTGCCGTCCGTTCGTGCCTTCAATATTATCAATGACAATATACTTATCCGTTCCTTCTTCCTTATAAAAAATACGGTAGCTTTCCGTATCCTTCATATTTTTCTAGCTGATGAATATACGGCGGTAACCTCCGGCTGCCTTGATATTTTCCGGGGGATCCGGCTTTTTGGCCGTTTCAGGCGTTACCGCCACACCCGTGCTGTAGCCGCTGGACCAGGTGCCGTTCACCGACTGGACGGGCACGCCGTACGTATCTCCATTCTTCAGCTTTCCGCCTTTTGTTACATTCACACATGGCTTCCAGGTTACCGTAAAGGATTTGTCCGCTCCTACGGCCAGCACCTCCTGGGGAATGTCCATTTCAGGCTTCGGTATGCGGTTTGCCATGTCGTTGAGGAACTCTACCCTGGAGATATCCGCAAGGGTGCCGCCGTTAGTCGTTTTCGTTATCCTGAAAGTTACCTTCTTTACCGCTACCTATCCGCCCAGGTCAACAGTTATCTTGCCATCTTCCAGCTTGACATACATGTCTGATGAAGAGCTGAACAGCCTTGCCCGTGATGTTTCTTTTCCTATGGGAAGGATGATTCCTTCTTCGTTTTCAGCGGTTATCACATGGACTTCACCGTTTTCAACCTGATGGTCACCCATGGTTACTTCAATGGTTTCCAGAATTACGGCTTCTCCGTCTTCCTGTTTTTCATCAGGGACAAGATAAAACCGAATTCAACGGGATTTTCATCGGAAATTTCTTCCCCGTCATTCCTGGAAAATGTCACAGTTTTGTTTCCGCTTAACAAGTCCTCCGGATTTCCATCCTTCAGCGCAGTCCCGCCTTCCTGATTCAGATTAACAGCCACACTTTCTTTGGAAAGCCTGCTGGTCAGAACCGCCTGTGTATCCGCACCCCTTTTCCGGCGTTCCAGGCTGTCGGCAAAATGCTGTAAATCCATAAGCGTTGCTGATAATGGCATTTTTATCCTCATCATCCAGCCTGCCGTCACCATTTACATCCCCGATCACAAGGACTCCCGGATGGCTGCTGCCGGATTCATAAGCGCCCTTGGAAAGCTTCAGAAATCCAGTGTAAATTTCCCCGCTTTTAATTTCACCGTCCAACTCTATGATCTGCCTGTACTCCAGGAAGCCTTTTGCCGACAGATGCAGCTCCCAGGTCCCGGATTCCAGCCCGTCAAAGGATACCTACTCCCGATTCTGGGTTCCAAGAGATACCTCCCGGGACTGCTTCTCTTCCCCGTCCCTGGTAAGCCAGATTCTAAGGGGAATTTCCTGGTCCAGCACATTACCGATTTGCAGCTCAATGCCGCCCCTGCGGTTTTCCGACGGCGCTGCGTTATTCCAGTCACCGCCGGTTTTCTCTGCTTGGATCCTTTCAGAAGCGCATCCTCGGTTTCTGTTTCTGTCTCGGTTTCTGTCTCCGTTTCCAGTTCCGTTTCGGTCTGCGTCTCCAGTTCGGTTTCTGTTTCCATCTCGGTTCCCGTTTCCGTTCCTGAATTGCTTTCTGTCTCTGAACTGCTCTCCGTTTCTGACGGGAGCTGTGTCCTATCCTGAGAACCATTTTCAGTACCTGTTTCTGCTGCGGATCCTGTTTCTGCTGTAGCGCCCGTTTCTGCCGCGGATCCTGTTTCTGCCGGGGATCCCGTTTCTGTACCGGCCGCTGAGCCATTCCCAGACGGTGCTTCACTTCCGGGTACGGATTCCGATTCCGCTGCAGATTCCGGTTTATTCCCTGACTCCGTCCCCGCTCCGTTGTCCGATGCGTTTCCGGCTCCGCCGAGGTTCTCATTCTTCCTTCCGGACGCAGAACCGCCGGCTTCCGATGCCGCGGAAGCTCCCGATGAATTCTCCATGCTGTCCACGCCGCCGTTTTCCTGCATGACAGCCACCGTTTCCGCCTGCGTCTACGCATGTACTCCTGCCGCGGAAGCGTTTGCCGGAAGCACGGTCGTAAATGTCAGCAAAAATGCCAGCGTACAGGCCAATGCTCGTTTCATATGCTACCTCCTGTCTCCTCACTTTATCTTTCAATCCGGCCAAATAGAAGCGCCCGGCGGCGGTTCATTTTAACTGCTGCCAGCTTGTTCCCCAGGCAAAAACAAAGTCAAGCACCCCGCCGCATAATTCACATGGAAAAATCCGCCCTGCCATAAGACAGAACGGATTTATCCAATTTCCAGAAAATTGATTCATCATTCCGGCAAAATTTATTTCCCCACAGCCAGCACCTTTGCCTCAAATGGCTTCAGCTCCACGCTTTCGGAAACCGTTTCTCCCGTGAACAGATCCACGCATTCCTTTTTCAGTTCCACAACAGCGCATTCATCCAGGTAATTCAAAACAAACAGATACGTCTGTTCCCCTTCCCTGACCGCCAGCTCACAGCCCTCCGGCAATACTACTGTATCTGCGTAAGGCTCTGCAACGCCCAGCTTTTCCAGGAAAACCTCCGCCGTATGCTCAGAAAAAGCGCCGCCAAAATAATACACCCTTCCTTTTCCCTGCTCCCTGCTGATAAGCGCCGGTGTCCCCGCGTAATAGCTGGAAGAAAACCTTGCCTCCACCTTCGCATCCTCTGTCAGCGGCGCAAGCAGATCGTTAAATACCGCCGCTTCGATCCGGGTGCCGTCCCAGTCCGCATAAACCGTTCCGTCCGCCGGGGAAACAAAGGTATATTCCGGAATATCCGTCCCTGTCAGCGGCGCAAGCAGGCCTGGCAATTTACTCATCACACATTTTCCCGTCTCATCCTTATACCCGGTGCGGCAGCCCAGCACCAGACAGCCGCCCTGCTCCACATATGCCGTCAGCTTATCCGTCATCTGCTGTGTCAGCATGGTTGCATGAGGATAGAACAGAACCTGATATTTTGACAGTTCTTCCGCCTCCATATGATCCAGATAGCAGAAGTCAAAGGGCGTATGCTTTCTCTGGCAAGCCTCAAAAAGCCCTTTGTCGCTTTCCCTCTCCACTCTTCCATGCCAGGCGTCCACTACGCTGTCCCACAGATTATCGTAATCTCTTACAAGCCCCACCTTCGCCTGATAACGGCTTCCCGCTACACAGGCCATACGTCCTGCTTTCTCATGAATTTCCTTCAGCTCGGAAAGCCGCCTGTTGTCCCTTCCCGAATAGTCCAAAATGCCGTGCCAGTAAATCTCCGTCCCCATAGTGCAGGTACGCCACCGGAAATAACTCACATAATCCGCCCCGTGGGCAATACTCTGCATCGTCCACAGCGTCATCTGCCCCGGCTTTGGCGTGGGTGCTTCCATCCGGCTGTTCCAGCCATTTGCTCCCGACTGCTGCTCCATAATGCCAAAATTGGGGGAAATCGCTCTGGCCTCCGCCAGATTGCGGCTCCACTTTCTGTCCCGCATACTTTTATCGTCCGGCTCATAGGAATCCAGGCAATAAGCAAAATTCGGGTAGGAGTCATAGGTGATAAAATCAAGGCTTTCCTCCGTCATACGGTGGTTATCCAGATTCCCGAACAGTCCGTTTGTGGTAATGAAATCCCCAGGCTTTACATATTTTTTCAGAATATCGCTCTGCATTCTTGCAAAACGACAGGTACTGTCGGAAATAAAACGTATATAATCCAGTACCTCATGAGGATTGGTGGAATTACTGGGCGTCGGCCGGGGCACATAGATTTCCTCCCACTCCGTATAGGTCTGATTCCAGAAAACTGTCCCCCAGGCTTCGTTCAGTCGGTCCAGCGTACCGTATTTTTCCTGAAGGAACACACGGAAAGCCGCCGTATCGCTTTCGGAATAAAACTCATTCACCTCACAGTTAAGCTCATTGTCAATCTGCCAGCCGATGATGGCAGGATGCGCCGCATAATGGGCGGCGGATTTCTCCACGATCCGTTTCACCAGCTCCTGATATTTCGGAGAATTGTAGTTGTAATGCCTCCGGCAGCCGTGACGGTAAAGCACGCCGTCCTGTCTGGCATTGAGCACCTCCGGGTATCTGTTGGTAAGCCATGCCGGCGGCGTGGCGCTTGGCGTACAGAAAATGACCTTCATGCCCGTGCGTTCCGCTATTTCCAGAAACCGGTCAAAAAAATCATAGGTAAATTCCCCTTCCCTGGGTTCGATTTTGCTCCAGGCAAACTCCGCCACACGGACCACTTCAATCCCATTCTCCAGCATCCGCCGCAGATCCTCTTCCCACATGCCCTCCGGCCAATGCTCCGGATAATAGCAGGTGCCCAGCGTGATTTTTTCCAGGTTCATACTCCGTTCCATAATTCCTCTCCTTCCGCCCCCCTGGGGCTGCACATTTTATTTTTCCAGCCGTCCAATATCTTTACAGCTGCTTAATTCCCTTCTTTTTACCGCATCCGCCCAAAATAATTACGGCACTTTACGGCACTATCTGATTTTTCTCACCGAAGCGCCCTTTACCAGCTGTACCGGCGAGCCTGACACATACTTTACTTTTTTCCCCTCCAGCATATCCAGCAGGATATCCGCGCATTTCGCTCCCTGTTTTTCCGGAAACAGGCCCACCGAGGTGAGCAGCGGATCCATATACTTCCTGGCGGAGCTTCCATCGATCCCTATGATAGAAATATCCTCCGGCACCCGCAGCCCCATGGAATGAAAGGCCTTGCACATCCCCAGCGCAAATTCATCGTTAAAGGCCACCACCGCCGTGGCATCCAGCCTTCTTTCCGCAAACAGCCTTGCCGCCAGCTCCCCTTTCCCGAAAAAATCCTCCTCCATCAGCTGCATGCCGTCCTCCCGCCTCTCATCCTCCAGAAAGGATAAAATTCTGCTGTCTCCCGCCATATCTTCCCTGTGGACGCCGATATAATACTCCTTCAGCCTGTCTCCGTAAACTTCCTTCATCAGCGAGCAGAAGGAAAGTCTCCTGGCATCCATGGAGCTGAAAGGATATGGCATGCCCAGCGCAATCCTCCTGTGCCCGTTTTCACGCAGCGCGCGGACCGCAAGCTCCATCACCCTGACCATATCGATTTCCACCCGTGGCACCGCCCTGGAAAAGCCCTCCGCATTTCCGTAAGAAGCGCTCACCACCGGAAGGCGGTAATTCCTCCCCACCGTATCCAGGTAATGCTGGGTAATGCCTTCATTTGGCATGATAATTCCGTCAATCATGGCATTCCTGATTTTCTCAAAATCCATGCTGCCGTTGAAGACCACCATATAATCCCTCTTCCCGGCCGCCTCCACCATCCCTCTGTACATATCTATATAAAAAGAATTCTTCAGATCCTTGCAGAAAAAAAGAATCTGCTTCGTCCTCCTCTTCTGCAGCGCCTCCGCCACAGGATGGGGATAGTAGCCAAGCTCCTCCGCTATGGCCAGTATTCTTTTTTTCTTCTCCGCCTCCACGTATCCGCTGTTGTTCATCGCCCTGGATACCACGGAAACCGATACGCCGGCTCTGAGCGCAACCTTTTTTCTGGTGACCATTCTCTCTCCCCTTTTCAGCAATAAGGTTTCAGGCTGTTCCTGCCGTCCGCCGTCTTTTTCTGCCCGGAACCTGACAGGATATGAGGTTATTGTAACATATGGGGGTATGATTGTATCTTAGCTTTTATGAAAAAAGGTTGCAATAGCGGAAAATGTGGTCACGGGGCCACATTCTGAAAAAGGGAAACCGCTGTAAGGCAGCTATCTTCTGCCTTACAGCGGTTTTTCCCCGGATTAAAACCTTATTTAGCGGTTAATTCCTTATAGTTTGAAATTGCATTTTCCCATGCTTCTTTAAAATACGCGGTTACATCATCATACCCCATATTCTTAAGCTCTGCCTGTATCTGCGCATACTTCTGATCATACTCCTCCTGTGTTTCGGAGAATACCATATCAGGAACAGCCTGCTGCAGATAATCGCTGATTTTTGTTATGCTTCTCTGAATATCCGTAGGATTTTCTGCCGGCATAAGATTGATATAGCCTTCATGAATTGTGGACTGGTTTTCTCTTTTGGTTGATACCTCCAGCGGAACATCCACACCGTAGAAATCACAGTAATCCTTATCCGCATCCGTCATGTTTTCTTCCACATATTCCTTATTCAGCCGTAAATCAATATATTTTCCTTCATTGGCCTGGGTTGCCGACAGAGCGTCGTAATCCTGTCCTACCAGTCCCAGATAACGGTTTGCACCCTGTTCCAGCAGGTAATCCGGGTTTTCCTTCAGTTTCTGTTTGCAGTCCTCAGTCAGCACTGCAACCCCATTTTCATCATAGTCCCAGGTTATACCCTTGGGTCCGTTCATTATTGTCCGGGAACCATCCTCAGAAAACAGGAAATCAAACAGCCTCATGATAGCCTTCATCTTAGTCTCATCACATTTGGAGGATACAACAAAGGTTCTTGCAGCCATCCCGAATTCCGATGCCCTGGATATCCATGCAGGGAATTCCGCGGTATCAGCCCATGGAATATCAACAAACTTATCTTTTCCTCCCGCCTTACTCAGTTCTGCATTACCGGCGTCAAAATCCCATTCCATGGAGCTGTAAAACACCTGTCCTTCATTGATTTTCTGGCTGTAATCCTCATTTTTCTGCGTATAGGTTTCCGGGTCCAGCAATCCCATCTGATTGGCCTTAAAATACATGTCCGCCGCAATCCAGTACATATGATTTTCATTATATAAATCAATATATTCCAAATCCGGAATATGGAAGGAGCATAAATCATTCAGTCCATATTGTGCACAGTATTTCCAAATCACAGGATCCGAAAGCGTATGGTTCAGTCCCCAGTCATTAAATCTTGAAATGCCATAGGTCTTTTTCCCTGATTCCGTCTGCGGGTGCTTGTCCTGAATTGTCTTCAGCAGGTTCAGGAAATCATCAATGGATTTGATTTCCGGGCTTCCAGCCTCTTTATACCATTCCCAGCGGATAAAATTTCCATATCTGGAGGTAGCAAGCGGCGATGCCTGATTTTTGCCTCTGGCACAAATGGCATACATCTTATTTTCCCCATTGCCCAGATAACCCTTGCTGTAATTGACCATCTCCGGGAATCCCTCTGCCATACTGGGCGCATAGGAAAGATACTCATCCAGACTCTGTACCGCTCCCGCCTGAATCAAAGGGGTGATATACTGCAGCCCCATTCTGTTCACATCATATAAATCCCCGCTGGCTGCCATCGCCTGCTGTTTTTCATTGCTGAACAGAACCACATTCAGGGTGACTCCTGTCTGCTCCTTAATATACTGGGCAACCGGATCATCCTGGATTCCTGCCGTAATTGGATTTTCACCTGCGGAATCCATAAAAATATCTATGGTAACCTGCTCAATACCTTCTTCTCCTGCCTGAACATTTTCTTCCTGCCCAGCATTGTTTTCAGCAGTCTGGTTTGCGCTGCTTTGGCATGCAGTCAGACTCAATCCGAGAACTGCTGCCAATGCCGCCGCCATAATCCTCTTTCCACTTTTTCCTAATACTTTTCTCATTATAACCCTCCTTGTTGTCAGCCCTTTACGGCTCCTATCATAATTCCATTAATAAAATATTTCTGCATAAACGGATATACCACCAATATAGGAACTGTTACTACCATGGTAATCGTCATTCGCAGAGTAAATGGACTGATTGCTGCTCCTGAAACTGCACCCGCACCTCCTGTCCTGGCCATATTTGCTACATTTGTGGCCTGATTCAGATATTCCAGCAATGTCATCTGCAGCGTCTTTAAGTTCATATTATTTACCAGAAGCAGATTATCCGTCCATGAATTCCATTGCCCCACTGCGGTGAATACTATAATAGCCGCCAGCACCGGTTTACAAATCGGCATGACTATTCTCCAGTAAATGGTGAAATATCCGGCGCCGTCTATCATGGCGGATTCTTCGATTCCCGCTGTAATTGATTCCATATATGTTTTAATCAGTATCATACTGTAGGCCGACACTGCTGTCGGCAGAATATACACAAGAAAACTGTCCTTCAGTCCTATCGTCCTCATGGTCAGATACCATGGAATCAATCCTGCATTTATGTACATGGAAACAATAGCTATTGAGTAAAAAAACTTCCGGCAGGGCAGTTCATTTTTAGTCAGCGTATAAGCGAGGATACTCGTGAAAAACAGAGTGACCGCCGTACCTGCAAAGGTTCTGGAGACCGACACAATAAAGGCATTGAAGATACCGTTCAGCTTAAAAACCTGCAGATAATTGGCAAAAGTCGGTTCCAGCGGATACCAGGTTATCATCGTTTTTTTCACTGCATCCGGACTGCTGATGGAAGCTATAAAAATATAGTAAAAAGGATAAATACAGCTTAAAAATAGCAAAGTAAACAATATTATCATAATAGACTGAAATGCAATTTCTTTTCCGGGAAGTTTCTTCCTATTCATCTTATACCTCCTGCATATCGCAGGCTTGACTGCGATACTGTATTAATCGTTCCTATAAAATTGATTGACCTAATGTTTTTTTCGACAGCTTATTAACGCCGAATACCAAAATTACACTGATAAAGGTCTTTATCATACTGACCGCCGTAGATGCCGGTATATCATTATTCAGCATTCCAATCCTGTAAACATAATAATCAAGCACTTCAATGTTTTTTTGAATCATGGGATTGACGAATACATAGTACTGCTCGAATCCATTATTCAAGATAGCTCCCACAGATATGATGAGCAATGTTATAAATGTAGGCAGGATTCCCGGTATCGTTATATGTAAAATCTTCTGCCACCTGCCGGCGCCGTCCACCGATGCCGCATCGTACAGCTGCGAATCAATTCCCGTTACAGCTGCGAAAAAAATAATGGAATTATAACCAACCGTCTTCCAAATATTTGTCAGTACCATGAAAAGCTTTGCCGTTCCCGGATTCGTAAGCAGCGTTACCGTGGAATCCCTGTTTCCTGTCAGTCCGCGGATAATTGTTGTAAGCAGCCCGTCATTTGAAAACAATGAAAACATAATGGAATATATAATAATCCAGCTGATAAAATTAGGAATAGTGATTGCTGTCTGCACCGTCTTTTTAAATCGTCTGCCCTTCACCTCTGAAAGCAAAATGGCAATCATCCCTGCCAGCGGAAGTCCCGCCAGTCCCAGCACACTGATAACCAGCGTATTTAAAATAACGGTTATTATGTAAGGATCCCCGAAAGCATAGGCAAAATTACTCAGCCCTACAAATTCACACCTGGAAAGCTTATACCCTATCCTGTAATCAAAAAAAGAATAAATCCATCCCGAAATGGGAAAATAGGAAAATACCAAAATAAACATAATAGAAGGAATCGTCATACATAACAATGTTATTTTCCCTCTGGTTAAATGTATTTTCTTATGCTTCCGCTTCATTTCCCGCATTCTTTATCTCCTCCCTGCAATCTGAAAATTTATTATTTATTACTGTCTTGATGCCATTATTACATGCACAATACACAATATCTATTTCAAAAAGCATATTCAAATTATAAAAATCATAACTTTTTTATTATACCCTCATCATATTTAGTTTATTTTATACAATTAAATATACTTTCTATAATCGGACATATCCTTTTTGTAATTCATTTCCAATGTGATTAATGTTATATTTAAATACATGAATGTATAGTAAAATCTATTGTAACTGTAAGGCTACTGAACAGCTATAATGTATTCACTTAACAACAGGGGAGACTTGATGACAAAAGATACAAAGCCGTACCATAAAATGCATTTTATATCAAACGTATACCGTTTTATTATCATATTGATCCTTCTTATTTTTACCGTACTGATTCTGCTTATAAACTATAATTTTTCCAGACAGAACAAACAATACAGTCTCGACTACAATATGTCCGCAGTGAAGGGATTGACAGAGCTGCTAACCGATCAGGAGGGCTACTTTCTTCAGCTTCTGAATAATACCTATGAATCCTACTATGCATATAAAGAAGGACTTTTTTCCCACCTGAATTCTTCTCATGCGGATTCCTATTCCTCCCGGCAGGAAATTTACCGTTTTCTTTATGAAGCTTTTCCTTCAGGCTCAGAATTAAGTTCTCTTACACTTTACGCCGCGGCTGACGATCAGATTTATTCTGTTACCAAGCAGGTCCGAAAAAATTATCCAGGCAATATTTCCGAATTCTATCCTCTGATAGAATGCTATGGAAACCCTCTTACTGTTCTGAAGGTCATACCATCTGTCTCATACAGTAAACTTGGCACTTCAAGAAGCTACAGCTTTATATATTGTCTGCGGGATGTAATAACCATAACAAATATCGGGGCAATTCAGGCTGATTACAGCGTTGAAGCTGTAAATGCGTATCTTTCTGCCAATTACCCGGGGGTAAAGGGAGACTTTCTTATTATAGATCTGCAGGGAAATGTCCTGTTTGACACCTCAGGCCGTTGGTATGATCAGACCTTTCCATGGGCGGATCAGTTTATTTCCTGTTCCTCCCTGACAAAGTCCCCGATACAGATGGAACACGGCAAATACTTTGTCAATATGGAATCCATTTCCTATCCCGGCATCAGAATTCTGGGCATGGTATCCCAGAAAACCCTGTCAGCGGATATTCGCAAAAATATTTTACTGATGCTTTCCGCTACCGGAACTCTCACGCTCCTTACCTGCATCGGCATCTACATTTACCTCAACAGCAGTTCACGGCAGCTCAACCGTATATACAATACCATGCTTCATATACAGAATGGCGAGCTTGATACCTATATCCCCATCGACAAAAAGCATAAAAACGAGCTGAATGATATCTCCGTTTCCTTTAATGACATGCTCCGTGATCTCAATCTCTACATTGACAAGGTTTATAAAACAGAAATTGAGAATCAGCGTTACCAGCTGAAAGCGCTGCAGTCCCAAATCAATCCGCATTTTCTGTACAATACGCTGGAAGCAATCCGTATGAAAGCGGTTCTTCGCGAAGAGCCTGAAATTGCGGAAATGGTTTATATTTTATCCCGGATATTCCGCAATTCCATTAAAACCGAAGGAATTCTTCCCGTCCGTCAGGAAATAGAGAACTGCAAAAATTATCTGCGCCTATGTGATATAGAATATAAAAATCTTTTCAGCTATAGCTTTCAGATTGAAAATGAGCTTTATGATGAACCTATTATCCAGCATGCTCTGCTGGTTATGATAGAAAATTATATTATGCACGGCTTTGACAGCAACCGGAATGATAATACCCTTCTGATAACCGGAGAGGATGAAAACGGTTTTGCCGTATTCCGTATCCGGGACAACGGCTTTGGTATTACACCAGCAGACCTTGTCAGACTTCAGCGCTCCTTCCAGGAGCCTGCCATGAATACCGCAGAACGCATTGGTTTAAATAACATCTATCATCGAATGAAGCTGCTTTATGGCGAAGACTGTGATTTACAAATCCTTTCAGAATATGGAAAAGGAACAGAAATCATCTTTTCATTCATACGAAAAGGAGAGATCGGGAAATGATTGACGTAATTATTGTGGATGATGAGCCGCTGATTCGCGAAGGGCTGGTTAAGCTGTTCCGATGGGAAGATTTTCAAATGCAGGTCAGGGCCGTTTTTTCCAATGGCTCCCTTGCTCTGGAATATCTGGAAAAACAGCCTGTGGATCTGATTATCACTGATATAAAAATGCCTGTGATGAATGGCATCGAATTAATGCAGGAATGCCTCAAAAGAAAGTATGAATCAAAATTCATCGTCTTAAGCGGCTATTCCGATTTTGAATACGTTAAAACTGCTGCCCGCCTGGGAATCGAGAATTATCTGCTCAAGCCTGTGGATACCCAGGAAATGTCTCAGACCCTTCATCAGGTCCGCCATAAAATACAGGCTCTGAGACAGGACAGGGTGATGCTGGAGGAGGGACTTCGTATTCTCAGGAACAACCTGCTTTACCGTTTGATGACGGGAAAGATTTCCTATGAAGAAATCGAGGAACGAAAGGATTATATCCACATTCCTCTGCGCAGCAGCGGTTACAGGGTTGCCATCCTTAAATTTCTTCCCAAGGATCCGGCTGAAATCCTGTCCGTCTCCCACAGGCCCCCCATTCAATCCATCCGAAGGCATCTGGAGGAAAAAGACTACATTAATACGGTCACTGATTTCAGCGGACGGATGCTGTATCTGTTATTTTGCGGCTGTGCAGACAGAAAAAGCGAAATACAGGCAGATCTTGACAATATTATAAACTATGTCTCCGCCACCTCGCTCTTTTATGCCTATGCTTCCATCGGTTTTATGGCGGAGACCATTGATACAATCCCTGACAGCTATGTAAAAGCCTCCGCCCTGATTAACACCGCCGGCTATAACAGCTCCGTCGCCATACGCTGGGCTGAAGAAACCGTGGAAAATGAAGCGCTTCTGCTGCCCCATGTGGAATTTGACCAGCTCATGCAGCTCAATGAAAAATTCCATTATAATAATAAAGAGGAAATTGTAAGTATTACCGACGATATCTTTCATACAAACAGATATATCCCCACGGATGGCCTTCAGATGCTGACATATATGATTGTTTCAAAGGTATATTCCAATGTCAGGCTTTATGGTTCCTCACCGGATACGGAGTGCACAAAAATAGAAAAAGAGCTGGAGGATGCCTATACACTTACCGATTATGATTCCCTCCACTCCTGGGCCCACAGGATGATCGACCGGATTTTTTCAATGGAAGGCGATAAAACCTTATCCGGCACTGCAAACATAAAGAAAATCATACGTTATCTGGATGAGAATTATGCCTGCGACATCAATCTGAAAACAATAGCCGATACCTTTCATCTGAACGCCTTATACCTGGGAAGAATTCTGAAGCTGGAAACCGGCTGCAGCTTTACGGATTATATCAACCGGCTGCGCATTGACAGGGCGCAGGAATTATTGTCCCACACGGACCTGTCGGCGAAACAAATCGCTGAAAAGGTTGGCTATGGAAATGACAAATATTTTAATACACAGTTCAAAAAATATACGGATATGACTCCCGGTGAATACCGGAAGGAAATAATAAAATCTTAAAGAGGAGGAGCTATGAACACAAGAATTCATGAAGCGCTGGTAGGAAAACAGGAGAATTATATTCTTCCTTTTTTCTGGCAGCATGGTGAGGATGAGCAAACCCTGCGCGAATACATGGGTGTCATACAGGATATGGGAATTCAGGCCGTATGCCTTGAATCCCGTCCGCACCCGGATTTCGCAGGTCCTAAGTGGTGGGAGGATATGGATGTAATTCTTTCGGAAGCCCGGCAGCGGAATATGAAGGTATGGATACTGGATGACTGTCACTTTCCCACCGGTTTTGCCAACGGAGTAATGCGGGAAGCCGATGCTTCCCTGCAAAAATGGACGGTCTTTCATCTTATGGTGGACATCGCCGGCCCGGCTGAAGTCAGGGTTGACGTGGATGCCCTTCTGTCAGGTCTGGGCATTGGATTTCCACTGTCCCCCGAAAGCCCGCTTTCCCGTGAAAAGGAGCTTTTATGCGCCGTACTTTATCAAAGGAAGGAAGAGTCTTCGGAAGAACTCTGTCCGCAGTATATTGATGTTACCGGTTCCATACAAAATGGACTTCTCCCGCTGTCCGTATCTGAAGGCTTTTACCGTCTTTTTCTTATATACAAATCGGCAAATGCAGGAATAGCCAACAACTTTTACGTCAATCTTCTGCAAAAGGAATCTGTTTCCATGCTTTTGGATGCAGTCTACGAACCGCACTATGAAAGATATAAAGAAGATTTCGGTAAAACAATCGCCGGTTTCTTTTCCGATGAACCCGGTTTTTACAACTGTATTGATACATTGTTTAACTTCAACGCCATCATTGGCAGAGAAATTATGCCCCTTCCCTGGTCATCCGAGCTGGAATCCATACTACTGAAGGATGATTTTTCTTATCCGGATTTAGTAAGTCTTTGGTACGCCACTGATCCAAAAAAAGATTCCCGATACCGCAGTCGTTATATGGAGGCTGTGACCAGACTGTATGAAAAAAATTTCTCGGTACAGCTGGGCGACTGGTGTCGGCAACATGGCGTGGAGTATATCGGACACATACTGGAGGACAATAACTCTTCCTCCCGTCTGGGTCCCAGTGCAGGCCATTACTTCCGGGCTATGACTGGACAGGATATGTCCGGCATCGATGTGGTCACCTCGCAGATACTGCCCGGCCGCAAAAACCTGCATACCACAAATGCTGCTCTGAACTCCAAATCCGACGGGGAATTCTATCATTATGCCCTGGCTAAGCTGGGTGCAGGAGATGCTCATACGGATGTCAAGAAACAGGGGCGCGCCATGTGTGAGATTTTCGGTAATTACGGCTGGGCAGAAGGCGCACAGACAATGAAATGGCTTGCCGATTTCATGCTGGTAAGGGGAATCAATATTTTTGTTCCCCATGCGTTCTCCCCCAAAGCCTTTCCTGACCCAGACTGTCCTCCCCATTTTTATGCCCACGGAATCAACATGCAGTCTGCATATCTGCGGTATTTATTTGAATACATGAACCGGGTTTCCCATATTCTCAGCAACGGCAGGAGCTTATCCTCCATAGGGATTTTGTATCACGCAGAAGCGGAATGGGCCGGTGAGGCCATGCTCTTCCAAAAGCCCGGACGTGTCTGCATGGAAAGCCAGGCTGACTATGATGTCATTTCCGCAGATCGTATTATGGAAGCTGAATTAATCACAGATAAGGATATCCCCGGAAGCCTTCTTCTCCGTACAGGCTCACTTTTCCTGAAGCTGCTCATCATCCCTTATTCACAAAAGCTGCCTTTCAGATTGCTGGAAAAGCTTGCACAACTATGCAGACAGGGCTTTCCAATCGTTTTTATCGATGCACTTCCCACTGCTTCCTGTGAAGGGACAGACTGCCGGGACAGTCTGGATGTGTGCAGCAAAAAGGCGCTGGTTTTCACTTTATCAGAATTAAGGTCCTATATCCGAAGCCATTCTCTTCCGGTATTCAGCATCCTTTCCGGCAATGAATATAAGGACCTGCGTGCTTATCATTACGCCGGCGACGGTTTCGAATGCGTCATGCTGATGAATGAACATATCGCGAAGCCTGTACATGAAGTAATTTGTTTCCAGGCATTTCAACCTTTTGCCGAATATGACGCGTTTGAAAACAAGCTTTGCAAGGCCGAAATACAGAATAACACGCTGATGCTGCATTTAGAGCCAGGGGAATCCCGGATATACATATCAGAAATTCCCATTGCGAAGGACGGTTTAAATCCCTGCCGGAATCAGCCATCGGACAAAACAGAGCTTGGGGAAAGCATCCGTCTTTCCGCATGCTTCACAGAAATGCAGGGAGATTTCCGTTTCATTACCATTCTTGATAAGCTGCAGGATCTGTCTATGCTTGACAGCTTCCGTAGCTGTTACCAAAAGGGCTTCCATGGCGTACTCCGCTATGAACTGGATTTTACATACCACCGCCCTGCAGGAGCACCTGAAAATGAGAGTCTCTTTTTTGACGGGGCAAATGAAATTGTAACCGTAAAATTAAACGGAAAAGAGGCTGGCGTGCGGCTTGGTACACCATACCGTTTTGCTGTCGGAAAACTTCTTGAGAATGGACGCAATCATCTGAGCATAGAAAATGTAACGACGGTTTTCCCTTATGTCAAGGATAATCCATCGGTAAATACACCGCTGCACCCCATGGGAATATGCGGACAGCTTTGGCTGGAGACCTATTGATAATGCTGAAACGGCTCCACACTTTTCAGGCAGAGGAAGGAAAGCTGTAAGTGATTGGCTGATAATACCACCGCCTGCCAATTTGCCGGCATCAAAAAAGATGCTCTGAACATTAATCCGGTTCAGAGCATCTTACTTATTTTTTCTCTATTTCTTACATCCTGTCAGGCGCCGAAAATCCCAGCAGATCAATACAAGTCTCCAGAATCTCCTTCGTCAGCACCAGCAGTGCAATCAGTCCGGCCTTCTTCACCTCATCTTCTTCCGAAATAATCTTCGTTTCATGATAGAACCGGTTAAAGGCATTAGCCAGATCATAAATATACGCACAGATTTTATGGGGCGCGCATTCGGCGAATGCAGTTTCCATCATGGTATTGAATTTGGCGATTTCCATCATCAGCGCCTTTTCATCCGGGCTGATGGCAGGGGCAAGCTCCAGATTTTCAAGGCTGCCGCCCTGATCCTGGTATTTTGCCAGAATGGATTTGATACGCACGATGGTGTAAAGGATATACGGGCCGGTATCGCCTTCAAAGGAGGTGAAACGATCCACGTCGAAGCTGTAGTCCTTGGCGGCCTGGTTGGAAAGATCGCCGTATTTGATGGCGGCCAGTCCGACGATTTCCGCAATATTCCTCGCTTCTTCTTCCGGCATTTCCTGACGGCTTTCCACGATTTTGCGGAACATTTCCTCATCGATGTCATGAATCAGGTTTTCCAGGCGCGGCACGCCGCCGTCCCTTGTCTTAAAGGGCTTCCCATCCTTGCCGTTTACCGTGCCGAAACCGATGTGCACCAGCTTTGTATCGTCTCCCACAAGCTTCGTCTTGCGGGCGCAGCGGAATACCTGCTCAAAATGCATGGCCTGGCGTTTATCGGTGATATAAATCATGATATCAGGATTGTATTTCGTCACACGCTCGCTGATGGTGGCCAAATCCGTGGTGCTGTAGAGGGCGGCGCCGTCGGATTTTAAGATGATGCAGGGAGGGATTTCCTTCGTATCGCTTTCTTCCTTCACATCAACCACAAGAGCGCCTTCGCTTTCGTATGCATAGCCGCCCTTCTTCATTTCCTCCACCATATCCGCAAGCAGATACTGTACGGTAGATTCCCCATTCCAGAGATCGAATTCCACATTCAGCTTTTCATAATTGCGCTTCATATCCGCCACGGATACGCTGATGATATGATCCCACAGAGCGCGATGTCCCCTTACGCCGTTCTGCAGCTTAAATGTATTCTCCATGGCTTTTTCCTTATAAGCGGGATCCTCTTTGGATTTGCCGCTGGCCGTAGGATAAATTTCCTCCAGCTCGGAAATGGTAAAGGGAGCCTCCTTGGGATATTCCCCGGTGAAGCTTTCGTCAAAATAAGGCAGCTCCGGCTTTCTCTCCTGCAGCTCCGTTATGATAAGCCCCATCTGCAGTCCCCAGTCTCCCAGGTGGATGTCTCCGATAACCTTGTAGCCTGCATAACGGGCAATTCTCTTGACGCTTTCCCCGATTACCGCGGAACGAAGATGTCCCACATGGAGGGGCTTTGCCACATTCGGTCCGCCGTAATCCACGATAACGGTCTTTTCTTCCTCAGGAGTTTCCAGGCCGAATTTATCCGCCGCTTCCATCCCTTTAAGGTAGTCACATAAAAATACGTCGGAAACCTTCAGGTTCAGAAAGCCCGGCGCCACCGCGTTCACTTCTGAAAATACGGCGCTGTCCTTCAGCTTTTCGGCCACCTCGCCGGCTATCATAATCGGCGCTTTGCGATATTTCTTGGCGCCTGCCATAGCGCCGTTGCACTGGTATTCACAAAGGTCCGGACGGTTGGAAAGGCTTACCTTTCCCAGTTCCTCGTCATAGCCGGCCTCCGCAAACGCCTTTCTCATTTCCTCTGAAATGGCATCCAAAATCTTTTTCATGGCTGATCTCCTCTGCACATTTATCTTTGCAACTGTTCCGCTTCTTCACAGTTGCTTTTCATTTTAATAATAGCCCAGACACCTGAACCGCTGCATTTTCATAGTAATTCAGACACTGAATCTTTACTCTTTTCCATAGCAGCCCATGCACCTGATCCTTGACTTCTTCTAAAACAGCTCAGGAACCCGATCCTTTGCTTCTTTCACGCTCCGCCTTTGAAAAAACACACCCGCAGTAGTCCTGGCGGTACAATCCGTATTTTTCCGAAAGCTCCACGGAGCGTTTATATCCGTTCTTTTTCTTGAAATCCGAGGGAAGGAAGGCGACGCCGTACTCTTCTGCCAATCTGTTTCCAATCTCATTGAGCTTGTCCGCATTTTTTAAAGGACTGATGGTAAGGGTGGTTGTAAAATAGTCAAAGCCCTGCTCTCTGGCAATCCGTGCAGCCTCCCGCAGGCGGATTTCATAACACTTAAAGCAGCGCTCCCCGCCCTCCGGCACCAGCTCCAGGCCTTTTGCCGCCGCGAAAAAACGCTCCGGATCGTAACGGCCCTCTTCCGACAGAATACGGTTTTTGCAGTCTCCGTCCGCTTCTTCATTCATTTCCCGAATCAGGCGCTTCTGTTCCGCCGCGCGCTTTTCATATTCCTCACGCTCCGTAATATTGGGATTATAGTACAGGACGGTGATGTCGAAATATTGTCTTAAATATTCCAGCACATAGCTGCTGCAGGGGGCGCAGCAGCTGTGCAGAAGAAGCTTTTTTTTCGATTCTTTTTCCGGAAGCTGCCAGAGGAGCTCATCCAGCTGCTTCTGATAATTTACTTTATTCATTTCACCTGTTTTATAGTTTTGCGATATCTATCAACGATAATTCATTGCTCTTTGTTTCCAGGCTTCCCACAAGCGCCCTTGCGGTATCCAGGCTGGTCAGGCAGTTGACGCCCGTTTCTATGGCGGTTCTTCTGATCAGGAAGCCGTCCCTGGATTTATCCCGGCCCTGGGTGGGCGTGTCGATAACCAGGTCGATTCGGTGTCCAAGGATAAGGTCCATCACCGTAGGGGATTCCTGGTTGATCTTATTGACCTGACGGGCCTTGACGCCGGCTTCTCTCAGCGCCGCGGCAGTGCTTCTGGTGGCGTAGATGATGTAGCCCAGCTTTTCAAAACGGCGGGCGATTTCGATTGCCTCTCCCTTGTCCGCATCCTTTACCGTAATAATCATCTGCTTATGCCTGGGCAGATCCACGCCCGCGCCCAGGAAGGCTTTGTAAAGCGCTTCGTTAAAGGTTTTGGCAATGCCAAGGCATTCGCCTGTGGATTTCATTTCCGGCCCAAGGCTGATTTCCGCGCCACGGATTTTTTCAAAGGAGAATACGGGCATCTTGATTGCCACATAGCCCGCCGACCGCTGGAGCCCGGGTTCATAGCCCAGGTCACGGATTTTCTTGCCAATAATGACCTCGGTAGTCAGATCCACGATGGGAATTCCCGTCACCTTGCTGATATAGGGCACCGTCCTGGAAGAACGGGGATTCACTTCAATCACGTAAACATCTTCGCCCACCACGATGAACTGGATGTTAATCAGGCCGATTACATGAAGGGATTTTGCCAGCCTTCTTGTATATTCGGCAATAGTGGCTTTTACCTTTTCACTGATGGTCTGGGCCGGGTATACGGAAATACTGTCGCCGGAGTGGACGCCTGCGCGTTCGATATGCTCCATGATGCCGGGGATCAGGATGTCGGTGCCGTCGCAGACCGCATCCACCTCCAGCTCCTTGCCCTGCAGATACTTATCCACAAGGATGGGATGATCCTGGGCAATCCGGTTGATGATTTCCATAAATTCTTCAATTTCCGTATCGGAAATGGCAATCTGCATGCCCTGTCCGCCCAGTACATAGGAAGGGCGCACCAGAACCGGATAGCCCAGCTTGTTGGCAACAGCCTTGGCTTCCTCCGCCGTATACACGGTACCCCCGGAGGGCCTGGGGATTTCGCATTCCTCCAGGATCTTGTCAAACAGCTCCCTGTCCTCTGCGGCGTCCACATTTTCCGCGCTGGTTCCCAGAATGGGCACTCCCATTTTCATCAGGCTTTCCGTGAGCTTGATGGCGGTCTGTCCGCCGAACTGCACCACCGCGCCGTCGGGATGCTCGATGTTTACCACATTTTCCACATCCTCCGGTGTGAGGGGTTCAAAATACAGCTTGTCCGCAATATCGAAGTCGGTGCTGACCGTCTCCGGGTTGTTGTTGATAATCACGGTTTCATAGCCTTCCCTGGAAAAAGCCCAGGTGGCATGTACGGAGCAGTAATCGAACTCGATGCCCTGTCCGATTCGTATCGGGCCGGAGCCCAGGACCAGGACCTTTTTCAGGGGCTTTGTTTCCACCGCTTCATTTTCCCCGCCGTAAACGGAATAGTAGTAGGGTGTGCTGGCTGCAAATTCCGCGGCGCAGGTATCCACCATTTTATAGGAAGCGACGATGCCGTTGTCATAGCGCAGCTGCTTGATTTCGGCTTCCGGCAGGCCGGTGAGGCGGCTGATTACATTATCCGGGAATTCAATGCGCTTCGCTTCGCGCAGCAGCTGTACCGTGAGCGGCTGCGTTTGAAGGGCCTGCTCCATTTCCACAAGTATGGCTATTTTATCGATGAACCAGTGATCCACCATGGTGATTTCATGAATCGTATCATAGTCGATACCCTTGCGGATGGCTTCGGCAATGACATAAATTCTCTGATCATCCACTTTTTTCAGGCGTTCCTTCAGCTCTTCCGCCGTAAGCTCTGAAAAATCATAGCTCAGCAGGCAGTCCACATGCTGTTCCAGGGAACGAATGGCCTTCATCAGGGCGCCTTCAAAGTTATTTGCAATACTCATAACCTCTCCGGTCGCCTTCATCTGGGTGGTCAGCGTCCTTTTTGCCGTAATAAACTTATCAAAGGGCAGACGGGGCAGCTTCACCACACAGTAGTCCAGTGCGGGTTCAAAGCTTGCGTAGGTCTTTCCGGTAATTGCGTTTTTGATTTCATCCAGCGTGTAGCCCAGGGCGATCTTGGCCGCCACCTTGGCGATAGGATAACCGGTAGCCTTGCTTGCCAGCGCGGAAGAACGGCTGACACGGGGGTTGACCTCGATCACGCAGTATTCAAAGCTCACAGGATGCAGGGCAAACTGGACGTTGCAGCCACCTGTGATCTGCAGCTCATCAATAATATTCAAAGCGGCGCTTCTGAGCATCTGGTATTCCTTGTCGCTCAGGGTCTGGGAAGGGGCGACAACGATACTGTCGCCGGTATGCACGCCTACCGGATCGATGTTTTCCATGTTGCAGACGGTGATGCAGTTTCCGGCGCTGTCACGCATTACCTCGTATTCGATTTCCTTCCAGCCGGCAATGCAGCGTTCCACTAAAACCTCGCCCACGCGGGAAAGCCGCAGGCCGTTTGCCAGAATCTCTTCCAGCTCCATCTGGCTGTGGGCGATGCCGCCGCCGGAACCGCCCAGGGTATAGGCCGGGCGAAGCACTACGGGATAGCCGATTTTCCTGGCAAAAGCCACGCCGTCTTCGATATTTCTTACCACCAGGGAGGGAGCGCAGGGCTCACCGATTTTTTCCATGGTGTCCTTGAATTCCTGTCTGTCCTCCGCCTTGCGGATGGTCTGGGAGGTGGTGCCCAGCAGCTTCACATTGTGAGCCGCCAGGAAGCCGGATTCGTCCAGTTCCATTCCCAGATTCAGGCCGGCCTGGCCGCCCAGTGTGGGAAGAAGGCTGTCCGGCTTTTCTTTTTCAATGAGCTGTTCCAGAACTTTTACGGTCAGAGGCTCGATATAAACCCTGTCCGCGATATCCCTGTCCGTCATGATGGTTGCGGGGTTGGAGTTGACAAGCACCACCTCTACGCCCTCTTCCTTCAGGGAACGGCAGGCCTGAGTGCCTGCATAGTCAAATTCAGCGGCCTGGCCGATAACGATAGGGCCGGAACCGATGACCATTACTTTTTTTACATTAGGATCCTTTGGCATCTTACATTCCTCCATTCATCATCGTAAAAAACCGGTCAAACAGGTAGCCGGAATCCTGAGGCCCCGGGCAAGCCTCGGGATGGAACTGCACGGTGAAAATATTTTTTCCCGTATAGCTTAAGCCCTCGTTTGTTCCGTCGTTGACATTGATAAAAGCAGGAACTGCCACTTTGCTGTCAAGCTTGTCCATATCCACAACATAGCCGTGGTTCTGGGAGGAGATATACACTCTTCCGGTGGACAGATCCTTTACCGGATGGTTGCCGCCTCTGTGGCCGTATTTCATCTTAAAGGTATCGGCTCCCGTAGCCAGGGCCATGAGCTGGTGTCCCAGGCAGATGGCAAAGATCGGGATGTCCGTTTCATACAGCTTTCTGATTTCAGCGATGATGCTTTCACATTCTTTGGGGTCTCCGGGGCCGTTGGAAAGCATGATGCCGTCCGGCCGGTCCGCAATGATTTCCTCCGCGCTTGTAAGCGCCGGATACACGGTGACGTCGCAGCCTCTCATGGCGAGGGAGCGGGCGATGTTATCCTTGGCTCCCAGATCCAGCAGGGCCACCCTTTTTCCGGCTCCGCTCAGCTCTTTTACCAGGGAGGGCTTCTTTTCTTTCTTCCCGGAAAGGAAGTCTTCCTTATTAAATACGGCGCTTCCGGAAAGCGGGCCGTTATCAGCCAGATCCTTCACGCCCCTGATTTCGTATTTGGCCTCGCAGGTTACCTTTTCCACCACCTTGCCAGTGGTGTATTCTGCCAGCCGCGGCAGGATTTTTTCCAGGCAATAATCTGCGTTGGTGGTTATCATGCCGTTCATGGTTCCTTTTTCTCTCAGGATTTTCGTCAGCGCTCTGGTGTCAATGCCTGCAATTCCAGGCACGCCGTGTATCTCCAGGTATTCCTGAATCGTACAGTCGGAGCGGAAATTACTTGGCATTCTGGACAGTTCTCTTACGATAAAGCCGTCCGGCCAGGGTCTTCTTGATTCGCAATCTTCCCCGCATATGCCGTAATTACCAATCAGCGGGTACGTCATACATACGGCCTGTCCTGCATAAGAGGGATCTGTCAACACTTCCAGATAACCGGCCATCGACGTGTTAAATACGATTTCACTGATTATCTCTTTTTCAGCCCCGATATGAATTCCTTTAAATACCGTGCCGTCTTCCAGTATCAAAAATGCCTTCATTTTCATCTGCACATCCTTTCCCATAATCGATTAATTGTATCACAAATGCAAAAGACGGGCAATCATTTTATTTTTCCGGCAGATAAAAAAAGTAACAGTTCAGCCTTCGGCCGAACTGTTACTGCATCCGCCCATGATAAGTCGCCTTCGGCGAGGGGCGGATGCCTGCTGCCACTACGTTTTCTCACGGTTTGCGCAGTGAATGCGCAAACCTGCCTGAACTGTTACTAAAGAAATCCCACAGCAGCAGCCGTGGGATTTCAAAATACATCTGTTTATTTAAAGTAAGCTACGCCTGATTCAAAAATCTTCAGATCCTGTTCGCCATAAATATTAATGGCTACGCTGTCGCCTCTTCTTTCCACATGGGCCATCTTTCCGAGGATACGGCCGTCGGGGGAGGTAATGCCCTCAATAGCGGCATAGGAGCCGTTTACATTCCACTCCTCATCCATGGAAATATTGCCTTCCGGATCGGCGTACTGGGTTGCCACCTGGCCGTTTTCAAAGAGTCTGCGGATCCAGTCTTCGCTTGCCACGAAGCGGCCTTCGCCATGGGAGGCCGGGGTTACATAGGTCTTGCCCAGCTGCGCGCCTGCCAGCCAGGGTGATTTGTTGGAAACCACCTTGGTGTATACCATCTTGGAAATGTGGCGGTTGACGGTGTTGAAGGTCAGGGTCGGGGAATCCACCGTCTGTCCGGCAATTTCACCGAAGGGCACAAGCCCCAGCTTGATCAGGGCCTGGAAGCCGTTGCAGATTCCAAGGCAGAGACCGTCGCGTTCGTTCACCAGCTTCATGACCGCTTCCTTAATCTTCGCATTCTGGAAAGCGGTGGCAAAGAATTTGGCGCTGCCGTCAGGTTCGTCGCCTGCGGAGAAGCCGCCGGGGAACATGATGATCTGGGCTTCATTGATGGCTTTTTCAAATTCTCCCACGGAATCCCTGATGTCTTCGGCGCTCAGGTTCTTAAATACCTTGGTCACCACGCTGGCGCCGGCGCGTTCAAAGGCTCTGGCGCTGTCGTATTCACAGTTGGTTCCCGGGAATACGGGGATGAATACGGTGGGCTTTGTCACCTTGTTTTTGCAAATATAGATGCTGTCAGCCTGATACAGACCGGTATTTACAGGATCTGTTTCCTGGCTTGCCCTGGTGGGGAATACTTTTTCCAGGGTTCCCTTCCATGCAGCAAGCATGTCGTCCAGAGCGATCTTCACCTCTCCGAAGGTAACGGCAGGCTCTTTGGTAATCGTACCGATCAGTTCGTAAGCGGTGTCAATCAGGTTGAATTTATCAGCGGGGACTTCCGCGATAATGTCGCCCAGGGAGTTTTCAAACAGCTCCTTCAGATCCGCTTCCTCGCTCAGCTCCACGCCCAGATGATTGCCGAAGGCCATCTTGGGAAGCGCTGCCGCGGCGCCCTTGCTGTCAAGGGCATAGGCGGAAACGATCACGCCGTCGCGGATCATTTCGCTGATCCTGTCATAGAGTTCCATAACGCTTTCATAAACAGGAATGTCAAAATCATCTCTTTCCAGGCAGAAACGGACTATTTTGCTGCCGGGGGTCTTAAATTCCGGAGTGATAATATTCTTTTCTTTAGCCACATCCACTGCAAAGGACACCAGTGTGGGCGGTACGTCGATATCGTTGAAGGTTCCCGACATGGAATCCTTGCCGCCGATGGAAGGAAGGCCGTAGCCTACCTGTGCGTCAAAAGCGCCCAGCAGCGCCGCGAAGGGCTGGCTCCATCTTTCCGGATCCTCTGTCATCCTGCGGAAATACTCCTGGAAGGTGAAACGGATCTTATGGAAATCTCCGCCTGCAGCCACGATTTTCGCCATGGATTCCGTTACCGCGTAGATTGCGCCGTGGTAAGGGCTCCAGGAGGACAGGTAGGGATCAAAGCCGTAGCTCATCATGGTCACGGTATCGGTCTTTCCCTTCAGTACCGGCAGCTTGGCCACCATGGCCTGGGTTTCCGTCAGCTGGTATTTGCCGCCGTAGGGCATCAGCACGCTGCCTGCGCCGATGGAGGAGTCGAACATTTCAACCAGCCCCTTCTGGGAGCATACATTCAGGTTGGAAAGCAGGGTCAGCCATGCTTTCTTTACGTCGCCCGCCTCCAGCGCTTCTCCTGCCTCGGGCACCGCATATTTGTCAAAATAGCTGCTTCCTTCCGCCGGGATATCCACATAAACATTGGTTTCCTGATGCGCGCCGTTGGTATCCAGGAAGGCTCTTGAAATATTTACTATCTCTTTGCCTCTCCAGGTAAGAACCAGGCGGGGTTCCTTCGTAACCACAGCCACGCTTACGGCTTCCAGGTTTTCTTCCACGGCATAGCCTAAGAAGGTATCCACATCTTCGGGAGCCACTACCACGGCCATTCTTTCCTGGGATTCGGAAATAGCAAGCTCAGTGCCGTCCAGGCCCGCGTATTTCTTGGGCACCTTGTCCAGATCCACGCGAAGGCCGTCAGCCAGCTCGCCGATGGCAACGGATACGCCGCCTGCGCCGAAGTCGTTGCATTTCTTTATCAGCCTGCTGACCTCTGCCCTGCGGAACAGTCTCTGTATTTTACGTTCTGTGGGAGCATTGCCCTTCTGCACCTCAGCGCCGCAGGTTTCAATGCTTTCCTCCGTATGTACCTTGGAGGATCCGGTTGCGCCGCCGCAGCCGTCCCTGCCGGTGCGTCCGCCCAGGAGGATGATGATATCGCCGGGGTCGGAGGTTTCACGGATGACATTTTTTCTGGGGGCAGCGCCCATGACAGCGCCGATTTCCATACGCTTCGCCACATAGTTGGGATGATAAATTTCCTTTACATAGCCGGTAGCCAGGCCGATCTGGTTGCCGTAGGAGGAATAGCCGTCGGCTGCGCCGCGCACCAGTTTTTTCTGGGACAGCTTGCCCTTCAGGGTATCCGCAACAGGAACCGTAGGGTCGGCTGCGCCGGTCACACGCATGGCCTGGTATACATAGCCGCGTCCGGAAAGGGGATCGCGGATGGCGCCGCCCAGGCAGGTGGCCGCACCGCCGAAGGGTTCGATTTCGGTCGGATGGTTATGCGTTTCATTCTTGAAGAAAACAAGCCATTCCTCGGTCACCGGGCCGTCGCCGTAATCCATCTCCACGGGCACGATGACGGAGCAGGCGTTGATTTCATCGGATTCCTCCATATCCTGGAGCTTTCCTTCTTTTTTCAGCTTGCGCATTCCCATGAGGGCCAGATCCATAAGGCAGATGAACTTGTCATCCCTGCCCTTAAAAATCTCCTCCCTGGTATCCTGATAGCTCTGGTAGGTGCTTTCCATGGGCGTCCTGTAATAGCCCTCGCCGAATTCCACGTTCTTCAGCTCGGTGGAGAAGGTGGTGTGGCGGCAGTGATCCGACCAGTAGGTATCCAGCACGCGGATTTCCGTCATGGAAGGATTTCTTTTTTCTTCCCCGGCAAAATAGTTCTGGATATGCTTGAAATCCTTGAAGGTCATTGCCAGGCCCAGAGAAGAATACAGAGCCTTCAGCTCCTCCTCGGGCAGATCCTTGAAGCCGTCAAAAATTTTCACATCCGCGGGTTCTTCAAACACGGTTTCCAGCGTTTCCGGCTTTATCATATCCGTTTCCCTGGAATCCACAGGGTTGATGCAGTATGCCTTTATTCTGTCAAACTTATCATCCGTCAGCTTTCCGGTAATCAGATAGGTTACCGCCGTCCTGATGATAGGCTCTTCCTCTTCGTTCAAAAACTTCACGCACTGCAGGGCAGAATCCGCTCTCTGGTCAAACTGTCCGGGCAGAAATTCCACGGAAAAAACTCTTCCGTTCTCCGGAACCTCAATCTGTTCTCTGTAAAGAATATCTACCGGCGGTTCGGAAAACACCGTGGTGCAGGCCTTTTCAAAAACCTCGTCGCTGATATGCTCCACATCGTAGCGGATGAACATCCTCACATCCTCTACTTCCTTCAGGTTCAGATAGTTCTTCAGATCGCCTTTCAGTTCCTTCGCTTTCACGGCAAAAGGGGCTTTCTTCTCTACATAGATACGTCTTACATTTCCCATGAATGGCTCCTCCAAATGTTTGTGGCCGGCTTTTCTTTTTTCCCAAGCGCCGGCTGCTTGGAGCATGCAAAAAACTGTCCTCCGCAATATATATCAGTCCTGCGGAAATGAATTCCGTTACACGCTCCACCCTGCTGACAGCAGCCTTTTTCCTTCCCTGGCAAATCCTGGCGCTGTCCTGCAGGCGGGCATTCTCTTCTTATTATACAAAATCCGCGGGTTTTTTCAATGCAAATTGTTGAAATTAAGTGAAGTTTGTAAGTCAGGCCAGGCTTTGCCTGCCGCCGGGTGCTTTTTATATCCGTCCCACGGCGAAAGTCACAGAAAACCAGGAACAGGCGGTGCGAAACTGTGCAGGATGCCAGCATATACCGGAAATTCCATTGCCGCCCTCCAGGGCGTCCGCCATTTTCCCAAACCTGCGCTCTTCGTCCAGCATGCCGTAAAGCTCTTATTCATGACGCCTTTCCTCCTCCAGCATCATGGCCGCCTGGGGTATTTCGGACTTCATGTTTTCATAAATTTCACCGCTGATCTGCTCGTCCTTCTGCATGCGCTTCACCACAAAAGTAAAACCCAGAACCGCTGACAGCAGCTTCAGCCAGAAAATATGGAAGCCCTTCGGCCTGACCTCCTCCTTTGTCACCGATTTCCATACGCCGGCATGTTTCTGTAATCAATCATTTAAAGGCATCCTGACGTTTTGTGCCGATATCTTAAATTATAGCAAAATTTCTAAATATTTATTTAATTTTTAATGTAATTGCTTTTTTTCGGTATTTTTGTGTGCTATTATGTTCACATTATTTAAGAGTAGATTTTTTATGGCCGTCCGGACCATTAATGCAGGGCTGCCAGCCACAGGAAAAGAAAGCTTAAGGAAATGCCTATGAAATATTTTAAAATGTTTTTAAAGAAGCTGCTGCGTTATGTTTTAAAACCGCTGTCCTTTCTGCCGGCGCTTATGATGATGTTTGTGATATTTAATTTTTCCGCCCAGGACGGGACAGCCTCCAGTTCAGTGAGCAGTACGGTGAGCGTACGGTTCGTCCAGGTGTGTGACAGAGCCCTGGACAGGGGATGGACCGATGCGCAGATCGCACATTATGCGGAACGGATTGAACATTATGTACGCAAGCTGGCGCATGTGACGGAATATTTCCTGCTTGCCGTCGCCGTATCCTTCCCACTGTATGTATACCGTCTGCGGGGCTGGCGGCTGGTGCTTGCCGCCGGGCTGTTCTGCGTGTGCTTCGCCGGTCTGGACGAATGGCATCAGTCCTTTGTGCCGGGCCGTTCTCCCTCTCCAAGGGATGTGGCTATCGACAGCATCGGTATCTTTGCCGGGATTGAACTGACACGGCTGATCTGCTTTATTGGGCGAAAGACCATTTTCAGGCCGCTTTCCATGGATGGAAGGCAGGAGGAAGAGGAACGGCAGGACGATGGGGAGGATTCCTTCCGGGAAAGACGGGATTACAGAAAACCTCTCCCGGACAGGGGCAAACGGGGGGGGGTGGAGCCCGCATATACCCATCGTTATACAGGTGAGCTTCCTATCGTAAAATAAATGGCAAGATAAAATGCAGGTTCCTGAATGCAGGGGCTTTACGGTTTTTACTGTTTTTACTGATTTCGCGGCGTTTACGTATTTTCCTACGGGAAAACGGGAATGAAAAGAAGGTTACATTGCTGTTAGGCCCCCTGTACCATCTTTACAGCAGGGAAGACAAACAACAGGCCCTGCGCGAGGCGATTCCCGGTAATTTATACAAATAGTTTCCGATAAAAAGGCTGCGCCCATTCCGTTTCTGCAGATCAGAAAACGGAATCGGGCCGCAGCCTTCCTTTTTTATACACTTACATCAGCTGTACTGTCACAGACCGTCTGCCTGCTTTTCAGCAAGAATCAGGCATTCATAGGGCTTCAGCACGACCTTGCCCTCCACCCTGGCTCCATCGGCCACTCTCGTATAGGTATCGGGGAGCTCCGCCTCCGCTTCCGAAGCGTTGAAATTCTGAAGGAACCAGAGGTTCCTTTCCCCCTCTCTGCGGGACGCGGTGACGCCGTAGGGCAGCTTTCCGGTAAACGCGCCGTCCACATTGTTTTCCCCTGCCAGCTGTGCGTAAAAAGCCCGTAGGAAATCCGCTTCCGTTTCGCAGGCCAAATAATATGCCTTGCCATTTCCGTACCTTTTACAGGTCAGCGCGGGAAGCCCTGCGTAATAATCGGCCTCATAGGATGCAAGCACCTCCGTGCCGGATCCGGGCACCACATGGGATACCTCGCGCAGACAGCCTGTCTGATAGGATTTTCCCCCGAAATAAATACTGTTGGGATGATATTCGTTGGCCGCATCCATTTCCTCGGTGCAAATTCCCAGCACCTCCTCCAGCGGGTGCCTGTCGAGAATGCACAGGTCAGTTTCATCCACCACGCCGCTGAAATAGGTGGATACATAGCAGCCGCCGGCCTCCACGTAGGCTTTCACTTTAGCCGCATAGCCTTTTTTATACAAATAATTCAGAGGGGCCGTTACAAGACGGTAGCCGCTCAGATCGCTGTCCTCATCCACAAAATCCACATCGATTCCCATTTCCCAGAAGGGCTTGAAATGGGCCAGCACCGTATCCAAATAGGCCATATCTCTTCTCGGCCCCTGGATATCCTCCAGCGCCCACCAGTTTTCCCAGTCAAAAACAATGGCTGCCTCAGGCCGGTTGCAGGTGGGATAAACGGCGTCCGAAATCTGCTCCATACGCTGTCCCAGGGCAGACACCTCGCGGAAAACACGGGTATTGCTTCCATTTCTGTGATCCACCACCGCGCCGTGGAATTTTTCCGAGCTTCCCCGGCTCTTCCGCCACTGGAAATACTGGACGCTGTTGCTGCCGCAGGCAACGGCCTGGAGGGAAGAAAGCTCATGCAGGCCGGGACGCTTCTGGGTATTCACCGGCTTCCAGTTCACAATGGACGGCGTGCTTTCCATTAAAAGGAAAGGCGCCTTTTTCAGACTGCGCATCAGCGTATGGCAGGCCGCCGCCCGCACTGCGATATCCACCTCATCCTTTTTACTGTGCCATTCCGGATAAGAGTCCCAGGAAATAATATCCAGTTGGGGCGCGAACTTGAAGTAATCCAGAGGCTTGAAAAATTCCATCATATTGATGGTGACGGGCAGCACGCTGTATTTGAGGACGGCATGGATTTCTTCCTTACAGAAATCCTGGATCTGATGGCTGACGAAACGCTTCCAGTCCAGATTCAGGCCGTGCAGGCCGTTTTCTCCGTTGGGCACAGGGCTGTGGATCTGGGACCAGTCGGTGTAGGTATGGCTCCAGAAGGTGGTCCACCAGGCATGGTTTAAGTTGTCCAGGGTTTTATATTTTTCCTTCAGCCACTCGCGGAAAGCCTGCTGGCAATGCGGGCAGTGACAGGACGCGTCGGATCCGTTGCCGCCGTATTCATTGGAAATATGCCACAGGATCACGCCGGGATGGTTTCCCAGATGGCGGGACAGCTCGTGGTTGATTTTCTTCATCTTTTTGCGCATCACAGGGGAGGTATAACAGAAATTGTGTCTCCTGCCCGGCAGATTCCTCACGCCGTCCGGCCCCATCTGCCTTACCTCTTCATATTTGGCCGTCATCCAGTGGGGCATTGCTCCTGTGGGTGTGGCCAGGATGGTGTAAATACCGTTTTCAAACAAACGGTCAATGATTCTGCGCAGCCAGCCGAAATGGAATTCCCCTTCCTCCGGCTCCAGCTTCGCCCAGGAAAAAATCCCCAGGGAAACGCAGTTTACGTGGGCCTCCTTCATCAGCCGGATATCCTCCTCCAGCACCTGGGGGCAGTCAATCCACTGCTCCGGATTGTAATCCCCGCCATGAAGGAGATGGGGATATTTGGTGATAATTTCTTTCATAATGCGTCCTCCTCTTTCTATTCTCTGTCAGCATCTGCCGCGGCATTTTTTTCCATATTCATGGCATAGCTCAGGCCCGCTTTCTTCAGCATGGCCATATCGTTTTCACTGTCCCCAAAGGCAAGCACCTCTTCCAGGAAAAATTCCTCCTTTGCGGCCAAAAGCTTCAGGGCGCTGCCCTTATCCACTCCTTTGTTGGTAAAATCCAGCCAGCCGTTTCCGCCGTCCACCACATTCAGATACTGATCATATTTTTCATGGAACCAGGCCTCCTTATCGGCAGGGATTCCCTGCGGAAAGAAAATTGAAATCTTAATCATGGGAACGGGCATTTCTTCGAAATTTTCCAGGACAGTCACCTGATTTTTTACCTTTTCCCGCAGGAGAACCGGGAAGCGGGGATCCACCTCGTCCACATGCTGCGCGCCGTCCTTTAAAATCGTGCCGTCAAAGTCACTTGCGATCACTCGTATATTGTCTGTCATATTTTTCCCTTCTTATTATTGCAGGCAGGAAACGGATATTGCTAATCTTTCCTGCTTAATTAACTGTTCAGTTCCTTCACAGTTATCTAATATTCTACTATATTTATAGGATTTCCCATAGTATTTTTTTGTAAAATTTTCTTAAAAAGGGGCTTGCTTTTCCCCTGTATGCTATGCTATAATACAATTCGTCGGTTCGGTAAGAGCTGATTGTAGGAGCATAGTTCAAAGGTAGAACAGTGGTCTCCAAAACCATCGATGTGGGTTCGATTCCTACTGCTCCTGTAAAAAAGCCTGAGTTTCTCAGGCTTTTTTTTGCTGTTTTACTTGAACTTTCCAGCTTTTTTATGAGTATAATTAATCCTTCCGCAGCCGGACACCTCTTTTGGCGCCCTCCTTCACTCCTTCACACTCTCTTCAACCAGCCCATAATCCCTAAGCACCTGCAGCAACCTTTCCGTCTTAACACTATCCATATCACACAAAGGCAGCCTGCATTCTCCCACATCATACCCCATAGCGCGCATGGCCTGCTTCACAGGAATCGGATTCACATCCATAAACAGGGCCTGCATCAGTTCCAGATATTTCAGCTGCAGCCTTTTGCTCTCCTCACAGTTCCCGTCAAAATAAGCCTGACAGATGTCATGGGTTTCCCGGGGCAGCAGATTTCCCACCACCGAAATCACCCCCTGCGCCCCCAGAGCCAGCGCAGTGGTTATCTGATCGTCATTTCCCGTATAAATCGTAAGGTTCTCCCCGCAAAGCGCCGCTATCCCGGCTATCTGCGAGAAATTACCGCTTGCCTCCTTACAACCCGCAATACTGTCAATCTCACTCAGCCTCCGGTACGTCTCCGGCAGAATATTCACCCCTGTCCTGGAAGGTACATTATACAGAATCACCGGCAGTCCCGTGGCCTGTGCACAGGCCCTGAAATGACGGTACAGCCCCTCCTGGGACGTCTTATTATAGTATGGCGTCACATGAAGCAGCCCATCCACCCCGATTTTCTCACACTCCTGCGACATCCAGACAGCATGGGCCGTATTATTGCTGCCAGCCCCGGCAATCACCGGAATTCTTCCGGCAATCTCCTTCACCGCAAACTCCACAAGCTCCAGATGCTCATCATCATCCAGCGTGGCATTTTCCCCCGTTGTCCCGGCTACCACCACAGCATCCGCCCCGCCGTCCGCCTGCCTGTCAAGAAGCTTTTTGAACACCGGATAATTAATCTCCCCATTTTCCTTCATCGGCGTAATAATCGCCGTCCCCACTCCCCTGAAAATCACTTTCTTCATATCCGCTCCCATCCGCGCGCCGCACCCGGTCCGCTTCCACTATTCTAACTCTTTATAAATATCATAATGCAAAAATCAAAAAATGTGTGCCTGAATTTATTATTTTTATTACCCGGCAGCAGAAAATCACACATTCCCCCCATTCCGCTCCCGGTATTCGCTGGGCGTCATCCCCGTATACTGCTTGAAAACCTTGCTGAAATACCTGGGATTATCATACCCCGCCATAGCACAGATATCCGCGATTTTATCCTCCGTCCCGTCCAGCAGCTCCATCACCTTTTCCATCCGTACCTCTGTCAGGTATTCCACGAAATTTTTTCCCGTCTTTTCCTTAAACAGGCGGCTTAAATAGTTGGGATGAAGGAAAAACTGTTCCGCCAGTGCATTCAGGGACAGATTTTCCTGGTAATGTTTGCGGATATAAAGCTGCATCTCCCGGATCACACCCTTCCCCAGCTGCTGGTCGTCCGCAGCGCCCATCTGCTCTACCAGCCAGTTAACGTAATCGCCCACACAGCCGGAAACGCTGTTGATATCGCTGCATAAAAGGATTTTTTCAAGTGTCCGGTTCAGCTGACCGTGCAGATCCACATCCTGCAGCTTCAGTCCCTGCAGCAGGCCGTTCAGCTCAATCAGACAGCGGATACACAGCGTCTGCATCTGGGCCAGCGTCAGCGGCTTTTTCTCCAACCGCTCCAGTGCCTCCATAAGCTCGGGGACAGCCTCCGCCCGCTCACTGGGACCGGTAATCCGGCCGTAAAGCCGGGTAATCAGCTCCGTCACCTCCGGAATGCTCTGGGAAAACAGGGCTTCAATATTTTTATACCAGATGACGCCCTCCTTCTCACTGGCCCGGTGATAGCGCAGGGCCTGCCCCGCTTCCTGATAAGCCTCCCTGAGATCCCCGAAGCCGTGTTTGATTTTGCTCACGCCGCAGGCCCATTCCCTTTTCATATCAACGCTCTGTTCCAGGATTTCAATGAAATACTCCGCTTCCTCCTCCCCGCGGCAGGGAATGACGGCAAAAAGGCCGTAACCCTCATTATTAAGCACAATCGCCCCCGGAACAACGCCCTCCGTCATCTGTTTAAGCCATTCCTTCTTTTCACAGATTTCCTGTTCCGGAAGATCTTGATCCAAAAGGCGCACAGCCAGCCCGTACCATTGATCCGGCATGGTAATCCCGTAATCCTCCGCCTTCACATCCCCGTATCCCCTGGCCGCGGACAAAAGAAGCCCCTCCACCCGGCTGCTTCTCACCGCATTGTCCTGTCGCCGCTTCATGAATTCCTCCCTGAGCCTGTCCAGAAGCCCCTCCACCTCCTTCAGATTGACAGGCTTGGTCAGATAATCCGCCGCCCCGTAACGGACAGCCTCCTGTGCATAGGAAAATTCGCTGAAACCGCTGAGAATCACGGCCTTTGTTTCCGGATACACACTGTGCATTACCTTAAGCATATCCAGTCCCGTCTTTTTCGGCATACGGATGTCAAGGAAGACTACGTCCACCGGATGGCGTTCCAGGAAAGCCAGGCCTTCATCCACACTATAAGCGGTGCCCGCCACCTGAAAGCCATGAGCCTCCCATTTTACGAACTGGGCAAGCCCCCTGCACACAATTTCCTCATCGTCTATAATTAAAACCTCATAGGCCTCAGTCATTCTTCTCTGTTTCCTTCCATATTTTCCGATTGATATCTTACCGGCAGGGAAATTTCCACCTCTGTACCGAATTCCGCCCTGCTGTTGATGCGCAGCCCGTACTCCTCTCCGTAAAACAGACGGATCCTCTGATGTACGTTGGCCAGGCCGATACTGCCCTCCTCCGTTTCTGTCCGCTCCATAGATTCCCGCAGCAGCTCCAGCTCCTGTTCATCCATTCCCTTTCCGTTGTCCTGCACATAAAGGAGCAGCTTCCCTTCCCTGCAGAAGGCGCGGATGCGGATGGAAAAACCATGGCTTCCATCCTCAAAACCATGGATTACCGAGTTTTCCATAATAGGCTGCAGTATAAACTGGGGCATATAAAGCCTGTTCTCCTGCGCCTCACACTCGATTTCCAGCCCAATCTTTTCGGTATGCCTGAAATTAAGCACCTCCAAATAGGTTTTCGCGTGCTCAATCCCCTCCTTCAGGGTGATGGTATTGCCCCCGGCGCACATGCCCATCCTGCACAGCTGGCTGAACTTCTCTATCATCTGTGTCACCCGGCTCTCTCCGCCCGCCTCGTACATCGCCTCCCAGCGGATGATGTCCAGCGTATTATACAGAAAATGAGGATTGATCTGCATCAGCAGCGCGCTCAGCTGCGCATTCTTCCAGCTGATCGAAATCTCCTGCCTGCGGATTTCCGACCGGTATACCTGCTCTATCAGCTGATCCGTTTTATCGGTCATTTCGTTAAACCGTTCTCCCAGTACCGTAAGCTCGTCATTTCCGGAATTGGGATACCGGGCCGTCCATTTCCCGCCTCCCGTTTCCTGCATGACCTCCACCAGCTCCTTCACCGGATCGGATATGCTGACTGTCACATAATAGGAAATTACAAAACAGGCAACCACAGTAATCAGCAGTACAAGGATACAAAGGTTCCTGATATGATGTGTTCCCGCAAACAAAACATCCATGTCCGCAAAATAGGTAACAAACATCCCGGTGCCTGATACCCGTTCAAAAGCAATCAGCACCTTTTTCCCGTCAATTTTTTCCTCTGTGATACCGCTCTTCTCCTTTTCCATCAATTCATACAGATGGCTTTCCTTCGGAAAGGCGGGCGCCTGAATACTGGGATTGTAGCTTAGCAGCACGCCGTCCCTTCCAACCAGGAACGCATTCCCATCCCGGTAGGACTCGTACCCTTCCATTGCCCCGGAAAACGCCTTCAGGTCGATATTCATAATAAGAACACCCAGAAAATCCTTATCAATCGGACCATAGACCGCCACACATAATGTAACGATATTGCCCAGCCCATAGATGCTCTGCTCATTTTTATAAAAAGTCCAGGTCTGTTCCTGGGAATCAATCCAGACAGGATACCCCTTCTTCTCCTGTGGAAGCAGATAAAAATCGGACTGATAGAATTTCTCCATGTCTTTGATGAGCCCGCCCCGGGTAAAACCGCTGCCCTCCACCATACGATACTGCTCCGTCGGGGAAACAAACTGGATATTCACAATATATCTCTGATTCCTGCGCATGTTATAAAGCCGGTTTTCAACGCTGTACCGGTTTCTGGCATACCGGTCATTTTCCGGATCGACGCCCTCCCGTGCAAGCACGGCATTTTCCTGCAGCGCCGCAATCACCTGGGAATTATCATAAAAGGCAAGAGCTTCGGTTTCATACGCCTCAAGGCTGTCCTGAATTTTCATCTTCACATTTTGTACGAGAAGGGAGGCATAACGGTCTATATTATCGCTGATTTCATCCGAATATTTATAGAAGCTGAAGAACGTGAGAAAAATAGCTGTTGTGAGAATCAGCAGCAGAAAGGAGAAATTAAGCCTTTTAAAAATGCTCACCCTGCGCAGTATTATTTTGATCCCGTTATCGCAGCGCCTCTTACCGGCCCGGATACCCTGCAGTATCTTCATAGATTCCCTCCCCTGCCTGTTATGGAATGATTATAGCATATCCCCTTCAAACAGGAAAAGCGCAAGAATAAATTCCTGCACTTTTCCAGAGGGACTGCGCTAAAAGCTGTCCATTATCTTTTATTTGCTTCGTTAAAGGCCGGCAGCGCTTCGCTTTCGCACTGTTTCTGTGCTTCCGCAAATTCCTTTTCAGGGTCAGCATTGGGGTCAACCAGTATCTTCTGTACCGCACGGTCTACATAAGAGCCGAAGTCTGCTTTTCCGTAGAATTCCAGGCGTCCCACGGATTTTGCTTCTTCCAGGACGGTTTTGTATTCCTCCGGGAAATCATAGAAATCGGTAACGCTCATATCATCCCTGGGAATGATAACCGGGTTGGGAGCGCCCTTGGTTGCCAGGTTTTCAAAGTAAGAGGACAGGTATTCCTTGCTGCAGTAATATTTGATGTACTCCCAGGCAGCATCCTTTTTCGCCTGGTCTATTTTCGCATTGATGACATAACAGATTCCTGCAATTGCTGTGGTACGGTCTTCGGAAGGTCCTGCCGGAGGCAGAGACAGCCCGATATCATCCGGGTCGATGCCGTTAGCCGCAGCCTCGGACACCCAGTCTCCTGCAAACGGCATCATACCGATTTTGCCAAGGCCGAAGTTGGTTACAAGGTCGCTGAATTTCAGGGTAAGGTCGCTCTGGAGAACGCCTTCGCTCCTCAGTCTCTGGTAATATTTTGCCGCTTCAATTACTGCCGGGTCAGTAAATGTCAGTTCTGCGGTGCCGTCTTCATTTTCCTTGGTGAGATCGCCGCCCGCCTGCCATACATAATACTGGAAGAACCATTCCGTCCATTCCGCCGCCAGTGTTGCATAACCGGTAATCTGTTTGTCGGGATTATTTATAAGCTTGGCGTCTTCGATTGCTTCGTCCCAGGTTTTGGGAGGTTCGCTGATGCCGGCTTCCTTAAACAGAGCCTTGTTATAACCAAAAAGCATGGGCGCTACTGATGAAGGCAGACCATACAGTGTTCCGTCTTTGGTAAACATATCGGTATACTCTTTAGTGAAATTTCCCCATTCATCCCAGTTGTCAGTGTACTGGTTCAGCGGCTCCAGAATGCCCGCCGCCATAAAGGAATTCATCATGGTGAAGGAACAGTTTACCAGATCCGGAGCGGTGCCCGCCGCCACTGCCTGATAGAATTCATTTCCGGGATCCCCTTCCTTTACTACCTTATTTAAGGTAATCCATGGATGCTCCTCTAGGAACTTGTTTTCCATTTCCGTAGACCAGTCGTCTGAATTACGGCTTGTCACCCACAGTGTCAGCTCCACCGGCTCCTTTTCCTCTGATGTGGTTTCCTTTGCCGTGGTTTCCTGCGTCTTGCTTTCTTCCGCCGGCGTCGTCTGTTCCTGCGATTCCTTTACGGCCGGCGCCGTATTTTCCGTTGCTGCGGGACTGCTGCCGCAGCCGGCCAGCGCCGATGCGCCCATGCACAGACAAATAAAAGCTGCAATTATTTTCTTTTTCATGAAGCCCTCCTTCTTGTCAATAAATATGACTTGTTTTCGTTACAGTTATCATAACAAATTCATTCTTTGCTGAAAATGATCCAAAACTAACGGGTTTCAAACAGGAAGGTCACCTTTTTTAAGGTATAATTTCTTTTTTCCAACTATCTTAAGAAAAGTGAACTTACGGTGTAATACGCTTATTTCCAGCGGCAGGCTTCTTTTTTATAATGAAACTGACGCTATTGCAAATATATAGAACCGGAGGTTTCCCATGAAAAAGAACAGTTCCCTTAAAATACCGGGCGGTTATATGTTCCGGAAGAAAATAACTCCCTGGTGTATCCTTGCACTGCCCATGGCTTTTACCATATGGCTGAAGTACTATCCTATCTTCAGCGCCTTTTTTATTTCCCTGTTCCGTTATGATCCCATCAATCCGCCGGGACAGTTTGCAGGGCTGCAGAACTATATCGGCATGTTCGGCATGCAGCATTACTGGGATGCCTGGAAGAATACGTTTATCTTCCTTCTTCTGCAGATTTCCATGTGCTTTTTCATCCCGCTCATCCAGGCGCTTTTGCTAAATGAACTGATCCGGCTGCAGAAGTGTCTGACTACATTATATATCCTGCCCGCCCTGATTCCCACCTCGGTAAATGTAATTATATGGAAATGGATCTGGCATCCCGATTACGGCGTGGCAAATCAAATCGTAAAGTTTTTCGGCGGACAGCCGCAGGCATGGCTGAGCGACCCGGCGCTGGTAAAATTCTGCATTATCTTCCCCGGCGTCCTCGGCGGTGGGCTTACCGTGCTTTTGTACCTCTCAGCCATCCAGGGCGTTTCCCCGGACATCATGGAATCCGCCTCCCTGGACGGTTGCACCGGTTTTGGAAAAATACTTCATATTATCCTGCCCAACATCTCCTTTATGATTTTTATCCAGCTCATCATGGCCGTCATCACCACGATGCAGCTTCTGGACGCCCCATATATGTATGCGTCAGGAGGCCCCAGCGGCGCTTCCACCACCCAGGGCATATTCATTTATAATTCCTTCAACCAGGATCTCAATTACGGCAGAGGCTCCGCCGCTTCCGTCATCCTGCTGCTTGTCATCGCAGCCCTGACCATGCTTCAGATGCATTTTGAAAAAGCGGAAAAAGAATAGGAGTGTGAAACAGATATGAAGAAAAACAAGTCCGACAGAAAAAGAAAAATCCAAGTAAGCGGCTCCGAACGCCGTCTGAAAATATGCGCTGTTGTGATATCACTGCTGTTCACGGTCCTCATGCTCTATCCGCTGGTTTTTTCCATTTCCAGCTCCATGAAGGACAACAGCCAGATTTATGAAATTCCGCCCAGGCTGCTCCCCAACCGTGCCAACAGCCTGACCCTGACCATTGACTATACCGGCATGGATTTTGCAGATGAGGCCGCGCTGAAGGATGCGGTAATGCAGGACAGCATTCTCGCAATGTTCGGCATCAACTACAAGATGGCGGATCAGTCCATTATGGAAATCCATGTCTATGCCACACGGGACGGAAAGACCATTTTCCATTCCAGGGCACACCAGATGAAGCTGCAGATGGAGCGAGACTATGGTATCTACAAAAGCTCCGCTGTAAAAAAAGAAGTGCTTCTCCACGGGGATCGTTACATACGGGCCTGTGATTCCATCGGCTATACCTTCCGGGCGGACGGCATCGGAACCGAGATCGTCCCCGCACAGGAACCTGGCCTGTTCGATCAGGTATCCGGCATCCTGGCAGAAAAATATGCCCTTACCGGCACGCTGACCGGCGTCAGCCATAAGGTCAATAATCTGCTGAACCTGGAAAGCTTCAAATATTATCTGCAGATGCCAAGCTATATTTACCCGGAAAGCCAGATGATCGTCCGGTTCGGCTTCATGACCTTTGTCATGAACAGTATCATCGTCATCGGCTTCGCCATGATTTCCCAGGTGATTCTCTGCTCCATCTGCGCCTATGTCATCAGCCGCCTGCTCACAAGGAAGGCCGGGAATTTCGTGCTGCTGTTCTTCATGGGTGCCATGATGGTGCCCTTCGCCAGCATCATGCTGCCGCAGCTGATCATGTACCGCCAGCTGGGCGCTTACAACAATTACGCCGCCCTGCTGCTGCCTTTCCTTTATCCTTACGGCTTTTATGTGTATCTGTACAAGGGCTTTTTCGACCAGATACCTGGCAGTTATTTTGAAGCGGCTTCCATTGACGGCGCAAGCAACCTTTATCTGTACAGCAAAATCTGCATGCCGCTGTCCAAGCCCATCATTTCCCTCATCGCCCTGCAGACCTTCATCGGCAACTGGAACGATTTCTTCTGGGCCTGGCTGGTTACGGAGGACCAGAAGCTGTGGACGCTGAACGTGGCGCTTTACAATATTTCCAATAACATGGGCACGAAGCAGAACGCCATCATGGGGCTTTCCGTGGTGACCATAGCGCCTGTTATCCTGTTATCTATCCTGTTTTCAAAGCAGCTGAAGCAGAGTATTGTGGCTTCCGGGGTAAAGGGATAGGAGGCAATTGAAAGTTCCATATAAAAAGGCATGACTCCGGCGCCATGCCTTTTTGTATTTTTAAATTTAGAATTCACATGCAGGATATAAGGATGCCCCACATCCCCTCCGGTAAAATGGCCGCCCTTTAAACGGATATCCTCTTCCAGCTCCAGGTCATAGGGGTTGGCCCTGCCGATACAGCCGGTTTCCGTGTTCAGGATCGGCTTGCCGCCTTCTGCTTCCGATAACTGAACGGCAGTCTGATAAGCGGCTCCATCCTGCTTCTGGTAGGCATGTAGTCATGGAAGCTGAGTACGTCAACCAGATCGGACGTGGAATCCATATGGGATGACAGTTCGTGGCCTACCGTAATCGGTGTGTCCGGATCCAATTCTCTGATCAGTTCACAGTGCTTCCTTAAGTCCTTTGTAAGTTTTTCCTTTTTCCGGGGATAGTCCTCCGGGGAGGCGCTTCCCAGATAGGTATTGCAAAACGGTTCATTGAAAACATCCCACATCAGGAGCCCTTTCTTTGGCTTTAACAGACGAATAATCGCTTCAGCATAGCTTCTTTTTTTCTTCCATTCCTCTTCGCCGGCTTCCGTATAATCCTCAATAAAATTGCCGTTCCAAAAAATAGGCATGATGCCGATTCCCTTTTCCTCACAGCTGTCTGTAAAATCAAACAGCATTTTCTCATAGGCCTCCGGATTCTTTTCCCATTCCTCCTGGGACATCCAGAAGCGGACGGCATTCAGGTTCAGACGCGCCGCATACAAAATCCAGGGGATTTTTACGGACGAGCCCCACCGCGGAGGTGTTTTCACCAGCTTCGCGGAAGGAGAGGTAAACGCCGCCCCCTACACCCCCGGCCTTTTCGAAGAATTTGAAAAACGCTCCTGCACGGAGCAAAAGCGGACGCCGCCCTGCTGGTCATCAGCCCTATCGAAAGCGTATGGGCCAGAGCCTACAGCGGCGCTTTTGACGGCCTTACGGGAACCGATCCCGAAATACGGCGTCTGGAAGAGCAATATGCCTCCGTCTTCCACATGCTCACCGGAAACCGCATCGACTTCGACTACGGGGAAGAAGATATCATGGCCCGCCACGCACACGCGGAAAACGGAACCCTCCACATCGGAAGCTGCGCCTACGGCAAAGTCCTGGTCGCCGGCGTGGATACCCTGCGCAGCAGCACCCTACGGCTCCTGACAGACTATGCCGCCCAGGGAGGCGCCCTGATTTTTGCAGGAAATCCCCCCTCCTTCGTAGACGCTCTCCCCTCTGGGGAGGCCAAAGCCCTCGCCTCCGCCTGCACCACCATCCCGCTGGAGGAAAAAGCGCTGACAGAAGCCTGCTCAAACGGCCGGGAAATAAAAATAGATACTGAAAACGCCTCCCTGCTGTTCGCCCGCTCCTACCGGACAGAAGGCGGCCGCATGATCCTGCTCTTAAATACGGATCGAAAAAAAGGCCGCGCCAACGCAGCCCTCTGTCTGGGGACCGGAAAATACCTGGAACAATGGGATCCCCGTACCGGTAAAATCACCGAACCCGAATACCAGGTGATCAACGGCCATCTCACCATTGATCCGGAAGCCGGAGGGGAGCGCCTCTACCGCATTCCCGCAAGGAAACGCAGCCTGCCGAAACAGGAAGCCTTTCGGGGAACCAGAACCTTCCCCCTCCCCGACATCTTCCGCTACACCCTGTCCGAACCAAACATCTGCGTCCTAGACATGGCAGCCGTCACCGGCAAAACCGGCCTCAGCCTGCCCCCATGGAAGTGCTCAAAGCCGACCGCGCCGCCCTACCGCGGCGGAGAAATGCTCCAGCCCTGGTATCAGGTAAGGCGCCCTCCTGAAGCTTTCCGGAAAAGAAGAAGTGCCCCTGGCCTTTCCCCCTCACAAGGCTCTCATCCGGGACCTGAACGCCATCCGGCTGTTACTCACCCGCCGGAATACCTTCGCCTCCTGCACCACCCTGAAAAGTGCCAATACTCCTACTCCCCCGCCTCCTTCATTACAGAACCTCCCTGCTGGACCGATTCCTACGTCCTCTACGAACAGGGGCTTTTAAAGAAGCCGGAGATTTTATACTGAAAGCCTGTATACCGTAAAGCCCTGTATCACAGGAAGCGCCGTATTTTTTTACAATATACGGCGCTTCCTGTTTTTATTTATACGCTCCGTTCCCGGCCGCGCAGTTTTTCATACTTTTTTAATCCTGCTCATCAAAATATCTGCACATATGCAGTATAATATCCCTGATCCCCGCCATTTCCCTCTCCGGCGGCAAAATATGAATTAATCCGCGCAAAAACCAGATCCTCCTGCGTCCATTGCTTTACACTTTCATCCCAGACACAGATTAATTTTTCCGCCAAAGACATATTATCGGTAATAACCCGGCTCAGCGCATCCTTAAGAGAAGGATTCTCCGTCAGCTCATCCCAATGCTCCGCCAGCCCGAAAAAGATCTCTTCCTTACTCTAATATAACTATTGTAATAAGAATAATGCTTCCCCCTGATATAAGATCGCTCATTTTTCCAATCACAATTCCGGCAAAAAGAGGCCCGGCCAGCAATGACCCCTGGCTGATGAACTGCATCACTGAATTTGCCTTCTGCAGATTTTCCCCGCTTACCAGCCCTGGAACCGCAGAATAAAGCGTCGGCAGGATAGCCGCGCTGATTCCTCCAAACAAAACCGCATATATAAAAACAGTATATTTATTTACCGCATTTACCTGATTCACAACAACCAGGGAAACCAGCAAAATTCCCAATATCCCGGTCCCGCCCGTAAGCGTCCTGGATACCCCCGCCTTATCCGTCAAAAATCCCGCAACCGGCAGCAGAAAAATCCTCGGCACCACCATTGCAGTCATTACCGAGCTTAGCAACAATACGGAACCGGCCCCCTTCATAATTAATGATACCTGCAAAACACTGTATAATTGGCTGATAAGAAACAATATGGTACACCCGCTGAAAAAAATTATAACATTAACGGACAGAAACTGCGATCTTTTGTTCTCAAACATACTTGCGGAATTTCTTCACCGCAGCGCCTTACATTACACAATCATTTAAAAATACCTTTTTCCGACGGATATTTCATCCCAAGCCCGGCCCCTTGTTCCATTTCCGTATACAGCCCGGAAGAAATCGCTTCATAGCCTGCCAAATATCCCCGGGCGGTAAAAACAATCGGAACCATCTGATCCTCCAAAGGCACCTCATACATTTCAAAAAATGCCTGAAGGATTTCCGTATTTCTTCCCGACCTGGTGTTGATCCTGATTATCTGCTGCGGATAGGAAACGCCGTCCACCACAACAGTTTCCGGAAATAAATCCAGAACCTCCCCGCTGGTCCTGATACACTCCTCACATACGGTCCGATAGAAATAGACAACAGACGAACTGCCTTTTTCCAGCTTATAATCCTCAAGCTGCTGTTTTAACGTCTCATTTTTGGTGGGATCATAGACGCCTCTGCCATAAACAAATAAATCCTCGCCCGCAGTCAGATAGGCTTCCCGGATGGATGAACGAATGGAATCTGTTCCAAAATAAATATTTCCATTTACAGTCATAATCGGGTAAGTGAGAGATCCTGCAAGTTCTTCCTGAAACCCCAGTTTTTTAAGTTCAGAATCCCTTATCTGCGCATCTTCTTTGCGAAATACATTATAAACGGACACCATATAAGGATACAGTTCGGAAACATCATCCAGTTCCTCCGATACTATTTCAAAAAGCTCTTTTGTTCCGTCGCAGGAAGCACAGGGCTGATTATAAAAAAAATGTATTTCCACATTTTCCGGCTGTTCAGGTTCAGCTTCTTCACATCCGGAAAGGCCAAACCACAAAAGCATGGAAAAGAAGCATATAAAAACCTTACGCATATTTGTCAAAAATCCGCCTCCGTTAAACTGACTGACATTCCCTCTTTGAGGATGACTTTTTTCTTCCTGCCCTTATAACAGACAGTCATCTCCCTTTCCTTCGGTCTTGTTCCCTTCAGCTCTGCTTTTTCAAGCCTGCCCTCCCTGAAGTTTACGGCAACAGTTACCCCGGCGCGCGTACGCAGTCCGGAAACCATGCCTGTTCCCAAAGCCCTGGGAAGCGCCGGAAGCAGAGCAATTTCATTTTCTGTGCTTTGCATCAGCATTTCCGCAATGCCTGCGCAGGAACCGAAATTGGAATCAATCTGGAACGGAGGATGTGCGCCGAACATATTGGGATAACACCCTCCCCCCTGCCGGTAATTCATGGGATCGCTTCCGTCCACAGGACGCAATTGCTTTTTCAGTATACTGTAAGCCTTTTCCCCATTGTGCAGATGGGCCCACAGCGCCACCCTCCAGGCCAGCGCCCATCCGGTGCTTTCATCCCCTCTCAGTTCAAGCGTCCGGCGGCAGGCCTCTGCCAGTTCAGGCGTTTTCTCCACGGAAATCTGCCTGCCGGGATAAAGAGGGTAAAGATGGGAAGAATGCCTGTGTGTCGGCTCGTTTTCCTCCAACTCTTCATTCCATTCAAGTAATTCGCCGCGTGATCCTATCCGATACTCCGGAAGACGTTCAAGCGCCGCTTCCATTTCTGCAAGAAATTCCTGATCTGTCCCCAATAACCGGCAGCAGGCCGCAGCATTCCCCAATGTTTCCCGGATAATTGCCATCGTCATCGTGGTCGTCTGACTGACCGCGCATGGTTTGCCATGATAGATAAACTGATTCTCCGGCGAGGTGGAAGGTGCAAAAATCAGTTTACCATCCTCATTTTCAACAAGGACATCCAGGAAAAACCGCGCCGCATCCCGGATGATGGGATAACCTGTCTGGCGCAGGAAATCCAAATCTCCCGAAAAAAGGTAATGATCGTAAACATGCGCGCTTAACCAGCCTGCCGACAGAGGCCAGAAGGCATACACTGCCGTACCCTTTCCCCGGTTTCCCACCGGAGTGGAAAGACACCATATATCACTGTTATGATGCGATACAAACCCTCTGGCATTATAATGGATTTCGGCTGTTTTTCCTCCGCTGACCCTCAGGTTATTAATCAGATCCATTAAAGGCTCATGCATTTCCGGCAGATTCACCGTTTCCGCTCCCCAATAGTTCATTTCCGTATTGATATTAATTGTATAATTGGAACTCCATGGGGCGCGCATATGCTGATTCCAGATTCCCTGGAGATTTGCCGGCTGCGTTCCCGGCCGGGAACTTGAAATCAAAAGGTAACGCCCATACTGGAAAAGCAGGGCATATCGCCCGGGATCCACATCCTTTTCCCAGTCGGCGAGCCGTTGTGGAATCGGCAGGTCCTCTCTTCCCGGCCCCAGGTCAAGGCAGACTCTGTTAAAATACTGCTGGTATTCCTTCACATGCCGTTCCAGAAGCCTGTCATACCCTGACTTCTGTGCGGCAAGCAGTTCCCTGAAACAAGGTTCTTTATAAGGTTTTCCCTCCAGGAACGGATGCCTGAACGGACCGTTAAAGCTTGTCCGGGCGGCCAGAAACAGTGTAACGCTGTCCGCATTGCTTACTTCCAGTCCCTCCGGCAGCCTTTTTACTTCCCCGCCCACAGGCTCAATCGCTAATACCGCACAAAACAGCATTCCTTTCTTTTCCGGAGCTTCCTCATAAATAACCGGATCCGGAGAATCAACATAGGATGGATCCACCTGCGAGGGAGCGATTCCGTCCAGGATCATTCTGTTTTCTTCCGTGGATACTTCTGCCCGAAGCTGGCAGGAAAAACCTGCTTTCAGGGAAACCATGCCGGGCCTGTCGGCTGAAATGCGCATCACCATAACCTGATCCGGCGCACTGACGAACATTTCCCGAACGTAATTTACCTTCCCTGCCGAATACTGCAGTCTGGAAAGCGCCTTCCCAAGATCCAATAACCGACGGTAGTTTTGGATCTCACCCTCAGGATGGACCATATCCAAGGTCAGTTCACCCAACGGCAGATAGCTCTGTGTGAATTCCCCAAGCACATTCTGTTCAAGGAGCGCCTGCGCCTCTTCATATTTCTTTTCCATGGCCAGCCGGCGTGCCTGCCTGTAGTATTCCCTTGCTCCGGGAATATCGTGGTTCTGGGGATAACCTGACCACAGGGAATCCTCATTTAACGAAATTTTCTCCTGCTTTGCCCCTGACCATACCATTGCCCCCAGTCTTCCATTTCCCAGCGGAAGAGCTTCCTCCCAATAAGACGCCGGTTCTTTGTACCATAATTCCATAATCTATGTCCCTTCCTTCCCTAAATCTAAGAACAAATATCCGTAACTAAAAAACAGCCAGGCTCCGAAGTTTCCCGGAAGCCTGACCGTTTTATCCGTTTTTATCTGCCGGCAGCCGCCTTATATATTTCAATATAGCGATCAACTCTGTAAGAATCGAGTTCACTCAGATACTGATCCCAACCGGTTTCGATGTCACGCTCACCTGTAATAAACTGAACGGTAGCCATACGGACAAAGCTATTCAAGTTCGTCTGAATCTCAGCATAGTCATCTGCCATGTCCAGAGGAATAAATACCGTATAATCAAGCCTTTCCTTAGGAATATACTGTTCTACCTTCTGGGTATCAAGAGTAATACGCTGTTCATAGTTTCCGGGCTGATAAATATCATCCACCTCGGGAAGCATGGAAAGACGGAAAGGAGCCAGGTCAGCCTGCGGTCCTACCATCATCGTGCCCTTACCAATCTCTGCATTCTGATCTTCTGTAAGAGAGTTTACAATATACCTGGCATCACCGCCAAATACGTTCTTGGTTCCTTCAGGACAATAATCCCAGCCAAGACCTCTTTCCCCATACTTACGTTCCATATTATAATCATCATCATAGAAGAACTCATCGATCAAACGGAAAGCTGCTTCCGGATACTTACAGACATCTGTAATTACCGCATGGAATCCCTGTACTTCACCTTCATTCGCATTCTGTCCCTGACGTCTGAAGCCGTCCGGCCCTGCCACAGGAATCAGAATCTGATAATTTTCTGCTTCTACAGGATCATTATTGTCATAACCCATACCTGCATGATCGCAGACATACATTCCAACCACATGGGGTTCTGTCCTGACTGTCTGTGCCAGCTGATCCTCCTTCTGGGTAAAGGAAGCGCCATCAATCAGTCCTTCATCATAAAGGCTCTTAATATAACGCAGACCTTCACGGTAAGCATCTGTAGAAGGAGAAAATTCCACAGATTTTCCATCAGCGCCCAGGCTGAGCCAGAAATCAGGTTTTACTGTCTGGAAAGACATACCCATCAATGCGTATTCAACCATCGTATTCCAGGTAGTTGCACCGAGCATTCCGATTTCGTCTTTCTTTCCGTTTCCATTGGGATCATCATTTACGAAAGCCCTTAATACTTCTCTCAGCTCTTCGGTAGTTTCAGGCATTTTCAGCCCCAGCTTATCCATCCAGTCCTGACGCAGATAAATCTTGGGATATGCGCTGCAGTGGTAGCACTCTGAGAAACGTGCAAATCCATAAATTTCTCCATCCGGTGCAACACATCTGTCCCTGTAGCTGGGATTATACTCAAAAATACGCTTCATATTGTTGCCATACTTATCAATATAATCCGTAATGGGAAGCAGAACCCCTTCCTTCACCCCATACTGCATAATATCCGACTTTGTAAATACTGTCGGCCAGTCAGTCAGAATAAGATCCGGATAATCTCCGCTGGCCAGCATCAGATTTCTCTTCTGGAGCGCATCGGAAAGAGGAGTTGAAATAATCTGAAGCTTGATATTAGATTTTTCTTCGATCTCTTTTACAAACCGGTTTTGTTCCCAATCAATATCCGCCCCGCCTTCAATCCATACCTTCAGTGTGATTTTCTCATTCATGATCGGCATGCCGGTAGCGTTAAAGCCTTCCGGTAAGGAGGTATCCCCCGCCTCAGCAGATGCTGCATTTGAGCCTTCCCCTCCGCCTCCTCCGGTATTGCCTGCAGCGGTTTCTTCCCCCCCGGATGAACATCCTGCCATGCTTATTACCATACATGCGGATAACAGCAAGGCCAACATTTTTTTCTTCATAGAACCTTTTCCTCCTAGTATAATAATGGTGTAGTCAAGAACGACTACTGGTTAACAGTTACAAAGTCCAATCTAATAAATCTATATAGATATAACGGAAGGAGGAGTTCCCCCTCCATCAGAAGTTATAGGA
>NZ_VUMI01000042.1 GCF_009696275.1 Eisenbergiella porci
TTCAGCCCTTGTCACGATAAATTTTCTCCTTTGCGAAAAACTTTTTTTTATTTTATCATGCATCGGCTAAATCTTCAGTGCTTATCAGTAATTTTTGTGCGAGAAATTTTCGCCTTTCAGAGCTGTTGAAAATGGTAGTTATTCGTAATAGTTCAGGCAGGTTTGCGCAGTGAATGCGCAAACCGTGAGAAAACGTGGTGGAAGCAAACATCCGCCCCCCTCGCCGAAGGCGACTTTTAATGGGCGGATGCAGTAACAGTTCGGCCGAAGGCTGAACTGTTACTGCAGTTCAGAACCTATACTGTAATGTTTCCCTGTCAAAATTTATGCTTTCGGCAAAAACAGCTTCCGCCGAAAGCAATCAAAGACCCCGCCGCAAGCAGCGGGATATCAGACTTGCAACGCTGCTAAGCAGCGGGGTCTTTGGCCCTTGCGGCAGTCGCCAAATAGCCATGCAAGCATGGCTACCTGGCTCGTTGCCCGCGGAAATAAATCAGTAGCCAAGATAGCTGATATTCAAATCCGTATAACCGCTGATTCCGCCGATTTTTCCTTTGGAGGAATACTGCCACATATCATATCTTCCGTTATACGTAGGTGCGGCAGCATACTGGGCCAGCCAGATTTTGTAGCTTCCCAGGGCGCCTACGTTCAGCTTGGAGTTGAGCCATGTTTTATTGGCATAAACTCCCGCCGTATAGCCGCTGTTGGCAATGGTCTGGCAATAAGCGTTAACAATCTGCGTTCTTGTTGCAGTATCCAGGCCGTCCGCACGGCCGCCGCTGGCTTCCACATCCAGAAATACAGGATAGGAGATCTTATAATTTTTGATCAGCGCCACCGTCATGGAGGCCTCCTCCACCGCTTCAATCTGGTTTACCGCCTGAGTGAAGAAATAGATTCCTACCTTCAGCCCCGCGGCAGTCGCCCCCTGAATGTTGGCCCTGAATTTCGGATCTTCAATCAGCGCTCCCGTGGAAGAACCACGGTATCCGCATCGGATAATGACATAGGATACCCCTGAATTCCTTACTTCCGTCCAGTTAATATTGCCGTTATGCTTGGATACATCAATTCCCAGGACACCTGAGCCTGCATTCAGTGCGCCGTCGCTTCCAAAGGTATATTTCACACCCTGGATAACCTGTTCGCCGGTTACCTTGTTGCCGTTCTTATCGAAATAATAGCGCCTGCCGTCTATGGTCTGCCAGCCGGTGTATTTGTACTCTGTGTTTTCATTGACTCTGTAGAAGGTATCATATTTGTAATAATCTGCAACCACTGCCGCCACGAATTTTCCATCAGCGGTTTTAACATAGAGGAGATTGCCGCTTCTGTCCTTTAAAGGCGTCTTGGTATCATTCCTGGGATCGTCTCCCGTTACCGTCACTTCACAGGTCGCGGTCTTGGAAGTGTCCTCGGAGCTCTTTGCCGTTATTGTTACCTTACCGGGCCTCAGGGCTTTGATGGTTCCGTTTCCATGCTCTTCCAGAGAAACAATGCTTTTATCCGAAGTATACCAGAGACAGCCTGTATATCCCGATGTGGTAATCGTGGGATTCAGCTTTACCGTATCCCCTACCTTCATGGTCAATTTATCCTTGTCAAGGACAATTTTTTCAACCTTGGCTGCAACTACGGTTAATTTCACTTTTTTGGACCTGGTATCGCCGTTTCTGTATTTCGCAGTAACCGTTATTTCCGTTTCGCCGGAGCGGATTGCCCTGATCTTGCCATTGCCATCCACCGTCGCATACTTGGTGTTGGCGATGGAGAAGGAGCGGCTTTCCACATCTCCTTTAATGGTGAAATAATCGTTTTTGGTTTCGCCTGCCGTTACCTTTACTTCTCTCACGTCAAACTCATTTTTTTCATCAGCTGTAACCTGGAAGGAAAATGTTGCTGTTTTGCCTGTGTCCTTCTTGGAGGTTGCGGTGATGGTAACCTTACCGGTATTGACGCAGGTCACTTTACCGTTTGCATCCACTTTGGCAATCTTTTCATCTGAGGATTTCCAGGTGACGGATGCATCTGCATTGGCCGGATCAGGAGTGATGGAAAGCTGAACCGTGGTTCCTTTCTTACCGCCGTCTGCACCGGTTATTTTAATGCTCTTTAATACAGCCTCCGCCTCTTTCACCGTCACGGAAATATTCCCTGATTTTCCTCCCGCTTCCGCTGTGATGGTTACGGTTCCGGCCTTTATGCCAGTTACATTGCCGCCGTCCACGGTTGCAATACTTGTATCCGAGGAGGACCACCTGATGCTATCATAGCTGGCTCCATCAGGCGAGACTTTAGCCGTCAGGGTAATGCTGCCGCCTGCGGTTACGGCAGAATCTCCGGTAATCGTTACGTTTTGTACCGGATTTTCTTTGGCGGATACTGTTACATCCGCGGTTGCCGTCTTACCTCCGCTGTTGGTGGTTACGGTAATTGTTGCATTACCTGCGCCTACAAAGTTAACGGTTCCGCCGCTTACCTTTGCTACGCTTTCGTTGCTGCTGGACCATCTGATACTCTTATCCGCAGCATTATCCGGGCTGACCTGGGCACTGAGTGTTGCACTCTCTCCTACCTTTCCCGAAAGGCTGGACGGGCTTAATGATACGCCTGTTACCTCCACCGGGCCGGGATCCGGATCTGACGGCTCAGGATCCGGTTTGGAAGGATCCGGGTCAGGATTGGAAGGCTCCGATGGATTATCCGTAGACTCCGAAGGTTTGGAGCCGGGTTCCTCATCAGAAACAGACGGCTGATTTGTATCCGATGTTTTTGTGCCACCGCCTTCGGTTATTGGCTGTGCCGTATCATTTTCCCTCATTATCCAGGGCTTCTGTGACTTCATGCCGGACAATTTATCAAATGTAATACTCGCCGAAGCAGAAGGATCCGGAATATCGGATTTCTTCACTTCCACATATTCCCCCTTGCCGTCGGTGCTGCCTATCGGTGTTTTGGTTGATTCCACCCATTCCACGGTATCCTGGATTACCGATTCCGTCTGGGTTTTAACCTGTGTATCCTCTTTGGCGGCGTTTACCTCAGATTCTTTTTTGACCTCATCACTGACATCGATTTTCTTATATTCAATATGATCCTTTACGGTAACCTCCTGGGCATCCGAAGGCATGGCATATCCCTCCTGGTTCTCCGGGCCGGTTATTCTAACCGTATATTTGCCAGGGGTAATTCCGGTCAGATAAATAATTCCATCCGTATTATCATCATCTTTGTTATATGTTTTATCCGGTCCCTTGATCTCCACCTGGAAATCCACATGAGGAATCAGCTTTCCGGTCTTCCTGTTAACGAACTTGATTTTCAGGTCCTTTTCCACAGAAGTCATGTTCAGGCCTACCTGAACGTCGGAATTATCATCCTTTTCGTTATATTCCTCCGATTCCTCCATAGACTCCGAGAAATCCGCCGCTTCCTGTTTCGCCTTATGCGCATCCGCAACGGCCATGAAAGTACTTTCCCCTGCTATATTGAGCTGTGAAAGATTTTGTCCCACAGAGGCAAAAGCATCCACCTGTTCATCTACAGTCTTGGCATTCGCAAGTACGGAGAATGTAACTACGGCAAAAATGCATACGAAAATCCCCATGAAACCTACTACTTTGTCCATTGTATGCAGGCTGTTCCAAAATTCCACCACAGGATTTTCCTGTTTTTTATGGGATGCGCTTTTTCTGCCGGGATTCCGGGAAGAGGTATTTTCTGCATAGTCCCTGCTTTTACCGGAAGGCGGCTGGGTACGTTTTTTCGCATTGGCCGTGCGTACTTCAGCTTCCTCGTCCCAGTTGTCATTCTCACGGGGACGGCGTTTTCCGGCATTTCTATCCGACTGTGAACGGCGTATATATTCTTCCCTTTCAGTTCCTCTGTATTCCGAAGCCCTCTTGCTTTTTTCCGGGCCAGCTGCCGCAGCTTTGGAGTTCGCGCTGCGTTCGGCGCCGTTTCTTGCAGCCATCGCAGCGGAGGATGTCCTGTTGGGCCGTTCGGAATCCGCCATACGGGGTGTCTGCGAGCCCTGACGGGATTCATATCTTTCCGAGCGCGGCGGGCGGGCGGCGGCATCTTTTCCAGAATCATGTTTCACCGGCTGTCTTTTCTCCGCAGGATCTTGGCGGCGGGATTCTCTTGTGTCCGTCTGCGGTTTCTGACGGCTCCGTTCAGCGGAGGTGTTCCTTTTATCGGCAGTTTTACCAGCTTCCTGGCGCCTGGTTTCTATCTCCGGGCGGTTAGAAGAGACTTTTCTTTCTCCGGTTCTCTCTGTCGCCGGACGTCTGCTTTCCGGCCGATTACTGCCTTCCGTCCGGTAACCGCCTTCCTTTCCGCTTCGTTTTTCTCCTGCGTCACCGCGGGGAGCCGCCGCTTCGCCTCTGGCAGCTGCCTGACTGCGGGGCACCGTCTGACTGAGGGGCCCCGCTTCTTCCCTGCGTATGCTGCCGGCTGCGTTCCCGTTGGAAGCGCCAGGCGCAATCTGCCTGGAAATACGCGCTGCCGTTTCCGTAAGATCCTGCGTATCCTCGAAATCATCTTCGCTGATTTCCCATTGGGACAGCAGGCTTTCTGTTACTTTTTCTATTTTCCCCGACAGCTGTTCTTCTTCGGTACCGGCTGTTCTCTGCGGCTTTTCATCGCTGGGATTCGACATTCTTCTTCCTGTTTTTTCCAGAACAGCTTTCTGATTTTTATCTGTTGGTTGATTAGGCATGATTCATTCTCCGTTTTCTGCAGTTCTGAATTAAAGAAAACCGGCGCATCGAACCTCACCGGAGCTATACAGAACCCGTTTACAGTAAAATCCGGGACATGCCGCTGCGACGGCATTTTTCCCGCAGAAACAGTATACCACACCCCTTCCTCACGGTTCAACCTTGCTTCCTCTTTTTCCAGCAATTACTTCCTTAATATTCTCTTAATTTTCCTTTTGTTCCTTGGTCTGCCGGGCGGATTTCATCCTTTTCCTTCTCCTCATACCGTAAGAATCCGCATTTTTTGTCGAATACTTTTCATTGCGGCTTCTGGCATGATATGACAGAATAAGAGGGAAAGAAAGTTAAAAAAACAGCGTTTTCTGCTTTCCTGTGCGGTGCATGTCAAACACGGGGCGGAGAGTCAAAAAGAAAAGGAGTGATTCGTCATGATGTATATCCATTACTGCAAATATTGCCGTCGAATTCACATTCTCAACGGCCACAAGGTGTATTGCCCGGCCTGCAGCGGCAAGCTGACGGAGCTGGGGATTTCGTACATGAAATATGTGAACCTGAGCAAGGAGGAGCGCGGCCAGCTGAAAGAAAAATGTGCGGATGAAAAAAGCCTGAAGGAGCTTTCCGTGGAATACCGGATGCATCGGTACAGCAAATGGTTCAAGGCGCTGCCGTCCGGCATAAATTCTGACAAAGTCATTGCTGCGGCCACCGCTTCTACAGATAGTAAACAATCACGCCTGCCAGAATACAGCCCACGCCTGCGAGTTTCCGTTTCGTAATTTTTTCCGAGAAGAAAAGCCGGCTGAGCAGAAGGACAAGCACATAGCCAAAGGATTCAATCACCGGACCATTCATAAAGGAAAGGCCTCGGAGGCCGCTGACATTCAGTATGGTAGAACCTACAAGCAGTATATATCCGCTGATTACATAGGGATTCAGATATTCGCGGATAAAGGAGCCGTACTGTCTGCAGGCGGCTTTTTTTAAAAGAACCTGGGAAAAAGAGGCTGCCAGAACGCCTGCGAAAAGGAACAGGTAATAGATATTAAGCTTCATCGCACAGTTCCTCCTTCTGCTGTCCGCCGTTAACGATTATTGTCCCGGTAATTACCAGGGCTACGCCGATTATGTTTTTCAGGGTTATTTTGTCATGAAATATTACTCCGGCCCAGATAAGGGACCAGAGCAGGGCCATGGCCCGGTTTGTATAGGCAATGGATAATTCGAATTTTTTTATCATCTGCTGCCATAAAAGGGCGTAAATCGCCAAAATGGCGAGTTCGGCGCCGTAGAAGAGGAAGAAATTAAGTGATAATGTGGGGTGGCCGCTGGCCAGCTTAGCCATTACTGTGGAAAGTGTGTATATGGCGATTACGGCTTGAAGAATGAGGATGTCTTTCAGGGTGATTTTCTTTTTCATGGGGAGTGTCTCCTTGGCTTAGTTTTTTGGATGAGGGGATTATTGTGTGATTATAGCAGGTTTTATGGGGGTTGGGAAGATGTGGGGGAGGGGAAAATGGTGGGGAGAAGGGTTTGGGGTGTTGGCGGGCCTCAGCCATGCCATTCATAATTTGGCGGGAGGTTATGTTGTGTGTTGCTTTTTTGTTGTGGACGCCAAATTATGAATGAGGGCTGGCGCCCAATAGAAATACAGATAGAAACAGTCCTTAGTGAGCAAGCTCCCACGGGCTGTTTCTATCTGTATTTCTGCATGGCTTGGGGGTGTCAAAGTCTTAATTTTAACTATTCAGTACCCCTCACAGTTACTGCTAAAATCCATCCTAAATCGCCTTTGGCGATGGATTTTAGCACTCTTGAATCACTTTCTTACGGTCAGCGCAAAGCGCTGGCCTGCGCAGCTAAATGCGCTGACCTACTGAGCAGTTACAATTTTTCCTTATAATATGGACACTTGGGGCCTATAATGGTAGTATAGAGTCGGTAAAGGAGGTAATTTATGACAGATAAGGACAGAATGGAACAGTCGGGGGAGATTGATGAATTCTGGGAGTTGGATGAGGCTTCGGATACTGCTGCCCAGAAGGGTTCCGGGAAGCGGCAGGAGGGGCAGGATACTGTCGGCCGCAAAGCTTCCCCGCATAGTACTGCTTCCCGCCGGGGTGTGTCGGGTAAAAATACCGGCAGACGCAGAAAAAGGAAAAATACGGAAACCTACGTTCACTATATAATTGCTGCCGTTCTTGCGGCAATGCTGATATTTGCTGTTGTCAAGCTGGTTGTGTGGAATATTGGGAAGGATTCCGGGTATGACCCCAATGCGGATTCTTCGGAATTTGAAGTGGAAGCCCTGGATTATATCCAGCCGCTGGATCCAGAGTTGCTTAAAGGGCGGGAGGATGACGGCGTCAACACTATCGTCTGTCTTGGGAACCATCCTTTTTCCGATGAACGGGGAAAAGACGGCCTTGCGGAGTTAATTGCCGAGAAGTGTGATGCCACGGTTTATAACGGTGCATTTCCGGATTCCTATATTTCTATGAAAAATACCGAGTATACCGACAGCTATCCTCAGGATGCGCTCAGCCTGTATCTGGTAACAGCCTCCATATGCGGCGGGAATTTTGACCTTATGGAACATGCTGTGGATTTGCTTTCAGAATCTGACAAGGCTTACAGGGAAGCGCTGGATACCCTGAAAAGTGTGGATTTTTCCAAGGTTGATATGATCGTCATCATGTATGATCTGAATGATTACATGGATAAACGGCCTGTTATGGATGAAAATAATGACATCAACCTGCTTACCTGGAACGGCGCGCTGAATGCTTCTCTTCAGGAAATCCAGAAGACCTATCCTTACATCCGTCTGGTGGTCCTGTCTCCTTCCTACGGGCAGTTTGAGGATGGTGGCGGCAAGATGGTTAACGGGGATACGGAGGATTTCGGCAACGGCGTGCTTCCTGATTATGTGCTGCATGAAATTGATGTGGCTATGGCAAACGGGGTTAGTATTCTTGATAATTATTATGGGACCATTAATGAAGATGAGGCAAAGAATTGCCTGACAGACGGATACCGGCTGAATAAAAAGGGACGGGAAAAGGTTGCGGGGCGGTTTGCAAAGGAAATTTTTCATGTTGGGGAAGAAAAATAGGTTGTAAAGTAAAAGGGCATCGGTATTCGGCCGCAATTCGCGGCCGGGTAACGGCGCCCTTTCTTCTATTAATCACACAGTTTTAGTACCTGCCTGTTCTATTCCATTATATATACTGCCTTTTTACATCGGATACTGTTCTTCGTTTTAATCAAGAGGGATTCTAGGGCAAAGTCTGTTCTTTTTTCAATACCGGAACATTCACATTCCGGAATACATCATACCCTTCCACTTCCCCGATTTTTTCCAGCCCGTATTCCGCCGGATCCCCTTCCGTCTTCTTCGCCTTATTCAGAATAATATACTGGCATTTATAGTCATCTGCCAGCTCCGCAAGCAAATCGATTCTTACCGTATCCGCTTCCATCAGCGCATATATGGGATGTTCCACATGATCCCAGCTGGCTACCAGCATGTCACGGCCATAGGGCATCTGAATCTCCGACGAATACTGACGGACAAACTGCACCAGCTCCGACGGAAAGATCGCCCATACTCTCTCTTCATCCTCAGCAGGCATAATCATATCACAAATAGTTACCACAGACTGCGGAATATGGTAACGGTTCTGAGCCTGCGATATAAAAACATTCTTATATAAATATTCCCCGCTCAGCGCCAAAAGGAGAATTACCGCAACCAGGCCGATCCTTGTATGCCGGCCAATCAGTTTTACCCCTGCGTAAGCTATCACAATCGTCATAGGCAGCAGCCACAGTATACGGTAATAAGTTCCCGCCTCCTCCACCTTATCCATCACCAGCTTAAAAAGAGGGAAGAAAAACAGAACCGTTATTACCAGGGAGGACTCCAACAAAACCCTGCGTATTTTTTTATCCTTCTCCGTCGCAAGCAAATAAATAAGCGCCACCAGAAAAAGAAACGGATAAATACCGTCACCGCAATAATCCATAAAAATCGTCAGTATCTCTCTCAAAATATTTTCATCCTTTCAGACCAGAACCAAGTAAACCGCCAGATACACAATACAGGGAATGCAGCTTGCCGCAAGCTTGGGAAGCACTGCCGGACGCCTGTCTCTCACCGCCATAACAAGGCCTGTCACGGCAATCAGCAGCCCCGTCAGGAAAGCCCCCATAGTCGTCGCCATGGCCGCCACCACATTGACCGCACTTAACAGAATCCACCAGCCGGCCTGACTCTCCCTTTTCTCTCCGTCAGTAGATTTCATATTCCACAGATTCAGCAGACACCATAGCACCGCCAACAGCACCATATTACACAATATGGACTTTCCCTGCCACGTACGCATCAGGAAAAACGTTGCATTGGTGTAAATAGAGGTATTCCCAAAAATCTGCAGCACACTTACAAGAATCATAAACACTGCCAGCCTACGGTTCTCTTTGCCAAACAGCCTTCTTCCAATCAAATAATACAAAAGATAGGTTACCGGTATCAGCACAAGCGGCAGCACCGAATGAGCAATAATCGCCGGATGTATTCCCGTCATCCTTGCCAGATACGCCTCCCATATAGGCAGCGACGCCAACGCATGCCGCACATCCACCGTTGTCGTAAGGCCTGTATACGGCAAAATCCGGTAAAGTACATCCGACTGCTCCGCAATTACAGACTGCGCCACATAATACGCATCATCCCCGTCAAAGGACGCCCTTGTATATGCCATATAAATCTGAAAGAGTACCAGTCCGCCCGCCAGAATCCAGTAAAGAGCCGTTTCCACAGACGGCCTGCGCCTGCCCTCCCAAAGCTCTCTGCCGTTCTCCGCCAAATCCCCCAGCACATTCTTCCCGAAAAACAAACCTGCTGCCGACAGCAAAATAAGCGCGCCGGAATAAAGCTTTACTATTATGGGAAATCCCCAGGGCTTCATCAAAATGACAGGCACAGCAATTATCTGAAAAACTGCCAGCGCAAGGAAAAAACCAGCCAGATAAATCAGAATCGGATTCTTTTTTCTCCGCCCCCCGGACATGAACCGGGCCGGAATCAGCCCCATGCAAAAAGGAGCCGCAAACAGAACCCCAAAGGTAATCAGTACTTTTGCAATCATGTAAAAACCTCTCTTTATCTTCCTGCAGGCAACTGCTCAGTTCCCTCACAGTTACTTCCCAAGTCACATAAACAACAGCCTAATCATACCAGTTGTCATAAATTGCTTCGTAATCATAACCCGCCGCTAACTCGCGCAGGTCCTCCAAAACCGCTTTATAATTATCCTCAGTCAGTTCTCCCTCTCCATTTTCAAAGCACTCCACAATATACCGGCAGACATCCGCATGATAATGCGTATAATCCGCATAATTATTCAGATTACATACGATATCCCTGTTGTTCTGAAAACAGAATACCCTTACATTATCATACGCAAGCAGTTTTTCCGTCATATAATCCAGTTCTCTGATAACCGCATCCAGCTCCTTCTGCCGCATCACATCATTCCAGTAAAGAATACTGTACGGCGGATACCAGAAAATGAATTCCGTTTCCGGATGAGCCTCAACAAAGGGAATAATATTGGCCTCCAGATTTGCCTGAATACCGGACACAAACGCATCCTCCGGCATCTCCTCCTCCGCTTCCTCCGCCGGAACATAATACATCAGCACATTGGCCTTCGTATAGTACTGATCCGTCCACCACGGCTTATACAGCTGTGTCCAGTCCGTCCTCTCCGTAGGATCCACCAACGGCTTGAAAATATAATTCAGCAGCACATCCTTATTAAAAAGATACTGCACATTATTAAAAGGATTTTTATCATACAAATATTCCGGAATCGGATATTTCGTCGTCTCCGTATCCGCTGAAAACGCCCCCTGATCCACGGCCATGAATATTTTTTTCACCGAATCCCCTTTCGCGTCAAAAATAATATCCATTATGTTGGCCTCATCTTTAGGAAACGCGCCGTTATAGCTCAGCTTCACCGTCTGCAGCCCCATCACCTCCGTAAACCAGTCCGTGTCAAAGCTTGCCGTCATGGAGGAGCCTAACAGAACACTGTCATAATCCAGCCGGCGGGCCATCCCCGGATTCTGGCTCAGCTGATTATCCACCTTATAGGGAAAATAAGCCAGGGGTTTATGATACTGAAAAAAAGGATCCACATATATCACTATAGCAGCTATCGCAAGAAAGCCTGCCAGGAGAATACTGCAAAACAAGAGCAGCCATCTTTTACAAGGTTTCATCCACATACCTCTCATACATTGTCACGGACAAGCCGCACTCCCTCATACCCGCTTCTCTGAAAACAGCCCGCATCAGAAATTAAAATACAGGAAACTGCTGACCCCTGAAAGCGACAGCACACACCACAGAAAGAGCCCTGCCGTCACCAGCGCATTCCAGGCCTTGGGCCGGAACCTCACCGCCACTTCATCCGCATTCGGTGCAAAAAACACCACCGCCATAGTCACCACTGTAATGATACCTCCCAAATACATCTGACTGTATGGCAGGCTGTCCAAATGCAGCAGCTTTATCACATACCAGAATTCATCCAGATTGAAGGACTGCATCATCGCCTCCGCAGGAAGAGCAATCCCACCCGTAAACAAATGCCTGAAAATTTCCAGTGCCTGTCCCACTGTCTCGGATCGGAAAAAGACACAGGTCAGACTGAAATAAACAAAGGTAAATAAAACCCCGGCAACTTTAACCACCTGTCCTCTAACCGGCCCTGCTGTCTTTGCTTTGCCGCTCTGTTCCCTCTTTTCCTTCTGATGCAGCTGCCACATCCGGGTTACTATGTACAGAACCCCCTGCGTCACACTCCACAATACAAAAGTCCATCCGGCCCCATGCCAGATACCGCTGAGCAGATAAATCAGGAACAAATTAAAGTACATCCGTCCTCTGCCCTTTCGGTTCCCGCCCAATGGAATATATACATTTTTGGTAAAAAAACGGCTCAGTGTAATATGCCACCGTTTCCAGAAATCCACGATGCTCACAGCCTTATACGGCGAATTAAAGTTCACAGGAATCTCTATCCCAAAGAGCCAGCCCAGCCCCCTGGCCATATTACAGTAGCCACTGAAATCAAAATACAGCTGCAACACATAAAAAAGAATCAGCAACGCACTGTCCACTCCGCTTAAGTTCAGAACATTGGCATACCCCCAGTTCACCGCTTTCCCAAACGTATCCGCGACCAAAACCTTCTTCACCATTCCCAGCGTAAATAAAAATACGCCCCCGGCAAACCGATCCCAATCCAGCTTCTGCTTCCCGATTTTATCAAACTGCGGCATCATTTCATTGTGGTTCACAATCGGTCCCGCTATCAGCTGCGGGAAAAAGGAGACAAACAGCGCATAATCCAGAAAACTGCACTCCCTGATTTCACCCCGGTAAGTGTCCACAAGAAAACCAATCTGCTGGAAGGTAAAAAAACTGATTCCCAGCGGAAGCAGGATTCCCTTCAGTAAAAACGAAGTACCAAATACGGCATTTACATTTTCAATAAAAAAGTCAAAATACTTGAAATAAAAAAGAATTCCCAGATTGCACAGAACACCCGCCGCCATCATTATACGGCTCCTGTTTGGCCCCGTTGCATTTATCAGCCGAAAGCAAACATAATTAAAAAGAATACTGAAAATCATAATCAGCAGATAGCTGGGATTAAAATACCCATAAAACCACAAAGAAAAGCCTGTCAGCCACAGCTTGGCAGGCACAGCCTTCCCCCAATGGGCGAACAGATAAAACCCGCCCAGGCAAAATGGTAAAAACAGGAACAGAAATATATAAGAATTAAAAAGCATATGAGTACTCCATGGAATTTTAAATTTAACCAGTCAAATTGCCGCTACAGCAAATCCCGCCTCAGGATATGCTATGCATAAATCAGTTTAGCCCAATCCATGGATTTTTACAAGAAAAAACGTAAAAACCGGAAAATATATACAACTCCTTTATTTTGTTTTCTCAGAAGCCAAACGCCAATGCCTGAACAGATTATAAAGCATCACTACCATACAAATATAAAACAGTCCCATATTATAAATCGTATACCTTGTCTGGCAAAAGATTACAAGAGAAACAAGCGTCACGTTCCCTACAATTGCAAGAAGGGTAAGCCCTGCCAATGCTGCTGTCTTTTCATGCCCTCTGATCCTCACATTCCAGATAAGCAGAATAACATAAATAATATAAATGAAAAAACTATACCAGTTTAATAAAATATTCCGTTTGGCGACAGTCGTTATCAGACCGGAAAGAACATTATCCAAAAAGGAGCCTATGATATTCAACGCATTATGCGGCATAACCGACACATTAATCGTCCGCATAATCTGATCCACCTTTTTCCCTTCTTCCACCTCTCCTCCACCATAATTCGCCTGCACATATTGTGTAATCATCGGTCCCATGGTATCAATCTGTATACAGTCATAATAATCGCCAAAATGCGTTACCCGGTTAAACCATCCTTCTCCGGCACTGTGCTTCAGATATCCCTTTTCCTCGCAAACATCATAAATCTCCAGAAAAAGTGTTCTGACCTCTTCATCTTTGATATATTCCGCATCACTTCTATCCGCCGTATAAAACGCCATTGTTGTAACAAACCGGCTGTCATTGGTGTGGCGTACTGCATTTCCACGCAAAATATAGTTATATCCAACATCAAGAAGCATAGAACAGCCCAAGATTCCCAGTGTGCACAGTATTACAGTTCCAATCCCCCAAAGGGTCTTTTTGCGGAATATATTCACAGCCACCACACAAATAATCAGCAGCGCCAATGTCATAAACATCTGTTTTCTTGTTGATACCATAACAAAAACAAGTATGCTGCTTAAAATCAGACTTTTTCTGTTCTGATGCAGACAGTATTCCAGGAGATAGCGGAAAAACAAAAGATACAGCGCAATAACAATCCCTTCCGTCAAAATACTGTTAGAATACATAGATTCCCTCTTTGCGGCAAACCGGCACAAAAACGAAACCCCAAGCGGCATAGCCAGCGCAACAAGCGCCACAGCCTTCGGAAGCCGAAGCTCCTTCCAAAGATACCTCACCAACGTCCATGTAGCAAAAGCCATAAGCCCGCTTTGAAAAAAAGCAACGGCCGTCAGGTAAAAATCATTGGGAAACGAAGAAAAAAGCTTTCGAAAAAAAGCAAGAAACAGCGGATAAAAGGGTTCTCTTGAAAGCCGCATGCTGATGTAGCCCGGAGAGTCCACACAAATAACCGCACCATCATAAAATGCGAAGAAGAGATAAAAACACAGACATATGCCAAGTAAAACAGCTGAGAAAGAATCTGGCTTGTCTTTTCTCAGCATTTTTGTAGGGGAATAATCCTTTTTCATTTTGCCTCCTGTTCCAGCAGTGTATGAAAAAATTTTTTATTTAGTTTTCCCCTCACTTGTGTGTATTATAATCTGATTTACAGAAATGTCAAGAAATTTTAAGCAACTTACTTATTAGTTTATCAACGATATATCCCATAACCACAGACAAAATTATAACTCCGATAATCCTCATTCCCATGTAAGCCAAACACCCCAGCCTTGAACTCAGCCAGCCATAGGAGAATGCAGCTAACAGTACCGCATATTCCAGCGGATCATGAAATAAATATATATGCATACTATGCCTCAATAACAAACGAAACCCCCACCGTTCACACAATTCTTCATATTTTTTAACCAAAATTATGCATAGCAAATAAACTGCATAGCTACAAATAATTATGACGAAAAAATCATTCAGAAAATCTATCTTAATATCTAATATCATTATTTCAAGCAAAAATAAAAACTTACACACTCCATACTCATAATATGAATATTCTGACAACTTCTTTCTCACCCCATCAAACCAATAGCCTAATACAAACCAAAACAAATACCCCATTCCTCTCTTAAAAAGGAAAAAATCAAATGGCAGCTGGCCATGGAAATACTGAATAAGCGCAGCAAGCACAAGGACCGGATAGATATTTCTTTTCCCGACCAATCGGTGAAGGCACCAAAAAATAATAAAACACCAAAATAAGGCTGGTAAAAACCAAAGATGCCCATCGCCTTTACCAACCAGAAATTTTACAACTGCTTCATTATAATTATCCGCATTATAATATCCTGTCATCAATTTTACCGGAAGCATAAATAACAGGCCGCATAAATAATACGGTATTATCAGTCTTTTCAGTTTATTACATGCCAGCCTTTTTAATCCGTCTTCTTCCTTTAGACGATAAACCGCACCTGATAGAAGAAAGAAAAGCGGCATATGGAATCCATACACCCATCCGCTTAAAAATCTGATTATCCGAAATAAATTCGAATCATACACCCAAGAACTGTCTGCGGGAACTTCATAGTGTACGCCTCCCATAACCAGATAACAACTATGCCCGATTACTACCAAAATTGTTGCTGTAACTCTAAGGAGATCATATTCATTTACTCTCCCTTTTTTTAACTCATCACCTTTAGCTTTCATCTGTCCCCCTCAACAGACTGAACAATTAATTAAGGATTATATCCTCCAAATAAATTGGTAACTAAAATTTTCATCAGTTCGTAATTCCCTTTAAAAAAGCTTATCTTGGTAGGTGTTTTTCCTTCTTTTGGATATCGCCGTGTTACAGGAATCTCACATGCTTTCATCCCAAGCTGAGTGGCCCGTACAGACAGATATGCAAGCAGCTCATATGATATAAAAATATCCCTCAATGGACAAACCTCAGGATTTTCCAGATATCTTCTGGAATATGCCCTGTAAGCATTTGTAGTATCCGTAAAACGCTGCCTCGCCGTTAATGATATAAGAGGCGCATGAATCAATCTGACTGATATCAGCCTGATTAAAGGCGTATTAATTGCATGCCCGCCCTTCAGGAATCGTGACCCCTGGATAAAATCATACCCATCATTCAGTTTTTCAATAAACCGGGGAATATCTTCTATACTGTCCTTATTATTTCCATCAATCGTTATTACCCCGTCATAACCTCGCTGAAGCGCCCACCAGATTCCCATTCTCAGCTGGGCTCCCTGACGCCCTTCATCACGCTTAATTAAAAGAGTATTTACACCCAGCTTCAGCAGCTTTTTCTGTTCCATAGAACCATCCGTCGAACCGCCGTCACACAGAACCACATCCGCACATGACATTACATTATAGTGCCTTGCCCTTTTTAACTCTTGAAGGATACGCTCCCCCTCATTAATTACAGGAATCAGAACACAATACCTGCTTTTTTTTACATCAAGCTCATATGCCTCAAATCGCGGAACACCATCCCGTCTCTCATATGCAATCATCCGAAAATTTCCCTCACATATTCTATTACTTTTTTCGTAACCTGAACATTTTCCTGGCGCCCCATTTCAATAGATATATAACCTGTATATTCCATATTTCTCAACAATCCGGCGATTTCTTTATGTATAGGATGTTCAGAAATTTTTTTCAGATTAGGTTCACTGATATGGACATGATTGATTAAATTGATATCCTCAGCTATCACGTTCAAAGCTTCCTTATTTTCAATCATAGTACCCAAATCCAGATTTACAAGAAAACCTTTGCTGCCTATTTTTTTTACCAGCGCCAATGCCTCTGTGGTGGTATTTATATAGTTAGTATTGTAAATCGGAGGGTTCGCCTCCATAGCCAGCACAGTCCCTTTTTCTAATGCATAATCTCCCAGCTCCTTAAAAAAAGGCTCTGCACTTTCCTTTAATTCTTCTTTTTCCGCCCACCGGTTTTTAGGACAGCCGAACACCAGATTGCCACATCCGATCTGTGACGCAAAATCGATTGCCTTCTTCGTATATTCTGTAAGAACCAACCTGTCTTCAACAGTACCGAACAACTTTTCTTTTCTTCCATACCATATTGACTGCATAGAAGAAACAGCCAAACCATATGTCTCTTTCAGCCAAACAGCAAAGGCCTGCGCCTCACCACAATGAGCATAAGGAGCATCTGGAAATAATCTGGTAGGAGCAATTTCAATCCCCGAGTATCCAGATTCCTGCAGGAAACGATACATCTCATCATCCACTTGCGGACTCCAGGCTATATTTGAAATTGACAGTTTCATAAAATTACCTCTTCCTCTTTTTTCTCAGAATATATCCCTTCAGTTTTATCCAAAGCATACGCAATGGTATATAAATCAGAAGCTGTATAAAACCAAAATACCACATCACAAAATTCATATGTGTATGGATATAAGAATGTGCTTTTCCTAAAACAAACCAAGAGACACTGGTCAAAAAAGCTGAAAACAACAAAAAGAACATATAAAGTGTACTTTTGTCTTTTTTCCCCCGTATTTTATCCTTCCAAATTCCACAAAATAATGCCAGCACCGATAAAATACACAATCCGCCAAAAAGTTTTCCACTTATACCCATAATCAAGGAGGTGTCAAAATGAAAATACAGCTTTAAAACTGTCAAGGCAGAGGCTTCTAAAGAAGCTCTCTCCGATTCAGGAAAATCCTCCGGATTTCCCCCCCAGGTTCTCTCAAGCACGTTTTTCTCATAAATAGAACAGAGTCCTCTCCAGATATCACCATCAGCCCTGATATAGGCATGAATACAAACAGCAGCCAAAAATCCCAGCAACGCCGCAATACCAACCAAAAGAATCCGCTTGAAAATTTCAGGAAATTCTTTTTTATCTGTTAGCAAAGCAGTTCCGGCATCTGCCATCAAAAAAAGGATTGTTCCCATCATAACTGTAGTTATATATTCATAACCACATGCACTTTTCAAAAATACGGATAAAAAAACCCCAATACAGCTGATACCCACAATTTTTTTGTTATCCGCATAGACTGAACATAACAATCCAAATGACATTGGCAAAAACCAGGTAAATTCCACCCAATAAAGATTCCTTGCAAACTGTACTATCCATGGAGACAGCAGAAAAACCGCGCCCCAAACCACCGCCATTCCTATACCAAATTTCCTGTTCAAAAGAAATAATATGACAACAGCGACCAAGGCCATCGCGGCAGCCGTTAATAAATGGAACCAGGTCACCGCGCTTTCATAAGGAAAAACACGTGCCAAAATACGGAAAGCCCTTCCCTGAAGTCCTATCTGAGAAGGATACTCAGAGAATATCCCCTTTGGCAGTTCCTTTCCCGAAGCATCAAACAGCTTTATTTCTGAAAGGCTTCCGTTTTTCTCTCTGTCAAGTTTCATTCCGGCATTTACTGTTGTATAGCATATATTATCTTTTCTTTCTACTTTGGTGATAACAGCCTTGCTTCCATCCGAAAACAGAAAATAATTTCCCGGAATATAGTAGGTATCTGTATATAAATTTGCAGAAAATGCAAGGAGATCTCCTCTCAGCCCATATCCATCCAGAAAATCTTCATTACTTAAATATGCTGTTTCACCGCGGTATAAGCTCAGCGTATCCGTCCAATAGGATGTGGTATCTCCCGTATTTTCATGATAATACCCCAGGCCATAGCCCTCGTCCAGCGGCGATATACCCGATCTTTCCGCCACAAAAGGGCCAATAGCCAAGGCCTCCGAAACAGCCTCAAAGTTATTAAAATTATAATTCTTTTTATCGAACGGATTGCTGAAATAAGTCCATGTCAGCAATAGTACCATAGACAGGAGCACACATACATAAAGGCTTTCCCGCATCCGCTTTTTTTTTATAAGACTATTTAATTTTTCCATATCAACAGATTTTTGTACTCTTAACAAAATTTTGGATTTCTAAAAGCACTTCTTCCTTACCCATAATATATCCACCGTCCCGTTTATAAAGCCCGCTATACCTGGTCCTATAGTCATATTTAGCCGGCACACCGGCAGTTTCATTCATAAATTCCCTTCCGTAAAGAAACTTATAAATTTCTCCTGCAGAAATAGGTTCTGTCGCCGTATGCAGCAATTCGATTTTATTTTCCAAAGCAATCTTAATATCAGACCATAACCTTTTCAGTGGATAAAGCTGAAATTCACTTCTGCTGTCCGTAAATCGAAGCGCACTGAAATTTACACGGCTTAAAATATTCCTCAGAGCATTTTTCTCTCCTTCATTCAAATTTCTGCATTTCCAGAACCCATTATCCTGTATCTCGTAGTACTCCTCAATCGCTGCCTCCTGGCTGCTTAATTCTCCCATTTTTGTTTCTGACAACATAAACGGGATGACATTAATAATATCATAAATAAAATTTTTCTTTATACCCTCACCAAACAAACCAGGAAGCCTGACAATCAAAGCTTCCGGATAATTTTCCCTCACCCAATTTTCCAATACTCTTCGGTTATATCCATATGGCTGCAAACCATCCATATCTATGGCAGAATCTTCATAGACCGCCAGCGGACTTTTAAATACATCTATTGTTGATATCAAAACCAGTTTTTGCGGCTTGATCATTCTGATATTTTCCTTCGCCTGTTCAATCATCTGCCAGTCTTTTTCCGGCTGCTGATTCGCCAGGTATTTTTCCGCCCGCAGTCCGGCATAGACACAGAGATCCGGTTTTGTTCCGTAAGCCTCCCGGACACTGCCCGAGTTTACACCCAATTCAAAACTGCCGTATCGATAAAGATTATTTCCGACAAAACCTGTATGTCCAACCAAAACATTCATCTTTTAATATCCTCTCATTTCGTAATCTTCTCTATTCTGTCAACCATATACTGCTGTCTTTTGAATACAAGATTAACTATCACAGACAGATATTTTACAATTATAGTCAAAATTCCAAACAGCCCGAAAAAAGCAAACGCCATAAACAGTATTGTTGTTGTCCAGCCCTCAATCGGATTACCACATATGTAAAACACCATCGCATATACCCCCATCAGTAATGCAATTACCATCATAATAAGCGTCATTCTGATTGAAAAAAGATAACCCAAATCCGTAAACAAAATCAGTGAGTCTGCAGCCAGATTCTTTCTGTATCTGTCCTCCAGCTTATCTCTTCCCTTCAGCCGTTCTCCTGTACATTCATACTGCATATTTTTTATAGGCAGGCCACTGGCTGCATATACTGCTTTTCTGTATGGTATCGTTTTATTCATACTGGAAACCCGGTTTATAACTCTTCTGGATAAAATACGAAAGCTTTCTGTCCTCATCTTATAATTGCCGGCTGCCCCCATATTGAATATTTTATAGAAAAATGAAGAAGTAAATTTCTGTCTTCTTGCAGGGGATGCACTTACAATATCATACCCTTTCAAGGATTCCATATAAATATCCATAATTAACGAAGATGGATAATCCATTTCTACCGTATCAAATTCTAATACATAATCGCCAATTGCAAGATCTGTCCCCGCATTCATGGATAACTCAATACCCTGGTAATAACTCATATGCAATAAGTTAACCGTCGTATCCGTCAAACCCGCAGCAACCTCCTTAATAGCTTCATGGCTTCTGTCACTTGATGCATCGTCAACACAGATTATTTCAAAATGCTCAAAATTATTTTTTAATACCTCATAAATCTTTTTCAGGAAAACACCTGCACAGTTTTCATTATTATGAACATATGCTACCGCGGAAAGAAAACATTTTTGCTTCTCATTCATTTGTTAATACATCCTCCAAATCATATACCGTATTGATTTTTCCTGAAAGGACACTTATAAAGGAAGGATTCTTACTGTGTACCCTGATTACCGTAGGTCTGGAATCATCAATCTCAGAACTTTTCAGGATTGGCTTCATCGAATACAACGAATTCTCATATTGAAATTCATACTCGCTCTTCATATATTTTCTTGCCAGCCCCGACATATATGGATAAGCCGAAGCAGGTTTTGCAGGACATTCATTACAATTTCCCAGATATTCCCTGGTACAACAGTTATGGCTCCTGCTCTGGCATTCAAAAACCGGTGTTTCGCTGTAGCTCGTATTATGAGGGGTAAAGGTAACAGATGTAAGTGAGTGCATTCCTGTTTTGCCAAATGGCATAATTGAAAAGAAGGGACCATCCATAACTGTTATTCCTTCTCCCTCCAATTTATGGTTCGTCCGGCATAAAATTATTTCACACAACTCATATTTTATTCCAAACTTCTCTTCTCCCGCCAGCTTTAATATCTGATTGGAAGACGCATACGTTGCATTCAGCAAAAAAGGGGCTGTGAAAATCCCCTGATTTGTATGTACCTCATAAACATCATCCCGTTTCGCTATAGACTGCGTATGACAGGCATATTTAATTTCAACATTTTTTAGCGCTGAGATCTTATCCAGAAAATAATCTTTCAAAATCATAGCATCATACGTATATTCTTTTGTTAAAAACGCACCATCGCACATCCCTTTATTAAAATATTTTCCGGGTTCTATTTCCTCACAGGGTATCCTGGCCGCCTCACAGAATTTTTTAAATTGCACAGCATCACTCCAGGACAGCCGCGCAGATGTAGCATACACCTGATTAAATTCCCGATTGATACAAAAAGAAAAATCTTTGTTAAATCGTTCAAAATACCCTGCTGATTTCATAGCTGTTGAAAGGGAGCGCGGATAATGGTATCCCATATGAACTCTGGCCTGATTAATATAAGTAGCCCTCCCAAAGGCTTTTGTATCACATTCAATTACCAGGATTTTTTCACCCCTGTTACCGCAAAATAAGGCCGCATATAAACCATATATTCCGGCCCCGAGTATAATTTTATCATATTTCATATATATACCGTTATTCCTATAATAATATTTACATATGTAATTATATCATACTACATATAGTATAGAAAACATTAATATCGAATTTTGGCATAAAAGATAGTATTTCTCGATATTCTGCGATACATGGAGCGCAATCTTAAAGAAATATTAAAGGTATGTTACTTGTATATTTTTCCAAGCACGTAGTATAATATAATACATTACTTTATACATCATAATTCTTTATCCTCTGAGATAATAACAGGAAAGGTAATTTTTATGCTATTTAACTCTTTCAGCTATGCCCTTTTTCTCCCCATTGTTTTTATTCTATACTGGATAATGCCGCAGAAATTCCGCTGGATTATTCTTCTTCTTTCCAGTTATTATTTTTATATAAGCTGGGGGCCTCAGTATGTTGCAGTGATACTTCTTACCACACTTGTTTCCTATGCTGCTGCTTTGTTAATGGAAGGAAGACATAACGGTACACTTTATTCCAGGACGCTGCTTACGGTCTCGGTAATAATTTGTATAGCAATTTTATTCTTTTTCAAATATTTTAATTTTTTTACAGAGAATATTGCTTTGCTGTTTCAGAAAATATCGATTCCCATACAGCCGTTTACGTTGAAGCTGGCGCTTCCTATTGGGATATCTTTTTATATTTTTCAGGTCATTAGTTATCTGGTAGATGTATACCGCGGTGATATTCATGCAGAAAAACATTTAGGCATTTATGCCGTTTATATTTCTTTCTTTCCCAAGGTTATGCAGGGACCTATAGAAAGAGGAAAAAAACTTCTTCCCCAGCTGCACTCCAGACATACTTTTCAATATGGACAGGCTTCATATGGCCTGAAACAAATGGCCTGGGGCTATTTCAAGAAACTGGTTCTTGCAGACAGCCTTTCCGTATATGTAAATCAGGTATATAATGATTTACCTTCCTATAAAGGCCTTTCGCTTATTCTTGCCACATTTTTCTTTGCCATACAGCTTTACTGTGACTTTTCAGGCTATACCGATATTGCGCTTGGTTCTGCCAAAATACTTGGAATTAACCTGACACAGAACTTCAAGGCTCCATACTTTGCCTCTTCTATTAAAGATTTCTGGGGAAGATGGCATATTTCCCTGTCCTCCTGGCTGCGGGATTATATTTATATACCTTTAGGCGGCAACAGAGTTGGAAAAGTAAGACATTCTTTAAACATACTGATTACCTTTCTGGTAAGCGGATTATGGCATGGCGCAAGCTGGAACTATGTATTATGGGGCGGACTTCATGGAGTATTCCAGATTATTGAAGGTTTTTTCCCATGGAATTCTAAAAAAAGCCCCTTCCAAAGGAATAAGCATTATCACTTTCTGCTATGCCTTATCACTGTTCCATGTACCTTCCTGCTTGTTTGCTTTGCATGGATATTTTTCCGTGCTGTTACCATCCAGGATGCATTTTATGTGATTTCCAATATGTTTGACGGTATCACACAATTTCCCACATATATCCAGGATTGTGCGTTGCAGATGGGACTGACCTTCAGTCATTTGTCATATAACTGCCTTCCGCTTGTTCTTCTGTTTTTGTATGATTTGGCATCCTTAAAAACTGATGTTATCACATTTATTTCCAGACAGCGCTTCTTTATCAGATGGCCTGTTTATTTATTCCTGTTACTGGTTATCCTGCTTTTTTCTGAGAAAGGAGTATCCACAGAATTCATTTATATGCAATTCTAAGATAAATAACTTATGAAATCTTTTATTGTTAAAAGTGTCCTTGCTGTTTGCCTTACACTTTGCTGCCTGTTTTATCTTGATATTATGTATGAACAGAAAACCAGCGATCCAATAGCTGAAGTCAATAAATTTAATTTTGTTCCGGAGGGCATACAGATTGCAAACATGGGAAGTTCTCATGGTGATGCCGCCTTTAACTGGGATTCCCTGACTAAGGAACGTAACTTTAAATGCTTTAATTTTGCACTTGCCAGCCAACCCTATAAATATGACTATGCCCTTCTTAACATGCATCAAAATGACTTAGCTGAAGGAGGCATTGTATTTATACCGGTTTCCTACTTCTCTTTTAACTCAGAGGCGGTAACTCCGGAGGATATTGAAGCAATCAGCGTACGTTACTACCGGATATTATCTCCGCAGTATAATCCGGATTACAGTCTGTACAAGGATCTTGTGGCAATTCGCTTTCCTATACTTTCTGCCGGTGATAAAATCTTTGAGCTGTTTAAACCGCCGATTACCTTCCCATCCTTGTCGGAAAACAGGCAGAATATTGTTTATGCCGCAGAAGCAAACATGGAAGAAGGGATGTCCGGCAACACGATATCTGACAACGAAATGGGGCTTTCCTCCGAAAACATACCTACCCCAGACCCTGCCCCGGTTTCCCCTGAAGAAATATATGGCGCCGAAAAAATACAGGAATTTGAAGCCAAGGGTTATGCCAGATATCAGAGGCATTTTGAAAATAAAACCGATTATTTTCAGGATGATAAAAAACAGGAATTAATTAATATGATTCTGCTATGCAAATCAAAAAAGGTTACACCGGTTTTAATCACCACCCCTTTTACTGTTTATTACAATCAATATGTCTCCGACCAGTTTTTATATGACTTTTATACTACTATTAATGAAATAGCAGTAACACAAGGAGTATCCTATTATGATTATTCTCATGATAAACGTTTTGAAACCAATCTCCAGTATTTTGGAGATGCGGACCACTTAAATCCGGAAGGTGCCATTTATTTTACAAATCTTTTAATGGAAGAAGTTCCTGAACTAAGCGCCTATCTGGCCTCTCATTGATTGCATAATAAAAGCTTACAGCCACGCCCAAAAGGGTCCTTGCTGTAAGCTTTTATTTTAAGATAATTAATAATAAACAGAGTTTCCGGAAACCTCACCAGGTTTTCCATATTTTAGACAGCTTGCAACTGCTTTTGCATATAGGGAGCGTCCTTCTATCGTAAGATGAACACCATCCTCCAAATACTGATCTGCCGTATATGGAGTTATCCCCATCGTACTGTATGCATCAATATATAATGTGTTATTTGTTTCCGCAACATTCCTTGCTGCATTCGCATACTGTGTCAGCGTTCCCTGTCCGTAATCCTTCATATTACTGTCGGTGTACATAGCCCCATCTTTATAAAACTGACAATAGGTAGGTGAAATCAATAGTACCTTAGCCTGCGGACTGATCTGACTTAACAATAAAATCGCATTCCGCAAAGCACCGGCATAGCCGTGTGCATCCCAACTGTCACTTCCCTCGACTGCTATCGGAGCACCGGAAAAATAATCATTCAACCCATAAGCAATAATATAATAATCAACGGTCTGAGGATTTACGTTCCGAATAACACCTCCGGCAGGATAACCTTCCAAAAATTCAGGATCAACCTTTCCGGCAAGTATATTGCACATTCCCATAAGTGATGAAGAATCCCACTTTTCAAAATTATCCGGTGACTCCCCATCCTTCAATGTTGCTCTGCTGCCGCCTACTGCACAATTATACACATCTGCATTCATATAATTAGCAACCTGGGCAGCAATACCCGTATCCCCTCTGTCCATATCCCAGATACTGTCACCAAACACCACAATATTCAGTCTGTCTTCCTGAGGAACCTCCTCCTGAACCGTTTCTTCCTGCGGCACGGTTTCCGTAGCCTGCACCATTTCCGTTTCTGCGGGCTGACTTTCTTCCGCAGTAAACTTCTCCAGCTGCTGCTTCAATTCTTCGTTCTCCGCTGCCAATGATTCAATCTGTGCCTTTAACTCATCAATGTCATCCGTATCTGTACTTGCCGTTTCTTGTTTTCCACAAGCAGAGAACATGACTGACACTACCAACAGCAAAGCCAGCAAGGTCTTCTTTCTTTTTATCCGTATATCCATTGTTCATCCTCCTGTCTGTAATTCCACAGACAATATATCTGTCTTTTCTCCTATATAAGTATATGCTTTTTTAAATTCGCCCGCAATGGTATTCATAAAATCTTAAGGTAACCAGATTTTCACATCTCCTTTATTTTAACCTGATATCTGTCTTCAATATCATTCAGCTGAAGTTCAAAATCTCTTCTTCCTTTTATACCGATATTGTGAAGAATCAAACCTGCAAAAACTGACTGCAGCGCCGCAAGCTCCACAAAGCCGCAGACAATAAGCGTGGGAAATTTATCCACCATTCCGGTTTTTAAAAAATCAATAAATACTGGGACAAAAAAACCAACGGAAAGAACCGTCAGAACCACAGCTACAATACAGAAAAATGCTAACGGCTTATATTGTCTGAACATTTTCAATATAGTATTCAAGACCTTTATGCCATCTGTATACGTATTCAGTTTGGATTCACTCCCCGCAGGCCGATCCCGATAATTCACCACCACGTTATCCACCTGCATATTATTATAGACCGCATGAATTGTCATTTCCGTCTCTATCTCAAATCCCTTGGATAATACAGGAAAGGTCTTAACGAACTGATAGCTGAAAGCACGGTAGCCCGTCATAATGTCCCTTATATCCGAATGAAAAAGCATATTAATGCTCGCTTTTACCAGGCCATTTCCCATGTTATGAAATGGGCGCTTGTTCTCCTGATAATAAGTAGAGGACAATCTGTCTCCAACTACCATATCCGAACCTTCCAGCAATACTTTATCCGCCATTTCCCTTGCATATTCCAATGGATAGGTATCATCCCCGTCAATCATGATATAACAGCGCGCATCAATTTCACGAAACATCCTCCGGATTACATTGCCCTTTCCCTGTTTTCGTTCATAACGGATAACAGCGCCTGCCTTACTAGCCAGTTCCACTGTCCTGTCACTGGAATTATTGTCATATACATAAATCACGGCTTCCGGAAGCGCCTCATGCGCATCCTTTACCACCTTTTCTATTGTTTTCTCCTCGTTATAGCATGGAATTAAAACTGCAATTTTATCCATATCCATCTCCTCACAGGTTACTGTGCCTAACCAATTCTAGAACCCCTGGTAAATAAATTCCGCCGTGCTAAAGCCCGGCCCATAATATCCCAGCAAAATCACATAGAATAGCAATGCATACCAGATGAGCCATCGGACAGGCATCGCTTTTTCCCTAATCCGTTCCCTCACATCGCCCTTACGCTGCATTAACGATACACCAAACAGAATCAGCAGGGATACGACCGCAATCGTAAACTCTATCCAGTCCAATCCCAATTCAAAAATCTGCCCTCCGATTAAAATCCCCGGATTAAACACAGTCGCAGCTGATTTCAACATTCTCCATGCGTCTCCCACGCTGGACGCCCTGAAAAATACAAACCCAATATTTACAAGGAAAAAAGTTCTGACAATCCGTAAAATATCCACTGCACGAGCTTTAGGATTGATGTGCAGTTTTTCCATACATTTTAAATACCAAGGCTCAAGCAGTTCGCCGCTGACAATATAAAACCAGTGCAGCAGACCGGAACCAATAATATATTTCCAGTCCCCGCCATGCCAAATACCTACTGAAAACCACAAAAGAAACATACCGGCAAATGTTGTTATCTGCTTTCCTCTCTTTTTTCCAAACTTCTTTCTCATATCCTTACTTAGTTTGGTAAAAAAAGAAGAACGCAGCAAGGGATAAAAAACATACTCTTTCATCCACACACCCAACGAAATATGCCATCTGCGCCAATACTCGGATATATTTTTAGAAAAAAACGGTCTTCTGAAATTTTCCGGCAGCTTCAGTCCGAAGGTCTGGGCCAATCCTAATACAATATCCATACCACCGGAAAAATTCGTATATAGCTGAAATGCAAAAGCTACTGTTCCTAACCAGATATATACCCCGGGATATGCCTCGTAATTACCATAAATCGTATTAACAATCAGCGCCATCCTCTCAGATATCACCAGTTCCTTAAAAAAACCCCAAAGCATCCGCTGCATACCTTGCGTTACTTGTTTATAATCAAACGGATGCGGTTCAAAGAACTGTTCCCCATCCTCTCTGTAACGTAAAATAGGGCCTGACACCATCACAGGAAAAAACATCCCGTACAAAGCCAGCTTGGCTGGATTTTTCTGCGGCACAGCAATTCCAAAATAAACATCTACAACATATCCTATTAACGAAAGCGCATAATAGGATATGCCTAAAGGTACGAGCCAGTTAAAACCGGAAAGAATATCTTTCCCGGCGCCAAAGAAAGAAGCAGCGGCATTAATCGTATGAATACCAAAATTAATATATTTCAGAAAAAATAACGCCGCCACATTTGCAAAGATCACAAAAAGAAGCGCCGCTTTACGCCGCTTCGCCGCATCCTTCCCTCGTTCCTTCAGCAGGGCCTCTTCTTCCTGTGCTTTCGTCATCCAATAAATTCCGGCAAAGCTTACCGCCACAGCCAGAAGCGGATAAAGTATCAGGATCGCGTTTCCGGAACAAAGATAATAAAAAATGCTGGCTATAAGGAGAACTCCCCACTGCCACCTTTTGGGGAGAACATAATACAAAATTAAAACTATCCCATAAAATACAAGAAAGTAAAAGGATGTTATACCCAAAATTTAGTTCCTTTCCGGATTATTTCTCTTCTGTTCCGCTCAGTCATTTAACTGGCTTATTATAATATCTGCCATCTCTCCCACATTTTTCATAGACACTACCTGTCCCATATTAAATTTTACACCAAATTCCTGCTCCACTGCTGCTAAAAGATTAATATGCTCCAGGGAATCCCAGTCTTCAATATCATTTGATGTAGTGTTTTCTGTAACACTAATGTTTTCATCATCGAAAACATCCCTGAATACTTCATTTAAAGTTTCAAAAACTGCTTCTCTTGTCATTTTTTCCTCCATCCCACCGTATAACGGCCTATTCATTTTCCATAATTTTTATATATTTATTTTTATTCTCGTAGTCCTTTGCTATTTCAAACCTCCAGACCGTGTTTCCTTCTGTACTACTTATCTGTTCGAATCCCTGAAGGCCATAAAACTCTTTTACCATCCCATTCTTAGATGTAGGATAATAATAACCATAGACAGTAGTTATACCTCTTTTTTTGCATTCTCCAACCAAACAGTCCATCATGGCGAACTCCATATCACGTTTCAGAACCCTGCAGCTCATCAGCCAAAGATCAATATGAAGCGCTTTTACCGGCCCTTCTTCCTCATGGCCGATGATAACTGAGACCACGCCATTATCGCCGAATTTATCTTCCAGCTTGCCATACAGGGTAACATACTCCTTCTTTTGGGCAAGCAGCTCAATTTCCGCCTGTGAATACCGTCTGGTCGTCAGGTTAAACTGATTGCTCTTATTCGTTAACTGGGCAATTCGGGCCATATAAAGGGCTTCAAAGGGCCTTATAACCGCACGCATTCCCAAAGAAGTCAGATATTCACCATAATCGGTGAAGGACGCCTGCTGCTTTGTCCGCAATGCGTTAGCCTTATACATTTCATTCCGCTTCCGGTCATCCTCCGAAAGCTGTGTGACTTCAAAATATCCATTATGGTCAAGAACCCTGATATACTGTTCCGGAGTTCCAATTTCGGGAACCGCGGCACCCTGTGCATTTTCCCGGACAATTTCCCGCTCTGCCGGATTATCATCCGCAAACACAAGACTATCCGGCAATATGTTAAGCTCGTGAGCAATCGCCAGCATATTTTCACTCTTAGGCTCCCAATTCGCTTTAATGATAATAAAATCATCCGGGTTAACCAATCCGTCAGGATGGTTCAGGCCAGCAAGCGCATTTTCTTCCTCATTTTTAGAATTTACATTCAGCATAACGCCTATATCTTTCAGAGATTTAACATATCCCTGAAATTCCGCATATACCTGTCCCATCGAGGTTTCCGGTCCGATTTCCAGATTTTCCACCCCGTCATCTCCCACAATACCTCCCCATAAAGTATTATCAAGATCAAGCACCAGTGATTTCTTATTTTTACCATAAATAGACTTGATAATATTAGCAATATTGTGTGTAAGCCAGGGTACCGCCTTCAGGCACAGCGCATACTTATACATGTGCCAGTAAAAAGTATCCGCCCATTCATCCAGGCCGTAAACCGCTGACTGATAATTAATGTCGTTAATGTAAAAATTACTGTTTTCTCTGGCATATGCGGCAAATTTTTCATTCAAACGGTTGACAAAAAAGGTCCTGCCTCCAGAATTTACACAATCCTGATTTCCCAACAACCTGTAAAACGGGTACTCCATATTATTCTGAATAATAGGACAACTCCAGTTTTCCCTGATTTTTTCCCACATACTGCGGAAGTGTTCATATTGGTGCTCCAGCAGCTCTTCTATCATTTCCGGTGTATCCGTTACGGAAGGCCATGTGGAAATATTTCTGTTACTTGTATGGACATAAACTATATCCGGCCGAAAGGCATTAAGGGCTTCATTTCCAAATACAGCATCTTCCCAGTATTGCCCGTATTCCGATTCATAAAAAGAAGGCTCTATCCCCTGATTAAGAAGAAACAATTCCAATATGCGAATGACGTCATGGGTGGTACTGCCTCCCAAAACCGCAATATTTTTCTTAATACGGCGGCTTCCGTCGGATAACAGCTGTCTTTTCAGGCTTTTGGATTTCTTTAAAATGAATTCACTGTCAAATGGATATTCCAGTTCTTTTAACATTGGCCGCTCCCGTTTTCTTATACATGAATTAGGACAAGCATTGCTTCCACGCTTGTCCTATATTACCATATTTTATGCAATCCCGCAATTAATATTCCGTCCAGTCTTCCCTGGGGACACCGGAGACACTGTCAAATCCATAATATGTGGCATATGCATTATTCAGCCAATACTCCGGACTTTCTTTGATATCCGAATTATAACCATCACTGTATTTTGTCTCAAAATCAGGCCTGAGCATAGGTACCGTAACCTCCTGCACACCATTTGCCGCCTGTTCGGTAAGATACACATCCCGTTCATGATATTCCCTGTAAATTCTGGCAAGATTCGCCCCGCTTTCCATGTAAGTAAAAAACATTATCAGGCACATCACCGAAATTATCCCTGCCTTCAGACAGTGGAAAACAGCCTCCCCTTCATCTACGTGTACATAAAACTGAACTACAGCTATTATCAAAAAAATCCCTGCACCGAAATATGCTCTCGGCATGGGTTCAGGCGTCAGTATCAAAGCATAACAGGTAGCCAAAAAAGTAATTCCCCATAGGAAACCATCCCGGCAATCACTCCACAATACTTTTATATTTTGTTTCTGGTATTTAACAATGATAACCAGCAGCATGCCAATAATAAGCAATACCAAAAAATTATTCCTGACTGCTAAAGTTACTTTCTGGAACCGGGATACCAGTGCAAAAAGTCCGGTATGCTCTTCTTCCTGAGCCAGGGCACGGACCGCATTTCCCGGTGCCAGAATCATAAACAAAAATCCGATTGCCTGCCCTGCAATTCCGGCAGTCATCCACCATTTTTTCTTTTTGCTTCCTTTATTATTGTAAAAATAGAATCCGGTAAGCAGGAATGACATAAGAATTCCGCCACCGGAGGTATTCTCATTACACCAACCTGCTGCAATACCGGAAACAAATAGCAATACCACCCATATTATTTTGTGTTTTATAAAATCCACACGTTTAAGACAAAACCTGTATAATGTCAAAAAAGCAAGGATAATTGTCGAGCCCCACAAATAATTGCATGCCCCTGTTTCCCACAACACAGTCTGTCTGAAAACCACCCCAAACATCCATATCAACAGATTGATCAGAAGATAAACTGAAACATCATTCTTTTTTCTGCGCTCAATATTTAAATAAATTAATAGCGTAAGGCCTACGAAAACAAATGAATTAAAGAAATTAAATATTATTTTATCGCCAAGAAGAAAACATCTGAGAATAAGATGGCTTACTGAACGGCCCGACCATGTCATATACTGATGGTATTCCTGCTGAACCAGTCCTGCAAAACTTCCCGCTGACTGGGCTTCCTTTGCATAAAACAGATCGTCCGACATCATTGGTGTAAGCATATTAAAAATAAAGATTAAAACAGCTGATATAATAACTGTCATGATAAACAGTTTCTGCTGGTTTTTTTTCGATTTCATTACTTCTCCTCAGTCCTCATTGACATAACCGCATTCTTTTCAATCCGCCTGCCATCTGAAAGATAAAATTGTTTTGCACCTTCACTTACAAATTCTTCCCCTGCTTCCTCTTCCAGCAGGCTTCCAGGATGAAACAATATTTCAAGGCAGCGTCCCTTGTCCTCCGCTTTTTTCTTCATATATGGCAGTAAAATCCCTATCCTGTCCCTGTCCATATGTCCACTCATCAGAACTCCCCAAAGAAACATCGGTGAATTTTCTGACTGCCAGGAAGGCCTGTTCTTCTTGATTGTTCTTTCCATTCCCAGTGCATAAAAATTCAGCAAAAGATTTTTAATCCAGTTTATTGGTCTGTAGCTTTTCCATAAGGAAACCTGCCTTAGATAAGGCATTATTGGTTCTTTGGTAATCCTGATATACGCTGTCCTGTAGTGTTGTTCTACTATAACCTCCAACAATGCCCAATAGCATAGTGGAATCATCTGTGTATGCTGGTGGCCGTCAAACCTGAGAGGCAAATCCTCACCAAACTTCTCCCTGAACCGCTCCGTCTGCGCTTTAATCTCTGCTTTTAACTCCTTTTTGATTGTCATGAACTTTTTAGGGGAATAATTCCAATGAAATAAATCCCACCAGGTAATATTAAAATATCCCTGTCCGTCCACCAAATGCTTTACTTCTTCCGGATCAGCCACACAATGCCCTTCCATAAAATTAAGATGTACCGCCAAAAGCGGCTGGCAGGGCCATTCTGCCTTTTCCTTCTGATATTTTTCTGCATATGCATCGTAACAGCTCATATTCGTCAGAACACTGATACTATTTAATTTACCAGCCCTCAGGCATTGTAGTATATCCTCCGATGTATTGGGGGACAGGGCATAATCATCCGCGTGAATATCTATTTTACTCACTCCGTGTCAACCTCTTCTTTTTCTTCCTGTTCATCAGTTTCCGCTTCTTTCCATATAATGGATTCAATTATATAGCGGGGACGAGCTTTGGTTTCCAGGTATATTTTCCCAACATATTCACCAACAATACCCAGAGAGAAAATTGTCAGTCCTCCCATCAGCAGTGATACCACCAAAGATGTCGTGTACCCGGGTACGTTTCTTCCTGAGAACCAGTCAACAATACAATATATAATCATGGCAAAACTGAACAAGCTGACCAGAACCCCCAGAACAGTTATTATCTGTATCGGCCTGGTACTCATGGATGTAATCCCATTTGTTGCAAGTGTCATCATTTTTCTCAATGTATATTTGGACTGGCCTGCCTCTCTTTTTTTTACATCAAAATACACTACATCTGACTGGAATCCCATAGTAGGGATCAATCCACGTAAAAACAGATTTACCTCCCGGTATTCTGCCAGCGCATCCAATGCACGTTTTGACAGAAGGCGATAATCCGCATGGTTGCTCATCACATTGCATCCCAGCAAGTGCATAAATTTGTAAAACATGTTTGCGCTGAGCTTTTTAAACAGCCCATCCGTATCACGATCATTTCTTACTCCATACACGATTTCACAGCCTTCCTGATAGCACTTGACAAATTTATCCAGCGCTTCTATGTCCTGCTGCAAGTCGGCATCTATGGTAACTACCATGTCAGCATGCTCCCGGGCTGCCATCATTCCCGCTAAAATCGCACTTTGATGACCATAGTTCCTTGAAAAACAAAGGCCGGAAAAAATGCTGTCACAGCGGCATAAATCACTAATAATTTTCCAGGTTTTATCACTGCTGCCGTCATTCACAAAAATAATTTTACTTTTTACAGATATAATATTCTGTATAGTCATTCGTCTCAGTTTATCCCGCATTACCTCGGCAGTGTGCGGAAGCACTTCTTCTTCGTTATAACAAGGTACCACCAAATACAAAATACCGCCGGCCCTTTTATTTTCCATTTTCATAATATCCTATCCTATTGATAAAGTACATTTTAACTAAATAATCATATCATCTGAGGTTTTATGCGTCAAGCAAGGGTAAGCACATAATCTGCTTTTCTGGGTACTCCAATATGGACATTTTAACTGCAATCACCTATAATTAGAAAAGTATAATAAAAGAATCCATTTTGGAGGAAATAAATGTCAAGAAAAAGTTTACTGCAGTTTACAAAAAAATATTTTGTTTATTTCATTTATCTTGGTCTTGCCCTGATAACTGCCTATCTATGCTTTTCCCGTCTGGATGTAGCTTCTCTTCAGCACTGGGATGAAGCACGGCATGGGGTTAACGGTTATGAAATGTACAAGAATCATAATTATATTGTAAATACCTATAATTATGAAAATGATTACTTTAATTTAAAACCGCCACTTAGTTACTGGGGAATCATTTTGGGCTTTAAGCTGTTCGGTGTTTCCATTTTCTCTATGCGCTTTTATTCGGCCCTGTCTCTGCTTTTAACATTCCTTGTGGTAGGATATTACATGCACAGACATTATGGTAAGATTGCCGCTGTCTCCAGCATGCTGTTTTTCATCAGCTGTTCCGATTTGTTCTACCGGCATGCCGGAAGAAATGCTGATGCTGATGCCCTATATATCCTTTTATTCACGCTGGCACTGTTATTTATGCTACAGGTGCAGAAACATAAGAATTATATCTATCTATGCGGCTTCCTTTTTTCACTTGCCTTCCTTGCCAAAAGCTGGCATGCGTTGGTTCTTCTCGCAATTGGAGGACTTTTTCTTATTTTTTCCGGATTGTGGAAGAAGCTGCATATTAAGAATTATATCCTTTTTCTGCTCAGTGCATTCGGCCCTCTTCTTTTATGGGCTTTTGTAAGATATCAGTATGACGGAATGAACTTTTTGGGGCAGATGTTTGGAGTTGATGTCACACAACGAATTGCAGGATCTGCAGATGCGAACCCCTCTTATACCTTTTTCACACGCTATCTGCTGGGATATCGTCCTATTGTCGTTATTACCGTAATTGCGGCATGTATTTTTTTATTTATGTTATTTAAGAAGAAAATCAGTTACAGCAATAACATACTGGCTTTTTTACTGTGGATTTTTATTCCGCTTTTTGTATATGACTTTTCACATGTATATTATTACTGGTACATTTTTCCCGTTTATATTCCGTTGCTCATGCTTGCCGGTATTCTTATCCAGAAATTATATCAATATCTTAAAAATAAAAAAGGGCTGTTCTGTGCAATAATGCTTATTCCTTTACTCATCGTAGGCATTGAATGCCGCAGCACTTTAAACGAACTGGATAATCTGGAGATTTCCGGTTTTCAAAACGATATAAAGGCTGCAATGGAACAAAATCCTCAGCTGCATCAGATGGATATTTATGTGGAGAAAACAGATAATGAGTATAAAGACAGTTATTATTGGGAACAGGCAGGCTTGCTTGCCGCCGAATTGAGCGGTGATTTATACTGTAAGGAAGGCGGCGTCGATGCTTTTTCAGAAGTTGAAGGCGATGCATTAATTATAGTAGATCCTGAAATATATGAAGAAAATCAGCAGCAATTAGGCAACCTGGAAATTGTATATCAAAATGAGTATCTTCTTCTGAAAAAATAATACACTTAAGAAAGCGGGTATATTAATGCTGCAGCCGCAGCTAATATACCCGTTTCTTTATTACCTATGCGTCCATTTCCTATACCAGTCTGCAAAATTCCCCAAGCCCTCTTTGATACTTGTGGAAGGTTTATAATCAAAGTCCTTTACCAGTTCTGAAACATCCGCAAATGTCTGATATACATCTCCGGGCTGCATTGGATAGAATTCCTTTTTCGCTTCTCTTCCAAGCGCTTTTTCCAATGTCTGAATAAATTCCATTAATTTCTCCGGTTTATTATTTCCAATATTATAGATTTTATAACGATCCCCATCCTCATTAGGCACCGGCGGATTATTGAGCATCCGCATCACACCTTCTACAATATCATCTATATATGTGAAGTCCCTGTACATGTCACCCTGATTAAATATCTTAATTGCTTTTCCAGCCATAATCTTATCGGAGAACCCAAAATAGGCCATGTCAGGTCGTCCGAAAGGACCATAAACCGTAAAAAAACGCAAGCCAGTAGCCGGAACATTATATAAATGGCTGTAAGTGTATGCCATAAGCTCGTCACTTTTTTTGGTTGCCGCATATAAGCTGACCGGACGGTCTACCGGATCTTCCGTTGAAAATGGAGTCTTTTTTTGATTTCCATATACTGACGAAGAGGAAGCGAACAGTAAATGCTCCACAGGATGCTTTCCTTCATCATAGGAATGCCTGCACGCTTCTAGAATATTATAAAAGCCAATAATATTGCTCTCAATATAAGAGTCAGGATTATCAATTGAATAACGTACTCCGGCCTGAGCCGCAAGGTTAACTACAATATCCGGCTGGTAAGAGGAAAACACACCTGATACCACCGCCTTATCTGCTATACTGCCAAGTACAAAATGAAAAGCAGGATTTTTTTTCAAAATTTCCAGCCTGCTTTCTTTCAGCCGGACATCGTAATAATTATTAAGATTGTCCAGTCCAATAACACAGCAGCCCTCATTCAGCAATCGTTTGGAAAGGTGGAAACCTATAAATCCTGCTGCACCAGTTATTAAAACCTTTTTAGAATTATCAAATGTTTTGTAATCCGCTCTCACTTTTTCACCTTCCTATACTATAATATTCTACTCCGGACTCCCGCATATCCGACGGGCTGTAAATATTCCTTCCATCGTATACCAGAGGTGTCTGCATCCGCTGCTTATATTCAGCCGCTTTCAATTCTTTTATTTCTTTCCATTCCGTAAATATAAAGCAAATGTTTGCGCCTTCCAGAGCAGCTTCAGGAGAAGACACATAAGTTATTTGTCCAAGCCCATTAGTTCCCTCGGGAAATTTTTTCTTACTATTCCCCTCAGCTACCGGATCGTATGCATAAATATTGGCTCCCTGCTCTAATAGAAGTTGAATGTTATCCACCGACGGCGCTTCCCGCAAATCATCAGTTCCAGGTTTAAAAGCCAACCCTAAAACCGCGACCTTCAGGTTCTGGAAGGTTATCATTCTGTCACATGCCTTGTAAAACAATCTGGTCTTCTGCTGCGCATTAACATCCACGGCCGCTTCAATCGTTTTCAAGGAATACCCATGCTGTCTCGCGATGAATTTTAATGCTTTGGTATCCTTAGGAAAGCAGCTTCCCCCATAACCAATTCCGGCCTTAAGAAAATTAGCGCCGATTCGCTCGTCATAACTCATTCCTTTTGCAATATCTTCTATATTGGCTCCCACCAATTCACAGAGATTTGCAATCTCATTCATATAGGATATTTTCAGGGCTAAGAAATCATTGCAGGCATATTTAATCATCTCCGCAGAACGTCTGCTCACAGAAACTACAGGTAATTGAAAGGGTTCATATATTTTCTGCAGCATTTCCTCCGCATGTCTGCTCTCCGTCCCTATAACAATGCGCGCCGCATGCAGCGTATCATGGACAGCGGAGCCCTGTGCCAAAAACTCCGGATTGGATGCCACTTCAATTTTTACCTCTTTATGAACTAAAAAGTCATGGATAAATTGTTCTACCTTATCATTTGTACCTACAGGAACCGTGGATTTTACTACTACCAGACAATCTCTCTCCACATTCTCCGCTATTTGCCTGGAAACTGTAGCAATGTAGCTAAGATTTGCGGAGCCGTCTGGCTGTTCCGGTGTACCAACGCCGATAAATATTGCATCAGGATCTTTATATGCTTTTTGGAAATCCGTTGTATAATGCAACCGACCCGCGGCATAATTTTTACGCATTAATTCTTCCAGATCTTTTTCGTAAATGGGAGATATTCCTTTCTCCATCAGCTCTACTTTTCTTTTATCCGTATCCACACACGTAACATTATGCCCTTTTTCAGCAAAGCAAACACCCGCAACCAAACCTACATATCCTGTACCAGCTACTACTATTTTCATCTTTTCACCCCGCTTAACTTTTATACTAAACTGTATCTATTTTAACATACCAAAACAAAATAAGAAACCTTACAATTATTAACGTCTTATAATATCAGAAACGCGCGACGAAAAACTGGACGCGATATAGTTTATTGATTATAATATTAATTGTTATTCAAACAAATATACTGGAGAAAAATCTATGAACAGAAAATCTTATAAAACCTTTTTCCTCTGTCTGCTCACAATTTGCTATACTTTAATATTATGTGTTGTCTATATACATTTTGGCCATACCAAAATTGGCTATGATGGAGATGAAGTATTTTCGTACATGTCCTCTAATTCGGAGGTCAACTATAAGGAGCTTACTGCATTGCAGGATAATTCCTGGTATCCTTCTGAATATTTCCACGATGCTTTATCTGTTAAGGAAGGGTACCGGTTCCATTACGAAATTCCAGTAAGAAATCAGGCCACAGATGTGCACCCGCCTTTTTATTATATCCTTTTGCATACTATATGTTCATTTTTTCCTGGACAGTTTTCCATGTGGTATGGCATAGCACTTAATATAATATTGACCCTTCTTTCATTATTCGTTCTCTTTTTACTGCTTCGATTATTTATAGGTGGCAGCTTTTTACCATTAACCATATGTTTTATATTCGGTATGACATATGGGGTTATTAATAATGTCCTTTTTATTAGAATGTATGTTCTTCTTATGCTTTTGGTAACGTTACAATATTATCTTCATTTACGTATGTTCCTTGCACTCAAACTTACTACTGATAAATTTAAATTTGGGCAGCTTATACTTTTAGCTCTCGTTACTATACTTGGCACGCTCTCTCAATATTATTTTCTTATTTTTCTTTTTTGGCTTGCCGCATTTTTTTGCCTTATTCTATTCATCCAGAAGAAGTGGACAGCTTTATTTCAATATATCTTAACAATATTGATATCAGGTATCTGCAGCGTTATTATGTATCCAACAATGATTAAACATATTTTTTCGGGATATCGGGGAGAAGAAGCCGCGCATAAGCTTGTAAGCATTCAGGGGACTTTCGGCGATATACGTGAAATGTTTTCTATAATGAGTCGTCAGTTAGCCAACAGGCATCTTGGCCAGATTCTGGTTATAATGCTTTTTTGGGCACTTCTTTTGCTATTGCTTAAAAAACTGACGGTAAAAAATATTGCTTATACGTTAATTTTATCATTACCAGCAATACTTTACTTCTTAACTGTAACAAAAATATCTCCTTATGTGATAGATCGTTATATTACCCCTGTGTATGGAATTATATTTGGATTAACTGCTGCTGGGGTCGTAATGCTAACAAAGATAACGCTGTCTAATGTACGAACAGTTTCTATAAATTATTTTATTGCAGCATTGATTTTATGTATTGGAGCCTTTTTTTCCATACATCATATGACCGGTAATGTCGAACAATCAAGATATTGGTTTTCTGATAGAAATCAAGCAATCAAAGAGTATACTAGTGAGAATAATTTCTGTATTTATATAAGTGCAGATGAATACCATTGGAAGATTTGGAGTGAATTTCCCTCTTTTCTGGAGTATGAGAAAATTTATTATATTGATGGGCTTCTCTGGAATTCTGTATCAGATAAAACAATATCTGATTACAATAAAATTCTTGTCTATATCGAAGATGGCGTGGATATAGAAAAAGCCAAGTCCTATATCCAAAGGGAACTCGGATATAGGACTTGGGAATTGCTATTTGAATCTGCTTATGCTGAGGGATATATTGTCAGTTAGAGCTAATCCATTTTTCAATATCACCAATTAATTTCTCAGTACGAATCTTCACACCTTGATCATTCAGATGATAAGCAGAATCGAAAAAATATTTTTCATCTATTATATAGTCTGTAAAATCTGAAATTATAGGACATTGTAGCTCCATTGCCAATTCTTTTTGTATATTCCGACTCCCGAGTCCCTGCTGTCCGACAACAGGAAACCGCAAATCCGTTTTTTAGGGAACCTTCATTCCGGAGGTGGAAACCATTAACATATATTCTTTAGAATGTCATCATTCACCGCAATGCGTAAATACATTCAAAGAAGAGCATCACCATGATCAAGTACCGAGAGGACCTGAGATTATCAAATCTCGGACTCAGCCAGCAAAGCATCGGCGAATCCAAGAAAACGGTCAATCGTGTCCTTAAGTAAGCCAATGAGCTGAATATTTCCTGGCCGCTTGATATAAATGATACCGATGTTGTGCTTGAGCTTGAGGAAAAATTATTTTCTTCTACAAACAAGCCTACCGCATCCAACAAACGGATACCGACAGGATCCTGAAATCCTATGTCTTTGTCGGTGTTATGACCTACAGCCAGTATGCATATGCTGAAGCATTTAGGGAAATAAAGCAGAAATCCTGAATCTCTACCCATGTGCATATGTATGAATACTTTGGCAGTGTTGCCAAAATCTTAGTACCGGATAACTGCAAAGCTGCCATTATCCCGGCATATGACAGGACTCCAAAGGACAAGCCCAATGCGGAGGGAACTTCAGAAGTGATATCCAAGTAGATCACCGCATCTATCCGGAATGAGTATTTCTTCTCCCTTACCGAATTAAACAGGGCAACAAGAAAGAAGCTAGAACTGTTCAACTACAAACTCTTTCAAAAGAAAGAGGGCCGCCGGATCAGCTTGTTTCTTGAGAAAGAAAAGCTATTTTTGACACCGCTGCCTGTTATCCGCTTTAAAATGGAAGACTGGAAACAGGCTACCGCCCAGATTAATTATCACATAAGTATAGAAAAAAAACGTTATACTCAGTGCTATATGAATGCAAAAAAAGTTGATGTACGGATAATGGAACACACAATTGAATTTTTCTATAACCATAACCACATCGCCTCCCACCGCCACTTCACCGGGCGCTCCGGCAATACAACACCATTACGAAGCATATAGTGCAGGATCACCAGAGATATCTGGAACGGAACGGTGACCGTTTCCGCAAATGGGCTGAGCGGATTGATATAAACACATACTCAGTGGTAAATGCAATATTACCTCCCCCCGTAGAACAGCAGATATACCGGAGCTGCATGGGCTCCTAAAGCTAGCTGGGAAGTATTAAGACAGCAGACTGGAAGCCGCCTGCAAAAAGGCACTGTCCTTTACAGCTTCGCCCAGTTACAAGAGTATAAGCCATGTTCTTGCAACCGGAGCTGACCAGCGCGTTTCATCCGAATATGAAATACCAGCCACGAAGCAGAAAGCAAAAGCAAAAGGCATCATCCGTTATGCCAACTATACTATCGGAGGTAAGCACATATGACCAATCAGAGCACAATTGATAAATTAATTGAAATACGCCTCACCACAATGGCGGATGCATTCCGCAGTCAGCTGGAAGATCCTAAGCTAAAGGAGGTTCCTTTCGAGGATCGTTTTGATATGCTGGTAGATATCGAGTTCAGCAGCCGCAAAAACAACTTTTTAAAGAGCCTGATCTGGAATGCCGTATTCGACCAACCCGATGTCAGCATTATGGATATCAAATACACACCGGGCGCAACTCATTAAGCGCCTTGCCACCAGTAAGTATGGAAGACTTACATAGCCTGTGCCTTTGGTATAGAGGCGCGTAAGCAGTATTTTCAACACCAGGTAGTCCGTCTCTGCCCGACCTACTCATTGCCCTGGAAATGGCGCGTTCTGACGGAAGATACAAAAAGGCGATGGCCAAGCACGCCCCCCCTGTTGCTAGTCCTGGATGAATGGCTTCTCCTGAGGCCCACAGTGGGATATCTTCGAGTTCCTGCATAGGAGGCGAGAGAAATCGCCTACCATCTTTTGCTCGCAGTATGAGTATTCTGACTGGTATAAACAGCTCGGTGGGGATGGCCGCCCCTCCACCCCTTGCCGATGCATCATAGGCAGAATCACTCATGACTGTTATATGAGCAACATCACCAGTATTGATCCTCAGAATGATAAATCAATGTGTGAGGTATATGGCTTAGATAAAGCATTACGCGAATAAATTCGCAATAGTGGTTTCCCATATGCCAAACTGGCGGTTTCCGCCAGCCCAGATATGCGTTTTCAACACACAAGAATATTTACTTCTTAATGAAAAGGCCAGAATCCTGGCTCTATCTGTTCACGTTTGCATTGCATACCTGAATTAGTTTTAGAATTCACCTTTTTATTTTATTATAGAAGACCTGATAAATCTTTAATTACAGAAAAACTTTCACAGACTCTCTTAAATTGTGACGACCTAAATGTTGATGTAAAATTAATTACATTATTACTTTTTTCCCATCGTAACTAGTAAACTGTGGCCTCTTGTGAATAATTTTCAAAAAATATTGGTAGATTATTTGGCTGGCTACATAAATACATAAAATCCAATGCAATAAAAATATCCCATTTTTTCTAGTAATTGAATAGTACACGCTATCAAATAAAGAAAAAAATAATGTATACGAGTACAAGGGAAATAAATATTTTTTATATTTTATACTCGGCTGTAGTTTTTCCCTGCCCGAAAATCCATTATTTCCTTGTTGTTCAAAATGTACATTATTAATAATTCTCCATTTTATCTTAGGAAAATAAGCCTTCAAAGAATCTACTGAATAATGCGTTAAGGGATCATCTTTCACCATAATAACATTTTTACTTCCACTTTCTATCATATAATAAAATAAATGAGTAAAAACATCCCCCTCCTCAAAAGCTCCTGGAATAGTATTGAAATACTCCCTATCAACCATTGTACCCATACAACATAATTCAAAAATAACTGGCGTTTTTATATTATTAAATGATATAACTAAATAATCATTATTTTCATTTATTATATCAAACTTTTTGCGTAAGACTTTTTCAAAAAAATTATATCCCTTTGAAAAACGATATATAAATAATGAAAAGGGATCGCCAAATTCAGATATATATTGATTTAATAATGGATATTTATTGGGCCTTTTATATCCACTGCATAAAGCGACTTTGCAACTTGAATTTTCTTCTAATGAAATTACCTTTCTTAAAATACTATCTTTATTTTCCATTACTTCATCATGATCTATTGTAATTACATATTTTCCGGAAGCCTTGCGAAAACCAATTAATTTTGCATTTACAGGATCAGTTTTAGGGTTCGGATATACAATACAATTATACGCATCTGCTAATGATAATGTATTATCTGTAGATCCGCCATCAATAAGTAACACCTCAATTTTATTTGAAGGATAACTTTGTCTCTTTATTGCATCTAAAGTTCGAGGTAAAACTTTTTCCGAGTTAAAGGTAGCAATAATAATAGAAACTTTAGGAAACGTCATAATAACCTCCAGTAATTTTTCTTTAATTATTTTTTCTGAAAAATTCATATATATGATCACATATATACGATATATCTTCTTGACGCAACTTATAATACATTGGAAGTCGTAATAATCTTTCACTTTCTTTAGTTGTAAATCTATCTACTCCAAAAAAAACACCATATCTAAGACCTGCAGGAGAATTATGCAATGGTACATAATGAAAAACTGTTAATACTCCACATTCTTTTAGATACTGAATTAATTTTGTTCTTTCATCCAATGATTTTAACTTTATATAGAACATGTGTGCATTATGCTCACAATATTTTGGAATAAATGGAAGTTCAATCTTTCCATCTTCCTGCAATGGTTTTAAATATTTATAATATAAATTCCAACTATTTAGCCTATTATGCCTAATTTCATTTGCCTTTTCTAGTTGTGCCCATAGATAAGCTGCATTTAACTCGCTTGGTAGATAAGAAGAGCCATATTCAACCCAAGTATACTTATCAACTTCTCCGCGGAAAAACTTACTTCGATTTGTACCTTTTTCACGAATAATTTCTGCCTTTTCACAAAATTCTTGATCTCTAATTAGCAGAGCACCGCCTTCACCCATACTAAAATTTTTAGTTTCATGAAAACTTAAACAACCATAATTACCAAAAGTCCCTAAAAATTTTCCTTTATAAGTTGACTGTATAGCTTGTGCAGCATCCTCAACAACATATAATTGGTATTTATTAGCTATTTCCATGATGTTATCCATTTCACAAGCCACCCCAGCATAATGCACTGGAACTATAACTTTTGTCTTTTTTGTAATTGCTGATTCTATTAACTTTTCATCTATATTCATTGTATCAGGCCGAATATCAACAAATACCAACTTCGCACCTCTTTGAACAAAAGCGTCTGCTGTTGAAACAAAAGTAAATGATGGTAAAATAACTTCATCTCCGGGATGAATATCACACAAAATAGCAGCCATCTCTAATGCATGTGTACAGGATGTAGTAAGTAATGCTTTCGTTGTTTCAATCCTACTCTCGATCCACTCATTACATAATTTTGTGTATTTACCATCCCCACATATCTTTCCTGAAGCAATCGTATCCTTTATATAATTAATTTCCGTTCCTACAAATGGAGGATCATTAAATTTAATCATAACCGCTCTCCTAATTCTTTGATTTATTAAAAAAATTTTGAACTTTCATTACCAGGGTGGGATTTATTTCTAATATTGCCCCTTTAAAATAAATTTTTGTTAAATCCCAATTGGTCATTATCTTCCTTTTATTAGAATCTATTTTGATTCCATTTCTTTTACACAGACGGACACCGTTATCCATCCACTTACCTCTGCGTACAGCTTCTTCATAGGGGAATGCGTAATCTAATGTTACTAAAAAAGGATGTTTATTATCTTTTATCTCTAGCGAACCTAATCTCTCGAAATCCCAAGCACTCCAATTTAGTTTAATATATTTGTTCAAAAACTTTGAATCCCATATTCCTACCTGAGTTGAAATCGAATATGCTGTTCCAGGCTTATAACATCCTATATTTTTTACGCCGTCAAAAACTTCACATGGAATAATTGGTGACTCCATCAAGCGCAAATTAGCAGCAGAATACTTCTGGGCTATTTGTATTAATTCGTCTATCTTATTGTTATTTACATAATCGCATAATAAATAATCATCCATCCATAACATAACATAAGGTTTATTAACTACTTCTAATGCATTTAATATCATCTCAGACCACTGGCCATCAAAAATAATTTCCCTATCAAAATGGAGTACATTAGTTTTTTTATATTCATCTGGCAAACTATCAGTTACCAAAACCAATTCATATTTACAAAATTCCCAATATTTTCGAAATAGTCTCAAAAAAATATCCCACATATCAGAGTTCTTTTTACAAGAATATACAAGAATAGATAAGTCATTACTAAAATTTTTTTTCTCTTTCATCATACTATTACCCTTCTCTCTTAATAATTTAATTGTTCAATATTATAAAAATCACAATAAGTTTTAGGTATAATATCAGCTAAGGCAACAAATAAAAAACACATAACAACAAGTATTATAATTATATTAAGAATAATTTTTCTTTTAATAAAAGCGCTATTATAAATTATTCATAATTAAATTTTGAGTATCAACAATCAACAATATCATTCTATTACCTCCCAAATTCAAATTTGTCGCTTTCTTCATACTCATATTATAACAGTTCCATATATCCGCCACAATAAAAATCAGCATACCCCTTAACAATTTTTCTGTCTTGAAAAATGAACACTTTTTCTTTCTTCCTCTTGATTACCCACCACAGAAAAGAAAAAGCCCTGTCAAGAGCCTTGCCACCATTGGTGGTGCTTTGCACTCTTTACTGGGCTTTTTGTTTGCTGTATCTTTCATGCAAGAGGAAATCAAAGTCCTCTGTTCCATTTTGCTTTTAGATAATCTTCATAGTCCGTTTCATTGAAGTCTAATTGTGGCGAAGTGTCGGGAATGTTGTTTTTGTTGTCAATGTCCGCAAGTTGACGGAATATCCAGTCATCATAAGGGTCTTGATATTTATACTCTTTGGGTTGTTCTCTGTATCGGTCTAAACCTCGCATTTCCTTATGTACTTTCATCATGCGTTCTATTTTTTGACGCTGTATTAACTGTTTGATTTCCATAAGTTCTTCCAACTCCGTAACCTCATTGGTAATGTAGTTATGGATATACTGTATGAGTTTATATACCTTGTAAAATCTGCATTCTTTTTCGTCATTGAAAAATTCATTTTCAGACAGATAATCTAAAGAAACATTGAAGTCCTGTTCCCGTTTGATAATATCCATGATATATGGCTCGGTGTGGTCAATATACTTCCATTCTCCCGATAATAATTCATTAGGTGTTACCTCCAACACGTCCATTATCTTTTCCAGTGTATCAAAGGTAGGATAATTCACGCCACGTTCAATCTTGGAAAGGCTCTGCATATTGATACCGATTTTGTCCGCAAGTTCCTGTTGTTTCATTCCTCTGTGTTTTCTTATGGTCTGTATGTTCTCTCCTAAGAAACTGATTTTCTTTTCATAATGCTCCATGACTTAGTATAAACACTCCTTTCGTTACTTTTTTGGTATTTATAAGCATATAATACTTAATATATATCGAAAAGTCAACAAAAATTTCTTGACAAGTAATTCTAATGGCGTTATTATCGTATCAGGCAGAGTGATTAAGCACACTAGGGTCAATCACACGCTTGAGTAAGCATAGAAAAGATGTATTTTCACTTTGATAGCATGAATAAGCATGGACTACCAGACCGAAAATAAGGTTTCTGACTGGGGCTGTTCCGTTTAGCCACGAGCCTTACAAGGCTCGTAAGCGTTAAGAACGGAGCAGACACAGGAAGAAAAGGAACGCCTTTCGGCGTTCGTAAAGGGCGTATATGTAACACCGCCCTGCACATACATGTCATAGTACCTAGAAACTGTGATAAATAAAGGAAAAAACACGATTTTTACCCCGCAAAAAACGGGGCATACGAAAGGAGCAATGCACTATAACTACACACAAAAATTTATCCGTTAAGATTGATTACATCAGCATTGTATTTGATACTGCAACCGCCGAAGATGTTATCATGTACATTTTAGGTTTACCGACTGACATTTTCAATGTCTATCCGGCAACCGTTAAATTCAAGACCTATCAGGCACGCTGGCAGATTGGAGATATTTATGTATCGGGGGACGCAAGAAAGACAGAGGACAACCCACAGGGGCTAGGCTGTTATCTTGTTATGACTGGCAGAGGCTGTGATGATATTTTCCGTATTCTCGACAGTAGGAATGATACCTTTGGGGATATGTTCAGACGCTGTGAGCGAAGATACGGACTGGATAACTTCCACTTCACAAGGCTTGATATTGCCATTGATGATAAGAACGAAAAACCATTCTTTACCATAGAGCAGATAAAAAAGAAATGCGAAAAAGAGGAATTTATCTCAAATAGTGAGGGCTACCACTTTGATGAAAGCAAGTTTGACGATTTCGACACCGCAAAGACCGTTTATATCGGTGCTGGGAAATCGGGATTGTCCTACCGCTTTTATGACAAGGATAAGGAAGTCTGTTCAAAGTATAATAAGACGCTTGATGAAGTCGGCAGTTGGAAACGGACAGAAATGCAACTGCGTGATGATAAGGCTCATGCCTTTGCCATGACATTCAAGGACAGACCTCTTGAACTTGGGGAACTGGCTTTTGGGCTATTGGCAAACAACCTACGCTTTGTCGTGCCAAACAGAAATGAAAGTAATAAGAGCAGATGGAAAACGTGTCGGTTTTGGGAACGCTTTTTAGGGGCTGTGGAAGTCTTAAAACTGCAAGTACCGAAACTACATAATTCTCTTGAGGAAACACAGCAATGGCTCACAGAGGGTGGCGTGATTTCCGCTGTCAAAAGTTTTTACTTCTTAGAAGAACATGACGCATTAGGTGGACTGGAAAAAGTGGGAACTATGCTTGACAGGGCAAGATACAGCAGTTCCCTTTCCAGTAAATTAACCGCCCACTTACAGAGGATAGACCGCACCGACCTTATCCCCTATATCCAGTATGACACGAAACAAGGGAAAGGGGGTATCTGATGAATAACAACGATATTCCCGTATGGGAAAAATACACTCTTACCATTGAAGAAGCGTCAAAGTATTTCCGTATCGGAGAAAACAAGTTAAGACGCTTGGCAGAGGAAAACAAGGACGCTGGCTGGCTCATTATGAATGGCAACCGCATACAGATTAAACGCCGACAGTTTGAAAAGGTCATTGATAAATTGGACGCAATCTAATGCAAATGAGCCTTGTATGTGTTATGATGAACACAAGTCATATCAAGGTGTTGTCCGGCAAATTAAATGATGTTCCATCCGGCAGATTATTTCGTGCCGATTTGGGATCTCTACAGATAGGTTAGTCATTTTAAAAGTAATTGTTTCTGCGAATTGTTTTCCTGACAGAA
>NZ_VUMI01000043.1 GCF_009696275.1 Eisenbergiella porci
CTAAGTTACGCCGATTCCATCCGAAAACTTCCTCTGCATAACTCCGTTCGACTTGCATGTGTTAGGCACGCCGCCAGCGTTCATCCTGAGCCAGGATCAAACTCTCTTGTTTAAGTGTTTAACCCAGCTAAGATTAACTCTAGCTAATGTTTAACCGTTGCTTGTTTCCAAGCGTTTCTTACTGTTTTGGGTGTCTTAAAGGTCTTCTTCCGAAGCTTTAAAACTTGTTCTCTGAATTTTCTTTTTTAGAATTTTCAGGGTTGCATTACTGTTTATTTGTCAAGGTTCTGTGTGTTGCTTTCTCAGCCGCAACAGTTGACATCTTATCACATGTCGTTTGGACTGTCAAGCACTTTTTTCAACTTTTTTTGTTTCTTTCAAGTTGTTGTTGCACCGTTGTTCGCGGTGAGTCTTATTTTAGCATCATGTATCATAAGATGTCAACAGCTTTTTTCAATTTTTTTACAAGTTTTTGGAATATTTTAAAAAGCCCAATATATTGTGGTAGTGCGTTCTATATATTGTGTTAAAAGAGCTGGATATCTACTTTAAAGCAGATATCCAGCCCGCGATATAGTTGGAATCATACAACCGGAGAAGCCATTCATTTTCATTTGTCCATTTCATTATCTGCTCGCCGAAGCTTCCCGTGGGAAAACTCTGTATAATAATGTAGGTAATCCACAGGGCGACTACTACTTCCATCAGGCCGGCGGCAATCCCCAGAAGGCTGTTGAACAGGTTTATGATGGGAAGGCCTGCTATGGTTTTCAGGGAACGCAGGACAATGCTGAGCAGATGGAACACAATTCCTGTAATAAGAATCAGTATGATGGCAATGATCCCATTTTGGTTATTGTGATCCATAAAGCTGGATATGGCCATAATGGCCAGCGCCAGGACAAACAGGGCTACCACCAGGGAAACAAGGCGGTTAACTTCCTCCGCCAGTCCTGTTTTAAATCCTCTGACAGCGCGCCAGATGCCAAGCGCTATGAGAATGATCAGCAGTAGGTTGATATTCATTTGTATACTCCTATTTCATTTCAATGATGTCAATGCTGTCCTTGGACACGGCGAGATACTTCTTGGCGCTGACAGGAGAAAACAGAAGCAGGGGATTCTCAAATTCGCCATGGAAGCGTACCAGTCCATGCAGGTTGGCAATCATACACTGTGTTTCATTATATATAATGATACTGTCCTTGTAGAGAATAATATCCTTATATTCAATATCAAAGTATTGGGAGGTTACTACCGTCCCTGATGTATTGTAAACATCCAGACGGTATTTTCCCTGGCCTGTGGTATCCAGGAAAACGAGTCCGATATAGCTTCCGCTGTAGAATACGCTCTGGATTTCGCCATCAAGGAAAACATCCGCGGAGCTTTTGGGCCGCTGGTCGCCGCTGTAAATGACAAGGCGGTTATCAGCAACGGCGAATGCCGTGTCGCTGCTCAGGAAAGTAATATAAGGAATCACAGCATCCACATAATCAGCGCCGCTGGCAAAGTTGTCCACAAAGTTCTGTCCTACAGAGCTGAAATTATAAAAGGCAACGCTGCTTTTAGTGGATCCGTTTTCTACCGCGATATAGGAAACCGCCATAAGCTTGCCATCCGGTGAAAGGGCCAGGGCGGCGGGATAGCCGCTTTTCTGCATGGTTGTTTTTACATAGGCTACTTTATCGCCCTGGGAGTTGTAGAGATAAATCCAGGTAATATTAGTATCCTCCAGGACTGCCGCCACCATACCGTTTTCAGATATCGCAAATTCCCTGATGGGAAGATTGGTGTCTATTTCCACGGAATTTCCGGCCTGATCTATGTTATGTATGATATGGCCATTGTAGTCTGCAACGGCTACCCTCGTTCCTGCCACTCTTACCATAGGATTCTGCATTTCATAGGTCTGATTCCAAAGGGCATTTCCTTTGGTGTCGGTGTAACTGATACCATCCTTGCTGTAGGTAAGAAAGCCATTGACATAGCTGAGGCAGGCAGCGCTGTCATACTGCTGTTTTTCTATGGAGGACAGGGTTATATAGCTGCTGAATACCTGGTTTTTTAACTGAACATATATTGTCGCTCCCAGTCCTGCACACAGAAGAAGCACCAGCAGTGTTCTGGTTATGATTGCCATTCTGTGCTTCAGGATCAGATCGCCAAAATTATGCGTATTCGGTTTTTTTTCTTTACGCTCTGCTTTTTTACGCAGATAATTACGTACATTTGGCATGGGAATCCTCAAATCTAATCTTTTATTATGGCCGATCCGATTAAAAAAAGCCTCGTTGATGCAAAATCACGCGGCTTTTTTCTCACCTTGCTCTGCCCTACTGGGATTATACCATAAATTTTCATTTAGGAAGTATAATTTTTTGGCCGGCAGCCAGGCGGTTCGGATCGGAGATGGAGTTCAGTTCGCATATTTCATCCATTTTATCGAGATTGCCGTAAAAATGCCGGCAGATATTGGCAAGATTGTCGCCGGATTTTACGGTATAGCTGGAGGGAACCGGTGCGGAGGCGGCCACGGCTTCGGAGGTGATGTCCGATGCAGGCTGCGCAGCATCCTTATTTTCATCGGGGGCCTGCTCTTTATTTGGGGATGGTGTCTGCTCTGCCTGGGCCTGTTGTCCAGCCTGAGCATTTTTTCCGGATGTGTTGTCTGCAACGGAAGTATTATTCATGGATGATGTATCAGCTGCAGCCTGTCCATCCTGTCCGACGCTGCTGACAGAGGAGGACATGGCTGGAAGGGAGTCCGTCTGCTGTGCCTCACCTGTTTGTTTTGTATCGGCCTGACCGGAAGCCGTCTGGGATGTGCCTGTCCGGGATGTACCAGTTTGGGATGTATCTGTCTGAGACGAACCAGCCTGGGTTATATCTGTCTGAGGCGAACCCGTCTGAGATGCATCTGCCTTAGACGAACCAGTTTGGGTTATATCTGTCTGAGGTGAACCAGACTGGGTTATTGCAGCCGGGTCTATGGACGAGGGATCCGTTACCGATACTGCTGCGTCAGACGGGCTGGCATCTGCGGCGGATGCTGACGCATTGGCGGACGCCTGGGCGGAAGCATCGGTATTGGGGGGCTGCACCGGATTGTCACTGCCGGGAAGGGAAGCCTGTTTTTCTTCGATTTGCAGCGCGCTGTCAGCCAATGCATATTCCGAGGTTTCGGTTTCCGGCTGATGGGCGGCGTCTGCGAAGAGATTTCCGGCTTCTTTCATATCATTATAACGGTTAATGGAGGTAACGCCGATTCCACAGAGAACCAGGAGAATCAGCAGTCCTGCCGCCCGGCTTAAAATGGAGGAACTGCTGCCTGACTTCCTGCCGGCCGGTTTTCTGCCGTCTGTAGTTTGGCTGGCTGCATTTCTGCCATATGAATAGCTGTTGCCGGCATTTTGGCCATCCTGATATCTGCTTTCTGTGCTTTTGGCGTCTGTACTTTTGCCGCCCGGATATCCGCTGGCCGGGTTACCAAACAATGAACGTCTGCCGGAGGACGGTTTTCTTTCATAAGCTCTGGAATCCGGTCTGCCCAGGTCCGGTGCTTCGGCAGCCTGCATCATTTTTTCGCTGTCTTCCCGTTTTTCCGGGGAATCTATGTCGTAGCTTCTGGGCATGCGCAGGATTCTTCTGGGTTCCTGTGCGGAGGGTTCGGTTTCCGGTATGCCCTCGGGACTGTCTCCCGCTCTTTTCCCCATGATATTATCTCTGGCCTGTCCGCCTCTTGTTTTTCGTTCAAAGCTTCGGGAGGACGCCCGGGGCACTACCTCCTGCACGGTTTCTCCCGGCTGGTTCTGATGTACCGCAATCAGGTAAGACTGCATGTCCTCATTTTGTTCATAAAAAATAAAGTAGCCTTCCAGAGGGGCTGCATAGCCGTCTTCAAAAAAAAGCCAGGCTTCTTTATCATCATAGGTCGCCTCACCGATTCTGCTCTGTTTTGCAAAATATCGTCTCGCTGTGATCTCCCATCCGGGGCCTTCCTTGGCCGCACCATAAATAAAATAGTAACGGACATCCCCTTCCTTCTCTGTTTTGCCATAGAGGCAGAAATCCGCCGTTCTGCCTGTATCCCGGCATTGGGACAAATAAGTATGTACGTAGTCTTCTATGTATATTTTGTGACAGGAGTCCACGCCGCCTGCCTGCACTACATTTTTAGGTATCTGCATACTGCCACCGCCTTTTTTTCTTTCAATATAGCAGAGAAAGGACGCATATTTTGGCGGAATACGCGGCGTTGGCAACATTCTTTCCGACAAAAAACGGCAGGAGACAGGGCTGTTCCTTTTTTCAGGAAATCAGCCCGGTTCCTGCCGTATGTGGCCTGGCTTTTTCTACATTATATGCCGCTTGTTTCCTAATATAAGGGGAACAGGCAGTTTATTCAAAACGGAAAATGGTAACGGTGTTGTATTCCTTGTCCGGTCCGAATACGGCGGACGGGAAATCGGGTTCGTTGGCCGTGTCAGGATAGAACTGTGTTTCCAGGCAGAAGGCTGTGCGGTTTCCGTAGTTAGCTCCGCCCTTGCCGGTCTGTTCCGCCATGCCGTTGCTGGTATAGAACTGTACGCCGGGCAAATCTGTGAAAACCTTCATAGTCCTGCTGCCGGACGGATTGGAAGCCTCAGCAACAAGTCTTACGTTTCCGTCATAGTTATCCAGGCACCAGTTATGGTCATAGCCGCCTACAAGCTCCAGCTGTTCCCATTCTTTGTCAATATCGGCTCCGATTTTCTTGGGGGCGTTGAAATCCATGGGTGTGCCTTCTACAGGAAGCAGTTTTCCGGTGGGGATGGCTCCGGGAAGAATTTCAGTAAAGTATTTGGAGTGCAGTGTTACCAGATGATTGGAAATATCGCCTGCATCATGACCGTCCAGGTTAAAATAGGAATGGTTGGTCATGTTGAAAATTGTGTTTTTATCACTGATTCCGTGATATTCCAGCTTCAGTTCGTTTTCTTCATTTACGGTATATGTAACCTGCAGCTTCTTGTTTCCGGGGAAGCCCATGTCTCCGTCAGGCATATCCAGAGAAAAAACAACGCCGCTTTCCACTTCGCAGGCATCCCATACTCTCTTATGGCTGCCCAACTCTTTATGGCTGTGCAGGTTGTTCACGCCGTCATTGGGGTCCAAATGATATTCCACGCCGTCCAGGTTGAATTTTGCATTGGCAATTCTGTTTGCATTCGGGCCGATTACCGAGCCGAAAAAGCATCCGTTCACAAAATAATCAGACAGCTTGTCGTAGCCCAGAACCACATCCGCTGAATGGCCGTTTTTATCCGGTACGATTAAATCCACAAGGATTGCGCCGTAGCTCATCACTCTGGCCTTCATCCCTCTGCTGTTTGTAAGGGTATAGATGTATACCTCTTTCCCATCTTTAGTAGAACCGAAAAGTTCCTTTTGTACTCCCATTTCTCGCTCCCTTCCGCGTGCCCGGGCACGCTAACACGCACATATGTTTTCTACATTTCCACTCTGCCTTCCAGCGCACGCAGCAGAGTCACCTCGTCTATATATTCCAGGTCACCGCCGACCGGAACGCCGCTGGCAATTCTTGTCACCTTGACTCCGGTTGGTTTGATCAGCTTCCCTATATACATGGCAGTTGTTTCCCCCTCCAAGCTGGAGTTGGTGGCGATGATCACTTCTTTTACATCGCCTGTAAGCCGGTGCATCAGTTCCTTGAGCTTGATATCGTTTGGCCCGATGCCGAGCATGGGGGAAATGGCGCCGTGCAGGACATGGTATACGCCCTCATATTTTCCCGTCTTTTCATAAGCTGCAAGGTCTCTGGTATTTTCCACCACCATGATAACGGAATGATCTCTGCGGTCATTGGCGCAGATAGGGCATTTTTCGGAGTCGGTCAGCGTATAGCATTCCTCACAGTAGCGGACATGCTCCTTGGCCTCCGTCATGGTTCTGGCCAGCTTTTCCACCTTGGCCTTCGGCATGTTGATTATATGGAAGGCAAGGCGCTGCGCAGATTTGCTGCCAATGCCGGGAAGGCCTGCCAGTTCATCAATTAATTTATTAATGTATCCGCTGTAAAGATCCATCAGAAGGGAAAGCCTCCGCCCAGACCGCCGGTCATTTTATTCATTACCTCCGCATTGGCTTCCTCGGCCATGCGTATGGCTTCATTTACTGCGGCAACCACCAGGTCTTCAAGCATTTCGATATCGTCGGGATCAACTACTTCCTCTGTAAGCTTTACCCTGGTAACCTCCTTCTTTCCGGTTACGGTAACCTCTACCGCCCCGCCGCCTGCTTTCGCCGTAAATTCCTTGGTTTCCAGTTCTTTCTGGCTTTCCTCCATCTGACGCTGCATTCTCTGTGCCTGCTTCATCAGGTTATTCATGTTTCCGGGCATTCCGCCTCCGGGAAATCCGCCTCTTTTTGCCATAATAAATCCTCCTTATTTCTGCCTGGTTGGTAACTGTTCAGTACCTGCAGTTGCATTAATTGTATTATTTGTACCGCATTGCAGGCTTTCTGTCAATGGCCTGCTTAAGCTGTTTCATCTTCTGCTCTTTATTATAACGGTTCAGACAGCCGGGCTGTTACTCTTCTTCTATTTCCATGTGGATGATCTGTGTGAGATCCACGTAGGAATCCTCAAAGTCCCTGTCGGAACGGGAGGCTGTGATACTGACCTCTATCTGCTTTTGCGAAAATTCAGAAAGAAGCTTCTCCAGCTCCTGTTTGTTGCCTTCCTGCTTGAGGAAGTAATCGGAAGCCAGGCCATCCTCCACTACCAGCATCAGCCGGTTATCGCCCCCAAGGCTGAGTTTTGCTTTTTTCAGATAGAGCTTCATGGGCATAGCGGTCTGACCCACCAGGGTGGGCCAGTTGGCCACTATTTTGGAGACATCCTCAGGTATGGCCTTGGGCAGTTCTGCCCTGGTAAGGGATGACTGCGCGGCTCCGGAAGGGGCGTTTGCGGCAGTGCCTCCTGCGGCCTGGGTTCCGGCCGGGGCCTGCATGACAATGCCTTTTTCCAGCTGCTGTTCCACCGCGCGCAGCCGGTCAAGAAGGGAGTCCTGGCTGACCTCCATCTGCGGGCGGCACAGTTTGATCAGCGCCATTTCTATCAGAATGCGCTTCTGTCCGGCGTAGCGGATACGTCCGGAAAGCTCCGACAGCTCCCTGATGTAGCGCATAATTGCATCGGGTTGCGCCATTTCGGCCTCTTCTTTTAAGCGTACCAGATTATCACTGGATACGTCAATGACATCTTCAATCGCGCCTTCATCCGAAGTTTTGATAAGAAGCAGGTTCCTGAGATACCATGCAAAATCGGACACAAACTGGGTAAGCTCCCTTCCCTGCATGACGATTTCTTCCAGGATGCCGATACAGTCAGTAACGCTTCTGTCCAGGACGGCGCGCAGAAGGCGGCTGAAGACCTCGGTATCCACCGCGCCCAGCACATCCAGAACCATGTCATAGGTGAGTTCCTTCCCATAATGGAAGGCGATGCACTGATCCAGAAGGCTCAGGGCGTCACGCATGGAACCGTCCGCAGCCTTTGCCACGTAGCGGAGCGCTTTTTCTTCCACCTGCTGCTGTTCCTGGACCATCAGCTCCCGCAGCCGGCCGGTGATGGTATCGATGGTTATTCGTTTAAAATCGTAGCGCTGGCACCGGGAAAGGATGGTCACCGGGATTTTATGCACTTCTGTGGTTGCAAGGATAAAAATAACATAGGAGGGCGGTTCCTCCAGCGTTTTGAGCAGGGCGTTGAAGGCCCCTATGGAAAGCATATGCACTTCGTCGATGATATAAACCTTGAACCGTCCTTCTGCCGGTGAATAGGAAACCTCATCCACAATTTCGCGGATGTTGTCCACGCCGTTGTTGGAGGCGGCGTCGATTTCGATCACATTCATGCTGGCTGCCGCCGCAATGGCGCGGCAGCTCCGGCACTCACCGCAGGGAGAGCCGTCAACCGGGTGTTCACAGTTGACGGCTTTCGCGAAAATTTTTGCTATGGTTGTCTTTCCTGTTCCTCTTGTCCCGCAGAACAGATAGGCATGTCCGATGCGGTCCGCCTCTATCTGGTTCCTCAGTGTCGTGACAATGTGGTCCTGGCCCTTCACGTCCTCAAAGCGTTCCGGGCGAAATTTACGGTAAAGAGCTGTGTAAGACATTTTTTACCTCATCTTCCATTCTTAATCTCCGAAGCTGATTCCCAGCATCTTGGCTTCCTTTACAATGGATGAACCGGGATCCACCATCTTCAGCTTGCCGGCTACTTCTTCCAGAGGGACTTTTACAATTTCACGGTTTTTATAGCCAACCATGAAGCCGTATTCTCCTTTCAGAATCAGTTTGCCTGCCTCTGAACCGAGCCTGCTGGCAAAAACTCTGTCATACGGGCACGGGGTGCCGCCTCTCTGGGTATGTCCGGGTACAGTGACACGGACCTCCATTCCGCTCTTCTTGGCAATCTGGTCCGCAATCTCATAGGAAACTGAAGGATAGGTGTAATTCTCCAGTTTTTTCTTGTATTCTTTCTTGGAGAGCTTGGCATCTTCCTTGGAAATGGCGCCTTCTGCCACCGCCAGGATGGTAAAGCGGCTGCCTCTGTCATGGCGCTCTTTGATTGCGTCAATCACTTTATTGATGTCATAGGGGATCTCCGGTATCAGGATGACGTCAGCGCCGCCTGCCATGCCCGCATTCAGCGTAAGGAAGCCCACCTTATGGCCCATCACCTCTATAATGAATACTCTTCCGTGGGAGGCTGCCGTGGTATGGATGTTGTCAATTGCCTCCGTGGCTATATTGACCGCGCTCTGGAAGCCGAAGGTCATATCTGTGCCCCAGAGGTCGTTGTCTATCGTCTTGGGGAGGGTGATGATGTTCAGGCCTTCCTCTTTGAGCAGGTTGGCTGTTTTATGGGTCCCGTTTCCGCCCAGGATAACCAGGCAGTCCAGCTGGAGCTTATGGTAGTTCTGTTTCATGGCTTCCACCTTGTTCAGGCCGTTTTCATCCGGTTCCCGCATCAGCTTGAACGGCATGCGGCTGCTTCCCAGGATGGTGCCGCCCTTTGTCAGGATGCCGGAAAAATCAGAACCGGTAAGCATGCGGAACTTTCCGTAAATCAGGCCTTTATAGCCGTCAAGGAAGCCATAAATCTCCACGTCTTCCTTCGCATTGAACAAAGTTTTGGCAACGCCCCGCATGGCCGCATTCAAAGCCTGGCAATCCCCGCCGCTGGTTAACATTCCAATTCTCTTCATGGATAGAACCCTCCTTTATTTTTGCCATCCCGATTCCCTTCTCTGTGAGAAAACCGTTCTGTATGCAGTGTCTCCCGCCAATCGGGAAATACACCAATATATCTAAAATTATATAATATTTCCAAAGGGATGTACATCGTTTTTTTCCGGGGGGGGAGGGGTTCAAGGGAGTTGTGTCAGGGGGCGGCCTGGGGGTGAGGGGGAGGGGAGGTGCTGTTTTTTGCAGGCGGGCGGCGGTATGGGCAGGGGGGAACCGGGGGCGGGGGGACGGCAGGGTGGTTTGGGATACTATTCAGTTTTGGGCAGTTTCTAAAAGTGTCTGAAGGAAGCTTGGGCGATCTTGATACGGCAGGAACTCGTCGCTGGCGCTCCTCAGACAGCTGCCGTATTGTAGATTAAGCTTCCTTCAGACGCTTTAAGAAACTGCTCCAAAACTTCTTAAGTATCCCTAACCATCCCTGCCGTCCCCCCGCCCCCGGTTCCCCCCTGCCCATACCGCCGCCCGCCTGCAAAAAACAGCACCTCCCCTCCCCCTCACCCCCAGGCCGCCCCCTGACACAACTCCCTTGAACCCTGGAGGCAGCGTAAGGTTTTTTAGGGCGGAAGTGAAGTAATTCGGGGAGTGTTGAGGAAGGATGATGGGGGAATGTTGGTTTCAGATCGGAAAGGTCAGCGTATTTCGTGTGTTGAGTTCAGGGAAGTGATTTAGGTGTGCCGGAATCCATCCTGTAAAGCGATTGGGATGGATTCTGGCAGTAACTGTGAAAGGAATGTAGAGTTATAAATTTTATGACATTTATAATCGGAGGGATGTCAGCATTGGTAGATGGCGGCGCCTTTGGGGGGGAGTTGGAGGGTGGTTCCGGCTTTGCAGGAGCGGTTTTCCAGGAGGCTTGTGCCATCGGTTTCCAGGGGGAGGGAGACGGGAAAGTCGTTGTGGTTGAGGAAGAAGAGGAATCTTTTTCCGTCTTTGTCCCTTTCTGTGATTTCCACGCCTTCACAGGGTGGGTATACGGGGGTGATCTTCTGTTCGTCCAGTATGTGCTGCAGGAAATCTGCATAAAAGTCTTTGTCGGATCGGGTGGCTACGTAGTAGGCGTGTCCTTTTCCGTAGGCGTTGGCGGAGAGCACGGGGGTCCCTGCGTAGAAGTCGCTGTCGTAAACGGCGAGGGGCTGCGCTGTTTCCATGTGCATGATGTCGCAGATAATTCCGGCTTCGTGGGTTTTTCCGTTCCAGGTGAAGCTGTTCTTCATATAGGAGGGGAGGGCGTCTGTTTCTTCTACCCAAATACCCAGGATGTCGCGCAGTTTTCCGGGATAGCCGCCGGTGATAACCAGATCGTGTTCGTCTACGATGCCGCTGAAGAAGGTGGTGACAAAGGTGCCGCCTTCCCTGACAAAGCTGCGGATTTTTTCATCTGTGCCGGGTTTCGTCATATAGAGGACGGGGGCGATAACTACGCTGTATTGTGACAGGTCGTCTTCTGTGGAAATGATGTCTGCGGGCACGTTTTTTTCGTAGAGGGCTGTATAGTAGAGGAGAATTTCGTCCATGTATTTCAGTTCGCAGCTGGGGCCGGCGGAGTATTCCAGAGCCCACCAGTTATCCCAGTCCACCATGATCGCAGCCCGGGAGGGTGTCCTGGAGTCAAGGGTGAGGTCGCCCAGGGCTTCCAGTTCATGGCCAAGCTGGCTGATCTCACGGAAGACGCGGGTATTTTCGTTGCCTACATGGTCGATGACTGCGCCGTGGAATTTTTCACAGGCGCCGATGCTTCTTCTCATCTGGAAAAACATGACCGCATCCGCACCGTGCGCTACTGCCTGGTAGCTTAAAAGGCGCATGACGCCGGGGCGTTTGAGGAGGTTATAGGGATGCCAGTTGGTTACGCTGGGCGTCTGTTCCATGAGAACAAAGGGGGCTCCCTGCTTCAGGCCACGGATGAGGTCGTGTCGCATGGCCACAGCCGCGTTGGTATCCACAGTGTCGGGATAGTTGTCCCAGGAGGCAAAGTCCAGATATTTCGCCCATTTCTGGTAATCCAGGGGTTTATAAAAGCCCATGAGGTTGGTGGTGACCGGGATGTTGGGGGTTACGGCTTTTACAGCCTCGTATTCCGCGCGGTAATTATTCAGCATGGAATCGGAGTTAAAACGGCGGTAGTCCAGGGAAATCCCCTGGAAGGTGGTGCGGTTTTCCGCAAAATGTTCGCTTTGCAGGTTGGGCGCCACGATTTCATCCCAGTCGTAGAAGGTATGGCCCCAGAAGCTGGTGTTCCAGGCGCGGTTGACTTCTTCTATGGTGCCGTATTTTTCCTTCAGCCATACGCGGAAGGCTTTTTCACAGTTTTCGCAGTAGCATTCTCCGCCGTATTCGTTGGAGATGTGCCAGGCTACGATATTGTCATATTTTCCGTATCTTTCAGCCAGCTTTTCGGCCAGCGCCCTTGAATATTTCTGATAGACGGGGCTGTTGGGGCAGGAATTGTGGCGGCTGCCGAATTTACGTTTCATGCCGTTGAATTCCGTGCGCAGCACCTCCGGGTATTTTTTTGCCATCCAGGCGGGGTGGGCGGCGGTGGAGGTGGCAAGGACTACCTTCAGGTGATTCCTGCGCACCAGGTCCATTATTTTGTCCAGGCGTTCAAAATGGTAGGTTACCTCGTCAGGCTGCAGGGCCGCCCAGCTGAATACGTTCAGTGTTACGCAGTCTATCCCTGCCAGATGGAACATGCGCATATCTTCTTCCCATACGGATTCCTCCCATTGCTCGGGATTATAGTCTCCGCCGTATAACATTTTTTTTGCCATATTTTCTCCCTTCTGCACACAGAATCGCGCACAGGCAATTTATTGTGAAAAATTGTTGCAGTACGGATAACCGTACTGTTACAGAGCCGGGGGTCTTTCCTGCTTTTCTTTCCGGTTCTGTATTTTTAGGGGTTCCAGTGAAAACGGGTGTTCAGCCATTCGCAGCTCATTTCGAACCAGTGGGCCACGTGGGGGTAATCGTCTCCCACCTCTTCAGTGCACATGGACAGGCCGTGGTGGCCGTGTTCAAACAGGTGGCATTCCGCAGGGATGCCGTGTTCGTAGAGGCTTTTAACAAAGCGCATGGTGTTGGCTACGCAGACACAGTCGTCATCCATAGTATGCCAGCAGAAGGCCGGCACCGTTTCTTCATTGACCTGTTCTTCCAGGGAGAAAAAGGCTTCCTCCTCCGGAGTGCGGTCCGGTCCCAGCAGGGCGCTGAAGCTGTCATGCCATTCGGGATGTGCTTCCGGCCGGGCGGAAATCACGGGATAGCTGAGGACCATGGCGTCGGGGCGGTTTTTCCCAGGCTCTGAAGGATAAAATTCCCGCAGTTTTTCACTGTTCCAGTGGACGCCCAGGCTCCCCGCCAGATGGGCCCCTGCGGAAAAGCCGATGACTGCCATTTTTTCCGGATCCACGCCGTAAAGGGCGCTGTTTTCACGGATATGTACCACACTTTCGGACAGCTCGCCCAGAGGACGCAGGCCGGTGGCTGGGCGTTCCAGTTCCCTGCCTGTGGTGCTGTAGTAGAGGATAAATACCTGGAAGCCTTTGGCGAAATAGGCTTCAGCAATGGGATCGGCCTCTCTGTCGGAGCAGTATTTATAAGCTCCGCCGGGGCAGATTACGGCGCAGGGGCGTTTTTTCCTGTGCGCCATTTCTTCATAATAAGGATGCAGCCAGCCCACAAGAAGGGCCTGGGAATCCTGAATGGGATGAATTTCTACTGTTTTCATGTGTGCTCCTGTCTGGCGTGTTTTTCAGAATAATAATCGGACTCACGCTAAGCGCGGGTCCATTTTCGTTATACAATATCCTGTGATTACAGTCAACCTTTGAATGCGGTCCGCCGGAGGGATCTTTGTGTGAGCCGGTTCCGGCTTTCCGGGGAAACCATAAAGGCCCAGGAGGTCCGTCGTCCTGAGCTGTTACGGGAAATCAGCCTTTTACTCCGGCAAAGGCAACGCCTTCCACGATATACTTCTGGCCGATGCAGTAGACGATGATAATCGGGATGACGGAGCATACCGTACCCGCCATGATGGCGCCGTAGTCTGCGGAGAACTGCTGCTGGAAGCTTGCCAGTCCCAGCTGGATGGTTTTCAGCCTGTCGCTGTCCAGATAGATCATGGGGCCCATGTAGTCGTTCCATACGCTGTTGAAGGTGAGTACCGTAAGGGTAGCCAGGCCGTTCTGGGACAGGGGAAGAATGATTTTACGGTAGATGCCGAAGGTGGAGCAGCCGTCAATTTTGGCCGCCTCATGAAGGCTGTCGGGAATGCTCAGCATGTTCTGGCGCAGAAGGAATACGCCAAAGGCGCTGAAGGCCTGCAGGACGATGAGGGAAAGGTGGGTATTGTACATGCCGAAAGCCTTTACCACGATGAACTGCGGAATCATGATTGCATGCCAGGGAACCATCATGGTTGCCAGGTAAGCCACGAATATCTTGTCTCTGCCGGGGAAATGCAGTTTGGTGAATGCAAATGCCGCCAGGGAGCAGGTGAACAGCTGGAGCAGTGTGATAATGACCGCCAGCTTCAGCGTGTTCAGGAAATATTGCAGGAAAGGAATGCTCTGCCATACCTTTTCATAATTGAGGGTACGGAATACCTCGGGAATCCATTTTACGGGATAGGAGAAAATCTCCGAATTCAGCTTAAAGGAAGCGCTGACCATCCACACAAAGGGAACTAACATTGTAAATGCGACAATAGAACAGAAGAAAAAAATCAGGACGGTGCTGATTTTCATTTTCTTTTTGTTCTGTCCGTCTTTTGATTTTGCCATGCCAAACCTCCTTTAATCCTCGTTTACCCAGTTTTTCTGACCCTGCCACTGAATCAGTGTTATGATCAGAATGATTACAAACAGGAAATATGCAATCGCCGATGCATAGCCCATCTTCCATTCTCCGAAGGCTTCTTTATAAATACGGAATACCAGCACGCTGGTGGAGCGTCCGGGGCCGCCCTGCGTGGTAACGTTGATGATGTCGAATACCTGGAAGGACGCGATAAAGCAGAGGATGGTTACCATGAAGGTTGTGGGGGAAAGCATGGGCCAGGTCACATGCCAGAACAGTTTCCAGGAGTTGGCGCCGTCGATTTGGGCCGCTTCATATAAATGGTTGGGAATGCTCTTAAGCCCGCCCATGAACATGATCATGTAATAACCGGCCTGCTTCCACACAACGACGATGATAACCGTTAAAAGCGCTGTTTTTGTGGACATGAACCATTTGGGAAGATGCTCCTGGGCAATGCCGATGCCGCGCAGTACCTGGTTGACGGGGCCGTCTACCGGCTGGAACAGCAGCATGGCGATACAGCCAATGGCTACCATGGAGGTCAGGTTGGGGAAGAAGAACACGGTCTTGAAAAATCCGCCGCCAAACAGCTTCCGGTTCAGGGCCAGGGCCAGAATCAATGAAAAAGCAATGGTAAGCGGCACGCTCACCAGGGAGTAAATCAGGTTATTTACCAGGGCCGCCTTGAACTGGGAGTCCCCGAACATTTTGATGTAGTTGTGCAGTCCCACAAAATTCCATTTGAAACCGTTGTAGTCAGTGAAGCTGATTAAGAGTCCCAGGATGATCGGGATTGCTGTAAATTGAAAAATCCGATAAAATTGGGGAGCAGATACAGGTAACCTGAGATAGCTTCTCTTCTTGCCGCCCTGCTCATCCTTTTTTTAGGTTGTTTTTTTACGGAAGATGCCATATTCCCTCCTTTGTTGCATGCTGTGCCATGCAAATTAGCTGTGCATGTGTGCCGCCCTCCGTCCGGGAGAGCGGATGTTTACCCGGCAAAATCCGGCGCCCCTGTAATAGAGGTGCCGGATTGCGCGGGAAGGGACATCATGGTTCTGGGCAATGATGGTGGTTCCTTCAGGAGTGGTGCAATAGTATTCGATGAATTTATATGCTTCTTCCGGATGCTTGAAGTTGGAGGAGATTACCAGGTAGGAGCTCTGTCCAACGCTGGAGCCTTCCGGTTCGCCGTCGAAAATCGGCAGCGGCGCCGCGCCCCATTCAAAATCAGCTTCCATCAGCCGGAACATCCAGTCGCCGTTGATCATGGTGTAAATATTTCCTGCTTCAAAGTACGCCTTGATGTCAAAGGTTCCGGAGGTCATTTCTGCAATTCCGGGAGCGCTTGCGTCATCCACGTACATACGGTGCTGAATCTGTGCAAATTCTTTGGTTCTTGTCAGGCTTTCGTCATCCAGGTATTCGCCTGCTGCGACAGCGCCCAGGTGGGAGTCCAGATAGGCATCAGGCCGCCCCAGTATTTGGTTCCGCCTTCTTCACCGGTGAGCTCCTTAATCAGGTCAAGGTATTCGTTCCATGTGAGGTTTTCAGGATAATCGATTCCTTTTGCATCAAACAGTTCCTTGTTGTAGAAAAGCATCCAGCAGGAACCGCTTGTGGGGTATCCGTAAAAGGCGCCGTCAGCGTCGGTAACGCCTGCAAGGGAGGTTTCCTTGATGGGGGAAAGATCCACGCCGGATTTCTCAGCATAGGGGGCAAGGTTTACAAAAGCGCCGTTGGCGGTATACTGTGCCATCTGCGCAGGGGTACGTACCCAGTAGATGTCGGCGTCTGTGGAGCCGCCTGCTGTCATTACCTTAACCTTATCGTCATAATCGCCTTCTGCGATGCTGTGTCCCACCACTTCAATGTCGCTGTTGGCAGTGTTAAATGCTTCGATTTCTTTCTGTGCCACTTTTTCCAGGTCGGTGGAGTAGTAGAAATTTACTACTGTTTTATCAGAACCTGCGGCAGCTTCTGAGCCTGCGGCGCTTTCTGCGGTTGTGTCTCCTGATGCTGCGGTGCTTCCTGCATTGTCGGAAGAGCTTCCGCATTCTGCCAGCAGGGTTACTGCCATGGCAGCCGTAAGAAGAATGCTTAATGCTTTCTTTTTCATAATGTCCTCCTTTGAACTTTTGTTTCCAGTCACTTGATGTTTTCATTATAGCTTTTACATTCATTCTGAAAAGTCACAAAAAATCTACACCTTACAGGCATAAAAAAAGCGCCTGATTTCTTCGGTTTTTACCGTAAATCAGGCGTTTGGCATAAATTTTAAAGTTGGGGTGCAACAGCAGAACTGCAAAAAGAGGATGAATTTTTCTACACCCTCCCTCTGAAACTGATGTACGCAATAACAGTAATCAGGCGTATTTTCTTTGAAATATATGCGCTTGACGTGAAGCGTTAAAATGGGGGAGTTGAAATTTCAGCCCTTCTTCAATTTCGGTTCAGGTTGTTTCGTTCCTTCAGGTAATCCTTCATGGTCTGATCCAGAGTCTTTTCCCCTTTCAGGTATGAGACAGCTTCTTTATCAAAAATATCCCTCAGATCCTGATACAGAACGTGCTTGCCTTCTTCATTCTGCAGGATGGCGTCAAAGAAAAAGTTCACATGGATGGTGCCTGCGTTCTGCTTATAGCTTTCCCTGCCTTCTTCCGTAAAATAGGAGGGGAAGCAGTAGTGGGAGGCCAGGATGGAGGCCCCTTCTTCTCCGCAGGCAAACTCCAGGAATTCAAAGGCATTTTCCGGATAGCTGCTGCCGGAATAAACCGCCAGGTAGGAGTTGCTCCCCACAGAGGTTCCCGGTTCCACGCCCTCCGACAGGGGAAGCGGCGCCGCGTCCCAGCGGCAGCTAACGGTCCCGGAGGCTTCCAGGTTCTGAAGGATCTGTATGGTCCAGTCACCATTTATCATCATGCCGATTCCACCGTCCAGGAAGGCTTCATAGCCAAGGGTGTAGATTTCTTCCATTTCCACGGGGTTGGGATGGCTGTGATCCTGGTTGTAGAGTCTGTCCACCAGCTGCAGGAACTCTTTTGTGGCGGGAAGCCCGAAATCCCGGCGCACCAAATCCTTGATGGTTGCCACGTTTACAGGCTTACTATTCTTTTAGCGTACTTGATAACGATTTCTCCTTCGCTCGTCAGCTTGAGATTTCCCTCCCCGCGGACAAAAATGGTAACCCCAAGCTCCTTCTCCAGCTGCCTGACATGCTGGCTGGCAGCCGGCTGGGTAAGCGAAAGCTTCTGCGCCGCTTTGGTGAAACTGTTCAGTTCATTAACCGTAAGAAGAGTGACGAGAGCGATATTGCGCTGGCCTTCATCGCTTTCGGCGTGGGAAAGTTTTTTAAAAAGGATGTTTTAATGAAAACGGGCTGGAAGGTGGTAACCGTTACGCTTTGGGAATCTCTGCTGGCCGGCCTGCTTACCTTCAGTGTGGTGGTGGCTGTCATCAATGCCGGAAGCAGCGGCCATATCCGAATAATGGATGTGCGGATAAGAAGCTGTTCCGTCAGGTGGATCGTTTTACGCCTCCTGTGCTTTTCATGTTTTTCATTTTTTCTGTTCCGCATCATCGGGAAGTACGGCGGAATGTATCTGGGCTGCGTCCTGACTAAAATGCCGGCTTCCCACCGAAATTATATGGGGCTGGCGCTGATTCCCCAGGCAGGGGTGGCAATTGGCCTTGCTTTCCTGGGACAGCGGCTGCTTCCTGCGGAAATCGGAAATCTTCTGCTGACCATTATTTTATCCTCCTCTGTTCTCTATGAGCTGGTGGGGCCGGCCAGCGCAAAGCTTTCCTTCTTCCTTTCCGGAACAATCAAGAGGGAAACAAAGCCGAAAGCCGACAGGAATACGGGGAAGGAAAAGGTAAAAAAGTATCCCGGGAAAAAACCGGTTAAGAATGCGGGGTAAACTGTGACGTAAAAATGGTAACTCTGAAGGGACTGAACATCTGCCAAAAGTGCAAATCCGACCGCAGAATTGAAATTTACCACTTGCAGAATACGAAAAATTACTATAGAATATAAGTGCTGCCGGTTACGGCAGCACTCAGTATGTCCGGAGATGTATCGAAGCGGCCATAACGAGAACGACTCGAAATCGTTTTGTCCTTAACTGGGCACGTGGGTTCGAATCCCACCATCTCCGCTGAATAAGCTGTCGGTAGATACCGGCGGCTTTTTTTATTATCTGTTTTTTATTTTCTGCATACTTTCAGGCATTCCTCTGTTGTCCTGGTTAACAATGATGCTGCCTTTAACGAAAGCATAGATTGAACTCCAGGCTTTCCTCCTATATCCTGCGTCCCTGTTAGAAAAATATGCCCCAACTCCCAATTGTCAGTTTTTATTAAGAATTATGAAGATCATTTTTTAAGAAACAGCTACTATACTCTTAAGTATAACAAAAGCAAGTAGTACTCCTTCAGAAACAGAAAGAGCAGAAAGGAATTTATCCATGCGAATTAATCTAAACCACTTAAGCATGATCTATCCTAACGGCAGGCAGGCTTTAAAGGATATCAGCCTGACGCTGGAAAGTCCCAGCCTTATAGGCATGGTGACAGTAAGGCCGCTATCGAATCCGCTATCCTGGCTACCGGCCTGGAGGAAAAGAGGAAGGCGCGTATCAAAACCCTGTCAGGAGGACAGCGCCAGAGTGTGGGAATTGCACAGGTGCTGCTGGGCACGCCGGAGTTTCTTATTTTAGATGAACCTACGGTCGGCCTGGATCCGGAGGAGCGTATCCGTTTCCGTAAATTTTTCTCCCAGACAGCGCAGGATAAGCTGGTATTGCTTTCCACACATATCATCGAGGATGTACAGTCCGTATGCGACCGGCTCATTGTGATTGACCGGTGGCAGATTCTGTTTATCGGAAGGCCTGAGGAATTGGTTCTGCAGGCCAGGGGACATGTAGGGGTATTCCTGGAACAGGGCGGGGGTGAAAAAACTTCAGCACTCCGCATCATTTCACGGGTCAATACAGCGGAGGGCGTGCTGTGCCGGGGCGTGGCGGAGGTTCTGCCTCAGGAAGCCCGCAGCGTGGAACCCACTTTGGTGGACGCTTATTTATATCTCATCACACAGGAGGGAAAAACACAATGAAATTCCATTCTCTCTTCCGGGTGGAGCTGGAACGGCTTTTCAGAAGCAGGCTGACCGGCGCAGCTCTCGGTATTACCATAGCCGCGCCGGTGCTTGGCCTTACGCTCTACAGCCCTCTCTCCGGTTCGCTGAACTGTACCTTTCTCGCCAATCCCGCCCTGGCAGGTGCGCTGGCCGGCGCGTTGATTTTTGCGCTGCTCACCGTTCTGGAGCTGGACCGTGTCCACCGCAGCCGCACCGATGTCCTGACGGATTCCATGGTTTCCCCTCTCGCTGCGGAGGCCTCCCGGACGCTGGCCCTGCTGACGGCCGCCGCCGCTGCCGTTATAGCTGCTGTGTTAATATGGCTCCCCATTACGGCTGCGTTAACCGGCGCCATATTCCGGCCGGGCCTGTGTGCGGCAGTCTATCTGCTGGTAATTCTGCCCGCGCTCTGGTTTGCCATCCTTTTTACCGCTTCAGCCTATCAGCTCGTGTGAAGGCTGGACATCACACTGGTTGCCTTCACAGGCTTTTTCCTCTTAAGCCTGACCGCCTGGTCCGAAAACTGGCTTCTGCGGTGGGTAAATCCTGCTCTGGCTTATCTTTCCGACGATTTTGGCAACCTGCGGAGGCTTATGTCCCTTGGCTGGAATCGGCTTTTCTGGCTGCTGGCACTGGGCGGGCTCTGGTGTCTGTGCCTGTTGTGTACCAGGCGATATGGCAAAGGCACCTTCGGTTCCCTGGTACGGAATGCAAGAAAGTTTTATCTTCCCGTACTGTCCGTTGTACTGGCGGCGGCGAGCTTTCTGGTCTACACGAAACAGCCCTTTATCGATCATAGTGAAAAAGAAATTGATTACGATGCACACTACGACTTTGACTATAACGAGCACGTGACCTATTCCGCCATTACCGTGGACGCGCAGCCTTCTCTCTCCCGCGGCGGATTCCCAAAGGAATGGAATATTATGTCCCTGTATCAGGGAGAAACTGAAATCAGCGATGACTATATCTATCTTGCCCATCAGGATTTTTCGCCTATGCCGCGGGATTTTGCGGAGGGCACCAGGGAACAGGCGCCCCTTACGGCCAGGATCGCCCTGCCTGACGGGCTGCGGCCGGTTCTTTTTGGCACAGGCGAAGTGGAAGCGGAAAAAACTGAAAACGGTTCCACGCAATGGGTTCTGCACGATGCGGGCTGGAGCCTGATACTCTATGCCGGGGATTACATTTCCGAGCAGATTGACGCCGCAGGGCTGAACGTAGAATTCTTCTACAGTGCCAGGCACCAATTTATACGAACTGCGCAGAACCGTGCGGAGCAAATTCTTCTGGGGCCTGCTGGCGGTATGTCTGTTTTTCGGCTGGAATACGCTTAAGACCGCTACCATCCGGGGCGCGGCCCATACGGCTCCGTTTTCCCCCTGGAGCTTCGGCGCTTATCTGACCCGCCTCCTGCCGCTTCTGGGCGTGGCGCTGCTGTTTTTCCAATGGAACCAGTGCAATGAAAAATCCAGACGGTTCTGGATCCTCACGGATTCCACTCCCGTGCCTCCCGGACGGTATCTTCTGGTAAAATGCGCCGCCGCGGTCACGGCCTGGCTCCTGCTGGCGCTGAGCGTCACAGCCCTGGGAATCGTCTTTCTGACGGCGTTGTTTGGCGGCAGCGTGCCGGTGAGAATGCTGCTGCTGACGGCCGCCTTAGCACTGCTGCCATCACTTGTGTTCCTGACAGGCCTAGGGCTGCGGGTCGGACATATACACTCCCTCCTGATGTTTGTGCTGATGGCGTTCGCCCTCGCAGCGGGATTTGTCCCTCTTCCTATGAAGCTTGATCTTTACGGATATTCCTTCTTTACGGAATATCCGCTCACCCTGGGGCTGCCTGATCCGGCATTTTCCTTGCCGGCAGGCATGCTTGTATCAAAGGTCATATTCCTTCTCGCCGGAGCTGCTTTTCTCCTTCTGGCCATATGTAGGCGGAAAAAGGCTTCCTGAGCTTTCTGCTCAGGCTGCATCGCGGGGAATCTGCCGTAACGGCTGCACTTTGTCAAGCGTTACGCTTTTTCCCGCCCTTTGGCGTACTTCAGAAACCTGGCAATCTTTCCACGCACCTGTTTTCTTTCATTGTCACGGTTTCTTTCCGCAAAGGCAATCATTTTCTCCTGATAGCCGGGCAGGCATAAGAGGACGGAAAAGCAGTCGATCACATGGCCGACAGCCACGTTTCTGCATTCCGGGGAAAGCTCCTGTTTCCTGTAAAAATTATGGCTGTCTGTTTCCAGGAGGCGTGGAAGCACCGTATCCGCCGCTTCCGGATAGGCCTTCAGAATCCTGGGAACGCTTTGTACGACATTTCCGAACACCGCAATATCATCCGTATCCAGCAGACGCAGGTAGCGCCCGGCGCAATTTTCCCATTTTCTTTCCGTCTGCGAATCCAGCTCCAGCAGATTGGGGACGGACAGGATGACCCCCAGGCGGATAAATGCATTATCGCTGTCCAGGAGGGCAAAAAGCCGGTCAAAACAGGGGTACAATAGCTGCGGCCTGTCTTCGCTTATGTAACGCACAATCTTCTCCGCCATATATTTGGCGGCTGTTTTTTCCGTTTCCAGGATGTCCAGCAGATCCGTAAGCAAAATATGTTCTTCATATACCTGTGCGGCATAGCTCTCCGCCGGGTCTTTTTTTCTCAGCTTTTCCAGCAGTTCTTCTCTTTCCATAGCATTTTCCTCCTGCTTTGAGGATACACCCTCCCCCGCAGGGGAGGGTCAAGACGGTTATCGCTTCCTTTTCATAGTACCATGCGCCCCGTATAAGTCAATGCTTCCAGATTTTGCTGGGCTGTGCGCGGAAGGTAGGATATCGGAACAGCAGCGTTTTCAGCGCCGCCCAGTTAAAGGGATAAAGCGGCCACAAATAGCTTGTGCCCGCAAAGGTGGGGGTCGTGACGGCGGAGAGGATTACCAGTATCAGACCTCCCACAAACCCCCAAAGTCTAAAGACCGCAGTCATCAGTATCAAAAAGATGCGGTACACCCGGACGGCGTCGCTGAATTCCATGCTGGAAAGGGAAAGGCTGGTAAGAAGGGTCACCGCGGCATAGAAAAGGACCTCCACCGTAGCCCAGTTCAGGCTGACGGCAATGTCCCCGATAATCAGCCCTCCCACAATAGACAGGGAGCCGGCAAACCGGCTGGAACTGAGCGAGGCGGAATACTTGAACAGGTCCAGGCCAAATTCCACTACCAGCACATAAAAAATCAGGGTCGGCGCCGGAAGCGTGCCGTCTGCCAGCAGCTGCCACTTTTCTGTAATATCCGGGTAATAAGCGGTTATCAGCAGGAAAATGGGCATCAGGAGCAGACTGATAAAAATGCAGACAAAGCGCACAAGCCTGAAATAACTACCCACAATCGGGCTTTTATAATAATCCTCCGGGCTTTGGGTAAACTGGAAAAGTGTGCAGGGCAGAATCAGCGCCTCCGGGGAATTGTCCACAATCAAAAGCAGATAACCTTCCATCAGATAACTGCAGGCCACATCGGGACGCTCCGTGCTGTGTATGCATGGAAGCGGGTTATACCATCTTTTATGCACAAGCAGCTCCTCCAGGCTCTTGGAGCCCATTGTAAGGGAGGTTACCTGCAGGCTTTGAAGCTTTTTCCTCAGGGTATCAAGAAGCTCCTCGTTTATATAGCCCTTTATATAGGCGATTGCCACATCGGTTTTGCTTTCCGTGCCGACATTCTGTATTTCAAAGGTAAGCTGGGGAGAACGGATTCTCCGGCGTATCAGGTTGGTATTAAACAGCATGGTTTCCACAAAACCGTCGCGTGATCCTCTCGTCACCTTCTCCGTATCCGGTTCGTCGATGCCGCGGGTCGGATAGGAACGCACATCCAGGATGATCGCCTGGGCAAAACCATCTATCAGCAGAACGGAAGGGCCGCTGAGAACGTTTCTAACGATTGTATCCCAGTCATCCGTAAGGCTTGCCTGTGCGTACCCGATTCTGGCATTCATATAATTCTGTATATTTTCCACGACGGAATCCTTCATATAGAGAGGGTTCTGCAGATCGGAAAAAATCTGCTGCAGGATTTCTGTTTTGCAGAATCCGTTGATTCCTATCCAGTAGCCCCTGGTATCGCCCAAATACAGATCCCTTGTGATGAGATCGAAGCTGGTTCCAATGGGAAAAAGCTCTCCTGCCGTTTGTATGTTGTCGTCAATATTTTCTGATAGCTTATTCATAATGGGCTTATCCTCTATTTTTATTTTCGTAACTGCTTTGCCATGTGGACAGTTTCTTATTTTTTCCTACAGGATAGTATGTGCCGGCGGCGGAAACTCTATTCTTTTGTTCCTAAGACCTGTTTTTGCACTTTTATTATATTTTTACTTTTTATATATTTTCTGCTTTTTAAAGATTTACTATTGACAAGCATTACTGTATATACTATAGTTACAGCATAAACTGTAATTGCAATTTTTACAGAAACCAAACAACAATTTACAAAAGATAAAAGGAGGCTTATTTATGTCTATTACTACTATAGGAAAAGCAAATTTTGAAAAAGAGGTACTGCAGTCCGATCTTCCGGTTATGGTGGATTTCTGGGCGCCCTGGTGCGGTTACTGCCGCAGGTTAAGCCCTGTGGTAGATCAGCTTGACGGAGCTTATGAAGGCCGTCTTGTGATCGGCAAAATCAATATTGACGATGAACCTGAGCTTGCGGAAAAATACGCGGTGGAGACCATCCCCACGCTGATGCTGTTCCAAAAGGGAAAGGAACCCTCAGTGATTATCGCTCCCCAGTCCAGAGGCCAGGTAACGGAATGGCTGAAGGAAAACGGTGTGGAATAAAGCGGTCATGCTGAAAAAAGAAAGGAGTCTTCCATGAAATCAGATTATACAGACGTAGCTATCATAGGAGGCGGCCCCGGCGGTTATTCCGCGGCATTATACTGTGTCAGAAGCGGCTATTCCGTCCTGGTGCTGGAAAAGCTGTCGCCGGGCGGCCAGATGGCAACCACCGGCCAGGTGGACAATTACCCCGGATTTGACGAAGGGATAGATGGCTTTGAGCTGGGTGAAAAAATGCAGCGGGGCGCGGAGCGTTTCGGCGTGAAAACGGAATTCGACGAGGTCGTGTCCGTGGATTTGGCCTCCACTCCAAAACAGATCACCACAACCTCAGGCGTGATAAACGCAGGCACCGTTATTATAGCCACAGGCGCATCTCCCAGGCTGTTGGGACTCTCCGAAGAAAACGCATTGCGCGGAAGGGGCGTTGCCTACTGCGCCACCTGCGACGGGCAGATGTACAAAAATAAAACGGTCATCGTAGCCGGCGGCGGCAACAGCGCGGCGACGGATGCCCTGTTCCTCTCCAAGATATGCAGCAAGGTATATCTGGTCCACCGCCGTGACAGCCTGAGGGCATCCAGGATCTATCAGGAGCCTTTGGAAAAAAGCGGCGTGGAATTCTTATGGAACAGCAGGATTATAGAAATCCTTCATGACAAACGGGTGAACGGCGTACGGATCGAAAACGTAAAGGATCAAAGCATAAGGGATATTCCTGTTGACGGAGTTTTCGTGGCAATCGGGCGCGTTCCGGATACGGAGTTTTTCCGCGGGCAGATCGAGCTTGATCCCCAGGGTTATATCATCGCAGATGAAACGACGCGCACCAGCATTCCGGGCGTGTTTGCCGTGGGGGACGTGCGTACCAAACCGCTCAGGCAGATAGTTACCGCGGCGGCGGACGGCGCTACGGCTTCCCATTTTGTTGAAGAATATCTGATGTAATGAAAGGATTCTGCCAGGCGCAGGAATTTATTGCGCCCGAACAGGCAGTTAAAGGGCCCGTGAGGGTCAAAGGTCTCCACCTGAAGGAACCAGTTATCGCTTTTATGGTTTCTGTCCAGGAATTCGATTCCGGCCTGGAAGGTTTGGGTCTGTGCCATTTTTTCCACGGTATCCGCGTATTCCCGGTTCACCATGTCCTGCTTAACGCACTCTCCCAGATGCAGAGGCAGTTCTTTCTCACCTACGCAGGCCTTCCAGTGATCCCCCTCCTGACCGCGCACATTTTCCCAGCTGCTGTATCTGTTATGATAGGTGCAGCCTCCATCCTCCCAATAATGATAGTGGTCGCTGTTCAGATGGCTGTAAATGCCGTTTTTCTTCAGGATTTCCGGCATGGAATCATCGTAGGGTTCCATGGGGCCCCAGCTTCTGTGCAGGAAATTGTAACGTCCTGTGTGGATTTCCCGCCGTGCGGCATACAGGTAAGGCTTCCCACATAGCATTTGTCAAACGTGACGCAGCGGTCCGCAAGGCGTTTGAAATTCGGGGTTTGTGTCCAGTCACAGCCGTATGGGGAAAGCATGTGACGGTTCAGGGAATCGTACATTACCATGATTGCTTTCATAATTTTTCCCATCCTTATTAATTTGCAGCAATTGAATTATAATAATCTTTAATCTGATATTTTAGTCTACCATCGTTTCCCCGATTCCACAATTCCATTCTTTTCCGGTTACAGGACATGCCCCACTTCAAGATAAACGCATCAGCGTAGGCGATGCCCTTCCCGTCGTCCGAGGCTGCGGCTGCCGGATCTTTTTCCCGGACGAGATGGGGGTGTTGTCCGAACCATAAGAAAAAACGGCGGATATTTCTTACTGTCCCGGGAGGCCAGAATTTTGCCGTCCTTAGCGGCCTGTCTGACGAACGCAGCAGACGTAAGTCGCTGCGAGAGGAGTTCTGGCCGCGTTGGCGGAATTCTGGTTTACCGGGACAGTTAGAAATACCCCGTTTTTGAAACTGGATCGGACAACACCCCCATCTCGTCCGGGAAAAAGACGGCCGGCAGCCGCAGCCTCGGACGGCGGGAAGGGCGTCGCCTACGCTGATGCGTTTATCCTGCGCCCCACCTGGATCCCGGGGAGAATATGCTTTCCTTTTCCTCTCATATCCGTTAAAATTAACTGTATAATTATCGGGCGGAATTCTGCAGTTTGGATATACTGAAGGTAAGGAGGAGACAGAGGGACAATGGATTGGACGACAAGGCTTAACAAGGTGATGGATTATGTGGAGGATTCGGTACACGGAGAGATTTCCGAAGAAGAAATCAGCAAAATTGCGGCATGTCCGTATTCCATGTTTCAGAGCTCTTTTTCACAGATTGTGGGGATTCCTTTTTCAGAATATGTGAGAAGGCGGCGGCTGACCATGGCGGCATATGAGCTGTTGAATACTGACAGAAAGCTACTTGACATCGCAATGGATTATGGCTACCAGTCGGATGATGCCTTCCGGGTGGCGTTTAAAAACCTGTACGGCATTACTCCTGCGGAGGTCAGAAAATCCAACCCCAGTCTGGTGTTTTACTGCCGCCTCACTTTTGAAATTAATATCAGGGGGATAGAAAAAATGAATTACAGCGTAGTGGAGAGAGAAGCCTTTCAGGTCATCGGTATAAGGAGGATTACGCCCTACGGCGGCGGTACCTGGGCCATCGTAAAGAGCGACGGCAGCAATGACCGGATCCGTTCGCTTACCGGCAGCTTCTTTGACCTGGGATTATGCTTCGGTTTTGACGATGAGGGAAACAACGACTATATGTGCGCCGTGGAATGTGAGGATTACGACGGGGATGAGTACAGTGTGTACCAATATCCTGCAACCACCTGGCTGAAGTTCGAGGCAAGCGGTAAGATTTCGGACAATACGCTGGGAAATGTCTGGAGCCAGATTAACACGGAGTTTCTGCCCTCCAGCAGGTTTCATAAGGGCCCGCTTCCCACCATTGAAAAATATGTGTCCTGGAACGACGCGGAGGATACCTGCCTGGTGGAGATATGGATTCCTCAATGATCAAAGACGGTTCCCCGGAAAACCGGGGAACCGTCTTTGTTTGGGGGAAACTGTTAATTATACAAATCGTATTTATGCAGCCATACGGTAACGTTCCACTGCATTCAATACATCCTCGTCTTCTCCTTTGGAGTTCACAAATACCAGGTTCAGAGTTTTTCCGATACCAAGGCGAATACGCCCAGGATGGATTTGGCATCCACAGTATAGCTTCCGAGAGCCAGGTCATATTCTCCTTCGAACTGTCTCATGGTCTGTACGAAGGATTCTGCTGCCGCTGCATTTTCCAGATAAATATTAACTGATTTCATTTCAATACCTCCTGCAGCAGGAGCGTAATGGTTTCCTCCGCTTCCTTTAAGGTTTCCTCCACGCCGGCCCCAAGAATGACATTTTCCATGGCTTCGGTCACCGTTCCTGATACGCTGGGCCACCAGGGTGCAAATTCCCTTCATCTGGCCGTTTGAAACAGCCCTACAAAAGCTCTGCGCTCTTCGTCGTCGGGAAACTGCTTTTCCATGACGTCATCCCTTGGGGCAAGGAAGCCGAAATCATCCATATAGGACTGCATCCTCCGGGGTTCTGCCAGGTAGCGCATAAACTCCAGCGCCTCTTCCACATGTCCATCCTCCGATACGGCCATGATTTCGCCTCCTACCGTGGTTATCCTTTCCCCGTCCAAGGGAATGGGGGCAATGCCGAATTCTATATCCGGCGCGTTTTTGCGGATATACCCCACTGTCATGCAGGTATTGAACATCATCGCCGTCTTTCCCTTGGAAAACTGATGCATCACATCCGCCAGCGTCATGCTCACGCTCAGTCTGTTTAAAACGCCCTGTTCCGAAAGCGTCCCAAGGAGGCTGAATGCGTTTCTGCCCGCTTCACTGTCTATCCGCGTCACATCCCCTCCCATAGACCACAGCACTGGAAGAAAGGCATACAGGCTTTCCTCACTCTGTATTCCCGCCACTGCAAACCCGTAGTGGGATTCGTTTGTGGTACGGACCGCCGTATCGCAGAATTCCTCCCAGGTTGCAGGCACAGCGTAGCCTGCCTCCTCCAGCATCTGTTTATTGTAAATCAGCGCCGGACAGTTCATTCCAAAGGGAAGGCCGTAAACCCTTCCGTCAATTTCACAGGGTTCCATCGCCTGGGGCAGATATTCGGGAAGCACCTCCAGCTTCCCTGTCAAATCCGCAAAGTGCTTCATATTATGGGAAAACCGGAAATCCGAGGAATCCACCACCGCAATGTCTGGCATGGTTCCGTCCGCCATGCTCAGGGCAAGCTGTTTCTTAAAATCCTCATCCGGTACATATTTTATTTCCACCGTAATGCGATCCTGGGATGCGTTAAATGTCTTCACCAGCTTCGTAAGAGTCTGCTGGCAGGCTGGGATATCCCAGTAATGCCAGAGCGTTACCACCGTTTTTTCAGGTGCGCTTTCCTCCTCCTGCGCCTGTCTGCCGCAGCCTGCCGTAAAAAGCAGCAATATAAGAAGAAATGCCATGCCTGTCCTCAACCCGATTTTTCTGACGTTCATTTTCAATCTCCCTGTCTCCTGCAGCGGACCAGCCGGATAGTTACTAACTGAATCATTTTCTTACGGTCAGCGCAAAGCGCTGGCCTGTTGAATAGTTACTAAAAGTATATCATATCCGTATGAAAGAAGGGAGCCTTGGGGCACCCTCCGTAAGGAAGGTGCCCCAAGACTTTGTATCTCAAATTAAATATTGTTGTGTTTAAACGGTGTAGCAATTTGCTATGCCGTTTTTGTTGCTCTTACTGCTTTGTTCTGTATATGCTCCTGAAAGTATTCTTCCATTTCTTCGGGCGAAGGCTCTCGGATAATGCCCACACCATTATAGTAGATTTCTACGCTTTGGTGACGCTTGCCGTCCTTGTATTCGGGTTTGCCGACTACAATCTTCTGTATAAATTCGTGTACGATTTCAGGCGTTAACTCCGTAAGCTGCGTTACTTTCTTTGCCTTGTCGATAAAACGCTGTAAGCCTTCGGTTGCTATTTGAGCATTTTCAAGCTCACTTTCCAATTCGGGAACAGTTGTTTTTAAAATTTCCTGCTCATTTTCCAAAGATATTGACATCGTAGCAAAACGGTCATCATTTATCTTTCCCGTTGCATTATCCTCATAAAGCTTTTGCATAATATTGTCAATTTCCCGAATACGCCTATTGGCTTTATTCAGTTCTCTGCGTTTTTCGGCAAGTTCAGCTTTCTTCTGTTCTCCAAAATTTTCAAGCTGCTTTTGTGCAAATAGCTTTTCATAAGACTGCACATACCACAATACACGCTGCATACTTTCAAGCACAATGCTCTCTATCACTTTTTCTCGGATATAGTGTGCGGAGCAAGCATCGGAGTTCTTACGGTAAGCGGAACAGAAGAAATACGCTTGCTCTCGACTATAATTATTCGTTACGCTGTAATACAGCTTTTCTCCGCAGTCTGCACAGTAGAGCAGACCCGAAAACATACTCACTATTCCGCTTTTGGTCGGTCTGCGTCGGTGCTGTCTTAATTCCTGCACAAGTGCAAAGGTTTCTCTGTCAATGATAGCAGGGTGTGTATTTTCAAACACCTGCCATTCTTCCTGCGGTCTTTCAAAACGCTTTTTCAGCTTGAAAGATTTGCTTGTAGTACGGAAATTGACAGTATCTCCACAGTATTCCTGTTTGTCAAGAATATTAGAAACTGTGTCTGCACACCAATTAAACGGTCTTTCGGGCGGTTTACTGCATTTTCTTCCGATACTGTTCCAATATTCCGTAGGGGTCATAATCTCATCAGCTTTTAGGCGTTTAGCTATCTGTGTCGGTCCGAGTCCCGATATGCAAAGGTCAAAGATTATTTTGACAATCTTTGCGGCAGGCTCGTCAATTACCCATATATCTTTGTTTTCGGGAGATTTCATATACCCGAACGGCGGATTCGTTGTTAAAGGCTTGCCCGACATTCCTTTGCTTTGCATTACCTTACGAACTTTATCGCTTGTGTTTTTTGCGTGCCATTCATTGAACAAGTCCTGCATCGGTACAATATCGCTGATACCCTTTGCAGTGTCGATATTATCCATTATTGCAATATATCTTACATCTAATCGGATAAAATCATCTTCCAAAAGCTGACCGACAACAAGACGGTTTCGTCCAAGTCTTGAATGGTCTTTTACAACGAGGTTTGCCACCAAGCCTTGCTCCGCAAGTTCCATTATTTCCATAAACGCTGGTCTTGCAAAAGTTACTCCCGAAAATCCGTCGTCGAAGAAGAAACGGGGATTAGGCAATTTATTGTCCTTTGCGTACTTTTCAAGTATGGCTTTTTGATTTTGAATACTACCCGAAACGCCGTCTTTGTCATCATCACGACTTAATCTTGCGTATAGGGCGGTAATTCTGTCTGACTGTTTGATGTTCATATTACTCCTTTCCACAGCCAGATATGATACGAATTGTAGGTGTATATATCATACCATATCCGCTGTTGAAATTCAACGCTTTAAAGTGTTAATCTATTCTTTTCAATATAATTCTCTGTGCTTTTTCTTCTAAACTCTCGCTTGCGTTTTTGTCGAAACAAGTGCTTACAGTATATACAGTACCGTCAATTTCTTTTTCAAAATTGATTGGGTGCGGATACTGCGTTCTGCGAAACCAAGCAATTCGCTGTTCCTTTGTCATAGCGGCAAGTATATCTGTAATCTCATCAAGAGCCGCAAGGATTTCTCTGTCGGTTTCGATAGGCTGGCTGTGTTCGTCAAGATAAATAACTTCTGTCATCGCTCAAAATCCTCCTTTTTCTTGTGTTTTGGTTTTCGTATATGCTTGTAAGTTTCTTTTTCGGCAGGCTGATAGAAAATATCCTTTGCCTGCTCGGATTTCTGCTGTCTGAATTTGTTGAGAATACCGCCGATAAATTCTTTTGCCTTTGGCGGAGCGAGTTTTAACGCTTCTAAATACGGCTTGCATTTTTCTTTTATCTCGGTAAGCTCGGCTTGCAGCTCCTTTATCTTTTCGGATAAGGCTCGGTTACTGCTTTCATAAATTTGCACCGTCCGTCTGTTTACAAGACATTCCTTTGCCAAGTTGGAAAGATAACCGTAATCCTCAGCAGACATCTGAATTTTGCCTGTCAGCGTTTTCTTGCCCATATTGTCTATGATTTCCGCACTTGCTCTTACGGGTAGAATGGTGGACAGCTTTTCATCGGCAGCCGCAATCTTTTCTTCAATCTCGGCAAGGTGTTCCTTGTCCTTTTCCAGCTTGTATTGCGTGCAGGATAGGTTTTCAGCATCGCTGCCACGCTCGCCCCGTTCAAAGCCTTTAAAGCCTGCCTCCTGCATATATTCAAAGAATTTGTCCTGCAATACGCTGTATGATTTTAGATATATAGGCTTGCCATTCTTATCAGCCAAAGGCTTGCCATTTTCATCTAACGCCTTTGCAGATTTCCATTTCTTTGAATGGCTGACCTGATGAATCACCTCTTTGACCGTTCCGACTAATTCGGGATTTTTGCAACGCTTTGACCATTTAATTTCTTTATCTACCACAGGCAGAGCCATAATGTGCAGATGATAATGGTAAACAGGATAGCCGTAAACATCGGACATAAAGAGATTGACCTCGTCGGCGTGCATTACGGCGGATAGGATATTATCCTTGCCGTACAGCTTTTCGGCAAAATGATAGGCTTCTTCATAAAACCGCTTTGCAAATTCATAGCCGCCGTTACGCTCGAAGTAATCGGTGTTGACATCAAATATCATCTCATCGAAAACCTTTGCGTCGGCTTTCAGACCTCGCAGAGAAACTGTACCCTCGGCAACCATTTTTTCAAGCTGCTGATTGTAGGTTGAATTACCGCAGTCCTTAAAGTGGATATTCATATCGGTTCGGGATAAATCCACATTCATATTTTCGTAGGCGTCGTTCTTGCGTTCAATATGGCGTTCAAACTTACCTACGCTTTCCTTCGTTCTTTGCATTACTCTTGTAACGGAATAATCGGGCATCGTATCACCTTCTTTCTTTTTCGGATTGTATGTTCTTTTCAAAATACGAATATGTGTAGTGACAGCGTATATCTTTGTTACGCACCTTTTCAAAGTGCGTAACCCACTATGACACTTTCACGGATACTCCGTGCAAAGATGTCGTGGGCTCTCCGAGGGACAAAGGCACTCTTTGGAAAGAGTACCTCTGCACTCCTCAGAAACTTTATCGCCGCTTTACCCTAATGTTGTTCCTGCCCCTGTTCTTTCAAGAGCGTTGTCTTGCCCGCTTTCTGTTAAGAAAGATGTCACCGCAAAATCGTATCCCATTCGGACGGTCATTCAGTTGTAAATCGGCAAAACAAAAAAGCCGATACACAGTACACCAAAACAGCGTGAGGTTTTCTCTCGCTCATTCTGATGAAACTATGTATCGGCTTTGAAATTCAAATCCGTGTTGTCTGCTTTTTAACCAACCCCGCAAGCAGACAATGCGGTAACGGTTGGTGCGACAATTATCAGCTGTCACCGGCACTTCCTAAAATCGAGTTTCATTTGTATTCAGTTGTCGCTCTCACAGAGAGTGATTAAGTCTACCGCAAAACACATCTTTTGTCAAGGTCAAAACATATTATTATTCCCGATTGAGAGAAAATTATGAGTGCCGCACTTGACAATTTGTTTATAATTTGATATCATTATATCAAGATATAATGATATCAAATTGAGGTGAAACGAGTGGACGAAAAGACAAAACAGGTTCAGGTACGCCTAACTCCCGAACTACATAGCAAACTCAAAGGTACGCTTGCCCTTGATGGACGAAAGCTCGTGGACTTTTTTAATGAAGCAGCTTATGCTTATTTGGCTGATAGCGTCAAATACAAAAACACCATTTCTGAAATTATAGGAGGAAAATACAATGGCAAAGACTAAGAAAAAACAAGAGGCGCTATCTGTAAGCAGATTAATAAATGAAGTTTTAGTTGCACAATTGAGCATCCCATTCCGTCAAATTGTTAATGATACTACATTTTCTAAATATACAGGCTCAAAACGCCCAGATATACTTATTTCTGAATTTGAATACGATGGAACTAACGATGAGCAGTATATAAAGAATCTTGTTGCATATGCCGAAGCAAAAGACGATTGCAAGGTGGATGACAAGGATTGGAAAGATGCCTTAAAGCAAGGCAAGACCAAAGCCCCTAAATTGGGATTGCCGTATTTCATTGTTACAAATTGCAAAACCACGTATTTTTATAATGCAAAAACATTGAAGCAATTAACGCTCAACGGAAACCCAATCAGAGAATTTCAAACCATAGACATTTATCGTCTAATTAAAAATAAATTAACAGAAAATCCTGATTTGGATTCTATCAATACAAATGTTGACTCGATTTCTACAATTTCAGAAGCAATCTTTAACAAGAAATTGTGGGAACTTGCAGGCGTTTATCGTGGCATCAATTTCAAAGATAATGTTCAAAAAATCGACTTTACAGTAGGCTTTGTAGCTCTTGAATATTTTGAAGAGAAAGAAGAAATTGATGGTAATAAAGATGCATCAAAAGTATATTGGTCTACTTGTAACGATGAAGTTGCAGAAAAAATCAAGAATAATTTGAGTGGTTACATAAGCCGTTTGGAAGATGAAACTACATTCAAAGAATTTAAGAATGTTATGGAAGTGGTCAGAATTGCTATTAGTGGTGATGGCAAGAACAAACCACTTATTGGTGTTGATGATGTAAAGCAAATATATGGCATTATTGATTCTATGAAGCCATTACACGGTACGGGATTTGATTTGTTTGGTGCTGTATATGAAATGTTTGCATCTTCGAAGGAAAAGAAAGATTTTGGAGAATATTTCACAAGAAGGCACTATACGCATATTTTCTCTAAATTGTTGTTACAGGATGAGGATGTATATAACGAAAAGAAAGAATTTTCTATTATTGACCCCGCTTGTGGAACGGGTGGATTTTTAACTGAAAGCTTCAAAGTTCTTTTAAACAATTATGAAAAAAACGGAACACTTACTGCTGAAGCAAGAGAATTTCTATCGAAAAAGTGCTTCTATGGTGTTGATGTACGTGACGAAAACATTTCAAGAACTCGACTTAATATGTTCTTGGTAGGTGATGGACATACACATATGTACTCCGACAACTCATTAAAACCTACCCGACAAGGGAAAAATGTATTAAACAAAAAATATCAATATGTGATAACCAATCCACCTTACGGAAGCGGCACAATCAAAGCAAATACTGAAGCAATATCTACTAATAGAACAGAGATTGCATTCATTTGTAAGGTTATTGATTTGCTCGAAATTGGTGGCAAAGCGTGTATCATTACGCCTGATGGTGTATTGGAAAACCCTTCATACAAAAAGTTACGACAGGAAATTTTGGAAAAATGCGAAGTATATGCAATAGTATCATTGCCGAAGTTTGCATTTGCACCATACACCAAAGAAAAAACTTATGCTTTGTTTATCAAAAAGCGAAGTGGTAGTGTAACCAAAATTCAAGAAAAACCCATATGGATGTATATCATTGATAATGATGGACTTGCCAATTCAGACAAACGTTTTCCTACTAAACTTCGTAACAATCGTAACGGATGGATGCACGACGAAATATCTGGTTGGGTTAGTACGGACGGTATTGAAATGCCGGGGCTACTCGAAAACAGATGGCTCAAATTTGATGATTTGGATTCTAATGGCACTAATTGGATAAATGACAAAGGTATACCTGAATGTCAAAGAAAAGGCGGGAATATTCCAATAGATAAAATTATAAGCAACGAGTATTGTACTCTTTTACCTGAATATTATATTCGCCCATATGAACCATCGTATCTTGATAAAAACGAATTAGTTTCCGAACTGAACGACATGCACAATTGGTTGCCCAAAATCAACTTATCTCAATTAGCAAATGAGGTAGAATCAGTTAATCTGACATATTCCGAGTACCAAGCTCGCCAAGTGCCAATCGCTTCAGTAATTGATAAAATGAGTGGGAACAGCGGTCTAACCGAAGAGTTTATTTATCACGCAATGCAAAATCAGGGTGAAAAATACGTTGTCCTTTCAAGTGCTACCGAGGATAGAACTAAAATGGGTGAAATTCCATTATGCACAATAAATAACAAGCCGTTAAAGGTTTTTGAGAATCGAGAGGGTTTGTTGGTTACTCGTAACGGAAAAGCTGGAATGACTCGCTTTTTATCAAAAGGGAAATACACCATAAATGACCACGCCTATATTTTATATGTTAGAGACGATTCTCCATATTCAATTGATTTGAGGTGGTTGGCAATACAATATAGAACAGAGTTTTTACAGTTTACATCAAGTTCTGATAACGGAACGTGGAATATGACAGGTTTTTTCAATCAAGTGAAAATTGACATTCCAATAATCGAAGAACAAAAAGCATTGGTAAATATTTATGATAAATTGATGTATGTACAAAACATTTTTTCAAATCTTGATACTTCTGTTTCAAGATTATTTGAAAAACAAGTTGTGGTAAAAGAGAACGGCTAAAAACAAAACAACGGCGACAAGATTTTTCCTTGTCGCCGTTGTTTTTAATGGATTATATGAATATTAACTCTTGATTCACGATTTCAGCTGCGGCATTTTGTATATTATTCATTTTGCCAATCCACAACATTGCGTTTTTAGCCTTGAGCTTTTCTGTTGCATTTTCCTTTTCAGCAAATTTCTTTACCAGCCGAAAAAACATATTCTCTGCCTGCTCGTCAATATTGGCAAGATAACTATTTAATTTGCAGGAAGTCAACAGTGAGGTATATAAAACCCTCTTGCAATTCTTGACATACTGCAAATGCCGCTGCCCCCATATTCCGATTGGCTTATTTTCTTCGGGCAGCAATGCCAAACAAGGGATATAATAATCCTCGACTAATTCATACCACAAACCATTGTTTTCATCGTAAATGTACTTTTCCATTATGTAATCCTCCAAATATATTGATTTCCTACAATTTCAATCATATTGGCTGATTACAAAGCCGAAAGGAGAAGCTACTTCCTTATGTAGCCTCTCCCTTACGGAAATCTTTTCCGTTATGGCTCCCCTGCCTCAGCTTTTTATTTTCCTGTATGCCTTATTTTTACTGTCCTGCCTCTTCCATCTTCGCGGCAATCTGTCCAGCCAGCTTCCGGCAGACCTCTTCCTCACGGGCCTCCACCAGAATCCGGATCACCGGCTCCGTGCCGCTTTTGCGGATCAGCACGCGGCCTGAGCCGTCAAGCTCCAGAGAAGCCTGGTCAATGGCCTCTTTTACCACGGGATTTTCCAATACTGCCGCGGCATCCTGCACCCGTTTGTTAATCTGTGCCTTGGGGAACAGGGTGACTCCTGCGGTCAGGAAGGAAGGCATGGTTTTCTTTCCCACAATAATTTCCATCACCCGGATGGCGGTTAAAATGCCGTCCCCTGTGGTGCTGTATTTGTTAAAAATAATATGTCCGGATTCCTCTCCGCCTATACTGTAGCCATGCTCCTGCATTTCAAGGGATACGTATTTATCGCCGACCGGCGTGCGTTTCATGCGGATGCCCTGCTTTTCCAGAGCCTTTTCCACTCCCAGGTTGGAGGCGATTGTGGCAACCACTGTATCGTCAATCAGCGCATTCCTTTCCTTCATGTGCACGGCGCACAGATACATAATCAAATCGCCGTCCAGAACATTTCCTTTTTCGTCCACAGCAAAGCATCTGTCAGCATCGCCGTCAAAGGCAAAGCCCACGTCCAGACCTTTTTCCACTACGAACTTCTGCAGGGACTCAATATGCGTGGAACCGCAGTCCACGTTGATGTTCAGGCCGTCCGGCTCATCATGAATCATATAAGTGCGGGCGCCAAGCATTTCAAATACCGTCTTGGCAATGCTGCTGGCTGCGCCGTTGGCACAGTCCAGTCCCACCTTGTAGCCGCGGAAGGAATGTATGGTAGTGGAGGTGAGGTAGCTGATATACTGGTTTCTTCCCTGGATGTAGTCGGTAATTTTACCGATATTTTCATTGCGGGCGCAGGTGATTTCCACCTTGCCGTCCAGATAGTCCTCCACCTTTTCCAGTACGGCATCCTCCATTTTAAAGCCGTCTTTGTCTATGATTTTAATTCCGTTGTCATAAAAAGGGTTATGGCTGGCGGTAATCATGATGCCAAAGTCAAAATCCCCGCTCTTTGTCACATAGGATACGCTGGGCGTGGTGGTAACGTGAAGCAGGTTGACATCCACGCCGCCTGAGCTTAAGCCTGCCGCCAGGGCATATTCAAACATATAGCTGGAGCGTCTGGTATCCTTTCCGATAACGCAGCTCGCCTTTTTATGGGCGCCGTCCGTAAAATACCAGCCCAGGAACTTCCCGATATTAAAGGCATGGTCCGCCGTCAGAACCTCGTTTGCTTTTCCTCTGAATCCATCGGTACCAAAATACTTCATATGATCTCCTTTCATGGGTCAATCACGATTTCCGTCTGCCATTTTATCACAGTTTTGGAAAATTTGCACTATTAAATCATTTTTTTGTACTAAAGTAGCATATGTGAGGATGAGGAAAAGTAAACGCGGGTTTTGACATTTTTATGATTCTGCCAGAATAAACGCATCAGCGTAGGCGGCGTCCTTCCTGCCGTCCAAAGCTTCAGCTGCCAGCCGTCTTTTTTCCCGGGCAGGATGGGGGTGTTGTCCGTTCCATAAGAAAAAACGGCGGATATTTCTTACTGTCCCGGGAGACCAGAATTTTGCCGTCCCCAGCGGCCTGTCTGACGAACGCAGCAGACGCAAGTCGCTGCGAGAGGAGTTCTGACCGAGTTGGCAGAATTCTGGTTTACCGGGACAGTTAGAAATACCCCGTTTTTGAAACTGGAACGGACAACACCCCCATCCTGCCCGGGAAAAAAGACGGCTGGCAGCTGAAGCTTTGGACAGCAGGAAGGACGCCGCCTACGCTGATGCGTTTATCCTGATGATTCTGCTGTGGGCTGATTCCATTTGTCTGAAAGGTTTGAACCGGAAGAGACTTGACAGAAGCTGTTCCTTGTTCAGGGGCGGAAAATCCCTGTTATCTTCCACCGCTGTTTTTCTGTCCGTTTCGCAGAAGTCCTTAAAAAGCTCTTCTTCGGATTTCAGGCACAGGTATCCGTAGGAGGTAAGATTGTGATCCTGAAGGATTTCCTGAAAATACATTTCGCGCGCAGAGCTTATACATCAATGAGTCGTATTCATCATCGCTGCAGTTATCCAGCTCCTCCATGCGGACGGCCCAGTCCTCCGGCGTCATGCGCCGGTCGATGAAGACGGGCGCCAGGACTTCTTCATCCTTTTCCTTTGCAGCGGTTTGCGTAGTTTCCAGGTATTCCGTATACCGTTCCGCTTCTTCAAGAGAATAGAGGCCATAGTAAGGGCCTGCCCCTCCGTTCCCTATCTGAGTGAGGAAAAATTTGTATTCCTCGGGAAGCAGAAGATTATGTTTTTCCTCAAACCGGCGCACCTGTTTCAGTGAAGCAGGGAGATTCAGCTTGTATTTGTGGCGATTCGCGCCAAAAATCAGATGGGAAGGATCCCGGGCCCCGGCCTGGGTTACCATGGATTTCAGATAAGAGACATGGACTGGGTGGAATGGAATTTCTGTTGGTGAGTCCGGGACTGGGTGGTATTTTTCTTCCATTATTATCTCCTGTACATTGTAATCCTGCCTGCGATGCTGCATTAATGAGTAGTTTTCAGGGTGATTTACAGCCTGTGCCTGTCCGTGCGGTAATATGCACCTTTGCATGCGGCAATATGATTTTTTTCTGATTGGTTTGTTTATTTGTTTACTTGTTTATGGGAATTAAGTCTATGAGCGGATGTCGGTATTAAATATAAATAATATATGGCATTTTCTTTTTGGCGGGAAATGATTTATGGAATATAGAAACAATAAACGGTTATACAAAACCAACGTTTGTATAACCGCTTATTGTTTCTTAGCTTACTTCTTCTTTTAGAAATACCTTCCTAAGAAAGGCTTTCTCTCATTTAAAACTGCTGCCCGAAGTAGCTCTTACTTTTTTACTTTTGCTTATCCGCAGTACGCCGTGGTTCGTGTACCGACAGAGCCTCCGGAATGCATTTATTTATACATTGCCATGTACTCGCCATGGGCTTCAATCAGCTCATCGCACATGCTGCGGATATCATCGATATTCAGCTCTGCCGCAGTATGAGGATCCAGCATAGCTGCCTGGTAAATGTAGTTCTTATCCCTTGTCCTCGCAGCTTCAATGGTAAGCAGCTGTACGTTGATGTTTGTCTGGTTCATGGCGGCCAGCTGTACGGGCAGGCGGCCTACATGGCAGGGATTTACACCTTTTGCATTGATCATGCAGGGAACCTCCACGCATGCGTCGGAAGGCAGATTGTCAATCAGGCCTGTATTCAGTACGTTTCCGCCAATCTGGTAAGGATGGTTGGTTACGACTGCCTCCATAATATAAGAAGCATATTCCCTGGAACGTTCGTGGGTTATCTTGCCGTCCTTAAGGATGTTGTCCCTTTCCTGCTCCCAGTCTGCGATCTGCTTGATGCAGCGTCTGGGATATTCATCCAGCGGAATATTGAACTTATCGATCATTTCCGGATAACGGGACTTAATAAAAAATGGGTTATACTCAGAGTTATGTTCACTGGATTCTGTGCAGTAATAGCCAAGGGTTCTAATGTATTCATAACGCACCATGTCGTTATGCTTTTCATTTTTATTCTTCTCCAGCGCACGCTTTTTGATTTCGGGGTAAAGATCGATTCCGTCTTTGTCCCTGACATCCAAAAGCCAGGCCATATGGTTAATGCCAGCGATATAGTCCGTGGCGCCTTCCAGCTTGTCTTCCATTCCCAGACCCTTCAGAAGTCCTTCGGTACAGACCTGTACGCTGTGGCAAAGGCCTACGGTTCTGATTTTCGTATATCTCTGCATGTAGCCGCTGAGAATTGCCATAGGGTTAGTGTAATTCAGGAAAAGGGTGTTGGGGCAGACCTCTTCCATATCCCTTGCAAAGCCTTCCATTACGGGAATGGTACGGAGTCCGCGCATGATGCCGCCGATTCCCAGTGTATCACCGATAGTCTGCTTCAGGCCGTATTTCTTGGGAATTTCAAAATCAGTTACGGTGCAGGGCTCATAGCCGCCTACCTGAATGGCATTTACAACAAAGTCAGCGTCACGCAGCGCTTCTTTTCTGTTTTCCACGCCAAGATAGGGTTTGATAACCGCTCTGTCTTCGTTTACGTTATGGTTGATGGCCTTCAGGATGATTTCCGAATCCTTCAGACGTTCTCCGTCAATGTCGTATAATGCGATTTCCGCATCTCTGAGCACCGGTGTGCACATGCAGTCCCCAAGGACATTCCTTGCAAATACCGTACTTCCTGCCCCCAGAAAAGTAATTTTTACCATAAGAGTTCCTCCTTCTCTTGCATTTAACTTATGATTCCTTTAAAATCATGGTATCTGCTTTTATTTTAAGATTTCTGGACTTTTTTTCTATATTAATTGTTTCTTATTTTTGTATTTATGTTTCCTTTCGTGTTTTCTTTCCGTAGGGCGGAAGGGTATGGCGGACGCGGATGGAACCGGATTTCGGAAGGACGGGTTTTTATGAAAGATGAATTGGCGCAGGTTAATGAATTGAGGCATATAACAGATGAAAAAAATAACATCCGGGAGACAATCCGGCTTTTAACAGAGTCACAGACGCGCATTGCGCTGCGTCTTTATTATTCCGGAAGCGAGTCCTGTGCCCCGGGACATTTTTTCGGCCCGGCCGTAAGGACTCATTATCTAATCCATTTTATCAGGAGTGGGAAGGGCAGGTATATGCGCGGCAATTCCGAGTATGCTTTGAAAAAGGGGGATGCGTTCCTGATCCTTCCCGGTGAAACGACAAAATATATGGCGGACGAAGAAGAACCATGGGAATACACCTGGATTGCCTTTGATGGTCCGGATGCAGGGACGCTGCTGCGTCACTGTGGTTTTACGGATTCCCAGGTTGTCTACCGGGCACCGGATGAAGAAAGTGCACAGCGGCTGCTTACACAGACAATTGTGTTTGAGGACAGTTTTCACGAAAATAGCCAGAACCTGCTGAAAATCCTGGGGAATTTTTATCTGCTGTTCTCCTGCATGTATCAGGAACAGCTTCCTGCGCATCTTCTCCCGGAATCCGGGAATGCTTCCCAGACCGGAACGCTGCAGGAAATTTATTTCCGCCAGGCTGTGGAGTATCTGGAGCATAATTTCAGTTATCCGGTAAAAATTGAGCAGCTGGCAAGGCAGGTGGGGGTGAACCGTACTTATTTGTATAAAATATTTATTTCACATTCCGGGAAAAGTGTTCAGCAGTATTTACTGGATCTGCGGCTGGAGGCTGCCATGGATATGCTGAAGAAAACACGCAGGGATATAACGGAAATTGCATATTCCTGCGGTTTTACGGATTCCCCGTCCTTCTGCCGGCAGTTTAAAAAGACTACGGGGCGGACGCCGCTGCAGTACAGGCGGCTGGCGGGGAATTATGGGGGATAGGATTATTTAATTGCTTATTTATTTTCCCAGACTGTTTAAGAAGCCCTCACAGCCTTCACATACATCTCGGTAGGTGGCTTCAAAATTGCCTGTGTACCAGGGGTCCGCTATGGCGCCGGGACGGTCTGTATAGTCCAGGAGAAGATGGACTTTGTTTTCCGGGTCAGAACGGAGGATCCGCATGATGTTGCGCAGGTTCATTTCATCCATGCCGATGATGTAGTCGAATTTATTGTAGTCTTCTTTTCTCATCTGGCGGGCGTGTTTTTGTGAAATCTCCTCCTGGGAAATGCCGTGCTCCAAGAGCTTGCGGCGGGTTCCGTGGTGCACCGGGTTGCCGATTTCTTCGGTGCTGGTGGCGGCGGATTCTATGTGGAATTCGGCCGCAAGGTTTCTGGCTCTTACCATGTCACGCAGGATGAATTCTGCCATGGGGGAGCGGCAGATGTTCCCATGGCAGATAAATAATACTTTTATCATGTTCGCTTAACTCCTTGAAAACTCTGGTTTTTCCTTGATTTTGCAGCATTTCTGCGGCATTGTGAAACGAAACTTTCCTGGTATAAATCTGCTTATTTTGTTATATCTTTTCCATCAAGTGTCATAAAAATGATATTTCATATGACACTGGATTTTCTTCCAACCAGCAACCTTCTCCATTTCCGCCTCTGCATATTCAAACTTAACATGGGTATAGGTATTCAATGTTACACTGATATCTGAATGCCCCATGATATATTGAAACAGAACGTGTGCCTGCATACATGTGGTGTAATAATAGGCATCTCATTCGTCTATCGGACATTCTTATCTCTCTTTTCTGATTGCCCTACGGCATAAAAGAAGAGCCAGGCTCTGACATTAGTAACATAACTATACCATAAACCTGACTCTTAATCTATTGAAATCTGACCATATTGCAGTCAAATATTCGTCAACATACTTCTCAAATAATCTGCGTTTTATCTGTACTCCGGAACCGTTCCACAACTCCCATCTTTTGTATATTTTCCAACATCTTCAATTCTGTATCTCAAAAGAAAATAATCGAGATCATGTAATATCTTATATATTTCATTCGCATATTCTACTTCATACGTCTCTATTGCCAAATTCGTCAGATCAATCAGTTGCTGGAGATCTGCTGATAAACTTTCATTTTGAACAGATTTTTGCATATCCTGAATAAGCTCCACAAAATTTGCTCCATCAAATCTATTGTACTCCATTACTGGTTCCCCATACTTTTGATAGAATTCACTTTCAGTAATGTCTTCTTCATTCATAACTGTTTTCTTATTGCCTTCATACGCCCAACCAATTTGTATATCACCTTTCTGGAATCTGATTCTCCGGATGAGGATAAAAGCCTTGCAGATTCCAAAGCTTTGATCCCTGTATTAAAGGATTTCTTTCTAAAACACCCTCTAATCAATCCCAAAACCTTCCTCGGTGACGCGGCTTTTGATTCCATTGAGATCTACAAATACCTTCTTCAGGAAACATCTTTTGAAAAGGCTTTTATCCCACTCAATGGAAGGCTTTCCCTGCCGGAATCGGACTGTCCACTGAACGCAGAGGGCATCCCCTGCTGTCCCAAAGACCCCTCTCTTCCTATGAAAAGAGAAGGAAGCATAACGCATCTGCGCTGCGGACTCTCTACCATGAAGTTTGTATGCCCAAAAATGAAATGGGAATACAACAAACAAGATAAGTCCAAACGGCGTGTCTGCCATTGTGAAGACCCATGCACAACTTCTTCCTGTGGCAGGATGTTCTATATCTATCTGGAAAAGGATCTGCGTGCCTATCCGGGAACTGCACGCGGAACAGAAGAATGGGACAGCACATATAAGATACGTGTCAATGTGGAAAAATCCATTAACCACTTCAAAGACAGTTTTTACGTTGCCGGCAGGAAGACCCAAAATGAGAAAACGCTGCATGCCGACTTACTGCTTGCCGGGATGAATCTCTCCGTTCTTGATGCTGTGATAGTGGGGCGATGTCATCTTTTCTTTTGCCGGAAGATTGAGCCAGAGCTGCACACCCAGCAATCTTTCAGCCGCCGGAAGAAGTTCTTCGTGCAAAATCCCCGAGCCGGCAGTCATCCACTGAACCTCCCCGCTGCTGATTGTATCAGAATGCCCAAGGCTGTCCCGATGCATCATCTGCCCGGAAAAGACATAACTGATTGTCTCAATTCCCCTATGAGGGTGCATGGGAAACCCTGCGGTGTAATCAGGCGGATTGGTACTGTCGAAAGAGTCCAGCATCAAAACAGGATCAAATTCTTTTACAGTATCAGGTCCTAAAAGATATTTCATAACTTTGAAGGGACTGGACCGCTATGACATTTCAATAAATTCTAAATCTAATTTCTTTTAAGCACCTCCGCATCATTCACGCAGCAAAAACATCTTTTCCAGCACCTTGAGAACCTCCATTTCCCGCCCTATGCTATTTGCAATTTCACGCAGCTTCGCCACCACCTTTTGCTTTTTTAAAAGTGCCGTCAGACAGTAAATAGAAAAACTTCTGCTGCCTTTGCATCCTATGTTCATCCCTGCTGCCCCTCATACTGCCACGGAACATACGGCAATATTCCCCAGGTAATCTCATCCGCATAATGCACCTGAGTATGAATCATAGAACGGTAATCCGCAGAGGTGGCCCTGATACAGGGAAATTCGCTGCATTCCCTGCATTCAGCAATTCCTTTCTCCGGAGCGCATCCCTTTGCATTACAGGGGTCATCCTTGCAATAGCAGTCATCGCTGTAACAGCCGTTACAGCGCATACTCCAATCGTTATTCTCCCACATTTTATTCAGGAGGGGTTCCATGACAGCCCGCTGCTCCTCTGTTGTGCCTGTATAATGTACGCACAAATCACAGCGCTGGCCGCATTTTGAGTAAACCGCCGTTTCTTTGGGAAACGGTTTACGGTTCGGCTTTTTCTTTATCTGTATCAGCCGCTTCACCTCTTCAAGCTGCGCAGGCTCCGTAACATCAATAAATATCCACTTCCCATCATGATATGTTTTTGCATCGTCATAATAATTGAGGATATCCTTTGAAAATTCATCCCGCCGGGCTTCAAAGATTTCACGCTCTTTTATCCCGAAAATAATTAAAAAGGTAAATTTATCTTCGTGTGTGTAGACGGTAAGGACAGTTTTCTGCCCCTGTTTAAATTTCAGTTCATCCCTGCCATCCCCGATTTCATCAAGCCTGTATTTTCCCCGCATAAATACCATAGTCTCATGGCTGACCTTTTCAAGGTTATTCATTCCACACCTCCATAAACCGCCTTTTTATTAAATTTATTGTAACACAAAAATCCCGGCGGAAAACCGGGACTTTCTCTTAAAATTATTAATTCATGTTCCATTGGAGAACACTTCTATATTTTACTGTGGTTCTTTCTGTCCGACAAGAATTTCCGCCACCTGTAAATCGGATCTGTCAGGATCCTCGACCAGCAGATCGGAAATCCTTTTTACATAATCGGGATCCATCTCCAAGATTTCCGCTATCTTCTCTGAATCAAGACCTCTTCCTGTCTTTTTACGTATGATGGCTACAATTTCAGCTTTTCCCTCAGCTTTTCCATCGGCTTTTCCTTCCCGATATTCGCTTGCACGGATTTTTTTCATTTCCTCTTCTTCGTTATATTCAAAAATTGACACCGCTATCACCTCCGCTTTCTGTGACGACAGGAAGTCCTCCAAAATTCCTTCTTTGATGCATTCCGCCACTGCCCGTTCCACCGCTTCCTCAATCCGCATCAGCTTCGCATATTTCCTGACCCGATCCACGTATTGGGCGTACTCCCTCAATGTCCGGCTTTTGTCCATCAGCTCCTTGTTATGGCCAAAGTTGATGTTCAGCATGAGGACCTTCAACTCCAGTTCCGCCGTCTTTTTTTCAAAGGCATCCGATAACCGCAGGGTCTGCCTGTCCGGCTGCACATCCGTACCATTGTAAAATACAACGAATCTGGGCACCGGTATTTTTACCAGAGCAGAAGAATATATCGTATCATTCCGTGTGTATTTTTCAAGCTGCTTTGCGATGTAAACCAAATCACGCAGCGGTATGTTGGGATTATACGAGGACTGATGCTCATACAGATTCAGCTCGGAATCCAGCAGGAATGAGCTGTCGTCCTTAAAATTCATGTATATCGCATTTTCCAGTGTATAAATTGTCAGCTTCTCCGGGCTGTTATATGCCAAGTCATTCAAGGCATTATACAGCTCCAGCAGCTCCTTCTTCTCCCGAAACAGCATTCGGAATACCGTATCCTTCTGTTTTCTTACTACGTGCAGTTTTTCTGTCATAAGCTGCTCCTTTCTGCTTTTGTTCGGAGCGGCTTTCCCATTCATCCGCCCCTGCTTTCTTTGTTGGATAATAAGCATAGAGTTTCTGAATTGAGATTTGTAAACAGATGGCACATGGCCAAGATTCATTAGAAAATTATGCTTGCGTTTATTTTATCACGATTTTCCCATGTATTCAACTGTTCCTGGATTTATGTTTGTGTCAAGTAAACGTTGGCAAATTTTCTATTGTTTTTCTAAAATAATATTTCTTCAAAGAGAACCGGTATGACTTTCTTACCCTCTGTCTGGTCTGCATCCGTCTGTTTTACTGCATGTAAAATCCCCATTCCGCCGCCTTCGGCTGGCGGCACAAATAGTAATGAAAGTGTTCCAACTCTCTACGCTGTGTTGTAAAATAGTTTAGGTCAGTTTACAAGGAACTACACGCAGACCGTGAAACGGGCTGCTGACAACAAACGGCGGTATGCTCCCGGAGAGGGCAGCATACCGCCTGTTTTGTTGTCCGGGGTTTCCAAAGGGGTGCCCCCTTTGGCACACGACTTTGCTTGCAAAGTGTAGTGTGTTATACCTGCTGGCGTGGCTGACGGGGGAAACGGGGTGCGGTGCTTCTTGCGCCCCGTTTGCTCCGGCAGGAAAACAGGCTGAATTTTTGCGAATGGGAATGAGCAAAAAATCGGCCTGTTTTCAGAGAACGGCGGCAGGTATATGAAAGCCCCCGTCCCTCGTCCTACGCTCCGACTTGTGGACAAAGTGTCCCGAAGTTGTGGCCACACTCCCGGAAAAGTAGCAGGACAGCGGGCAACCGTCAAGGCTGAAATGAACGGGGTTACACCCGGCCTTGACCGCCGCCCGCCGCCCCGCTGGATGGGTGGACAAGGCGGCCAATCCCTCAAAGTGCTTGTCCGCGCTCTTTCTGATTTTGAGGTATTCAGTTTTTCAAAATTGAATAATCAAAATAAATTTTTTCGATTGAAAAAATTTTATTTGTTATCATCTTCAATGCCATATTTTTTCTTTTGCCGAATCACATAATT
>NZ_VUMI01000044.1 GCF_009696275.1 Eisenbergiella porci
GACTGACAGTCATTTTGGTATTGACTACTAACATCTGGAAAATGATAAAAATCCAATTGTGCAAAATTTTCAAGGTACTATATGGTAGGTCAGAGAGTTTTTACAAACTCTTTTGACCCCAACATCTGGAGATTATTTAATGAATGACACTAAAAAATATAAGTTCACCCTGAATCCTCTCTCGACAATAATCTTATCACCGAGAGAGCAAAGCTGTTTTTTATGCAATAATAAAGAAATGAAAAAAATAAAAGGACAGGACGGCCGGTTTTCCTATACAGACAGCATTAAATTCGTTTATCCTTTTTATCAGTATGGGATGTATGAAGAATATGAACCGTCAAATGCACAATACTATATACCTGGTTCCTCAATCAAGGGGGCGGTAGGTTCATCGCTGATTTCATTTGATGATATAAGGGTGGATGGACAAAACATATTGCTAAGAAATCTGTATAAATTACAGAATATCCGAACGGATTCAGCAGAGGAAAAACCTAAATTAGGAATTTTTTTCCCAAAAGTGGCAATAGAAACTCTTGATTCAGGTACGGAATTAAACGGTGAGCTGTTTACTGGAGAAAATCCGGTAGCTGTGCTGCAGGATGCGCAGCAGAGAAGTACAGATAAATTAAAGCAGCTCTTAAAACAAATAAACGCTATTTTGTTGAAATACGAAGGAGAATCCCGGGAGATAAAAGAGAAGGATATTCTGTGCTTGATGAAATCAAAGTTAGAAACATTGTTACGTGAGATTTCATCAACCGACCAGAACCGATACCTCATTATTCTTGGTGGGTATAAGGGCCTTAACTTATCCGGCGTATTCCCCCACGAAGCCGCCGGCGCAATATACATCGACACAGAAAACAAACTCCCCCACGGCCTTGCCTGGATAAGATTGGAATAACCCATGATAAACAACGAACCCGTCCACTTCTCCCTGAAATACCTTCCGCTCCTGATACGCCTGCGCTGCTGTGAGCCGGCCCGGCTTCCCGGTTATCTGGGCTCCACCCTCCATGGAATTCTGGGATGGGCCCTGCTCAATCACAAGGAAGCAAACAGATATATATACGAGAACAGGAAAATGGCTGAAGGCGGTTATGATATCCCCAATCCTTACATCATCAACCCGCCCGGGTACAGGGAGCAGTATAATAAAGGCGATGAACTCAGATTTCAGGTGATACTTCTTGGCGATGCCCTCCGGTATGCGGAGCAGCTAATCAATGCCCTCATAACTGCCGGGAGCTTTACCATAGGGGCGGAGCGCAAGAGATTCCAGCTGGAAGAAATCATGCAGTATGATCAGCTTCAGTCAATCTGGAAGCCCGGCCTTTATGCCCCCGAGGCCATAAAAGCGGAAGTCCTCTCAGAACACAGAACCGAAGGCTGCACCAACTGCTCCATACAGCTGCTGACCCCGCTTCGCATCCGGAGAAGCGGCAGCCTGCTGACCGAACTCGATTTTATAACCATCTTCCGGAGCATAAGCAGAAGGATAACAGAGCTTACCGCGCGTTACGGCGGCTATGTAAACGAGCAGGAAATTGCCTGGCTCATGGAAGCGGCGCAGCATATCCAAAAAACATCCTCAGGGCTTTATGTAAAAAATATGGAGCGCTATTCCACCAGAAGAGATAAAAAAATGGATTTAAGCGGCCTGCTGGGCGCCATGACCTTTCAGGGAGAGCTGGCTCCCTTTACACCCTGGCTGAATGCGGCGTGTATCCTTCATCTGGGAAGAAATACAACCTTAGGCTGCGGTAAAATAGACGCAGTAATAATGAACTGATAAAAAGCTGCCCTGTTGTTTTGTTCAGGGCAGCTTTTTTGCCGCCGCAGTATCTGGCTGCCGCCGTTGCGCCAGGCTGTGGCGCTGCACTGCCTGCTATCTGCTCTGGCATAAGCCATGACCCAATTTCAGAAAAAAATCCCCTCTAATTTCCCCAACTTTTGCAAAAACCATTTGACAAATCCTGGATCCCCCATTATAATCAACAAAAACATACTAATCCAATAGGAATTGTAAACATACTATGTACAGACTGCCGTCGGGCAGGAAGGAGAGGCGAGATGAAAGACAGGACAGAGAGAGCATACAGATTTGAGACATTGCAGCTTCACGTAGGGCAGGAGCAGGCGGACCCGGCGACGGACGCGCGGGCGGTGCCGATTTACCAGACATCCTCATACGTGTTCCATGACTGCGAAGACGCAGCGGCGAGATTCGCGCTTTCGGCAGGGGGCAATATATACGGAAGGCTGACGAACCCTACGGAAGAGGTTTTCGAGAAAAGAATGGCCGCACTGGAAGGCGGAAGCGCAGCTCTGGCCGTGGCCTCCGGCGCCGCAGCGATTGCCTATACCTTCCAGAATCTGGCCCATCAGGGCGATCACATTGTCGCGGCGAAAAACATATACGGCGGGACCTATAATTTCCTTGCCCACACCTTCCCCGATTCCGGAGTCACTACGACCTTCGTGGATCCCTTCAATTTCAAAGAACTGGAAGGCGCCATTCAGGAAAATACAAAGGCTGTCTTTGTAGAAACTCTTGGAAATCCCAATTCCGATGTGGTGGATTTGGAAGCGATTGCAGCAATTGCCCATGCCCACGGCATCGTGCTGGCAGTGGATAATACCTTTGCCACGCCCTATCTGGTGCGGCCCATGGAATACGGCGCGGATATTGTGGTACATTCCGCCACCAAATTCATCGGCGGCCACGGTACGGCAATCGGCGGCGTGATTGTGGAAAGCGGCCGTTTTGACTGGGAGGCGAGCGGAAAATATCCTTCCTTAACGCAGCCGAATGAAAGCTACCACGGCGTAAGCTTTACCAAAGCTGCAGGCCCCGCGGCATTTGTTACGAAAATCAGGGCTACCCTGCTGCGTGATACAGGAGCTACGCTGTCCCCCTTTCATGCATTTTTGTTCCTTCAGGGGCTGGAAACCCTGTCTCTGCGCGTGGAACGCCATGTTTCAAATGCGCTGAAAACCGCAGCCTGGCTGGCGGCCCATCCCCAGGTGGAAAAGGTCCATCACCCTTCCGTTACCACGGATGAGGTCCAGAAGGCGCTGTACGCCAAATATTTTCCCCATGGAGGCGGATCTGTTTTTACTTTTGAGATCAGAGGCGGAGCGGAAACCGCGAAAAAATTTATTGATAATCTTCAGCTTTTCTCTTTACTTGCCAACGTGGCGGATGTAAAATCTTTGGTAATCCACCCGGCCTCCACCACCCATGGACAGCTGAATGCAGAGGAGCTGGAGGAACAGGGCATCCGCCCCAATACTATCCGGCTTTCCATTGGAACGGAGCATATTGATGATATCATTCAGGATCTGGAGGAGGCATTCCGGGCAGTGGCGGAATAAGCGCGCGGCGGCTATATAAGCAGCTATATAATATGGGAGCTGTGAAATAAGCGCCGGCGGGCCGATTATACTCCAGGCAGAATTTTGCCGGAAAAAGCGAAGGAGATGACAGCATGGGAAAAATACCAACAAGGGAAGAAGCCTGGGAGCTTCTGACCAGATACAACCAGGACGAATTCCATCTGAAGCATGCGCAGACCGTGGAAGGTGTTATGAGATACTTTGCACAGAAGCTGGGCTATGAAGATGAGGTGGATTTCTGGGGAATCGTGGGTCTGCTCCACGATCTGGATTTTGAACAGTATCCGGAAGAGCACTGCATAAAATCCCAGGAAATCATGAGGGCTGAGGGGCTGGATGAAGCCCTGATTCATGCAACGGCGAGCCATGGCTATGGCCTGACCGTAGACGTAAAGCCGGAAAAGGAAATGGAAAAGGTGCTTTTTGCGGTAGATGAGCTAACTGGCCTGATCGGCGCTGCCGCGCTGATGCGTCCTTCCAGAAGTGTACAGGATCTGGAACTGAAGTCCGTGAAAAAGAAGTTCAAGACAAAAAGCTTTGCTGCGGGCTGCTCCCGGGAAGTGATTGAGCAGGGCGCAGAAATGCTGGGCTGGAGCCTGGATGATCTGATTACGGACACCATACTGGCCATGAGGATCTTTGAAGAATAAAGAGAAAAAAGGGCGGTACGGATACGGTAAAAGGTATCTGTACCGCCTTTATGCATAAGGAGGAGGCATGAAGAAGACTGGTTAAAAGGAGAAAACCCTTCCTGTTTCAGGAAGGCTCCGCGATTCTGGAAACTCCCACATAGATACGGGAAATTTCGTACCAGGTGGGAAAATCCACCACACCGGTCCGGGGCAGCCCGAATACCCGCTGGAAAACCCTCACCGCCTCTGCGGTCTGCTGGCCGAATATGCCGTCCGGGGTTAAATAGGGAATGGCAGGATAGTTCTGCCGGATGCGGTTGAGCTGCTCCTGCATCTGGAGCACCTTGGCTCCGGAGGAGCCTATGGTCAAATCGTAGCCGGGCCAGGAGGAAGGGACGCCGCTGATGGCAGCAGCGGCGTTGATATACATGTCGCTGCCGTAATAGTAATGGATGATATCAATGGCATCATAGCCTTCCTCTCCCAGATACATGGAGCCCCACTGGCTCAAGCCCCGGCAGTTCACCCTGCGGCCGTCGCAGTAGCTGGTAAGTATCGGCTGTCTCACGCCGGGGCGGGAGAGATAATTGGAAAAAATAGTATCTACCAGAAAGCTGATATTTTCAAAGATATTTCTGCCGTAGACCCATTTCTGGTCAAAGGCTGTGGAAGAGGTAATGGTAAAATTGTAGCCCTGGTTCCGGTACCATTCCGTATAGACACGGTTCAGGGTAAAGGACATAATTGCCAGTATGTTTGCATAAATGGTGGATTCCGGCCAGGTCGCATAAATCTCGGAGGAAGCCACATTTTTAATGTAATCCGTATAGCGGACATAGTAATTCGGGGCGGTGGAATCGGAGGGGACGCCGTCATGCACAATGACAAATTCAGGGATGACGACCCGGCTTAAAACGATTTCGCCTGTTTCATCCACAGGCTTTATTTCAGCCTCCGGAATTTTGGGAGGAAAATCACCAAAAAGGGTGTGGGCGGGTATTACAATGTCTTCTTCCCTTCCGGGCCGTTCCTCCGGAATCAGGGCAATCGGCTGAAAAGCGGTAACGTCGGCCAGGATTTGTGTGCCGGAAACGAGTACAGGCTCAAAGCCGGGTGCCTCAACGGATATGTTGTATTGGGAATAAGGCTGCTGGTCGGTAGGCGTCAGGCTGTATTCTACCGGGGGCGCGGGAAGCTCCACCGTATCGGTCTGGCCGGATTCATCAGTGGTCAGGGTTTCTACGACGGAATCCGGATCTCCTGTCAGAGAGATGGTAACGGAAGCGCCTTTTATCGGAAGCGGGCCAAGGCTGGAGGTGAGACTGATTTTCAGCCCACCTGCATAGGGACTGTCGATGGTCTGGGCGGCATGCAGTTTGTTTGCCATATGTTGCGATAACCTCATATTTATTGCTTACAGTTATTATATGCGCTTACGGAAGGAAGTTTCCGCCGAAAGATGTAAAGGGCTTTGAAAACGGAAAGAGGAAAGAACCGTCGGCAGAAGGTAGATTTTCGTCTGAAAATATGAAACGTCAGCATAAAAAAGGAAGCAGCCGCCAAGACTGCTTCCTCTGTAGATACTGTTTGAAATCCTTAATCCAGGTTCAGCTGCTTTTTCATAAGGTATTCGGAAAGAACATAGCAGGCGGCGCCCGTGACTACGGAGGCTATAAATGAAAGTATAAAGGTATTGCGCATAAAACTTCCCATGAAGTCCGGGATTCCGGGGCCGATGGAAACGGAATGGTTCGTAATGACTATTTTAGTCAGATAGGGCGTCATGGCAAAGGAGGTCACCGTCTGGATTAAAATGGTAACGCCAATGTAACACAGGACGGAGCCCATCACCTTATGCTTTGAAAACATCTGGCCCAGGGATATGGAACCATAAATAACCAAAGCGCTGCTCATTGATGAAACAAGAAAATAAAAAAAGTTAAATACGATAAACGCCGGCAGCGACATCCCGAACAGCGCGTCGGAATATTCAGCGGCATATTTCATAAAGAAAGAAAAGGACAGATTCATATCCTCCAATACCATAACCGGCAGGGCAAAAATGAGTATCATGAAAATTGCCCAGAGCACCAGCAGAGTAACTACGAACAGCCACACAGTGCTTACTAAAAGCTTGGAAACCAGCAGCTGCCTGGGGGTTACAGGCAGTGTATGCATAAGATAGCCTTCATCGGTATACAGATTCCTGTAAAAACGGACCGCTACATAAAGCGTGATGACAAAGCTGATACAGGTGATGGTCATTACATAGAACATCATCAATACAAAAGCGCCTACATTCAGATCATCTGCATTGGCGGGAGGGCCCATCCTGGTAAAACAGATGACGGCCGTAAGGGTCATCAGTATGACAATGGCACAGCATAAAGCGGGGATGCGCCAGGTTTCCTTCCATTCATGTTTCATTAATTTCGTCAGCATGCAAACACCTCCCTGAAATAACTGTCCACGGATTTTCCATAGGTTTCCCGGATATTTTCCACGGAGGAGCAGAGCATAATCTGTCCGTTCCTGATTAAAATCACGTCGTCCAGCACGGCCTCGATATCGGATATAAGATGGGTGGAAAGCAGGATGGATGCATTTTCGTTATAGTTGCCGATGATTGTTTTCAGGATGAAATCACGGGCGGCAGGATCCACACCCGCTATCGGTTCATCCAGGATGTAAAGATCGGCTTCCCTGCTCATAACCAGCACCAGCTGAACCTTTTCCTTGGTGCCCTTGGAAAGGGTTTTCAGGCGTGAGTTCAGGTTGATCTGCAGGCTCTCCAGCATGGACATGGCTTTTTCCCTGTTGAAATTATCATAAAAGTCTTCAAAATATTCCACCAAATCTATTACGGTCCGGCTGCTGGTAAGATAGGTGCGTTCCGGAAGATAGGAAACTTTTTTCTTGGTTTCCACGCCGGGAGCCTTTCCGTCAATCAGGATCTGGCCGGAGGAAGGGGTCAGAAGACCGTTGAGCAGTTTAATCAGCGTGGTCTTGCCGCTTCCGTTCGGACCGAGGAGGCCGATAATGCGTCCTCTGGGAATATTCAGATTCAGGTTGTTCAGCGCCATAAAATGACCATAAGCCTTGGAAAGGCCGGAAATAGTCACAAGATCGTTCATGCGCGCTCCCTCCTTTGTTCGGCAGGCTCTTCAGCAACGGCTGAGAGCAGTGCCAGGATATCATTTTTTTCAAAACCCAGTTCTTTCATTTTCTCGATAAAGGATAATGCTTCTTCTTTTGCCAGCTGAGTCCGAATCTGTGTAATCATGTCTTTGTCCTCCGTTACGAATCTGCCGCTGGTACGTTTTGTTACAATCAGGCCGCTGCGCTCCAGCTCCGCAAAGGCCTTCTGCATCGTGTTGGGATTTACGCTGGCTTCAGCGGCCAGTTCCCTGACACTGGGAAGTTTATCACCCGGTCCATAGGTGCCGGAAACAATCTGCAGTTGGATGCGTTCCAGCAGCTGTGCATAGATGGGGCGGTCAGAATCCAGGTTCCATGCCATATCATCATTCCTTTCTTAATATGTATCTCTGTATTAATTTAATAATACAATATAACAATAAATATAGAATGTCAATAGAATTCCTTACTTTTTATAAAATATGGAAAGGGTATCGCTTTCCCTGCAAAAGGGTGCGCCGGCAATATCCCCGAAGACACCGTGAACCTTAAAGCCTGCGTTTTCGGCCTCTCCGGCCAGACTTTCCACGGTAAAATAAGTGTTCCACAGGTAATAGGGAGTGATCTCCTTACCGGAAACGACGGCTGTCAGATCCAGGGTTACATTTTCGGGATATTTATAATAACCCTGGAAGGCGGCATATTCGCCGGGACGCCAGAAGCCGCCGCTTTGGCAAAGCTCCCAGGTCTGCCGTTCCCGGAAATGACGGTAGGCGGCCATGGAAAATACATCCAGCACGAAGCAGCCGCCCGGCTTCAGATGCCGGTAAACCCTGGCCATGATATTTTTCCTGCCGTCAGCGGACAGCGCGCCATAATCGCAATAGATCATAACGGCAAAATCGAATGACTGCGGCAGCTCCATCTCCAGATAATTCTGATATAGATAAGAAATATCCAGGCCCTGGCTCCGGGCGCCTGACGGTGTATAGACCGCTGGTTTTTTCAAGGCTTCGATAATTTTGTTGTTCATTTTACTGCTCCTTACATAAACAGAAAAAGCCGCAGATTTTACTCTGCGGCTAAGCCCTCAAAAGCTGAAGTGTTCTTCCCCAGCCATATCCATGCTGCCGGTTATACAGCATCCGATACGCCGGACTCACATCACCTTTTTCCGTTATTATTTCTGTTTTTATTCTATTGCAGTATCCAGCGGCTGTCAATGATAAATCCCACTGTTCTGCAGGACTGTAAAACCCTGCACTCTGCAGGCCTATAAAATACCGCCGCTTTGTGGGACAGCAAAATCCCACCGTCCGGCAGGGCGGCAGGCCTGGCTGAACCGTTACCTTGTTATTTCTTTACCGGCAGCAGGGCTTCGGTTACGCGAACAACTCCCGGATACAGGTAAGCAGCCGTGTATTATCCTCCGGCAGCATGAAGCAAAAACGGAAATAGCTGTTGTTAAGGCTATGAAAGTCGGAGCAGTCCCGAATCATCATTTTACGGCGGATAGCGGCCTCAAAGAGAGTCCGGGCCGTTATTTCCGGATTGAGGCTGCGGGCCAGGACAAAGTTGGCATAGGCCGGGTAAACCTTAAGCTCAGGAATCGCGGCCAGAGCCTGGATACAGCGTTCACGTTCCTTACCGATAAGGGAACGGGTGCGTTCAATGTATTCCTTATCAGTGAACATGATTTGCCCGGCGGCATCCGCCAGGGAACTGACGGTCCAGGGATTTTTGGCGGCATCAATCCTGCCGCGCAGTTCCCCGTTGGAGGTGACGGCATAGCCCAGACGAAGCCCGGGAGCGGACCAGAATTTAGAAACACCCCGCAGCACCAGGAGATTGTCGTACTCCCCGGCCAGGGGAATGGAAGTGATTTCCGATATGGAGGGTGCAAATTCGGCATAGGTTTCGTCTGTCATGACGAAAATATTATTTTCCCGGCAAAAAGAAAGAAGGAGGCGCATCTGCGAGGCCGGAACAGCGCTGGAGGTTGGATTGTTCGGATTACACAGCACAAGCAGCCCGGGCAGACGCTGTTTCCCTCCGGCAGCCTTGGCACCATCGGCATGTTCCATAATAAAGCGTTCCAGATCCTCCACATCCAGGACGAAATCCTTTTCCGCACACAGATCATAATAGTGAAGCACACTTCCTGCCAGGGTCAGCTCACGCTCATACTCGGAATAAGCAGGCCCAAGTACGACTGCGGCATGAGGATGTATGGCCTGTATTGCGGCAGAGATAAGCTCTGTGGAGCCGTTTCCCACCATAATATTTTCCGCAGCCGCGCCGGTATAATCAGCTATCGCCCGCCGGAGCGCCGTATAGTTCCGGTCAGGATAAGCACACAGCACATCCAGATGAGCGGCAAGATAATCTTTCATGAAAGGCGAGAGCCCCAGCGGATTAACATTTGCCCCAAATCCCGTAATCTCTTCCTTTTTTATCCCGTAAATCTGTTCTATTTTTTCCAAATCACTACCATGAAAAGCAGCCATAATACCCTCCTTTTTCGGGAACATTATTTTATATATTGGGGAGACCGCCGCGGCATTGTCATGGGCTGAAGCGCGCCGCCCCGCAAAGCTCTGAACGGAGTACCATACCGGCCGCTGCCCTGTTCTGTACTCCGTTCAGAGCTTTGCAGGACGGCGCGCTTCAGCCCATGACAATGCCACGGCGGAACATCCGAATGTATGAAATGAAATAATGTCCGCGAACTTCTATTTTGAAATGTTGCAGGATTCCTATTGGTAATGTTATACTGTATACTGATATTAAATCTTTTTGGTTTGAAAAACAAGTGTGTCTATTGAATAGCTTTATGTTGGCTGTTTGTAAATGTCGAAAGAACATATTAGGTGTATTTATTTACTGTTTATAGAGCAAGACCTGGCTTATACAGCCTCGTGGAAGAGATGTTTATTTCTGGAAAGATGACGAAAACAGGCCTCTTTGGAAAGATACCTATATTTATGCTAAATTGAACGGCGTAATGGGCTGAATTGAAGAGACGGACTAAAGAAAAATTTTTTATGAAACACTGCGGCATTATGCTATAAGAATATATACAGGCCTATGCAACGTGTTTTAGCTATAGTTGAATAAAAATAGACGAGGAGGTGAGAACTTTGAAGGAGCTTTTTGCGCGGATATCAACAGAGGATTGGGAAGAAACAGGCGGTTCCTTGGAGCTCTCATGTCAGGAAGTGGGTCTGGCCCTGGAAAAGGATGAAGTGAGGGAAGGCTTCTTTACGGTAACCGGGGAACCCGGACAGGTAACGGAAGGGTACGTTTCCTGTGACGAAGAGCGTATGGAGTGCCTGACTTCTTTTTTTTCGGGCTCTGTGGAAAATATAGAGTACCGGTTTGACAGCCGCGGGATGCGGGAGGGGGAGGAGCGCAGGGGAAGATTCCTGATCGTGTCCAACCGGGGTGAGTATGAGGTGCCGTTTCAGGCGGTGGTGGTACATAAGGAGCTGGTCAGCTCGGAGGGCGAGCTGGGCAATCTGTTCCAGTTTACGAACCTGGCGAGAAATAGCTGGGAGGAGGCAGTGAAGCTGTTTTATTCACCTGATTTCCTGCGGGTTCTGGGCGGGCAGGACCGGAAATACCGAAATCTGTACAAAGGTCTTTCCAGAGATCCGGGAAATGTGCATAACGTGGAGGAATTTCTCATTTCCGTGCATAAGAAGCAGCCGGTGGAATATGTGCTTCCCCGGACGGAAATCGTGGTGGCAAACCTTCAGGGACAGGGAGGGGAGACGCTTCAGATTGTAAAAAACGGCTGGGGCTGTACCTATCTGGAGGTGGAAACGGAAGGAGGTTTTCTTTCCACGGAGAAAAAAATCCTGCGGGAGGAGGATTTCCTGGGAAACCAGTGCAGCCTGCCTTTGTTTGTCAATCAGGAGGCGCTGCACGAAGGAAAGAATTTCGGAAGGATCATTTTAAGACATGCCTATGGAACACAGTATGCATCCGTTACCATTATCAAAAGGGCGGAGCATCGTGTGGTGAGAACCGGGCGCCGGCAGGAGATGAAGCGTCTGACGGTGGAGCTGGTTCGGCTTTATCAGGATTATAAAATGAAGCGGATGAATGCAGTGCTGTGGAGGGCGCAGACCGCTGAGGTGGTGGAGCGGATGAAGCGGCTGGATGATAAGAATCCTGCGGTGCGGCTTTATCAGGCGCATCTTCTGATTACGGAGGAACGCTTTGACGATGCGGGCCGGATTCTGGAACATCTGGATATCACCCTGGACGATGAAGCGCCGGAGCTTTACTGTTATTATCTGTATCTGAGCAGCCTGTATCACAGGGATGAGGCTTTTACCGCAGAGGTTACCATACAGGTGGAGGATTTTTACCGGGTATACCGGGATAACTGGCGGATTGCCTGGCTTCTGCTGTTTATGCTGGCGCCCCTGGGGAGAAGCGTTTCCCAGAAATGGCTGTTTCTGGAGGAACAGTTCCGGCGCAGCGGGACGAGCCCCGTGCTGTATCTGGAGGCTCTGCACCTGGCGAATTTCAGCCCAACCCTGATGATGAAGCTGGATACCTATGAACTGCAGCTTCTGCATTTCGGCGCCAGGAATGGAATCCTTTCCGAGGATCTGGTGGGGCATCTGGTCTATCTTGCAGGAAAGGAAAAATATTATAAGGAGTGCCTGTTTGGGATTTTGAAAGCCTGCTATGAGAAAAAAAGTGATCCGCAGCTGCTTGCCGCCATCTGTTCCCTGCTCATTAAGGGAAATAAAAGCGGTCCGGAATATTACCTGTGGTACCGCAGGGGCGTGGAGCAGGAGCTGAGGGTTACCAGGCTGTATGAATATTATATGATGTCGGTGGATTTGAATAAGGAAGTGGAAATCCCCCGCATTGTACTCATGTATTTTGCTTACCAGAGCAATCTGGATTATGAACACTGCGCCTACCTGTATGCCTATCTGCAAAAGCACAGGGAAGAGTTCCCGGAGTTGTATCTGGCCTACAAGAGCCAGATAGACCGCTTCGTGCTGCAGCAGCTCTACAAAGGCCGCATCAACCGGCATCTGGCGTATCTGTATCAGACCGTCCTGGATGAAAAAATGCTGACCAGGGATAACTGCCAGGCGGTGGCGCCCCTTCTTTTCATGCAGCAGCTGGACTGCGAGGGATCGGATATCCGGCAGGCGGTGGTCATCCATACCCGGCTGCGGGGCGAGCAGGCCTATCCGGTGGAGGATGGCAGAGCCTATGTGGCGGTTTATGATAAGGATTATGAGATCCTTCTGGAGGATGAAGCCCATAACCGTTATGCTGCCGGAAGGCCCTTTGTACTCGACCGGCTGATGTATCCGGCCCGGTGCGCGGGCGCTTTGGAGCCCTTTGTGGAAAATTCCTTGGGCTTTAATCTGTTCTGCTGTGAGAGCAGCAAGGGAAAAATACGGATTACGGAAAAAAATGCGTCCAGGTTCCGGCTGCTTTCGGAGGATGAGCATGTTATCCCGGCCTTTGCCCGGGCGATACGCATAGCACTGCTGCGTTTTTATTATGGACAGGAGAACCTGGAGGAGCTGGATCTGCTGCTGGAGACATTGAAAAAAGAGGATTTGGACGCGTCGGATGTTTATGAGGCGGCAGGCTTTCTGGTGCTCCGTTCCTTTTATGAAAAGGCCTACGCCTGGCTGCAGGGAATGGAGTTGGGACGTGCGGATGCCAAAATCCTGCTGCGCCTGTGCAGCAGAATGCTGGAAACCGGCCTGTGCACCCAGGAGGCGGCCATGACCCGGCTTTGCTACAGCGCATTCGGCAGGGAAAAATATGACAGCCATATCCTGCAGCACCTGGTAGAGCAATATGAGGGAAGCTGTAAGGAACTGACGGAAATCCGGAGGGCAGCGGAGAACTTTGCGGTGGACACCTATAACCTGACGGAAAGGCTGCTGGTGCAGCTGCTCTATACCGGCGTAAATGTGCTGGAAAGCACCGGGCTTTTACGGCAGTATATTGTGGGCGGCGGGAAAAATGAGCTGGAAGCGGCTTTCCTGCACAGGTGCAGCGGCCTGTATCTGATGAACGGGGAAAAAATGGACCGCTACATTATCACTGATATCGGCAGGGTGGCGGCCAGGGGTGAGCCCTTAAGCGATATGTGCCGCCTGGCGTTTCTGGAATATTTTGCGAGAAACCGTGACGAGCGCGGCGAAAGGGTTGATTTGCTGATTAAGCAGTTCGGGGAGGAGCTTATCGGCAAGAATATGAAGCTTCCTCTGTTCCAGGAGTATGTGGATATCCTGGAAGGCGCGGAACCCATGATGGATAAAACCATGGTAGTTTTCCGGGGCCAAAGGGAGCGTCCGGCAGTGATCAATTACCGGATAGTTTCAAATGGAACGGGCGGCAGCGAGCCTTCTGCGCCGCAGAAGACTTACCGGACCCTGGAGCTGCAGCATATGTATGCGGGCATTTATACGGCCAGTTTTGTGCTGTTTGCAGGAGAAAGCCTGCAGTATTTTATCACGGATAATTCCGGCAGCGGGGAGATCCTGGACAGCGGCGAGCTGAAAATGGGGGACTGCAGCCTTTTTGTGAAGGAAAGCCGGTATGGCTTGATTAACGATATCGCTTCCGCCCGCCTGATGGGAGAGGAAGCGGAGGCACAGGAGCTTCTGGAACAGTATCTGATGACGGAGTGGATGACTGACGGACTGTTTCAGATAAAAGGGCAGTAACAGAAAAAAAGCGGCGGTTTGTAACGGTTCAGCCCCATCGGGGCTGTTACCGTGGTTCAATTTTAACTGGGCTGCCGCAAAAGAAAGGCAGGTGAAGGAAGATGTTTCTGGGAAATGGGGACAGGAAAAGCGGAACAGGCGCGTTTATCGGATATGACATCAGCGACAGGTTTGCCCAGATCAGCTTCTGGATGCCGGGAGTGGATAAACCGGAAACACTGACCCAGGTCATGGGAGAGGAGCAGTACATGATTCCCGCGGTGCTCTGCCGGCGCACGGATCGGGATGTGTGGACCTATGGAAGGGAAGCGCTGAAAAATGCGTCTGCCGGTGACGGCATCCTTGTGGAAAACTTGCTTTCCAAAGCGCTGGCGGGCGAGAGCGTGGAGGTGGACGGGGAAAGCTACGAAGGGGCTGTTTTGCTTTCCCTGTTTATCAAACGAAGCCTTTCGCTGCTTGCGGGGGCGGTCAATCCGGAAAAAGCGGGTATGTTCCTTTTTACGTTAGAAAAAGTGGATAAGCAGACCGTGGAGGTGCTGTCCCGGGTGGCGGCGCTGATTTCCCTGCCGCCGGAACGGGTTTCCTGCCAAAGCAGGGCGGAGAGCTTCTTCTATTATAATATCAACCAGCCGGAGGAGCTTTGGCGGCATCATGTGATGGTATGCGATTTTTCGGGCAGCCATATGAAGCTGCTCATGTTTGAGGTAAACCGGCATACCAGGCCGGTGACGGTGATGATACGGGAGGATGATTACCCGCAGCTGCCAAGAGAGGCCCTGCCGGAGGAGGAAGCTGAACGGGAGGCTGTAAAACAGCGGATGGACAGCGTCTTTGCAGCGATTTTAGGAAAGGTGTGCGAGGGAAAAATCATTGATACGGTTTATCTGATAGGCGACGGTTTTGAAGGTGACTGGTATACCCGTTCGCTGCCGATCCTCTGCCGCGGCAGGCGTGTTTTCCTGGGAAACAACCTGTACAGCAAGGGGGCGTGCTATGGGGCAAGGGCCAAGCAGCAGCCTGGTGAAAACAGCAGCGGCTACGTTTATCTGGGCAAGGACATGCTGAAGGCCAATATCGGGCTGGAGGCGGCCTTCAGGGGGGAGGAATCCTATTTTGCACTGCTGGATGCGGGAACCAACTGGTATGATGCAAAAAGGGAATGTGATTTCCTTTTGAACGAGGATCATGCGTTTTCCCTGCGGATTACGCCTCTTTCCGGGCGTGAGGTGAAGGAAGTGACCGTAACGCTGGACGGGGTTCCGGAGAGGCCTGTGAGAACGACGAGGATACGCCTGACGGTTTCTCTGGAGGATGTGGATACAGTAAAGCTGCGGATGGAGGATCTGGGCTTTGGGGAAATGTTCCCGGCATCCCATAAGATATGGGAGGAGACTTTCAGTCTTGGCGGACGGCAGGAGCGATTTTAACATATTTCAGCGAAAGGAGGCGGAGGCGCATGAGCAGGGTCCATTTATGTCTGGGAAGACTGGCAGATAATCCATACACCTTTGAAAAGTCCAGGGTCCGTGTTTTTTCCATAGAGGAGCTGTGCTTCTTCCTGCGGGAAAATGCGTATCTGCTGGATGAAAATATTTTTACCAGGGGGCTTTTTGACTGGATAGGGAAGGAATGCGCCCTGCCGGATCTGGGACAGAAGCTGAATATGCTTTTAAAAAATAAGGAGAAACCGGAAAGCTTTGTTACCGTAATTTTTGAGTATACAGGGTATTTTGACGACCGGGAAATCCGGGAAACACAGCATCTGGTGGAGGTGAGCGCAGATGTGACGCTGTCAGAGAAGCAGAAGGCCAGGGCGGATTATTTCCTGGAAAGCAGGCGCTATGTGCTGGCGCTGCAGGAATACCAGAAGCTGCTTCATGACGGCGAGGGACTGTCCCCTGTTTTCCTGGGGAAGGTTTACCATAATATGGGCTGCGCGCAGGCCAAGCTGTTCTTATTTGAAAAAGCGGCTGTGTCCTTTGAGCAGGCCAGCCGTCTGGGAGGAGATCCCGCCAGCCTGCTTTCCTATCTGGCGGCGATGCGGCTGCATCTGAAGGAGCAGGAGTATCTGAATTTCCTGACGGAGCATCCGGAGTATTATGAGGCGTCCCTGGAGCTGGAAAAGCTTGTGGTGGAACGCAAGGAGGGCTGGACGGCTTCCAGGAATGAGTCTGTGGTAGCTGAGATTAAGAGCGCTTTCTTCTCGGGAGAGGAGGAAAAGTGCGGGGAGCTGATGGAGGGCGTCCTGGGAAAACTGGAGGAGGAGTACCGGGATTACGTAGTGCAGTGAGGGGAGGACGATTGCGGGTCTTGTCAGCCTGTGGTTCCTGGCAAACTCCCGCGGGAACCACAGGCTGACAGGATCCGCAAAGTGGAACCTTATCCGTGGGTCATATTGCTTGGGGCTTGTAGTAGATAAGTTTGGTGTTTACTGGGAGCTGTATTACAAAGTGTGAAACGACTTTCTCTAGGTGGGGAAAGTGTTTATTTTGAAAGAAAGGCTGTAAATATGATAGATGTAGAAAGTTTCAAAGAACTGTTAGGAGATAACGGAGAACGCTTTCCTTTATTAACCCTTGATGAATTTTTTGAGGGAAATACGCAGGAGGATTCCATTGCCCCGAATCAATGGGAGTTTGGCCGGCCTTCTCTTGGTGAAATGTGGGAGCTGTTGAAAAAAATTGAGCGGTTGCCCAAGGTGGAGTGGGTTCGTGTTGCCCTTCATGATGATACGGAAATTATTAAATGTGGCGGGGAGGAAATATTGAATCTTGCGGGAGATTCTATCGTAGTATGTGCGGACATCCAGCCTGAAGAACTGGAAAAACTGGTGAATTGCGAGTGGTTATGTTCTGACGGGGTAATTGAAATAAATCCTTCGGAACTAGATATTTATTCGTGCATACCATTAATTCCGGAAAATTTTAGTTGTTTAGAAATTGTGTGGGACTAATTCAAAGAAGCTGTTTTTTGTATACGATGATGCGGAAGCTATAGAGTTTAATGAGAATTACCTTAAAACCCCATATTTCCGGGATGTACAACTATAAGTTGTCAAATGAGTGTGCTTTGTAGGTGGTTTGCAACCATAGCAGGGGCTATGATTTGGGCACAGTCAGGAACGACTGAAATAGACGGAGGCCTAAGGTATGTGCGTATCAAAACGAGCGGAACTTGATTATCTGATCTGTAATGCACCTCTTGAATATTCTGACCTTATCTTGAATGGCAATCCCGAGACATATTTGAAAACTGTAACTGAATATAAAATATTGGATAGTGACAATGAACAATGTCATTACCAGAATGCGAAAGGACGGTCTGCTGGAATACAGCAGTGCGCACTCTATTGGGCGTGAAAAGGCATTTGTTCTGTCGGAAAAGGGTACCGGCTATATCGCACCATTGCTGGCTTCGCTGGAAGGAATGGAAACCGGGGCGCTGGAACTGCTCGGCGATGAAAAGCTGGCCATGCTGACAGGGCTTTTATCGGATTATAATAAGGCATTATGTACCGTTATGGAGGAACAACAGGAATAAATGGATACGATTGCATTTTACGGAAAAGAAAAAATCAGCAAAATACTTCTGAAATTGGCTCCGCCTGTAATGCTGGCACAGCTCATTCAGGCGCTGTATAACATTATTGATAGCCTTTTCATCGGAAGATTTTCCGATGATGGTTTAACGGCTCTGTCCATCGTATATCCGCTTCAGCTTTTGATGATCGCTCTTGCAGTGGGAACAGGTGTTGGGATCAACACCATCATTGCCGCTAAGCTTGGTGAAGGCCGGGAAAAGGAAGCCAATGAATACGCTGGTGTGGGTACTCCGTTGGCCACAGTCCTTTGGCTTTTGTTTGCCCTGATCTGCTGGCTCATTATGCCCGCTTATGCCAGGATGTCCACTGAATCCGAAACGATCATTCAGGATGTAATCACTTACGGCAGGATGAGGTTTCAACAGATTTCTTATTAAAGGATGCAAAAACAGAAAAGAGTGCTGACGAAAAGGGATATTATGTGAGCAGGGAAATGGCGGAGGCATATATTATCAGTGAGAAAAAAGTCTGAAGGAATTATCGAAGGAGTATGCTTTCCGAAAAAAGAGATATGTGGCCGTGGCCATTCCCTGTACGGTGCTGTTTATTATCGGCGTTTTGGTTCTGGGCTTTACAGCGAGGGGATATATTGCATGGTCGGATTTTCATTCCTTTGTTTTCCTTGGATTTGCGGCAGGCATCTTTGGGTTTGTGTACTCTGCCGGTGTTATGGAAGCGTACGAATTGCTGGTGGAAAATGAGCAGTATTCGTCACGCATATTTTTCAGGATAAAACGGAAGATCAAGGAGAAGCTTGACAGAATCTGATTGCTGCCTGCAGATCTTGATGCATAAAAGTCATTATAATCCATCTGCCATCCGGGATGTTGTTTCTTCAATAAAAAATCACATTCAGTCTTGACACAGGAAATCACCTCATGATAGGATATTGCCAGTGATGATTTAGTATGATAAATCGATAAATTAGTAAAGGAATGCTGTGGGACAGTATTCCTGCATGAGGAGGAAGAACTATGAAAAAGGCAGCGGCAATTCTGTTGGCAGGTGTGATGGCGTTTGGCCTGATCGGCTGCGGCGGTACACAGACATCAGGAAGCGGACAGGCCGGAGGCGCGGCACAGGAGAGCAGTGCGGCAGCGGATAACGCGGCGGCAGAAAGCACAGCGGCGGAAAGCGTACAGGAGGAAGAAAGCAGCACGCAGGCGCAGAGTGCGGATGCGGCGGCGGACGGAGAAGGACGCCAGTTTATTGTTGGCTTCGATGCGGAATTCCCGCCTTATGGTTATAAGGATGAGAGCGGTGAATATGCGGGATTTGATCTGGATCTGGCGGCTGAGGTATGCAAGCGTCAGGGCTGGGAGCTGGTAAAGCAGCCCATTGACTGGGATTCCAAGGATATGGAGCTGGATTCCGGAGCGATTGACTGCATCTGGAACGGATTTACAATGAACGGCAGGGAGGCTCAGTATACCTTCAGCGTGCCTTATGTGGATAACAGCCAGGTATTTGTGGTGGCTGAGGACGCGGGAATTGAAACGAAATCGGATCTGGCAGGCAAGGCAGTGGGAGTACAGAAGGATTCCTCCGCGCTGGCAGCCCTGGAAGGGGATGAAAAGGCGCTGGCCGATACCTTTGCGGCGCTGAACCAGTATGCGGATTATAATACGGCATTTATGGATCTGGAAGCGGGCGCCATTGATGCCCTGGCCATTGATATCGGCGTTGCCAATTACCAGATTGCCTCCAGAGACGGCGGCTATGTGATTCTGGACGGCGAGGCTCATAAGGAATACCTGTCCACAGAGCAGTACGGCATCGGCTTTAAGAAGGGCAATGAGGAGCTGAAAAATACGGTTGAAGCGACCCTGATGGAGATGGCTGAGGACGGCACCTTTAAGCAGATAGCGGAAAAGTACGCAGATTACGGACTGCTTGACAGCATCTGCCTTGGAAAATAACAGAAGCTGGCTGAAGCCGCCTGGAAGAATTACGAAAGCGGTTCCCGTCCGGCTGCCAGGCCGCTGCCGGAGACGGTTTGAAAGGGATTTTTGAAGCCGCCGGTAAGTCAGTGAATAAATATTGATGATTCTCGGATAGAGATTCGGAAGGAAAGCCGCAACAGCGGCTTTTTTCCGGTTAAGGAATTCGGGAAAGCCCGAAGCAAACGAAAGAAAGATAAGTGGAGGAAGCCATGGAATTGGGAAATATGCTGCAGCAGCTCGCAGGGGGTATGCTGATTACAACGGAGATTTTTGTATTGACCCTGTTGTTCTCCCTGCCGCTGGGATTGTTTTTATCCTTTGGAAGGATGTCCAAAATCGGGGTGCTTCGTTTCATAACGAAAATTTACATATCGGTAATGAGGGGAACGCCGCTGATGCTGCAGCTGATTGTTGTGTATTTTGCGCCTTATTATGTGTTCGGCATGAAAATATCCAAGGGCTACCGGATGGTGGCGGTAATCCTGGCCTTTGTGCTGAATTATGCGGCGTACTTTGCGGAGATTTACCGTTCCGGAATCGAGTCCATGCCGGTGGGACAATATGAGGCGGCTAAAATTCTGGGCTACAGCCGTGCGCAGACCTTTGTAAAAATCATTCTGCCCCAGGTGATTAAGCGGGTGCTCCCTGCGGTGACAAATGAAATGATAACGCTGGTAAAGGATACCTCCCTGGCCTTTGTGCTTACCGTGACGGAGATGTTTACCATCGCCAAGCAGATAGCGGCGGCCCAGGCCTCCGTAGCTCCGCTGATGGCGGCCGGCGTATTTTATTATATTTTCAATCTGGTAGTTGCCATGGTGATGGAGCATGTGGAAAAACGCCTGAATTATTACAGAGGTTAAGGCAAAAGAAGCCTGGGAAAATGCAGGGGAAGCGGTTCCCCGGTATTTCCGGGCTCCGTTTCTACACAGAGTACACGGATAGGAGAAAAAGGAACAAAATGAGCCGGAATTTTCTTGAAATCAATCATATGAAAAAAAGCTTTGGGGATCTGGAGGTTATCAAGGATATTTCCCTGACCGTAAAGGAAGGGGAGGTGGTTTCCATCATAGGGCCTTCGGGCTCAGGGAAGTCTACGCTGCTTCGCTGCGCCACCATGCTGGAAAAAATGGACGGCGGGGAGCTTTCCTTTCTGGGGGAGAAGGCCGCCCATGAGGAAAACGGCAGGTGCGTGTATGCCTCCAGGGCGGATTTAAAGCGGATCCATAAGCATTTTGGACTGGTGTTCCAGAGCTTTAACCTGTTCCCGCATTACAGCGTCCTGAAAAATATCATAGATGCGCCCATGACGGTGGACGGCATTTCCAGGAAGGAAGCGGAGGCACGCGCCGAAAAGCTGCTGGCCCAGCTGGGCCTGTCCGATAAAAAGGATGCTTATCCCTATCAGCTTTCCGGCGGACAGCAGCAGCGTGTTTCCATTGCGCGTGCGCTGGCCCTGCAGCCGAAAATCCTGTTTTTTGACGAACCAACCTCAGCGCTGGATCCGGAGCTGACCGGGGAGGTGTTAAAGGTAATCAGACAGCTGGCGCAGGAGCATATGACAATGATCATTGTAACCCATGAAATGCAGTTTGCCAGGGAGCTTTCCGACCGGATCATCTTTATGGAGCAGGGCGTAATTTGTCAGGAAGGAACGCCGGAGGAGCTTTTCAGTTCACCTAATGCACGGGTCCGTGAGTTCATCGGGCGTGTGATGAACGTGTAAGTTTTCTTGATTTTTGAAAAGCGGTGAGATATACTTGTTTCAGTTATGCTGTCCTTTCCCGGGAAAATCATGGCAGCAAGGTCAGGCATTTTGCAGCGGGAAGGGTATGTGCAGGTTAATTGTTCAGTAAATGAAAAGCAGAAGGTTTCAGGACAGGCTGTCCTGACGGAACAATCTAAGTATAAAGGAGTTGCCGTTTATGAGTGATAATATGGACAGATATGTAAGCCCGCTTTCGGAGCGTTATGCGAGCAGGGAAATGCAGTACATTTTTTCCCCGGATATGAAATTCCGCACCTGGAGAAGGCTGTGGATCGCCCTGGCGGAGACGGAGAAGGAGCTGGGCCTTCCCATTACGGAGGAGCAGATCGCAGAATTAAAGGCCCATGCGGAGGATATCAACTATGAGGTTGCCCAAGCAAGGGAAAAAGAGGTGCGCCATGATGTTATGAGCCATGTTTATGCTTACGGCGTGCAGTGCCCGAAGGCGAAGGGGATTATCCATCTGGGGGCCACCTCCTGCTATGTGGGTGACAACACGGATATCATTGTGATGACGGAAGCGCTGAAGCTGGTGAAAAAGAAGCTTGTGAACGTGCTGGCGGAGCTTGCTTCCTTTGCCGGAAAATATAAGGATCTGCCCACCCTGGCATTCACCCATTTCCAGCCGGCCCAGCCCACAACGGTAGGCAAGCGCGCAACCCTGTGGATGCAGGAATTTTACCTGGATCTGGAGGATCTGGATTATGTGCTTTCCACTATGAAGCTGCTTGGCTCCAAGGGAACTACGGGAACACAGGCCTCTTTCCTGGAGCTGTTTGACGGCGATATGGACAAGGTAAATGCGCTCGATCCCATGATTGCGGAAAAAATGGGCTTTCAGGCCTGCTATCCGGTATCCGGGCAGACCTATTCCCGTAAAATAGATACAAGAGTGCTCAACGTGCTGGCGGGAATCGCGGCAAGCGCCACCAAGATGTCCAATGACATCCGGCTTCTCCAGCATCTGAAGGAAGTGGAGGAACCTTTCGAGAAGAACCAGATAGGTTCCTCGGCCATGGCTTATAAGAGAAATCCCATGCGTAGTGAACGGATTGCGTCCCTTTCCCGCTATGTGATTGCGGATGCGCTCAATCCGGCGATTACCTCTGCAACCCAGTGGTTTGAACGTACCCTGGATGATTCCGCCAACAAGCGGCTGAGCGTGCCGGAAGGCTTCCTGGCTGTGGACGGCATCCTGGATCTGTGCTTGAATGTGGTGGACGGCCTGGTGGTATATCCGAAGGTCATTGAAAAACGGCTTATGAGCGAACTGCCTTTTATGGCAACGGAAAATATTATGATGGATGCGGTGAAAAAAGGCGGCGACCGCCAGGAGCTGCATGAAAAAATCCGGGAACTGTCCATGGAAGCCGGCAGGCGGGTGAAAGCGGAGGGCAAAGACAATAACCTGCTGGAGCTCATCGCACAGGAACCCATGTTTATGACTACCGCTGAAGAACTGACCGAAACCATGGACCCTTCCAAATATATTGGCTGTGCCCCGGCACAGGTGGAAAGCTTCCTGAAGGATGTAATCGGGCCTGTGCTTGAGGAAAATAAAGAACTGCTGGGCGTGAAAGCGGAAATTAATGTGTAATAGCGGTTTACAGGATAAGGATAAGATAAGATAAGATAAGATAAGAAGAGGCTCTGCGGCGGCAGAGCCTTCTTTGGAATAAAAAGGAAATGTGGAAAGCCCCGGTTAAAGTCTGGATCCGGGATATGTATGAGGAACGGAAATGGAAATCGGAACGTAAGAAAGAAAATAAACAGGCAGGAAAAAGAGCTGTAGAACCGGTGGCGGCAGATCTTAAAGATTTATTTGACTGACAGACAACGCAGTGCAGAATTGTCATTATATATAAAGACTTACATGCGCAGTTCCATTATAATTACATACAAAATGGGAGCGATAATATATGGATAAAAATGGTTACCTGAAGCAGTACTACGGCAGTTACCGGGAAGATGCCCGTCTGTCTGCTGCAAAGCACGGCCTGGTGGAATATCTGACGACAATGAAATACATCCATAAATTTCTGGAACGGGGAATGCGTATTTTAGAGGTGGGAGCCGGAACCGGGCGCTATTCCCTTGCATTGGCGAAAGAAGGCTTCCGGGTAGATGCGGTGGAACTTCTGGAACACAACCTTAATATCCTGCGGTCAAAAACGGAGGATGGCATGAGACTTCAGGCAGTACAGGGAGATGCCCTGGATTTGTCCCGCTATCAGGAGAATACGTTTGACATAACCCTTCTTCTCGGGCCGATGTATCATCTTTATACGCAGGATGAAAGGAAGAAAGCACTGGAGGAAGCCGCACGGGTAATCCGTGAAAACGGGATTCTGTATATCGCCTACTGCATGAATGAGCCAACTGTGGTGGGAGAACTGTTTGCCCGGGGAACCATTTACGACTGCCTGGAGAAAGGAAAGCTGACGGAGGATTTCCATTTTACCGTGCAGCCGGAGGATCTGTTTGCACTGGTGCGGACAGAGGATATTGCGGAACTGAACCAATCTGTACAGGTGGAACGGATCTGCCTGACAGCCACTGACGGCGCAACCGGATATATGCGCCCTGTCATAGACAATATGAACGATGAACAATTTGCTATCTATATGAAATACCATCTGGCGGTCTGTGAAAGGCAGGATCTGATAGGGGCAAGCCACCATACGCTGGATATTCTGCGAAAAAGGGCCACGGCTTCCGGTACAAAACGTGAATAAAAAACTTAAGTATAAAAAAGTAATTGCAATACTTGATAATTCATGCTATAAATAGACATTATAACTTTCAAAGGAGCGAATTATGAGTCAATTATTCTCACTTTCCATTCGACGCAGACGATGAGGCTTGTATCTTTATAGGTACAGGCTTAATTTGCTGTGTGCCTATAGAAAGTGAGTTGAATTATATTTATTTTCAAAGCACTGTCGGGCACACACAGCCTGTCAGTGTTTTTTTATTTCCGCGGGCAACGAGCCAAATAGATGAACTCGCAGAGAAGCAAAGGTTCTCTTGCCGTTTGGTGACTGCAATTGAAAACTAAATATCTGATGCAATGCAGTTTTTCTGCCGAAAGAAACCCGGTACCGTCCCGGCGGGCTGCAGAAGTATTCGAAAGTGCAGGAGCATTTTTCAAATATGCTCTGATGCAAAGAAGGGAGCAAGTATGAAATTATTAACGGAGCTGTTATCAGCAGTATTTATGAATGCATTTTCAAAGTGCGAAATTTAAGGGGATCCCTCAGGCGGAAGCAGAGGAAACCATAGTGCTTGATTACGGAAATCCCAATGTTGCCAAACCGCTTCATGTCGGCCACCTGCGTTCAGCCATCATCGGGGAAGCCTTAAAAAGAATCATTACAGCGACCGGCAGGAAAGCGGTTGGGGATGTCCATCTGGGGGATTGGGGCCTTCCGATGGGGCTGGTCCTTGCAGAGCTGGAGGAAAGATACGCAGATACATTGCCCACGCTTACAGCGGATTTATTAAATGAAATCTATCCGGCCGCGAGCCGGAAAAGTAAAACAAATGAGGTCTTTCTTGAAAAAGCAAGAACGATAACAGCCCGGCTTCAAAAAGGAGATACGCATTATACAAAAATTTGGTGTAACATGGTTGAGGTATCTGTAAAGGAAATCAGAAAAACCTTTCAAAGACTGGACGTTTCCTTTGATTACTGGTATGGGGAAAGTGATTCCAGTAAATATGTGCCTCAGCTGCTGCAGCTGTTAACGGACCGGAACCTGCTTGTAAAAAGCGAAGGCGCACAGGTCGTGGAGGTTGCAAAGGAGAATGACAAAACGCCGGTCCCTCCTGCGATTATTGTGAAATCCAACGGCTCGGAAGGATACGTGACGACAGATATTGCAGCGATTATACAGCGGGAAAAGGATTTCAGACCGGATAAAATATGGTATGTCGTAGATTTCAGGCAGAATTTACACTTTACCCAGGTATTCCGTGTCGCCCGGAAGGCAGCGCTGATACCAGAAAGCACGGAGCTTGCCCATCTGTGTTTTGGAACGGTAAACGGAAAAGACGGCAAGCCGTTTAAAACCAGGGACGGCGGAGTAATGCAGCTGTCAGAGCTGCTGGATTCGGTAACAGCCTGTTCCTATGAAAAATTAAAATCATCAGATAATATAGCGGAGGCGGACAAAAAAGCCGCAGCGGAGAAAATAGGGATAGCCGCGGTGAAATTCGGTGACTTAATTAACCACTATTCCAAGGACTACGTTTTTGATACGGATAAATTTATGGCATCGGAGGGCAAAACAGGCGTCTATCTTCTATATACGGCTGCCCGTATCAATTCAATCATCAGGAAAACCGGCCTTAACTGCGGAAAGGTAAAGCTGCAGGGAGTTTATTCAGAAAGTGAAAGAGAATTATTGTTAAAAATTGCACTCAGCGGCAGCGCTTTTATAAACGCCTTTCATGAGAAAGCCCCCAATATTGTCTGTGAAAATGCTTACCAGATAGCAGCGGCCTTTTCGAAATTTTACCATGAAAACCATATAATAAGCGAGAAAGATGAAAAGAAAAAAAGCCTCCTGGCTGGCACTATGCGTCATTACAAAGGGGATGCTGCTAAAACATCTGGATACATTGGCAATAGAAACAGTGGATGTTATGTAATTTACAAAGCGGCGCCTTCCAACTTAAAATATGAATATGCATTTCACGCTCCATTTCTGCATTCCGCTTCCCTGCGCATTGCGGATACGCTTTTCCTGCCCTATACTGACAGCAGACATTAAAAATCAGTCGGTCGGCCGGACAGGAAACGGCAATGAAGGAGTGGGCATGAGTTATTTTTTTCTGGCGATTTTATTTATAGCGGAGTTGGTAAAGGAAGGCATCTTTTTTGGCAAAAGGAAGCGCATACCGGTGGTTCAAATGGGTTTTATTACCGCAGAAATCCTGTTTTTTCTGCTGCTTGTCATATTTGGAGGGCTGCCCCTTGATACAGCCTGGCTGTTTCCTGGCATTTATCTTGTGTGCAGCCTTATATCTGCTTACTTCCTTTTTTCTGAGGGAAAAAAGAAGGACGGCAAAAGAAGAAAGGCGGCAAAATACCATCCGTCGGCCCTTCCTGTTCATCTATTGCTTTTGTTCCTCTGCATGATACCGGCCCTGTTGTTCCCGCCTATGATACCTTTGCCCGTAACCGGCGGCTACGCTTACGAGACGGTAAGCTTTACCTGGACGGATGATGCGAGGGAGGAGGAATTCTGCTCCGACGGTTCGTCCAGGCGGGTGGCGGTGCAGTTTTGGTATCCTGTTTCCGGGGAAGGGGAAAACTTCCCGCTGATCGTGTTTTCCCATGGCGCCTTCGGGTACAGGATGAGCAATTATTCGGCCTATACCGAGCTTGCCTCCAACGGATATGTGGTATGCAGTGTGGAGCATCCATATCATGCAATTTTTTCAGAGCTGGACGATGGGGAAGTGATTATTGTGGATAAGCAGTTTATGAGTGATATTTCCAGAATAAATGGAGACGGCATGCCGGAAGAAGAAAACTTTCGGGTGACCAGATCCTGGCTTCGGCTGCGGTGACGGCTGGACGGGAACGGCCGCAGGTGCGGGCCGTTATCGATCTGGACGGGACTATGCTGGGCGAGGAAACCGGCTTTGCGGACGGAAAATACCAGATGAACACGGAGCCTTACCCGGTTCCCCTTTTATGCATCGATACCTCCGAACATTATGAGCAGGGGCAGAGATACGGCGATCAATATGTGAATCATGTAATTTTGTCACTGGCAAAGGATGGAAGAGAGATTCAGTTTACCGATGCCGGGCATATGAATTTTACGGATCTTCCTCTTTTTTCCCCGCCGCTGGCAGCGCTGCTTGGGACCGGAAAGAGGGATGCGAGGGAATGCCTGGTGACGATGAATGGTATTATCAGAGATTATTTTGATTATTATCTGAAGGGACAGGGAACGCTTTCTCTACAGGAAACGTACTAGAAACCAGAAACGGCACAGCCCTCCGGCACTCCTCCGGCAGCCTTCCGGCATGCCTACGATCCCTGGCCCGCTTGAGGCCCACATGCAGTCGCAGCCACGCATAACCGTACCGTAGGCGGAACAGATTCTTCCGCTGCTCCAGAACGGCGGTGGTGAACCTGATGCGGGTTTCGTACCTGCGCCCCGGCCTGAACGGGCGGCTCTCCGCAAGGCTGACGAACGGCGAGGACATCATTATTTCCAGAAAATATGTAAATGCGTTGAAAGCGAGGCTGCAAAATGAGTAAAAAGGAATTTATAGGACAAGTGTTTATCAGTTTTTTTGTCGTGGTAACCTGCATAAACCTGGGGATGGCCTTTATGGGGATGATCTATGCCCCGGATACCAGGTTTGGCTATGAGGCTCTTCTGTTCCCGGTGTTCTACGGTTTTCTGGGGATTCTGCCCTCAGCCGTGCTCTACAGCAGAAAAGAGCTTACAGTGAAGCAGATGCTTCTCCGCAAAATCATACAGCTTATTTTGATAGAAGCGATAATGGTTGGCATCGTATTTTTCCTGGAAGGGACGGATTTCAGTACGCTTTTACCCTTTATGATAATGGTTTTGGCTGTCTGCCTGGCTGCGGAGGGCATCCTTTGGCTTGCGGCGGATAAAAAGGTCAAAAAGCTGAATGCCCAGCTGAAGCGGTTCCAGGACCGGGAACCGGCCGCAGATACATCCCGCGGCTGATGATGAATGTTATTGTTCACTCAGTACTGTGCATTTACTGCACAGTATGTAAGAAAGTGATTCAAGAGTGCATAAATCCCATTGCTGCAGGCAATTTTTACTGGATTTATGCAGTTACTGGTTTTCGGAGTGAACAGAAACAGAACAATAATAAAAAAGACTAATATATGAATCTTTTATTGATTAAAACCACAAAAAAGGTTAAAATATTAGCTATGAATAACTTTGATTTTTTGAGATCACCAGGAGAAATAAGTAAAGATATTGCAGGCCGTATGAGCAGAAGGAGAAAGGAGAAAAAAATAACACAGGTACAGCTGGCGAAATATTCGGATGTGAGTTTGGGATCCATAAAACGTTTTGAACGTACCGGAGAGATATCATTATCTTCGCTCATAAAAATTGCATTTGCATTGGGGTATGAAAACGACTTTGACGGGCTGTTTACAAAAAAAGGCTACGCGTCCATTGAGGAGGTCTTAAATGAACGATAATAAAATGTTGTCTGTATTTATGGATAAGCGAAAAGTAGGGACGCTTGCGGTTACAAAAGATAAGCTCACAGCCTTTGAGTACGATGCGGATTGGCTGCGAAACGGATTTTCGGTCAGCCCGGTCTCTCTGCCGCTTCAGTCCGGGGTTTTTACTCCCAAAGGATTTGATCCGTTTGAAGGAACCTTTGGCGTGTTTGCAGACAGCCTCCCGGATGGTTGGGGAAGATTGCTGGTGGACAGGATGCTGCGAAAAGAAGGTATGAATCCTGTAAAGGTAGATGCATTGAACCGCTTGGCAATAGTGGGATCCTCCGGTATGGGAGCATTAACTTATTACCCTGAAAATAAGCTGGTCTCCGATGATAAGGACGTATCTTTGGATGACCTGGCCAAAGGCTGCGAGGCTATTATGAAATCGAATGATAGTGAAAATCTTGATGAGCTTTTTCAATTAGGCGGTTCTTCCGGCGGGGCAAGACCCAAGGTAAATTATATTATTGATGGAGAAGAATGGATAGTGAAGTTTGCGTCTTCCTATGATAAGGGAAACATAGGGGTACAGGAATATGAGTATTCTCTTTGCGCAAAAGAATGCGGCATCAGGATGGAGGAGACCCGGTTGATGCCAAGTAAGCTTTGTCAGGGTTACTTCGCAACTAAAAGATTTGACAGAAATGGGGGAAAGAGGATTCATATGGTTTCTGTCAGCGCATTGCTTGAAACATCTCATAGAATTCCTAATTTGGATTATAATATTCTGATGCAGCTTACTTTGAAATTGACGAATGATTATAGCCAGCTGGAGCAGCTTTATCGTCTTATGTGTTTTAATGTTTTTGCGCATAACAGAGATGACCATTCCAAAAATTTTTCATTCCTTTATGATGAAAGTCAGAAAAAATGGGTTCTATCACCAGCATATGACTTGACATACAGTAATTCTATTGGCGGAGAACATGCAACAACAGTGAATGGAAATGGGGAAAATCCGGGAATAAAGGATTTGCTGGCTGTTGCTGAGGATATAAAGCTTGATCCTTATAAAGCCAGAGCTATAGCAGAAGAGATTGAGGAAAAGGTTTACTGCAGATTAAAAAAGTGGTTGTGAGTCAATAAATGCTTTTATTCCTGCGAGCAACGAGCCAAGTAGCCATGCTTGCATGGATATTTGGCGACTGCCGCGAGGGTCAAAGACCCCGCTGCTCTGCAGCGAGGTCTTTGATTCAGATGGAAAGATGAAAAAAGAACATTTCATAGACACTTCCATATTTTTCCGGTATGATAAAGAAAAGACAGGCAAAAAGTCCGTATGGGGCGGACTTGGAAGTCTGACGGAATACCGGAGGAACTATGATAAAAGCGATTGTGGTGGATGATGAGATTTTAACAAGAGAAGGAATAAGCGCCAATATCCCGTGGAAAAAGCTGGGATATGAGCTGGTTGCTGTCTGCGCCGACGGCAGGGAGGCAAGGGACTATGTGCAGGGCAATGAGGTGGATGTGGTTCTGACTGATATTTGTATGCCATATATGGACGGCCTCCAGCTGAGCGAATTCCTTTATCATGAATATCCGCAGATTAAGATCATCATTTTCAGCGGTTATGATGAATTCGAATATGCCAAGCAGGCCCTGAAATATCAGGTGTCCGAATATCTGCTCAAGCCGGTCACCGCTTCTGAGCTGTCCGGAGTGCTGATTCAAATCGGTGAAAAAATAGACGAACGCAGGAAAAATGAAGAGCTTATCGGCAGGATGAGCACCACCTATCACAAAAACCACCTCCTTGTGCGCTCCGATGTGCTCATGAGCCTTGTCATGGGAGACAAGACACGGGAGGAAAATGACAGGGAGCTGGAGGAATTGGGAATAACCCTCTGGGGGAATGCTTTCCGGGTCGCAGTGATAGAGATAGAGGACTACAGGGATGTGCACAGCCTGGATGATAAGAAGAAACAGGAACGCGCCCTTATCGCCTTTGTCGTATACAATGTATCACAGGAAATTGTGGAAAAATACGGCGCGGGAGAGGTGTTCCAGGGGAAGGAGTACCGCACGGTCCTCCTGCTGGAGAGCAATAAGCCGGTGGAGTTCTGCCGGGAAAGCCGGGCCATTGCGGAGGAGATCAACGGACGGCTGAAGGAAATCCTGGGAATGAAGACCAATATCGGAATCGGCGGCTGTATCAGAGAACGTCAGGCTCTGTTCCATTCCTATGAAGATGCGCTGGCAGCGCTTCAGTGCCGCTATATTTTCGAGGAGGAGTCCCTGTTTGTGATGGAGGATATCCGTCAGCATACGGGGGAACAGACGGAAACGGAGCTGGCGGCGGAAGAAATTCTGGATGCCGTCAAGCACAGCGATACCCAATCTGTTTCCCGAATTATGGAAAAAATGAAAAAAGGCATCCGCACAGCCGGCTGGACGAAAGAAAGGGTTCACATGTATCTGCAGCAGCTGCTGGATGCGGTTCCGGAGCTTCTGCGTTCCTTTCAGCTGGAGGAGCAGGACATCGTCTGGGAAAAAGAGCGGGCGCTGGAAGGGATGATGAGCGCCGTAAGCCTGGAACAGGCGCTTTCCGTGATGGAGGGCTACTACCGGAAAGCGGCGGAAATGCTGGATACGGGGAAAAATGACGGCGGGAAGAAATATGCGCTCCTTGCCATGGATTACATAGAAAAACATTATGGGGAAAACGAACTGGGGCTGAATTCGATATGCTCTTATCTGAATATCAGTACCAGCCGTTTCAGCGCCATTTTTAAAAGCGTCACAGGGGAAACCTTCATGGAGGCGCTTACCGGCATACGGATGCAGAAGGCGAGAGAGCTGCTGGAAAACACCGCTCTGAAAAATTATGAAATCGCTGAAAAGGTAGGTTTTTCAGATCCTCATTATTTCAGCGCCGCCTTTAAAAAGGCTACGGGAAAATCACCAACAGAGTACGCCAGGGAAAAGAGGGGGATGTGATGAAACGGCAGGAGAAAGCGGGGGGCCGCCGGATAAAGCTGCCCTTTTCCAGCATCAGAACCACCATGCTGGCGGTGTTTTCCGTTTTGATAGTGGCAACGCTCACTTTTTTTTACATTATATCCCTGAACTATACGGAACGGACGATATTAAATAATTCCATAGATTATACCACCCGCCTGACCGGGCAGGTGACCAGGGACATTGATTCCTACATTGATTATATGGAAAACATATCCTCCATGGTGGCTCACAGCAGCGATGTGCAGAACTACCTGCTGGATAAAAAATCTGCGGGAGATCCCAACCTGTACCGGAGGATTGTGACCCAGTTTTCCACGGTACTGGAAACACGGAAGGACATTTCCAATATTGCCGTGGTTTCCGAAGAGGATAAAGGAATCATCAATGATGGAAACGATGTCCTTAATGTGAATATTCCCCTGTACAGTGTGGACTGGTACGGCAAGGTGAGGGACAAGGGCGGGACCTGGCTCACCTCCTCCCATGTGCAGAATGTGATTAAGGATAATTATAAATGGGTAATTACCATGAGCCGCGGAATCGAGAACCCAGATACGGGGGAAACGGTGGGCGTTTTTTTCATCGATTTGAACTATAAGGCGCTGGAAGACCTGTGTGAGCGCAATAACATCGGATCTGATTATATTTATATTATTGATCCTGACGGCAAAATCATTTACCATCCCAAGCAGAAGCTTATCTACAGCTCCCTGAAAACAGAAATGGTGGATGAAGTGCTGGAATGCGAGGATGGTTATTTCCTGAAAAAAGAAGGGACGGGCGGCAAGCTCTATACCATTTCCATATCGGGGAAAACCGGCTGGAGCATTGTGGGCGTAACGGATATGGCGGAGCTTATGAAGGGGCGCTCCGAGGCACAGCGGCTGTATGTTATGATCACAGCAGGATTTCTGGTGGTAACCGTGCTGCTGTGCGTGGTATTCTCCTCAGCGATTACGCGTCCGCTGGAACGGCTGAAAAATTCCATGAAAGAGGTGGAGCGCGGTAATTTTGAGGGGACGCAGGTAGAGACGGAGGGAAATAACGAAATCGCCGGCCTGGGAAAATCCTTCAATGTAATGATATACAAAATACAGCAGCTGATGGAGCAGAACATCTACGAACAGGAACAGAAGCGCCTGAGTGAGCTGAAGGCGCTGCAGTCGCAGATCAATCCCCATTTTCTGTACAATACGCTGGATTCCATCATCTGGATGGCGGAGGGCGGCAGGAACAGTGAGGTAGTGCTTATGACCTCATCCCTGGCCAGGCTGCTGCGGCAGAGCATCAGCAATGAGGACGAGCTTGTTTCCATCAGGCGTGAGGTGGATTATGCCGCAAGCTACCTGACCATCCAGAAAATGCGTTACCAGGACAAGATGGAATTCGAAATCGATGTGGATGAGGGGATAATGAACCAGCAGATCATCAAGCTGGTGCTGCAGCCGGTGGTGGAAAATGCTATTTATCACGGAATCAAATATAAGGAAGGAAAGGGTCTGATAAAAATAACCGGAACCTACCGGGATGGCTGTATTTACCTTACCGTATATGATAACGGCAGGGGGATGGAGCAGGAAGTGCTGGATCATATCTTTGATGCAAAGAATGGGGAAGAAAAATCAGGGATAGGAATCTGCAACGTACAGATGCGGCTCCAGCTTTATTACGGTATGGAATATGGGATTTTTTACAAAAGCATCCCCGGCGAGGGAACGGCAGCCACGATAAAAATCCCGTTTGTGGAAGAGGAGGCGCAGGAAACAAATGAAGATAAATAAGAAAAAACTTCTGTCGGCCATATTTCTTCTGCTGGCGGTATCGGTGGTTTTGCTTCTGGCGTTTATGCGCAAGGAACCCAAAAAAGAGCCGTACTCCATTATTTTTATTTCCAAGATCATTGACGACAGCGATTTCTGGACCCAGCTGATAGATGGGACAAAAGCGGCGGCGCAGGAATACGGCGTGGAACTGTCCGTCCGTGCGCCGGAGGCTGAGGACGATTATGAAATGCAGAACATTCTGATCGAACAGGCGATTTCAGAGCATCCGGACGCTATTGTCCTGACGCCGGCCAGCTATACGGAAACCACTCCGCTGGCCCGCAAGATTGTGGACAGCGGCATACGCCTGCTCCTTCTTGACTCGGAAATCAATGAGGACGTGGAAGAATGCATCATTTCCACAGACAATATCAAAGCGGGGCAGCTGCAGGGCTCTTATGTTCGGGAGATCCTCAAACCGGATTCCCAAATCGCCGTAATCGCCCATGTAAAAAACTCTTCCACGGCCATCGAACGGGAAAAAGGCCTGCGGGAAGGGTTGGGAGAGGAGCAGGGGAAAATTGCGGATGTGGTTTTCTGTGATTCGAACTATGACAAGGCCTATCAGCTTATGCTGGGCGTCCTGGAAAAGCATCCGGATGTAGACGTGGTGGTGGGGCTGAATGAATACTCCGCCGTCGGTGCCGCCCGCGCCATCGTGGACAAAGGCCTGGCAGGAGAAATCAGTTTTGTGGGCTTTGACAGCTCCCTGGAAGAAATCAAAATGCTGGAGGCTGGAATTTTCCAGGGCATGGTGATCCAAAATCCATTCAAAATGGGTTATCTGGGTGTGGAAACCGCCGTGAAGGTGCTGAACGGTGAAAAAGTGCCCAGGGAAATCGATTCCGGTTCCGTACTGATAACCCGTGACAACATGTACCTGGACGAAAACCAGGAAATGCTTTTCCCTTTTAAAGGAGAATAGAGGGGGAAAAATATGAAAGCGGTTGCAAGAATCAACAAATAAATTGAACTTTTTTGTGGCTTTTGTGGTGTAAAAAGGGTAAAAATTTACAGAACAGTAAATTTTTACCCTTTTTTTGTAAGAAATTACATTTAGTGTTGGGGAAGATGCCACTATACTATAAACATAGGCTTGAGTGATGAGAAAGAAAGCAGTAATTAATGAGAAGGGATGGAAGGTGAAAAAGTGGGGGAAGTTATTCTGACGATGAAGGATATCGATAAATCCTTTCCGGGCGTTCATGCTCTGAAAAAAGTCAGCCTGGAAGTCCGCAGGGGCGAGGTACATGCCCTGATGGGTGAAAACGGGGCAGGCAAGTCCACGCTTATGAAAATTCTGACCGGGATCTATTCCAAGGACAGCGGGCAGATTATATATGAAGGGAAGGAAGTGGAGTTCACGCATCCACGGGAGGCCCAGGATGCGGGAATCGCTATTGTGCATCAGGAGCTGAATATGATGCAGCAGCTGACCGTGGCTCAGAACATATTCATCGGCCGGGAGTATATGAAGGGTAAAATCATAGACGACAAGCGGATGAATGAGGAGGCGGCGAAGCTGTTTGAAAAGCTGAATATCAGTATCGATCCTTCCCAGGTGATGGGTGATCTGACCGTAGGAAAACAGCAGATGTGTGAAATCGCCAAGGCAATTTCCAAAGAGGTAAAGGTTCTGGTATTTGATGAGCCTACGGCGGCGCTGACGGATTTGGAAATCAATGAGCTGTTTAAAATCATCAGGGATTTAAGGGAAAAAGGAATCGGCATTATTTACATATCCCATCGTATGGATGAAATCAAGATCATTACCGACAGAGTCACTGTCATGCGTGACGGGGAGTATGTGGGAACCCTGATAAGCAAGGACTGTACCAAGGACGATATCATCAATATGATGGTGGGGCGGACGATTTATGAGGAACCAAAGTCCGTAAGCAATGTCCCGGACAATGCGCCGGTGGTACTGAAGGTGGAACATCTGCAGGCCGGGAAAATGGTGCAGGATATCAGTTTTGAACTGAGAAAGGGAGAAATTCTGGGATTTTCAGGACTGATGGGAGCGGGAAGGACGGAGACCGCCCGGGTTATTTTCGGCGCGGATAAGAAGCAGGGCGGCGATATATACGTCAACGGCAAAAAAGTGGAAATCAACAGCCCGCAGGACGCAGTGAAGGCAGGAATCGGTTACCTGTCGGAGGACAGAAAGCGTTACGGCGTGGTTTTGGATAAAACCATTGCGGAAAACACCACAATGGCCTCTCTGGAAAAATTTGTGAGGGGTTTGTTTATAGATAAGAAGGACGAGGAAAGCACGGCACAGGACTATGTGGAGCGTCTGAATACCAAGACACCCACAGTCACCACGCCCACGCTCAGCCTTTCCGGCGGGAACCAGCAGAAAGTGGTTATCGCCAAGTGGCTGGTAAGGGACTGTGATATCCTGATTTTCGATGAACCGACCAGAGGTATCGACGTGGGGGCCAAAAGCGAGATTTATCATCTGATGAACGAACTGGCTGCCTCAGGAAAGTCCATTATCATGATTTCTTCCGAACTGCCGGAAATCCTGCGCATGAGCGACAGGGTCCTGGTTATGTGCGAGGGAAGAAAAACAGCGGAAATTCCGATAGAGAAGGCCTCACAGGAAGTAATCATGCAGGCCGCTACGGTAGGCATGTAAAGAGGGAGGAAAAACATGGCGAAAATAACGAATACGGGAGGGGCCGTAAAGAGAAATCCCCTTGCGAAATTTACAAAATCCATTGGGACGCAGAGGCTGATCGCCTTACTGGCCCTGATTATCCTGTACCTGGTATTCGGGTTTATCAATCCGGCATTCCGGTCCTATGCAACACTGGTCAACATCTTTGATGCCTCTTATTATATCGGTCTGATGGCAATCGGCGTAACCTTCGCCATCACCTCGGACGGCATTGATCTTTCCATTGGAACCGTGCTCACCTGTTCCGCATTGATTTCCGGACAGCTGATCACCAAGTATCATCTGCCTGTGGCCCTGGGGCTTTTGGTATGTATCCTCATCGGCGCCCTGTTCGGGCTTCTGAACGGCCTGATGGTGTCCTACATGCATCTGCCTCCCTTTATCGCAACGCTGGGTTCCATGATGCTTTCCAAAGGCCTCGGTTCCATTTTTACCAAGGCGCAGAGCGTTACCTGGCCGCAGTCCAGCCAGGCGGAAGGCTGGTTCCGCAATATCTTCAAAATCAACCAGAACGGTATTTTGATTCCCACCGGTTTTATTCTCCTGATTGTTATCGCCATCCTGGCTTCCATCCTGCTCAATAAGACCCGGCCCGGCCGTTATATCGTGGCATTGGGCAGCAACAGTGAAGCAACAAGGCTATCCGGCGTTAACATTGCAAAATGGAGAACGCTTGCCTATATCATCAGCGGCACGCTGGCTGGCCTGGCAGGCCTGGCCTATGCCTCCATTTATTCCACCATCCTTCCCGGAGGGGGCGGCGGTTTCGAACTGGATGCCATCGCAGGCGTGGTAATCGGCGGCACTTCCATGAGCGGCGGCTACGGAACCATTTCCGGTACCCTGATCGGTGTGTTTATCATGTCCGTGCTGAAAACCGGACTTCCCTTTGTGGGGCTGCAGAGCAACTGGCAGCAGGCGGTTACCGGCGTAGTCCTGGTGTTCGCGGTATTCATGGATGTTATGAACAGACAGAAAAAGAAAAAAGTCTGAGCAGAAACAGGAAGTTTTCAGACAGTTACAGAAAATGTTTGTAATGCCTGTCATATCAAAAAAGGAACGATATGAAGGTTTTTGATTACAAAACCGGCGGAAGAAGAGCCGGGGGTATTTCAAATTTTAAAGGAGGGTTTTACATGAAAAAGAAATTACTCAGTATCGCATTGGGTGCGGCTATGGTAGCGAGCATGCTGGCAGGCTGCGGAAGCAATGCTTCCACAACGGCTCCTGCAGCGTCCACACCGGCGCCCGCGGAGACAAAAGCAGAAGCGCCTGCAGAGCCTGCTTCTTCAGAAGCAGCGGCAGATACGGCGCAGGCCTCTACAGAAATTACGGGGAAGATCTATCTGGTATCCAAGGGCTTCCAGCATCAGTTCTGGCAGGCAGTGCTCCAGGGGGCAAATGAAGCTGCTGCGGAATACGGCGTGGAAATTGATTTCCAGGGACCCGATACCGAATCCGATATCGCGCAGCAGGTACAGATGCTGAACAACGCATTCAACAACAATCCGCCCGCAATCGGCCTGGCAGCTCTTGACACAGAAGCATGCCTGGATACGATTAAGGAAATCCAGAAAGCAGGCATTCCGATTATCGGCTTTGACTCCGGCGTACCCGGCGCTCCCGAAGGCGCTATCGTTGCCAACGCAGCGACCGATAACTATAAAGCAGGCGAACTGGCTGCTGATGAAACCTACAAGCTGATCAAAGACAAGGTTGCATCCGCAACCGGCACCGTAAGAATCGGCGTTATGAACCAGGAAGCTAACTCCGAATCCATCGTACAGCGTGGCACCGGCTTCGTTGATAAGATGAAATTCCTTCTGGAAGCAGACGGCAAGACCGTTTCCGTAGAAGGCCATGACAAATGGGCAAACAAGGTTGACGGCGCAGATGTTATCATCGACGTAGCGGTTCCCGCATCCGTAAGTGCAGACCTTTCTTCCGTTGACGCTCAGAACCTGTTAAACAAGCCTGACACCATCTGCATCTATGGCTCCAACCAGTTCTCAGGCGAAGGTCTGATTAACGGTGACGCAAACATCGGCAAACTGGGCAAGGAAGTGGTCGGCGTTGCATTTGACTCCGGCGTGCTGATTAAAACAGCAGTCAGAGAAGGCAAGCTGGCAGGCGCAGTTACCCAGGATCCTCTTCAGATTGGCTATAAAACCGTTGAGCTGTGTGTAAAGGCCATCAAGGGCGAGCCTGTAAGTGATGTTGATACAGGATGCCAGTGGTATACTGCTGAAAACATGGACGATCCCAAGGTCGCTCCCAACCTTTATGACTGATTTAAAAAGGTAAATCTATAAGCTGTACTTATTTCTAATATAATAAATATTGATTTTACTTATGGTTAATAATAATATATAATCATAAAGTAAAAGACGCAGAAAGCGGGTTTTTTACAAAAATGGTTTTGTGAAAGCCCGCTTTTTTTGTTGTGGAGCGGCACTTTTGCCAATCTGCGGCAGGCAGATGTCCTTTCAGGGACGCAGATTTGAAACAGGAGGAATAAGAAATGGTAAAAGCAGTGGTAGGCGCTAACTGGGGCGACGAAGGAAAAGGTAAAATCACGGATATGCTGGCCAGGGAAGCAGACATTATCATCCGCTTCCAGGGCGGTGCGAACGCAGGACACACTATTGTTAATGACTATGGCAAATTTGCGCTTCACACCCTTCCGTCCGGTGTTTTCTACAGACATACGACGAGCATTATCGGAAACGGCGTTGCGTTGAACATTCCGGTATTTATCAATGAAATACATTCCATTACGGACAGAAACGTACCCATGCCGAATATCCTTGTTTCCGACAGGGCGCAGATTGTAATGCCTTACCATATTCTTTTTGATCAATATGAGGAAGAAAGGCTGGGCGGAAAATCCTTCGGCTCAACCAAGTCGGGCATTGCCCCTTTTTATTCCGACAAATATGCGAAAATCGGCTTCCAGGTATGCGAGCTGTTTGATGAGGAAGGCCTGAAAGCAAAACTGGCCAGTGTATGCGAAACGAAAAATGTGCTTCTGGAACATCTTTACCACAAGCCTCTGCTGGATGTGGAGGAGCTGTATGCAACCCTGCAGGAATACAGGGACATGATCGCTCCCTTCGTATGCGATACCTCCGCTTATCTGGACAAAGCCATTAAAGAAGGGAAAAATATCCTCTTGGAGGGACAGCTGGGAACGCTGAAGGATCCTGATCACGGAATTTACCCCATGGTAACCTCATCCTCCACACTGGCCGCCTACGGCGCCATCGGCGCAGGTATTCCGCCCTATGAAATCAGGCAGGTGGTTACCGTATGCAAGGCTTATTCCTCCGCAGTGGGCGCCGGCGCGTTTGTATCCGAAATTTTCGGGGAGGAAGCGGAGGAACTCAGACGCAGGGGCGGCGACGGCGGAGAATACGGCGCCACCACAGGACGTCCCCGCCGGATGGGCTGGTTTGACTGTGTGGCCTCCAGATATGGCTGCCGTCTCCAGGGAACTACGGACGTGGCCTTTACCGTTCTTGACGTGCTGGGCTATCTGGATGAGATTCCGGTGTGCACAGGATATGAGGTGGACGGCACGGTGACGGAGGACTTCCCGGTTACCTGGAAGCTGGAAAAAGCAAAGCCCGTCCTGGAAACGCTGCCCGGCTGGAAATGCGATATCCGGGGCATCAGAAAATATGGGGATCTGCCTGAAAACTGCAGAAAATATATTGAGTTCGTGGAAGCGCATATCGGCTATCCCATTACTATGGTGAGCAACGGCCCCGGCAGAGAGGATATTATTTACAGACAGAGCGCTCTTTGCAGATAAAAGGAAAAACGGATGCTGCAGAAGCTGGAGTAATACAAGGTGTTTTATCATGAAACCAGCCGCGCGCAGGCTGCTGGATTTGTTACGCAGGGAAGATAAGGCAGAGAGGGACGCGAATGATTCGTACGGTTATTTTTGACATAGGCAATGTGCTGACGGTTTTCGGCTGGAAAAATTTTATCCACAGCTTCGGTTTCCCGCCGGAAACGGAGGAAAGGGTGGGAAAGGCAACGGTGGACAATCCGTTCTGGCATGAGTTTGACAGGGGTTTTTTAAGCGATGACGAAATGCTGGCCGGGTTCATAAACAATGATCCTACCGTGGAAAAGGAGATACGCCAGATTTTTGTCAGCCTTCACGGCATTGTAACAAGGGCTGATTATGCGATCCCCTGGATTCAGAAGCTGAAAAGCGCAGGGTATCAGGTGCTTGTCCTCTCCAATTTTTCCGATAAGGTGAAACGGGACAACGAGGATGCCATGGATTTCCTGGAATATGTGGACGGCGGCATCCTTTCCTACCGGGACGGAGTTATCAAGCCTGATCCGGCGATTTACAGGCTTCTGCTTGGCAGGTATGGCCTGAAAGCGGAAGAGTGTGTGTTCCTGGATGATATACAGTCCAATCTGGATACGGCAGCCGGACTGGGCATACATACCATCCTTTTCCGGAACCTGAAGCAGGCGCAGGAGGAACTTTTGCAGCTGGGTGTAGACAGCATATACTGATTTGCGGTAAAATAGATTCGTCAGGAGATTTACAGGTATCAGGAAAAAGCAGTAATAACGGGCGGAGCGGAAAGGCTCTGCCCGAAAACAAAAAGGAAAGCCAGGCGGTATGGGATAGCGGCCTGGCTTTCTTTTTTAAGTATTTATTTTCCGTTGGAATTATCCTGACCCTGCCTGCGTTCCTTAATCTTGCCGAACAGCCAGATATATATCCACAAAAGGATGGGAAGCCCGACCGTTGCCACCAGGCAGGCCTGGAACAGGCGGTCGGCGCCCGGGAAGTTCAGGCATGCAACCACCAGCGTTGCCAGATAAAGCAGGAGCAGCAGACCCACGCATACAAGGGCCGCAATCTGCTTTGGTGTTTTCTTCTTTTTATCCATTTCCATTTATCTCCTTAATCATCTGCGTCAATGGCTTTTTAATCATCTACATCGAATGCTTCCAGCTTGCTTTTTTTCGGAATCGGCTTGCTGTCGCCATGTTTTACAAAAAGCATGGTGAAGAAGGCTGCCGTAACGAAAAGCGCGGCATAAGGGAACAAAGTATGATAGCCTACATGCTGAAGCAGGAATCCGGAAAGAATAGGGGTGACGATCTGCGCCGCCATGGAAAAGGTATAGTAAAATCCGGTGAATTTACCGATATCGCTGCCCTTGCTCATTTCTACCACCATCGGATAGGAATTGACATTGATGGCCGCCCAGGCCACGCCCACCAGGGCGAACAGGCCGTTAATCCATACATGGTATTCCTTTACGGTCGCACCCAGGGCAAACATGGAGGCAAGCAGCACTATACCGCCCAGAATCGTTTTTTTACGCCCTATGCGGGAAGCAATGGCTCCCACAGGGATATAGGAGCAGATGGCTGCAATTGTGGCAACCAGCAGGCAGTTGGCAAAGCCGCCGCCCTGGATTCCCCAGTAAATCTGCGCATATTTGGAAAAAGCGGTAGTTACCGCATTGTAGCCCATGAACCAGAAGGAAACGGAAATCAGGATGAGTATCAGGCTCCTTTTTACTTCAGGAGGCATGGGGGCATTGGCGGTTTGCGTTTCTTCCACCGTACCCTCTGCAATATCCAGATCACGGTCGATTTTCTCACGTTCCTCACGCAGTGGATTTTCCTTTATTTTCCACAAGAGGAGCAGCACCGCGGCAACCATTACCAGCGCAACGATCAGGAAAATGGGGAGGTAATTGGGCTTGCCGGTTTTCGGTACCAGCGTGGAAATCAGGATCAGGGAAATCACGCCGCCAACCGCGCCCATCAGGTTGATGATGGCATTTGCCTTGGAGCGCAGCGGCTTGGGCGTAACGTCGGGCATCAGGGAAACGGCAGGGGAACGGTAGCTGCCCATGGCAATCAGCGTAACGCACAATGCCGCAACAAAAAGGGCCAGGGAACCGATATTATCCGCAAAGGGCAGGAAAAGCATGGCAATTACCGCCGCCGCAGTACCGCAGAGGATAAAGGGCGTACGTCTGCCCAGCTTCGTATGTACCTTATCGGACAGGCTTCCGAAAAACGGAAGCATAAAAAGAGCCAGGACATTGTCAATCGCCATAATTCCGCCGGAAATGGTGTCGCTGATGTGGAAGGTGTTTTTCAGAATCAGCGGGATGATGCTGTCATAGAGCTGCCAGAAGGCGCTGATCGACAGAAAGGCCAGACCGACCAGAAGGGTCCGTTTTGTGTTAAGCTTCATAGGTGATACCTCACTTTGCAAGTTTGCGGTCCCTGTGTGTGGGACGCTCTACTCCTATGATATATCAATACAACAAAAAGAGCAATGTTTTCGTGTGGAGGGCCAGGGCCTTTTGTGATGGATTTCAGCATTCCTGGATCGCTTTCTTATGGTCAGCGCGAAGCGCTGGCCTGCGCAGTAAATGCGCAGTCCTGTTTGAACTGTTACAAATTGTTCTTTGATGTCTGGCTTTTGTATGTGTTGCACTTGCGATACTTTGGTTTTATTATAAAATATGAAGAAGTGGTATGCGGTAAGCGGGAGTGGAATAGAAGTGGGGGAAAGGTATATGGTAAAGAACAAAGTGTAATATTGAGGGATAGGGAAGTGGAAAAGAATTTTTGGGGAGGTATTCTATGGAGTTAAGAACAGATGATAATAAGGGAAGACTGTGTGAATTTTTGCGGCGGAAAAGCAAAGTCCCCCCTACAGCACTGCTGCTGCAGGAGGAACTTTGAACTAGGGGAGGAATCCTCCCCGCAATGGGAGGATAAGTAATTATTTATCTTGCGTAATCATAAACCGGCGGCAGAGCCGCCTGGTTTATGAATCATCAAAGGAGGGGGTTCCGATGATATTAACAGTATGTCCCCGCATTGAAATAATATACACAGAAAATAAAAAAATAATTTCGTATAATTACAAGATTTATACCGATATAAAACAGAAATGACAATTAGTATATGGATTATACAACTGCTCCGGAAGCTGCGATAAAATGGGGTATTTCAGAACGACGCGTACAGAAGCTCTGCGAGGATAACAGAATACCGGTTATTGAGCGTATCAGCCATATATGCCTGATACCAAAAGACGCGGAAAGACCCGCTGACGGGCGATGAAATGGATCTTTCAGAGGAAAGGAGTAAATTTGTATGGCTACTATTTTGATTGCAGAAGATGAAAAAAATATGCAGGATATTATTGTGGAGTACATGAAGCGTGGCGGCCATTCCTGCATTACGGCAGACGACGGCATTGACGCTGTTACGATTTTGAAAAACAATCCCGTGGATGTGGCGATTTTAGATATTATGATGCCGCACCTGGACGGCTTTTCTGTCTGTAAGATAGCGAGAGAAATGTATAATTTCCCTATCATTTTTCTTACGGCAAAAGAGGGGGAGGATGACAAGTTAAAGGGCTATGATTACGGCGCCGATGATTATATGACAAAGCCGTTTAGCCCCAAGGTGCTGTTAGCAAAGGTCAATGCCTTACTACGCCGTTCCTCGTCTGAAAATACCCAGGAAACCTTAACTGTCGGCGATCTGACTTTAGCAACGGCTTCACACAGCGTTATTGCAGCGGGCGACGATATTGATTTAACCTATAAGGAGTTTGAACTATTGCGTTTTTTCATGCAGAATAAAAATCAAGTGTTTTCCCGCGAACAACTGTTAAACCGTATTTGGGGATATGATTTCGGGGGAAATACCCGGACAGTGGATACACACATCAAGACTCTGCGGCAAAAGCTTGGTGCGCAGGGGCATCATATCGTAACGTTGATACGTTCCGGCTACAAGTTCGAGGTATGATGATGAAAAAGATAAATGCGTGGTTTGGATTGAATACGGTTCGGAAAAAAGTGCTGCTGCTTTCAAAATTAGTGGGCGGCATTATCGTCTTTTTTTATGTTTTCACATCGGAATTACCAACCAATCGAAGAATAGCCTTTGTTATTTGGTTTGGGCTATTGGTGGCGGTTATCGTCGGCGTGGACGCTATGCTGGGGCGTTTTATTTCAAAGCCGATCGATGAAATCAACCGCACGGCGAGGCAAATGGCAAAGTTAGATTTTTCAGCGCATTGCAATATTCACGCGGAGGATGAATTTGGAGAGCTTTCACAAAACCTGAATACAATGTTTTCTAATCTGGGGGTAGCTCTTGAAAAACTGGAAGCGGCCAATAAGCAGCTTGAAAAAGAAGCAACGAAGCAGCATTTACTATTGACGCAGAGAAAAGAATTGGTTGACAGCTTATCCCATGAAATGAAAACGCCGCTTGGCGTTATCCGCGCATATGTTGAGGGGCTGAAAGAGGAAACCGATGAACAGAAAAAACAGCATTACATGGATGTTATCTTATCTGCAACAGACCGCATGAATACTATGATTGTTTCCCTGCTTGATTTGTCTGCATTGGAAGCGGGGGCCGCAAAGCTGTCAGAGGAACGCTTTGACTTTATAGAGCTGGCCGAAACTGTCGCCGGACGTTTACTGATAGACACACCAAATGCAAATTACCGTTTTACTTATGAACTGCCGGACGAAAAAGCCTTTATTTATGCCGATAAGTACCGCATGGAGCAAGTCCTTAATAACTTAATACAAAACGCAAAAAACCATGTTTGTGATAGCGGTGAAATTCATTTATCTGTTATCCGGAGGGAAAGTAAATTGCGGTTTTCAATCTTCAATCAAGGGGAACAGATACCGCCGCAGGATATTCCAATGATTTGGGAGAAATTTTACCGCGGAAAGTCCTCACAAAATAACACCTTTAACAGCTCCGGCCTTGGCCTTTCTATCGTCGCTCAAATCCTGTCCATGTGTGAAACGGACTATGGTGTTGATAACAAACCAAACGGTGTTGAATTTTATTTTGATTTCTCCCTAATTGCATAAAACCGAAACGAGGAAACGCCTTGCTCTTAAATGAAGCAGGGCATTTTTATTTCACACCGATTTCACAGCCGCCACACTTCGATTTCACCGCATTTTCATAGACTGACCTTATTAAAACAGATAGGAGGAAAAGGATATGTTTTTAGGATTGGAATGGTATTGGTGGCTGATTATTATCTTGCTGGCGGCAATCTCTCTTCCATTCAAAGTTAAATTTATGAATTGGTGGAGCAAACGCCAGAAAGAACAAAAAGATAAACAAAAAGATAAATGGGGTGATGAAGAATGATTGAGGTTGAAAATTTAACTTTCTCATACCAGAAACAAAAACAAACCCTGCATGGGTTGACCTTTTCCGTAGCTGACGGTGAGATATTCGGATTTTTAGGCCCGAATGGTTCCGGAAAGTCTACCACACAGAAAATTTTGACGGGCATTCTACAAGGATATGGGGGAAATGTCCGCCTTTTCGGTAAGACTTTGGGGGATCAGCAAAAGAACTTTCGGGAGAAAATCGGTGTGCTGTTTGAATTTCCATATCTCTACACGAATTTAAGCGTACTCGACAATCTGCACTATTTTGCTTCATTTTATCCAGCAGACAGCCGGCGCGACATAAATGAACTGTTTGAGCTGTTGGAGTTTAAAAAGGACTTCTTAAAAAAGCCTGTATCTTCCTGCTCCAAAGGAATGCGGCAGCGTGTTAGCATGGCACGGGCGTTACTGAACAATCCGCAGCTTTTGTTTTTAGATGAACCGACAAGCGGACTTGACCCGCAGGGCGCGGTACTGTTCCGGGGAATCATTGAGGAAGAACGAAAAAAAGGCACAACGGTTTTCCTGACTACTCATAACATGATGGATGCGGATTTGCTTTGTGACAGGGTAGCTTTTATCGCTGACGGTGAAATAAAGGCAATCGACAAGCCGAAAAAGTTAAAAGAAGAAAACAGCAATCATCAAGTCGAAATTAATTATGTATATCAGGGAAAGCACGGTACAACAGTCATTGAAATGCCAGAGCTGAAGGCGGGTATTCCGTTCCCGTATGACGAGATCATCAGTATTCACTCCAAAGAACCGACGCTTGAAGATATGTTTATCCAGTACACAGGGAGGGGGTTGACATAATGTGGAGAGGGTTTCTTGTTTTGCTGAAAAAGGACTTTAAACTGATGTTATCAGGCAGGTTTTTCCTGCTTGCGCTTGGCTCCCTCATTCTATATTCGTGTTACATTAATTTTGTCTATATAAACTTGGATCAGAACATATATCCGGTGTATCTCTATGATCCGCTCCATACGCAAAGTACAGCGTCCGCTGAAATAACAGAAGTTGACAGTATAGAGAAATTGCAGGCAGAAAGCAGGGACGGCTATGCCGTCGGCATTGACGCTTCAAATGGAACGCCGGAAATTATTATGGTTTCATCTGGCATAGACAGTACGGACAGATACCGTGCCGCATATGCAAACTTTTTGTTGTCCCCCAAATTGCATACTGCGGCAGAGATAATAGGACAGGATAATAAGGAAATGAAAAACCGCAGGGAAATCACTTGTGAATTTCTGTTTTTTGAATTAACGGCGGTCGGCTTCTTAGGACTTGCTTCCCTGCTGTTCAAAGAAAAACAAATGGGGCTTATTCGCGTCCACGGGGTGCTGCCTGTGAGTAAAACGGCGTTTATCGTCTCGAAGTTAGGTCTGTTTCTGCTGTCCGACCTTGTATTTGCAACACTTTTGACCGTCATAAATTTAGGCATTCCGGTGGGGCTGTCCGTGTTGCCGCACGTTTTACTACAAACGGGTATTTTGTCCATGTTTATGGCATTGGCAGGGTTTTTTTGCGCGATGCTGCTGCCCGGTTTCAGGCAATTTTCTTTACTGTATCTTGTTTTGGCGGTTTTCATTACAACTCCCGTATTTCTTGCGGGACAGACGGGGATTGCCTGGGATTGGATAAAGTATCACCCCGTGTATCCTCTGTTTATGGCAATGAAAAATGCGTATTGGGGTGTATCGGCTGCAAATGGCATTTATTATACAATTTGCGGACTGACAATGATAGCGTTATTCCTGCAGCGCCGAAAGGCGCTGGCAGGTTGTAAATAATCCTCTCGATACTTTTATACTTAAATATTTATTTTCCACATCGCTACGCCCTTTTCATGTTTTTATCCACACCCTTTAGGCATTCGTAGCCT
>NZ_VUMI01000045.1 GCF_009696275.1 Eisenbergiella porci
ACCTATCGGGTTATCAGTTGTTGCTCATCCCTGCCGAGATAAGCCCGACGCTTTTAGCATCACATGGCCATAAGTCTATGAAGTATTACCCTCATAGCGTGATGTTTGTGCGTCAACGTGTCGCACCAAAGATGTTCTCCACTTCCCGGCTGGAGAGCAGGTCCTTCACATTCTGGGTGATGCCGGTGGGGATGCCTCCCCATTTGCGGAACCGTTTCCAAATCTCCACGGAGTAGGCCGCCGTCTGCTCCTCCTTCAGGAGCAGATGGAACTCGTCCATGAAATACCGGGTGGCCTTGCCCGCGCTGCGGTTCTGGGTCACGCGCCCCCACACCTGATCCTGCACCACCAGCATCCCGATCTTCTTCATCTGCTTGCCCAGGTCCTTGATGTCAAAGCAGACGATGCGGTTGGTGATGTCCACATTAGTGCGGTGGTTGAAGATGTTCAGGGAGCCGGTGACATAAATTTCAAGGGCGGTCGCCACATGGCGGGCCTCCTTCTCCTCCTGCTTTAAGAGCGCCTCGTAGAGGTCCTGCAAGAGGGGCATATTCTCCGGCCTGGGGTCCTCGAAATACTTCTGGTATATCTGGTGGACGCAGCGGTCGATGACCGTTTTCTCCACCGGCTGGAGGCCCTCCTTGCCGCCTACCACCAGCTCGCACAGGGAGAGGATGAAGTCGGCTTTCAGGGCCACGGGGTTGTCCTCCTCGGAGTAGTTCAGGTTGATGTCCATCGGGTTGACATACTGGCTGCTGGACGGGCTGATCCTGATGATCTGCCCGCCGAACCGCTCCACCAGCGGCGCGTACTCCGCCTCCGGGTCGCAGATGATGACATCATCGTCCGACACAAGGAAGGCGTTGGCGATCTCCCGCTTGGCGGCGAAGGACTTGCCGGAGCCGGGAGTGCCAAGGATCAGCCCGTTGGGGTTTTTAAGAGCCTTCCTGTCCACCATAATGAGGTTGTTGGAAAGGGCGTTCAGGCCGTAGTAGAGGGACTCCTTCCGGTCCTGAAACAGCTCCTGCGTGGTGAACGGGATGAAGATGGCGGTGGAGCTGGTGGTAAGGCCCCGCTGTATCTCGATGAGGTTCTGCGCCAGCGGCAGGGAGGACATCAGCCCCTGCTCCTGCTGGAAGTCCAGCCGCCGCAGGACGCAGTTGTGCTTCTGGGCGATGCTCTGGGACTGGAACACATTGGTCTCCAGCTCCTGCTCGGTGCGCCCGGTGTTCATCACCAGGAACGTCACCATGAACATCCGCTCGTTCTGGCTCTGCAATTCCTTCAGCAGCGCCTTGGCGTCCCTGCCGTAGGTGGCGAGGTCGGAGGGGATGATGTCGATGTCGTACCCGGCGCGGACGGCCTTCTTCTGTTCCTCGATCTTGCTGCGGTCCAGCTCCGTGATGGTGTGCTTCACCGTCTTGATGGCCTTGTTCTGGTCGATGGACTGGATGTGCATGGTGACGATCTGGCTGGAGTCGATGTCCAGGATGTCCGCCAGCATACGGTCGCTGATGTCCGAGGCCGTGATGGACAAAAACGACATGGCCCCGTACATATCCCCCGCCTGGAAGGTGCGCCGGCCGTTGAAGGCAAAGGCGGCGGGTGCGATGAAGTCCTTCACGGAAAGCCCGGACTCCACCAGCCACTTCCACTCGAAGGCGAAGGGGTCACGGTCCCCCATGTGGAACATGGAGTGCATCAGGCGCAGGCGCTCCTTCCCGTTCAGCACAGCGGCGGTCACGCCGATGCGCTTGAAGTTGTTGAGCAGGTCCGTCTCCACATGGTCCAGCCGGGGCTTCGCCTGCCGCATGGAGGCCGCCTCGATGCCGAAGGTCAGGTACTTCGCCTTTGTCAGGCCGTTGTTGCCCCTGGCAAGCTGGCTTTTCAGCATCTGGCTGTACTCCGCCCGGACGCTGTCAAAGGCGTCCCCCGCAGGCGGGATGCGGACGGACTTCTCGAAGCTCTCCGCGTCGGTCGCCATGTTCATGAAGGACAGCTCAAAGTGGATGGAACTGTCGAAGAAGTTGAGGAAGCTGCACCACTCCTCGAAGATGGCCGTCTTGTCCTCCTGCTGGGCCAGCTGGTAGTTGATGTCGTTGAACTGGACGGTCTTGGTGTAGTAGTTGTCCGTCACACGGCAGATGCCGTCCGGGAACATCCTCTGGAACGGGATGGACTGCTGGGCGGTGCGGGGAGTGCCGTCATCCCTGCGGGCCTTCTCGATGATGGCCCTAATCTGTTTTTTCTCCGCTTTTGTCAGGCTTGCGGGGAGAGCGATCGGCTCCGCTTTCCCGCGCCCGCCTTTCTGCGTTTTGAACAATGGCCTGTACCTCCTTTTCCACTTGGTCCTGCCGCATGAGGGCAGAGTAATAGTTGTTGGTCGCATAGGGACGGACCTTCGGGCGGATGAACTTCGCCTGGATGAAATGCCGCGCCACCGCCTCCAGCGGCTGGCCGTCCTTCTCGTACATGGCGAGGAAGAACAGCGGGAGCATGAGGACGATCATCCCCATGACGGCGAGGCTGGTGTTGCCGGAGCGTTTCATCAGGAAGAACGCAGGGACGCCGATGAGCGCCGCCGCGCCGAAGCAGACGAGCTGCCGCTTCGTCAGCCCAAAGAACACCTTGGTCTTTACCCGCGTCAGGTCGCGGGGGATGGAAATATACGCTGCCATGATGACCTCCTTTCCCGGTCAATGGGCGTTCAGTACGCTTCGGGCAAGGCCCCCGGTCTTGAACAGGGTGAACACCAGCAGGACCGTGTACCCCACCACGCCCCAGAGGGAGCCGACTATATCCGAAGTGAACGAGATGGACTGTATCAGCACAGCGTAGATGCCGACACAGATGATGATGAGGAAGCCCTGGAAGCCCAGGGCGAACAGGGAGCGGAGGTAGTTCTGCCCGGTCTGGCTCTGTTCCCGGTTCCCGAAGGTAGAGAGCGGGATGGGCGCGAGGCTTGTCATCAAATACACCTCTATCATACGGCCGTAGACGATGACGAAGATCACGATGGAGAGTATCCAGAGGGTGAGCTGTATCACAAAGCTCATCAGGTAGATGCCCAAAAGCGTACCCACGCCGTAGGTCGAGAGCGTGGCCTCCATCGCGGCGATGGCCTCATCGCTGACCGATGTGGACGCGCCGATGATGCCCCCGCTCTGGGAGATCACGCTCTGGCAGACATCAAAGACCGCCATCACGATGTTGAAGCAGTTGGAGATGAGCGTGACAGCCACGAAGGTCTTGAATATCCACTTGAAGATGATCCATGTCTCGAAGTTCGAGAGGTTGTTATGCTCAATGATGAGCTGGATCAGCTCGTAACAGGCAATGAAGGTGAGGATCAGCCCCGCTATGGGGATGATGACGGTCTCCGATACGCTGCGTATCATGGAGAAGATGCCAGGGGAGAAGCTCGCCGGGGTCATGCCCACATCCATGGCGATCTCCCCCACGCGGGAGTTGACCGAATCGAAAACACCTGTGAGGTTGCCCATGATCCCGCTGATCAGAAGCTCTTTGAGCCATTCCGCGATTGCGTCAAGAATACTGCCCAAATCAAATACCTTGTCCTTTCATCTGGTGGGGCAGGGCGGCAGGGCGCCGCCCCGCCCTGGTTACAGCGGGCCTTGTCCTGCCTCCGTGTCAGGCGGTGAACAGCCCGGAGAGCAGGGGGACCAAGGTGATACCGATGAGGGCGACGCCTCCGCCCGCCATCAACTGTTTCATGCCCTGGCTCTTGGCTCCGGGGTTGTCGTTGCCGTAGCCCTCCAGAAGGTTGATCGCGCCCCACACGCCGAGGCCGGCGCCCAGCGCCACAACGAGGGTCTGCAGCACATTGATCGCACTGTTGAAAAATGCCATATTTTTGTCCTCCTTAAAGTCGGTGGGCGGGAGATGCCCCCGCCCGGAAACAGGTCTGCTTGGTTACGAAAACACGGGATTCCCCCGGTTTTATGCGGCTTTCCCAGTCTGGCCCGCTGAATGGATGCCTGCCATTGTAAGGGTGGGGGCAGCTCCATTTCCGGCAGGCCAGGGGGAGAACCGCCGCCCTTATGGGCGGGATGCCAGCGTCAGGCGGTGAACAGGCCGGAGAGCAGGGGAACGAGGGTGATGCCGATGAGGGCGACGCCTCCGCCCGCCATCAACTGCTTCATGCCCTGGCTCTTGGCTCCGGGGTTGTCGTTGCCGTAGCCCTCCAGAAGGTTGATCGCGCCCCACACGCCGAGGCCGGCGCCCAGCGCCACAACGAGGGTCTGCAAAACACCGATCGCACTGTTGAAAAATGCCATAACTTTGTCCTCCTTCAAGACAGTGGGCGGAGCCTTTGCCCCGCCCGGTTCGTGGAATGGTTTTGATGGTGCAAAAGGGCGCCCGCCGTCCCGCACAGTCAGCCCGCCTGTTGGATGCCTGCCGTAAGGTGAGTGGGGGCAGCTTCATTACAGGCGGGCGCTGTTCCGTGCAGGGAGGGAACGCCCGGACATGGAAAAAGCCCCGCAGAGGGGGCTTTACGGCGTGACGCTCATCCGTCCGCGTCGATCACTTCAAATTCGTCCTTCGCCCGCAGCTTCAGCCGGTGGTCCAGGAACTTCTCGATGTCGAAGCGGTTCTTCTCGTCACAGTCCGCCGTGTACTGGAAATTGGGGTGCTTCGTCAAGTCGTACTTGTCCGACAAAAACGGCCTCACGCCCCGGATCTGGAGGATGCACTTGCCGCCGTCCAGCACCGCCAGCTCGTCCACGCTGGCAAGCTCATGGCCCGTCCGCTGGTAGTTCACGCTGTGGGACTCCTGGCTGCCCTTGCTCACCCCGGTGTTGAACATATCTATGGTCTCCTTGCCCAGGGCGGCGGAAAGCTCCTTCAAGGTGGTCGGCTCACTGCCGCCGAGGAAGATGCGGGTGTCCATGTTGCCGATGATGGTGTCGGCGTTGTCCTTGTAGATCGCCTTTAGCTGGCTCTGCGCCTGCAAGACCAGGCAGGCCGATATTTCCCGGCTTCGGATGGTCGCCACCAGCTTCTCCAGGTTCGGTATCTGCCCGATGTTGGCGCACTCGTCAATGAGGCAGCGCACATGGACCGGGAGCCGCCCGTGGTACTGGTCGTCCGCCTTCTCGCACAGCAGGTTGAAAAGCTGGGTGTAGATCATGCTGATGAGGAAATTGAAGGTGCTGTCCGTGTCGCTCATGATGAGGAACAGGGCGGTCTTCCGGTCCCCCAGGGTGTCCAGCTCCAGCTCGTCATACCGGGTGATCTCCCGCAGTTCGGCGATGTCAAAGGGAGCCAGCCGAGCGCCGCAGGAGATGAGGATGGATTTTGCTGTCTTGCCGGCCGCCAGCTTATAGAGCCGGTATTGGCGGACAGCGAAGTGGTCCGGCTCTTTCTTTTCCAGCGCCTCAAACATCTGGTCGATAGGGTTCTGGAACGTCTCATCGTCCTCCCGGACTTCCATAGCGTTCAGGAAGGTGATGAGCGTCCCGAAGTTCTGCTCCTCCACGGGCGCGATATAGTGGATATAGGCGATGAGCGCCGTGTAAAGGAGCTTCTCGGCTTTCTCCCAGAACTGGTCCCCGCCCTTGCCCTCGCCCTGCGTGTTCACCATCAGCGTTGTCACCAGCTTCAGGATGTCCTTCTCCGAGTGGATATAGGCGAAGGGGTTGTAGTGCATCGACTTCTTGAAATTGATCGTGTTAAAAATCTTGATGCGGTACTTGTTCCGCACCAGGACGGCCCCGCATTCCTCGACGATCCCCCCTTTTGGATCAGTGATGACATACGAACTATGGCACTGTAAAAGGTTGGGCTTGAGCCAGAACCTGGTCTTGCCGCTACCGGAGCCGCCAACGATCAGCACGTTCTTGTTCCGGGCGGTCTTGGGGTCCTTGGGACGGCTGTTCATGGTGAGGCTCTCCGTCCGTGTCAGGATGACATTGTTCTCAAACACGGGGTCCGCGAACGGCTCGATGTCCTTCGGGCCGCCCCATCTGGCGCTCCCGTATTCCTCCCCGTGGCGGTATTTCTTGGCGTTCTTGCTCCGCACATACACCACCAGCCGGAACGCCGCGCCGATGGCAAGCCCGATGCACAGGTCGAAGGGGTGGAAGCTGGGCATGGGGTTCCCCCACGCCGTACCCATCGAGGTGAAAAAGCCGAGGAGCTTTGTGGAGATGTCCGTACCCTCCGCGATACGCCACGCTTCCCCGATATTGGAGCAGAACAGCCCGATGATGGCATAGGGGATGTTCAGGATGATGAGTTTCTTTGTTTTCTGGTTCATCGCTCACGCTCCTGGTTCTTCTCCCGCACCTTGGAGGGGATGGACTTGGCAAGCTCCTTCAGGTGCGCCAGGGCTTTCAGGACGCTGGGCCGCTTCTCTTTCTGGGACAGCTTCACGGAATACTCCTTGAAGGCGGCGGTCAGCACATCGGCGTCCTTTGCCTTGAAGAACACCATAAAGCGGGGCGGCTCCTGGGACACATCCTTTCGGATGGCATAGTCCACGCCGTACTTGTTCAGCACCCGCTCAAAGTCCTTGATGCCGCTCTTTGCGATGTCGATCTGCTGCGCCCCCTGGTCCTTGCGGATCAGCTTCTCCACGGTCATCTTTCCGTGGTCGCCCTCCGCCGCCCTGCCGGCCTTCACCCGCGCCCGGTGCTGGCAGTATTTTCGGAACGCCGCCACCAGTGTCCGCCCGGTCAGCTTGCTGGTGCTTATCATCAGGTTTACGGTCCTGTTCTCTACTTCCTCCTGCAAATCTCATTCCCCCTTTCTGCGGAAACGGCACTGGCACTGGAGGTATGCGCCGGGGTCTCAGATGTGGAACGCCGGGAAGTCCTTCCCATCGGCGTAGAGGGTCACGGTATGGTCGGCAAAGTAGACCACGGCGGCGATCACATCCTCCGCAGAGAGGGAAACGCCGTCCCCGTCCTCATCGTACTTGTAGACGATCACGGGGCCGAGCAGATACCGCTCCCTGCCCAGGTTCAGGACGCGACGCCCGTCAAAGACGATAGCCAGCCCCGCCACATCCAGGGCATCGTCCGACACGACCTCCAGGCAGTCGTACTTGCCTTTGCTCTCGATCTCGTCCCAGCACTGGGTCTCCTGCATGACCTCCGGGGTCTTGTCCGGGCGCATCACCATCACGATGGAGTCCGCCTCGGCCTCCGTGACGGCGGCCTCCTCCGCCGCGTCGTGCAGATAGTCCTCCAGGGAGTCCACCAGCTTTTTGTAGCCGGGCCTGTCCGCCCTGTCGGGCATGGACAGGTTGATGTTCACATCACCGTTGAAGTGAAAGTGGATACTGTTCATAAGCGTAAAACTCCTTTTTTTCATAAAAAATGCGCCCCGCAAAAGGGGGCGTGTCACCGCTGCTGGTCCCGCTGCCGCCGCCTCTGCCACTGCTCCAGCAGGCGGAGGATGGTATCGCTCATCTGCCTGGGCGTGTAGGACTTGGGGAAGAACTTCTGGAGGTCGCTGGTCCTGAAAGCGATCTGCCCCAGGTCGTCCTTCTTCACCTCGTCCATGATGCTGCACATATCGTCCAGGGTGCAGCCGCTCTCCTGGCTCTTTTTCTTCATGCGCTGGGCCTGCGACACAGAGGGTGCGGCCTGGGCGTAGTCCATCGCCTCCAGGAAGTTCCGCTGTTCCTCCGGCTTCAGGTAGGACAGCTCCACGGCGGGCGTCATGGAGATTTTCTTCTCGTCCACCATATCCAGGATTTCGGGGATCAGTTCTGTCAGGCGGATAAAGCGGCGCACAGAGTCCTTGCTCGTACCGGCTTGTTCCGCGATGATGTCCCTGGATTTTTTCCCGTCCAACTTGTGCGCGTCTTGCTCACAAGTTAGGTCGGTCCGGCTCCCCTGATGCTTCAAAGCCTCCAGCTTCATCTTGTAGGCTTTTGCCCTCTCGCTGGGCAGGATGTTCTCCCGCTGGAGGTTGGAGTCCACCATCATGATGACGGCGGCGTCATCGTCCAGTTCCCGGACAATGACGGGGATGGTGTCCAGCCCTGCCAGTTCTGCGGCGTGGTGGCGGCGGTGGCCGGAGATGATCTCATACCCGCCGTCCTGGTCCGGGCGCACGATGAGGGGATTGGCAACGCCCATCTGCCGGATGCTCTCTACGGTCTCCGCCATAGCATCGTCATCCAGCACCTTGAAGGGATGCCCTTCAAAGGGGTGCAGTTGGGAGAGGGGCATCCGCTGGACGGTCTCCGTCACGGCCTCAGCCGGTGCCTCCGCCTCTTTTTTCTTTGCTCTTGGCATTTGTGTTCACCTCGCTTTCTCAATGTGGGTTTATGGGAAAAAGAAAAAAGGCGTGTACCCCAGCCCCCCAGCGGGGCAGGATACACGCCTATGTACCAGTCTGCGGACGCAAAAAAAGAGCGGATACCGACCGCTGGATTTCTCCAACGGCGATACCCGCTCTATGAAGTCTTGCTTTGTTTGATTGTGGGCGTTCTACCCTCCTTGCGCCGCCCTGCGCTCTTGTTATCCTCTGTTTTGGGTCAAAAAACAGAACCAACACCACAAAACCCGCATTTTTAGGGGCTTTCTGCGTTTAGTTCTAAAATAACACAATCATCTTTTACGATGATGCAGTCGATCTTATTGGCCCGCACCATCTCAATCAGCTCCTGGACTTTGGGTCGCTCAAAGTTTGTCCCGCTATACCCGTTGTCGATAAATTCAAGGACTTCTGCATGGGCGGACTCCGGCATGGAAGAAACAAATTCGTTCAGCGCAAGGTGCTGGTTTTCAATGCTCATACTGTCGTATTTATAATCCTCCAAGGAAAGGCGGATATAAAGGGCAATCACATATTTCTGCACTGGCTCAGCACCTCCTCACAATGTTCAAATTCACTTTGGAAACGGAAACGAACCGTAATCCGCTTTTCTCTTGAGACCTCTATACGGTCAATCAGGCGGTCAATCAGGGCTGCCGTCAGATGGCGATCTTCCTTGATATGCTGTGCATCCTGGGACAGCATTTTGTACTGTTCCAGCTGCTTGGCGATGATTGCAAGCCCTGCTTTCAGCTGTTCGATTTCCTTGCTGATGGCCTCGATTTTGGCTTCGTACTTCTCTTTGAAGGTAAAATACTCGTCTTTTGACAGATGGTTCTGGATCAGGCCCTCATACAATCCGCGCTGGTAGGTACGCAGCTGCTGGATTTCCTGTTTTCGGCTGGAAATTTTAGCCTGTATGTTTTTCTGCTCTTCGGCTTCTTTGGTGAGGTTTTCCAGGCCGAGAGAGTATTGCCCCAGCGTGGTATCGAGTTGTTCCTGTATCATATCGGCCAAGGCATCCAGCAGCTCTTTTTCAAAGATAAAAGCACCAGGACAAACGCCCTTTTTGATACGGTTATTGCTGATACAGTGATAGACATATACCTCCTGTGATTTTCTGCGGACGCATTTTTGCCGATGAAGGCTATGACCACAGTGGGCGCAGAAGATCTTGCCTCTCAAAAGATTAGGAGACCAGGAATGTATCTCCCTGTCTTTTGCCTGCTGTGCAGCCTGGTCCAATGCTTTCTGAACAGCGGCAAACAGCTCCCGGCTGATGATGGCTTCATGGGTGCCGCGTACTGTTGTCCATTCATCGGCGCTGGCTCTGACCTGCTTGTGGTCAATGATTTTAGATACCCCTTGCACCAGATCTCCGGTATAAACCTCTGCGCGGAGAATTTTGGCAACGGTGCGGGTTTGCCAATGCCCATTGCCCACCAGATTCTCATGGGTGATCTCTCCCAAGGTTCTCTTGTAGTGGCTGGGAGAGAGATACCCAGCCTCGTTCAAGCGTACCGCGATAGTGTTTAATCCTGCGCCCTCGGCGGCCCATTGAAACATGGTTTTGACTACCTCGGCAGCCACCGGGTCAACAATCAGCTTGTGGCAGTCATTAGGAGCTTTCAAATATCCATAGGGTGTACGCCCGCCAACATACTTGCCTTCTTTCATGGCCTGCCGCTGCTGGGCTTTGATTTTTCTGGCAATATCCATCGCATAGGCTTCGTTAATCATGTTCCGCAGCGGGATGATGATCCCATCGTGGGCATTGTCCGGGGAAGAAGAATCGTAGCGGTCATTCACGGCAATAAACCGGACTTTCTGCGTAGGAAAGTAACGCTCAATGTAGTAGCCGGTGTCTATGACATTTCGCCCAAGGCGGGAGAGGTCTTTTACAATGACACAGTTGATAAGACCCGCTTCAATATCGGAGAGCATCTGCTGGAAGCCGGGACGGTGGAAGTTCGTACCCGTTGCGCCATTGTCAATGTAGGTCTGTACCACAATAATCTCCGGGTTCTGCTCCAGATACCGGGCGATAATCAGCTGCTGGGTTTCAATAGAGGCGGTGTGAGTATGCTTATCCTCAACGGAAAGCCGCACATAAACTCCGGCGCGGCAAGAGGTATCTATCTCCGGTGCAGGAAGCACCACAGCTTCTTTTCTGCTTTTTCTTGCCACAAATCATCCCACCTTTCTTTGGCTTGTTTGCTCTGCCAGTTGAATTAGCTGGATTGCTTTCTGGTATTCATCCTGATATGTAAAGGTGATCTCCAGTTCCTTTTTCCCAATCACCTTGATGCTCTGTATCATGTGAACCACAGCTTTGCGGTCCAGGGTCTCCATCGTAGAAAACTGTGTGAAGTGAGAAATCCAGCGGTTCCGTTCACTCCGGTTCTCCAGAACATCAGCCAGCTTTTCCTTTAAGACTCGGATACTCTCTTTTGCATTTTCTGCAATTCTCGTGTATCTGGCCTTATAGTCGGTATATTCCTCTTTGCTGATGGTGCCGGTAATCAGGCTTTCATACAGTCGGGCCTTAAATTCAAGCGCCTGTTCCACCTGTTGCTCATTGGCGGCGATGTGGGAGGCGTATTCATTGGCAAGCGCCTGATTGATACTGCTCTGGTCGATACCGTCCAGGATAGCTTGCAGACAGCTCACATTGTCGATGTAGCCTTTTAGACTGTCCTTGACGCACTCTACAAGATCGCTTTCCTTGAGCATTACCGGATTGGCGCAGCCATGCTTTTTCCCAGTGGGACAATAATAATAGTGGTATTCCTTGTCTTTAGCCCGGTTCGTTTTCCGCGTCATGCGGCTCCCACAGCACCCGCAGATTAAGACACCGGAAAACAGATACACCGTATCCTGCTTGGGAGAAGTCCGGGTATCCAATCTGCGGATACGCTGGACAAGTTCAAAATCCTACTTGGCAATCAGCGGCTCATGGGCGTCAGGAACGCGAATCCATTCAGAGGATGGCCGCTGCTCCATCTGCTTGATTTTGTAGTGTGGCGTGCCTTGCTTCCCCTGTACCAATGTGCCGATGTAGGTTTCATCCCGCAAAATACGAATAATCGTTGTAGCAGACCACTTGCAATCCTCTTTGTCGGCATAGCCGTGTTTGGCATAGGGAAAACCATTATTTTTCTTATAGGCCAGGGGGGAGAGGATGCCCATTTCGTTCAGCACGGTGGCGATCCGCAGGGCGCTTGTCCCATCCAGGCGCATACGGAAGATGTCCCGGACAACGCGGGAAGCATACGGGTCAGGTACAAGCAGATTTTTGTTTTCCTCGGATTTCATATAGCCGTAAACGGGAAAGGCTCCAACAAAATCTCCGTTACGCCGCTTTATATCCAAAGAGGTACGGGTCTTGATGGAAATGTCCCGGCAGTAGGCTTCGTTCATAATGTTCTTGACGGATACGGTCAGATCGTCACCGCTGCCTTCATGGGCGGTGTCGATGTTATCCGTGATGGCAATAAAACGGACCCCATAAGTGGGGAACACCCGGCGCAGATAGCGTCCGGTTTCAATGTACTCTCGTCCCAGGCGGGAGAGGTCCTTTACAATGACGCAGTTGATCTTGCCATCGGTGATGTCCTGCATCATTTCCTTAAACGCCGGACGGTCAAAAATGATACCGCTATAACCATCGTCGTTTTTTTCGGATACGATTTGAATGTCCGGGTTTCGTTCAATAAAGTTCTCAATCAGCTTTCGCTGGTTGGTAACGCTGTCGCTCTCGCTGGAGCGATCATCGGTGTATGACAGACGAATGTAAGCTGTCGCCTGATATTTTGGCATGAAAAAGCACTCCTTTCCTCCCGGAAGCTCCCGCAAGAAAAGAGTGGATTTTGAGGTTTTCAGTTTTCATCCTTTTCCATGCACATCGTAACACACTTTTGAAAAAAGAGCGAGGATGTCGATTACCTTAAAATCCCTTGCAGGCATTCCTCTAATGTGACCCCGTTGCTGGCAAATGCGGCGTTTACTACAAAATCGCCGCAGCGAAAGCGATAGGGGTTTTTGATTTGGTGAAGAAAGGCCGCTATCCGTTCCTCTTTGGGAAGGTCTTTGTCTACCGTGACTTCACGGATGTCAACCAATTCATCGGTTGTCGTTTTTGGCCAGCATTGCGTCAACTGGCTCATAAGGGTTCTCCTTTCTTTGAAGTCGGTTTCAAAATCACATGAATGAGCTGGCAACCGGAGCTGCCAGCTCATGGTATCTGACTTTGAAAAGAAAGGACTGCACCCAAATAATGCCTTGTTGTTGCTAACAGCAAATGGACACAGCCTTTCAGATTATTTCCGTTGCTTTCGTCACATTTGCCACGCGCCCCTGACGATAGGGACATTCCTGGTCTCCGCTGGCGCGGCTGTCATAACTCCGCAGCGTCGTTTTACTCGTGCGCCGCAGGGTTCCCCTCCAAGTCTTTAGGAGGCCGTGAGGAAGTATCTTTAAGCCCCCATGCAGTCATCGCGCCCCGAAATGCCGCTTTCGGGTATCAGGCTGGCGTAGATCGCTCGGAACAGTCCTGTTCATCACCTCCTGGGCTGTCCATCTTCGCGGCGCGCCTGATTCGCTCGTACATGGGTTATGTACCGGAAATGCCGTCTATTCAGTTGTCAATGTACCAATGAAGGTGATAAGTTGTCCTTCTAATGGTAGTGAAGAAAACGGCGACATTTTGGCCATGTTAATTAAAGTTTTTGAAATTTTTTCCCAGGCATTTCAAACCGCGCTTTATGCTCTTATACACCCAGCTGAGATCAACATCTTCCGCCTGGGCGATTTCCTTGACGGTCATGCCCAAGTAGAACCGGGCATAAATCCACTTGGCCTGCTTGTCCGGCAACTCCATCACCGCAGCGTAGAGCTGATCGCGCAGCTGCCTGTCCTCCAGGATTTCTTCCGGGGTCGGCGGGTGCTGCACAATGGCCTTCTCAATGCCATTATCGCAGTCCAAGGAGTAGTGCGCTTTGTAGTTATACATCTGGCGCAGGTAGCGTGCTTCCGCTCGTTTGTCGGCCAGGAACACAGCTTGTACTTCGTCGGTTACTTCCAGATAAGTGTCCGTTTTATAAATATCGGGATATAGTTCCCGAAGATTGATTTTCTGCATTATGTACCTCCATTTCGGTTCACGGGTCTAGTTGACGAGTGAGCCGAAATGGGGCGGAGAACGGCACCGGCATAATTCGGGGCTATTCCACAAAAATCGACAAGCAAAAACGCCAGTCTCCCGAAGTGAGAAACTGGCGTCAAGCTCATTTTTCTTGTGGCTACCGATTAACCGGCATGATGATGCCGGTGGAGGAGTAGAAAGAGCCGAGGCGTAAGCAAGGCTTTTTTTGATGAACTACATATTACTGCTCTCACGGCGGCTCCCTCCCTGGGCCGCCGGTCCTGGTATCACTCTCCTTCAGGCATGAAGAAAGCGGCGGCCTTGATCGTTCAAAGCCGCCGCTGGTCGTTTGGGCGTGTCAAAGGGCTGCTGCGCGACGGCTTTTTTTCTTTTGCCGTCGCCCGGCAGATTAAAGAAACATTATTGACAAGAATTTATGTTGAGCCATTACAACTCATTGATGGTTTCGGTGATTGCCATGCTCTGCATACGTTTGGCAGGGCCATGGACTGCAACGATACATGAAAACATAACCAGCAAGATTATAATTCCAATAGTGCTGAATGGGATATTCCAAAAACCACCAAAATGACTAATGACAATCTTCACATAAATCAAATAGTGAAGTATCAACCCAAGTGCAGTTTCGGCAATTGTGCCGCAAGCAGCGTATGTTACTGCCTCTGCCGTTATCATCTTTGTAACCTGCCTGCTTTCCATCCCGACAGCACGCATTGCACCGTATTGCTTCACCTTTGCAGACACACTCATTGAAATGCTGTTCATAATATTCAACACGGTTATCAGAGAAATGATTGCCAGGAAACCGTATGCCGCAATTCGGAATACCCAGTAGGAGCCAGAAACTTCGTTCTTTTCTTCCCTGTCATCGAAAAATTGATATCCATCAGACAAATCACGAATCTGCTCTACTTCCGATTCGGAAATATCACTTTTTGTTATTACGCTCACTGTAGCATAATCCTGCTCCCCTGTTAGATTCCGATAGGTTTCTTCTGAACACACCACAACGGTCGCGCCGCTGACGCTCCCAACTCCTTCGGATGCAACACATGCTACTTCAACCTCGTTATTTCCAATCTTTATTTTATCCCCCACATTCAGATGTCCGGCATCATTATAGACCGCCATCACGTAATCAGAATCCCCATAAACACTTGATAAATCTCCACTTATCATTGACCCTTTGAAGCTGTCCAGCATAAAATCCCCATAAGAAAACAGGTCAATCTTCCCTGCGTTGCCGTTAATTTCAACAGGATAATCTATATCAAACATCATGCCAAAAGTAGACTCTACACCTGATATTTCTGAAATATCTTCTAACAACCTTCTATCTATGGAATTTGATTCGTCTTCGCTCGCAATCGTAATATCCGGCGTGAAATCACTCACTGACGGAAGCAATTTATGCACAACATCAAGGCAGGCGGAAAAAGCCAAGAACAGTACGATTGTAAGGGCAAAGGAGCCTGTCATCAGAAACAGGTTTTTCTTAGACGCTGTCGCATGGTGGATTCCAAGGGAGGTTTCTACTTTAAAAAGCTTCGTATTTGCCGCATGGACCACTTTTTTCGATGATTCTGAATTTCCGGATACGGCTGCTACCGGGGAAACTTTTGCTGCATGTTTTGCAGGGGACTGCGCCGCAATAAATACCGTAACTACGCCCACAACAGCTCCGCAAAGAATGCCGCTTATGCTTACCGAAAAAAGAGGCATATCCACCCATTCTCCTTTTACAAAGAACCGCAATACCGCACATGCTATCCAACAAGTTACCGTCCCTAATGCACATCCAATCGGGATAGCGGTTTTGCACCAGTTCAATGCCTCAAGCCTTACAAGCCGTACAATCTGCTGTTTGCTTGCCCCAACACACCGCATCATTCCAAAAAACTTTGTCCGCTGCGCCACATTACTGTTCATGCAACCTGAGATCATTAAAACACCGGCAATCAATATGATTACAAAACAAGTAATTGCCAGAGGATAAAGATCGCTTACCCTTTCATCGGTGCTGGCTCCCAGCAAACTTAAAACTGCCGTGTTCTCCTTAACATTTTCATCCGTAAGGTTATATTGCTCTTTCATTTCAGCAATCGTTTTCTTCAAGCCCTTCTCTTTCTCGAACCGGATATAAAACTGAGACGATGCTTCCACGCCATTCAAGCTGCGTACTTCATCAAATGCCTCTCTGTTCATGTACACGCAGCTACCTTCAATGATGTCGTTAAACTCTGTATCATCCTCATAAAATCCAGAAACGGTGTATTCAAGAACCCCCGCAGGCGTATTTAAGGCAATCCTGTCCTTCACCTTAATTCCAAAAAGCTCTTTTGCGTCAGCACTGAGCGCAACTTCTTTCCCACTCTGAGGATAAGCACCTTCCGTTGGATAATTCATAATGTCTGTAACGTATGCTTCCTCAGCGCCATATAAAACCGCATTTTTGCCATTTATATAATAGCCCTGATCAGCATCACCATTGATCACATCATACCATGAGAAAACCCCAACATTAGCATTTCCGCAAATCTGTTCTGCTTTATCTTCCGGTACATTTTGAAGGGCAATGTGCCAGTTCCCATGATTATGGCGCATTGCAGTTGTCTGCCCTTCCGTCCACATTTCCGGCATGGAAAAAATTGCAGTTACGAGGAAGACAGCAAGAATAATACAAATTCGTGTCATCCGGCTCTACCGTCTGTGTACCTTTGCCGAAATCGGGATAAGGCTTAAATAGCTCTTCATTCACTGCACCTCCCCATGTCAGTCAGCACGCCATCCGACACCCGCAGGATGCGGTCAGCAGTCTGAGCGATGCTCTGGCTGTGCGTAATCATCACGATGGTCTGCTCATACAGCCGGGAGGCTTCTTTCAGCAGGGCAATCACTTCGCTGGTATTCTGGGTGTCCAGGTTGCCGGTGGGTTCATCAGCCAGGATCAGAGCCGGGCGGGAAATCAGCGCACGGCCAATCGCCACACGTTGCTGCTGGCCGCCGGAAAGCTGGCTGGGCAGATGGTTGCGCCGTTCTTTCAAGCCCAGCACCGTCAGCAGTTCTTCCAGATACTTTTTGTTGGGCTTTTGGTAGTCCAGCAACACCGGGAAGATAATGTTTTGCTCCACCGTCAGCTCTGGGATCAGGTTGAAACTCTGGAAAATGAAGCCGATATTCCGCCGCCGGAATACCGTCAGGTTGCGTTCCTTCATCGAGAAAATATCCTTGCCGTCGATGAACACTTTTCCAGAAGTGGGGGTATCCAGCGCGCCGATCATGTTCAGCAGCGTACTTTTACCGGAGCCAGACTCACCGACAATCGCAACGAACTCACCCTTGGGAACGGAGAAAGTCGCCTGTTTCAAAGCGTGGACCGTAGCTTCGCCGGTCCCGTATGTTTTAGAGATATTCTTGACCTCTAACAAATTCATATCAGATTACACCTCTTTCTGTCTTGGTATAGAAAGAGTAGCACGTCAACCCTACTGCATTATGACAGCGACCCTACAATTTTGTAGGAATTACAATTAAAAAACAGCGGCCTTGATGAAACCATCAAGGTCGCTGCCTGTATAGCTGAATTATTTGAAAATTGATGTGCCTGATCTTCGGTGATATAGCCGTATTTTACCATTTGTCTAACCACATATTTCTGCCGTTGCTCCGCCAAGGCCGGGTTTTCTGTTAAGGAGTACACAGAGGGGGCATTGGGAATACCCGCCATAAGGGTACACTCATAATTCGTCATCTCAATGGGCGCTTTATTCAAATATCCTTTACAAGCGTCACCAATGCCGTAATAGCCATCCCCAAAATATATGGAATTGACATACAGCTCCAGGATTTCGTCTTTCGTGTAGGTGTGTTCCAACTGGAACGCCACAAACATTTCTGCCACCTTACGAATAAAGCTCTTTTCCTGCGTAAAATACATATTTTTGGCAAGCTGCTGCGTAATTGTGCTGCCGCCTTCCCGCAGGCTCCAGGTGGTCAGATTATTCCATGCAGCCCGACCTATGGCAATCAGATCAATTCCAAAATGCTGTTCAAAACGGTGATCCTCAACGGCTACAACGGCATTCAGATACATTTTGGGAAGTTCTGATAACTCCGTATAGCTCGAATCAGACTGGATTTCCTCTACTTTGCTTTCAAGACTTTGCTGGGTCAGCGCCGCCTGATACATCTGATAACCACGGCCAATCAATACGCAACCCGCCATAACCGCAACGGCTGCTACAAGGAGCAACAACCGCAAAATGGTTTTTCTCATGGCACGTTTTTTCCTGTGTTTGTACCGGCTCATAATTCCTGTCACAGTTCGTTGATGGTTTCCGTCACCGAGATTGTCCGCATTCGTTTGGCCGGAGAATATGCGGCAAGCACCGCCGCAGCAATGACAAACAGTACGATGACGGCCAGCGATCCGATAGGCAAAGTCCAGGACGCATACGGAAATTGATCCGTGATAAGGAAGTCGTAGATTACTTTACTGAAAGGCAGACCAACCGCACAGCCGATGATACAGCCCCAAAAGGCATAGGTAAATGCTTCAGCCAGAATCATTTTGGAAAGCTGGCGGCCATCCATGCCTACTGCCCGCATAGAGCCATATTGCCTAATACGGGCCGATACGCTCATGGAGATGCTGTTCACGATGTTCAACACAGTAACCAGCGTGATAATGCCAAGGAAAGCATAGACGCAGGCAACAAAGGCAAAATAAGTGCCAGATGTGCGTTCATCCCGCTTATCGTTCATGGTATAACCACTTTCCTCCACGATTTCACGAATGGCGGCTACATCTTCATCCGTTGCGTCGGAAGTAGTCTGAATCATAATAAGCGAATAATCGGTGATACCCGTTAGCCGAGTAAATGTCTCGTCAGATGTAATCAGAGTGATCTTGCCACCTGTGAGACCATCCCCGCTGAATGGGTCATATTTCAACAGCCCGGCAATCGTGATCTGCTCGTCCCCTATGAGAATGGTATCTCCCACGGCCCAGGGACTATTCTGATCCCAAGTTGCAAGGACAAACTCGCTGTCACCATAAACCTCTGACAAGTCGCTTCCCCAGCGGAGTGTACCGTCTTTTTGGAGAGCCTTCAGGTCAAAATCGTCAAAGGAAACCAAATCCAAAGTGCTGGAAAGGGTCGTGTCACCATCCAGACCGGCAGCCACGTCGAAGCTGCTTCTGCGACCATAGACTTGTTTCACGCCCTCCATTGCTGAAAGCGTCTGTACCAAATCGCTGTCAATGGAATTGCCTCCGTCACTACTTGAAATATCAATATCAGAGGTGGCAGCCGATTGCGGCATCAGGTGATCGACAAAATCAATTAGAACAGAAAAGCTCAAAAACAGAATGATACTCAAAGCAAAGGAGCCAGTCATCAAAAACAGGTTTTTCTTTGCGGCCACAGCATGGTGAATACCCAGCGCCGTTTCAATCCTGAGAAAAATTGTATGGACAGCGTGATGACCTGCTTTTGCTTTTTCGGAATTTCCAGAAACTGCCGCAACGGGAGAAACCCTTGCAGCGTGTTTGGCTGGGGTTCTCGCCGCCAATAGGACAGTAATCACACCCACCAAAATACCGCTGACAATTCCAATGCCACTGATACCAAACAGCGGAATGTTTGAAAATTCTTCCCCAACAAGAAATCGTAGAGCAGCACATAATACCCAGGAAGTTAAAATCCCAAGGACAAGACCAATGGGAACGGCGGTTTTACACCAATTTAAGGCTTCCAAGCGGACAAAGCGGATAATCTGCTGCTTACTCATACCGATACAGCGCATCATGCCAAAGAACTGGGTGCGCTGCGCCACACTGCTGTTAATGCTGCTGGAAATCATCAATACCCCGGCAATCAGAACCAGCAGAAACATTCCAGCCGCCGTAATCATCAATGTCTGCCCCATTGCGGTGTCCATTAGACTGTCGATAAGCGAAAACTCCCCATGCTTATCTGACAGTCTGGATTGTTCCATCCGAGCGCCCATTTCCGCCATGCTGAAAATAGCCGTGACCATAAACACGGCGAAAATGATGCAGAGCAGCGTCATGCGGTTTTGCCGCCGGTGAACCCTTGCTGAAATCGGGATCAGGCTTAAATAACTTCTCATTCCCGGCACCTCCCAAAATCAGTCACCACGCCATCCGACACCCGCAGGATGCGGTCAGCGGTCTGAGCGATGCTCTGGCTGTGCGTAATCATCACGATGGTCTGCTCATACAGCCGGGAGGCTTCTTTCAGCAGGGCAATCACTTCGCTGGTATTCTGGGTGTCCAGGTTGCCGGTGGGTTCATCGGCCAGGATCAGAGCCGGGCGGGTAATCAGCGCACGGCCAATCGCCACACGCTGCTGCTGGCCGCCGGAAAGCTGGCTGGGCAGATGGTTGCGCCGTTCTTTCAAGCCCAGCACCGTCAGCAGTTCTTCCAGATACTTTTTGTTGGGCTTTTGGTAGTCCAGCAGCACCGGGAAGATAATATTTTGCTCCACCGTCAGCTCTGGGATCAGGTTGAAACTCTGGAAGATGAAGCCGATGTTCCGCCGCCGGAATACCGTCAGGTTGCGTTCCTTCATCGAGAAAATATCCTTGCCGTCGATGAACACTTTTCCAGAAGTGGGGGTATCCAGCGCGCCGATCATGTTCAGCAGCGTACTTTTACCGGAGCCAGACTCACCGACAATCGCAACGAACTCGCCCTTTGGGACGGAGAAAGTCGCCTGTTTCAAAGCGTGGACCGTAGCTTCGCCGGTCCCGTATGTTTTAGAGATATTCTTGACCTCTAACAAATTCATATCAGATTACACCTCTTTCTGTCTTGGTATAGAAAGAGTAGCACGTCAACCCTACTGCATTATGACAGGAACCCTACAATTTTGTAGGAATCAAAAAGTTGATCGTAAAGGTTGTTCCAACCCCAAGTGTGCTATCCACCTCAATCGTTCCATTGTGTGCTTCTATAATGGCCTTTGCCAGCGGCAGGCCCAACCCGATCCCTTGCGTATCTTTTGAAAACCGGCTGCGGTAAAACCGCTTGAAAATGTGGGGCAGATCTTCCGGGTGAATGCCGCTGCCATTATCGCTTACAATGATCTGAATGACAGACGCAAAGGCTCTCCATGAAATGGAGATTGTTGCACCTGGCTTTGTATGGTCGATGGCATTCTTCACCAAGTTGCTGACTGCCTCTACTAACCAGGTTTGGTCGCAGAAAAGGGTGATTTCGTCATCGCCAGAGAGTATGAGCGATTTTTCCTGTTGCTGTACTTGATAGGCAAAATGCTTTTTAACATACTCCATCATATCTGCAATATACTGGCGAGATTTTTCCAGAGTGATCGTCCCTGCATCCAGCTTGGTGATTTTCAAAAGATTTTGCACAAGATTTTCAATCCGATCCAATTCCTGCTCAGAGAGTGAGGCAAATTTCCTCAGTTCCGGGTTATCGTTCACTTCCTGTTGTATCAGGCCATTATAAATGTTAAGCGCAGCAAGAGGCGTCTTTAACTGATGGGAAATATCGGAGATGGTATTCTTCATAAAGGTTTTGTCGCGGCCTTCGTTCTCAGCATGAGCGTTCAAAATTGCAACCAGGGAATTGACCTCATGGAACAGCCGGTATAAGTCGCCTTCATCATCACACTCGATACGTGCATTTCTGTTGCCTGCAATGTATTCCCGAATTTGCTCTATGGCTTCATTCATAACTTTGCTTTGTTCTCGAAAATACAAATACAGGGCGATAAGAACAAACAGTATCATCAGCACGGCGGCTACTGACACATAAAGGACTATATTCTCCAAATCCAGAATAATAAAGATAATTGCAGTTGCGGTGAATACTGCCATTATCAGTAATAGACACAGAAAAAGGCAGTTGATTTTTCGATTGACCAGTATTTTCATAACACACCCCTATCTGTTTCGTTCCATTTGTATCCCATGCGGCGAACCGTCACAATTTTTTGAGGATCGGCAGGATTATCTTCGATTTTCGTGCGAAGCCGCCGGATATATACAGTCAGGGTGTTATTATCAATGTATTTTTCATCACAATCCCATAGTTTACCCAAAATCTGTTCAGGTGAAAGAACGATATTGGGGTTTTCCATGAATAGGCACAGCAGCTTATATTCGCTGGCGGTCAAGCTAACTGCAACACCGTTTTTAGTAACTTCCTGTTTGAGAAGCTGAACCTCTATGCCATTCGATTTCAATGAAGTGTTGTTGTCTTGTGCCTGATTATAATTTTCGCTGCGACGGAGAAGGGCATTGACCCTCGAAAGAAAAACAGCCAGCTTGAACGGTTTAGTAATATAGTCATCACCGCCAATATCGAGGCCCATAATAATATTTGTTTCCTCGTCGGCAGCAGTCAAAAACATAATCGGGACTTTAGAAGATGCCCGGATTTTTTGGCAAAGATCGAAACCGGAACCATCCGGCAAAGTTACATCCAAAACCGCCAAATCATAATTGCCGTTTGCCCATAGTTGTTTCGCCTCCGCGATTGTACGAGCAATCGTCAACTCATATCCTTGCTTTTGAATTGCGAATGACAATCCATTGATTAAACTTAAATCATCTTCTACAAAGAAAATGTGCTTCATTTGACTTCACCCTCCTTACTGCGAGTGCTTTTATATCTTTTGTCAGCTGGTTTTTGAGAATCTTTGGGTATCAGCCAGACAGTTCCCATTTTTACTGCGCCGGGGATGCGCCCATCGGTACAATAGTAATTTACCTGTCGAACTGAAACTTTCCATTTTTCACTTGCCTCTTTGAGCATCATGTAATCCATCTTCACACCTCCAGCAATCTATTCTATTATATTTCTATCGCTCGAAGAATACAAGCCTACAACCATGCTCCCAAAGAGAAAATCGGTATAATCGTACTGGTAAACCGGAATGATAAGGTTATTCCTCAAATCAAACCGGAACGATACAATATTATTGAGGTGAACGATAATGCCGATTGATGATTTGGCTGCCTTGGGGGAGGCACTCCGCGCAGCAAGAAAAGAAAAAAATCTGACGCAGGAACAGTTGGCTGATGAAGCCCATGTTTCTACCAAACAGATTGCCGATATTGAGAAAGCAAGGAGAAATCCTTCTTATCTAATCTTGAAAGCATTGGCAAAGGTGGTTCATCTTTCTCTGGACTCGCTTATGTACCCGGACCTCACGTCGGACGAAGCAGGACAGAATGAGATGAAGCTGCTGTATATGAACTGTCCGCCGGAGATGCGAGAAACCTTATTGCACCACACGCGAGGATTTACCGAGGAGCTAAAGGAACTTTCCAAGAAACTTGAAACAAAGTAGGCCAGTGAGCGAAATTTGAAGGTTTCGTCACTGGCTTATTTTATTCCTGCGGGAAAGAGGCAAGCAATGCCGGTGTTAATACACACCGACCCGCAGAGCGCAAAATCCCTCCGTGATTTTCCCCTCCGCTTTGCTTGTTGAGGGCAGCGCCCCCAAGCCCCTTTGAACGCAGAATTTCATTCTGCGGCTGCGCGTTCTGCGAACGCTTTTGACCATGACCGGCTCACCGCTGGCCGTAGTCTTTTTCCTGTTCTTTTTTCTGTTCCTCGTCCATTTTCAGCAGCCGGTCCACATTGGCTTTTGCCACTAAAAGTTTCCGCATTTCCTCGCGGGAGCGCCGGTACTCGGCGTAAGTTTTCTTCTTTTCCTCCAGCAGCTTGGCATACTCGGCTTGCAGATCTCTGACCTTGGGCAGTTTCTTCACGCCCAGCTCATCAAAGGCATTTTTTGCAGCCTGATGGAGCAGGATTTCTTCCTCATGTTCCTCTCGGAATTTCCGGGAATACCCGGCCTTCCGGTAGGCCACATAGGTGTCACGGGTCTTGGCATAGTTGACGATATGAGTACGTAGGACGGCGATCTCCGCCATGCGCTTTTCAGCCGCTTTGATCTGCGCCGAAAGCTCATTGTGATGTGCCGTGGCAGCCGCAGCCTTTTCTTCCAAAACCGCGTACTCCAGCAGGTTATGCTCTGACAGGTAATTCATGGTCTGCGCCATTTGCTTCAGATTGAAAACTTTGGCCCAACGCGCATAGCCAGCACCTTTTCCGGCCTGCAATTTTGCCTGAATATCCACCAGCAGATTGACCTTGGGTGGCTCCGGCTGTACGGTGGATTTTTTACGGGGCGTGTGCTGTTTTTCTCCGGCCAGCACCGCACGGATTTCTGCTTCACTGTACCCGGCTCCCAGCTTGTCATCCATACGGGCTACATTCTTCCAGCCGGGGGCTTTGAGCCGGATTGCTTTCCCACGCCGGGATACCTCACAGCCCATTTCCGAGAGCAGCTTCAGCAGCGCGTCAAAGTCTGCGGGCTTTTGTTCCAGCGCCCGGTCAATCATCACCCGCAGCTGTTCCCGGTGGGAGGGTTTGGCCTGCTCGCCCAGCCACTTGTTGTAGCTCTTTCCATGGGGCTTTGGGTTCTCCACAATGGACAGTCCGTTCTCAATGCAGATGGTATCGCTTAACCGGCGGACCGCTTTGGTGCTGCCCCAAAAATTACGGAACTTGCGGTCACAGTCCGTATTGACCGCCGACCAGATGATGTGATTATGAATGTGCGATTTGTCTATGTGAGTGCAGACCACGAAGGCATGATTGCTTTTGGTAAACCGCTTGGCAAATTCCACGCCCAGCCGATTGGCTTTCTCCGGTGTGATCTCTCCGGGTCTGAACGACTGGCGCACATGATAGGCGATTACATCGTCCGCGCCGCGTACCCGTCCGGTAGCGGCGATGTACTGCCGTTTCGCCAACAGAAACTCGGCATCAGCGGTCCGGCTGTCACAGCCGTAGCCGGTAATCAATTTTCCGTTGTCGGTCTTTTGTGGATTTGCCACATAATCAATGATGTCGCTGATTGCCTGACTTTCGGTGCGGCCCTTGCCGATATGCAGCGGCATGATGCGTGTGGTTGCCATAGGGGGGAACCTCCTTTCCAAAAAGAAAAGGACAGCTGTGTAAGCTGTCCTTTGGTTAATCTGAATTTTCAACAGGCTGCTGTGCTTTTAAGACTGCAATCCGTTTGGTGTCCACAAAATGAGTTGCATACCATTTCTCAATTTCCGGGTTTCCGCTTTTGCTGAACCGCAGCGGAATCACCGGCTTGTGTCCCTGCCCATTTTTCTTTTTTACACCCCATTGCTTGTAGTAACAGAAGGAGGGTTTTAAGCCGGTTTTCTGTGCGTACACCCGCATCTGGTGCATGATGAATGAGAGCTTGCGCAGATTGACAGTGCAGACCCGTTCCAAATAATCCACCCGTCCAAACCGCCAGTCCTCATATTTCTGTTTTGGCAGGACACCGACCTCCATCAGCACATCCACCGGAGCCGCATAACCACGGCGCTGGCATTGATGATAGACCGCTGAATGTACTTTTCCAATCAGTTCTTTTTCAGTCATGGCTATTGTCTTTCTTTTCGTGCCAGCTTTTCAAGACGGCCTCCACCTGAGCGATCAGCTGTTCTTTGTCCGGCATATAGAGAACATACCGGGATGCGAAGATATTGTTGGACAGACCGCCCAGGGCATATTCCGCCGCGATGCTGTCTTTTTCCGTACAGAGGATAATACCGATAGGAGGGTTGTCGTCATGGTCATTGACTTCCGCCGCATAGTAGTTTAAGTACATATTGAGCTGACCGGCAGCCTCTGGTGTCAGTTTTTTCGTTTTCAGTTCAATCAGCACATAAGCGCGGAGGATTTTGTTGTAAAACACCATGTCCACATAGTAGTGGGTGTTGTTCAGGGTTACACGCTGCTGGGTTCCGACAAACATGAAGCCTCGCCCAAGTTCCAAAAGGAACTTTTCAATCTGTGCGACAAGAGCCTTTTCCAAATCGCTTTCCAACATGGGTTTGTTCTCCGGCACACCCAAGAACTCGAACACATAGGGATCACGGATGATGTCAGCTGGCTGGCTGATCTCAACCCCTTTCTGAGCCAGAGAAAGAACCTTTTCTTTATTCGCATCTCCGCTGGAAAGTAGCAGCCGTTCATACAGCGAGCTGTCAATCTGCCGTTTCAACTCCCGAACTGACCAGCCCGAATTGATAGACTCCTTCTCATAAAAGCTGCGCTTGTTCTCATCGGTAATACTCAAAAGCTCGCAGTAATGGGACCAGGACAATTTGCCAGACACTGTCTGGCATTTTTCATAGGCAAGATAAAATGCCCGCATATTTTGTAGATTAGAACGAGAAAAACCTTTGCCGAATTCCCGTGTTAGTTCTTTGGAAAGTTCCTTTAAGGTTTGTTTTCCATAGTCTGCGCGAATCTGATTTTGCTGTTCATATTCTACGATAATCCGTCCAATGTTCCAGTAGGTTGTCAAAAGCTGTGTATTGACCTGCTGTGCAACATTTTTTCTGGCGTTTTCCAGCAGTTCCCGGATCTCCAGAATCATGGAGCTGCCTGGTGTTAATTGTTTTTCCATACACGCCCTCCTTATCTAAAACTGTCCGCACATGGCGGCAGAGTACATTCATTTATTAGTATATCCTATTTTTTGAGGAAAGTAAAATAGCACCAGCAGCGTATTTTATTCATAAACCAAATCCTGAATGGCAAATTTCAAGTCCTGCACCTTGCCCAGCAGCCAGATGGCGGCCATTGGCAGACCATAGGGACTGATGAGAAACGCCATTACCAGCAGGATGATGCCGTTTTGCGGGGAGTAGGTAATCAAAACTGCCACGCCCAGCAGGGCAACCACCATGCTGATAAGCCCCAGCACCAGACCGGAGATATAGACGATTCCCACACAAATCCAGACGAACAGGGTCAGCGCCAGGATCACCGGAGCTACCAAAATCTTCAACAGCAGCTTCAGCAAAAATACCAATGCTCTCATTCTCGTTCCTCCTCCCATCGTTCCCGAAAGCTCTGACAGAGAATTTCCGCCTGTCTCTCATCTTCTTCCGTCACTTCCCGGCATCCTTTCGTCAGCCGCAGTTCCTGATAGCTGCGATAATCGGATAACAGCACCTCGAACAGTTCGTCCGGCGTCCGGCTGAGAAGTCCATCCACACAGTAGCGGGAATCACCGTTCCATGTGACGCGGAGATACCCTTCTCGGCAAGGGAGGACTTCTTCCTCCAGATCACAGTCCAGATAATCCCGGAACATCTCCAGCACTTTTTCAAAGGTTTTCATCTATACTCAACTCCTTTGCGGCAATCTATTTTCTATCCATATTATCCTGCCGGTACAGCCAAAAGGCAAGGATACGGGCAAAAAGAAAAAGCGGAGGAAGGCGCGGCGAAAAGAACGCCGTTCCTCCCTCCGCAGATGGGGTAAATGTCCCTGTTACGAAAGTTTGGAGAGCCGGGTCAGTATCTCCTTTACGCCCTCCCATAGCTGTTCCTGCCGCTGGGATATGTCCTCCAGATCGGCATCAAAAATCCGCCCGGTTTCATGCACCTTGCGGGTCAGCTGGTTTAAGTTATTGCTGGAATAACGCATGAGAGAAACCAGTTCTTTCAGCTCCGGCAAATCCAGCTGCACCACATAGCCGTCTACAGCCATTTTCCGCAGATAGGCGCTCAGGTTTTTTGTGCCAAACTGCGCCATTTTTTGCTGGATCGCATCCATCTCCGCAGCGGAGACCCAAAACAGGACCGGCACATCCCGTTTGCGTTTTTGGCTGCTCATCGCTCCGGCTCCCGTTTCTTTGGGGCGACGGGATTGCGGGCAGGCGGTTCCTGCTTGAGTTTTTCCCGCACCGAAGTCCGGGGCGGCTGCACTTTTTCTCCCTGAGTGTGGCTGCGCTGCTGTTCCTCCCGTACCAGATCAATAAAGCCGTCCAATACCGCCGGGTGGCTGTTCAGGACATAACCGCACCGGACGGTATTGGAATTGTAGTTGGGGATGGTCTTGGCCCATTCCTTGTTGCGACGGGAATAGCGGCCATCCCAGTCCTGAAGCTGGACTGTGTTGGCCAGAACCAGTGCAACCCTGTCTATGCCGTAGGTTTCGATCACACTCTTGGCGGCATCGTGGCTGAGATACATCCCGTCGAAGTGTTCCCGCACCGCCGCTTCAATGGCCTCTTTACACTGAAAATTTGCATGGTTGGAGGCTCGGTACTGCTCTAACTCCCCATGCTCTCTGGCGTAGGCGGCGGAGTGGGGGTAGATGGCGGCCTTCCGCAGCTCTGCTTGGGCTTTGCAGGCATCATCCGCCCGGTTCTCAATGCTGTCCCGGATCACATCCATGTAACCGGTCTCCAGCTTTTCAAAGTAGCGGTACACATCGGCCAGCGGCGTGGGAGAATCCAAAAGTGCCTGTGCCTGTGCATCGGTCAGCTCCAGTTCTTCCATGGCCATCACAATGTCCTCCCGGACAGTGTACTCATAGGCGTGGTTCAGAACCTCTGCCGGGGGCTGGCTTTTCAGCCAGTCCCGGTATTTGTCCTGTTCAGCGGCCATCTTCTCATAGAGGGCCGTATTCAGATCGTTGGTATTCATATTATCGCACCTCCTCATGTTGTTTCGGTTTCTTTTCAGGGCTGCGGGGCGGCACCGGGCGCTTCAAGCTGTCCAGCACCGAGGGCCGCGCGCTCTTGGCAACCACGGTTTCCGGGGTAGAACATCCTTTGCTGTCGATGTTCAGCAGCGTGTCCAGTTCCACCAGACGGGCGGACTTGACCCGCAGATCGTCCTCAAAGGGGAACGGCTTGCCCACTTCCTCCTTGGCAGCGGCCTGCTGCTGGTAAAGGTTGTCCAGCTGGTTTTTGACCGCTTCCAAACGCTGGGGCATCTGCGCCAGCGCGTTGTCGATACGGGTGAGGTTTCCGCGCGGGTCTGTGCCAAGGGCCGCCCGATGGGTCATTTGTCCTTTCAACAGGAGCGTATATTCCTGTTTCCACGCTTCAAATTCCACCGACATGGCAAAGCCCCGGTAGCTGCCAATCTGCACCGGATCGGATGTTTTGACCTCCTTGCAGGCATCCAGCAGGGCTGCACCGGCATTTTCTTTGTCGGTCAGTACATCGCCCCGGATTTCCATACCGGCAAAGCTGTCCTCCGGGTGGGGGTGGGCAGCCAGCGTCTCCAAATCGGCTTCAAAACCCTGGATATACCCCTTGTTGGTTTCGATTTCCTGCGGGAAGTATTTGAGCAGCTGGTCCTCCAGGCGGTACTGCTTGCTCTGATGGTCGGCTTTCATCAGCTTTAGCTTGGCAACCTCCACATCCAGGTCCATGCGCTCCTTGATACGGGGGTCTCCGGCGCACAGGGCCTTGATCTCAGCAAAGGAAAGTGCCGTTTCGTCCACATCGTCGCAGCTTCTTACCGGCGATTTAGAGGTCATAATCTGGCTGATGAATTTCTGCTTGTTTTCCACCGTCTGCCACAAATAAGTGTCAAAAGTCCCCTCAGTAACATAGCGGTACACATGGACAAGAGGGTTTTGGTTGCCCTGACGCTCAATACGGCCCTTACGCTGGGCAAGGTCTCCCGGCCGCCAAGGGCAATCCAAATCATGCAGCGCCACCAGGCGGTCCTGGACGTTGGTACCTGCACCCATCTTAGCGGTGCTGCCTAATAGGACGCGCACCTGCCCGGTACGGACCTTGGAGAACAGTTCCTTTTTCCGAACCTCTGTGTTGGCTTCATGGATAAAGGCGATCTGGTCGGCGGGCATCCCCTGGGCAATGAGTTTATGACGAATATCGTCATATACCGTAAAGACCGGTTCCGGTTCCTCCAGCGGGACCGCTTCTTCCAGCGCGTGAAGCAGCGGATTGTCCAACTGCTTGGCCGCCTTTTTGGAGGGCGCTGCCTGGGGCGTAGAAATATCGCAGAACACCAGCTGGGTCAACTTATCTGCGTCCCCATCCCGCCAAATCTGCATGATATTGTCCACACACTGATTGACCTTTGTGCCGGATTCGTCCGGCAGCAGCTGGTTGATGATCCTTTGGTCCAGTCCCAGCTTGCGGCCATCCGAGGTAATTTTGAGCATATTATCCTGGGACGGATCAACGCTGCCGCTGTGGACCTTGGAGGCGCGCTCGGAAAGAGCCTTGACCATTTCCTGTTGATGTTCGGTAAGCTGCGCCACGATATTGTGGTATTCCACTTCCGGGGTAGGAAGATTCAACTGGTCGGCGGTCTTGATGTCCGCCACTTCTTTGAACAGGTTCATCAGCTCCGGCAGGTTAAAGAACTTGCTGAATCTCGTTCTTGCCCGGTAGCCGGTGCCTTCCGGTGCAAGCTCCAATGCTGTGACGGTCTCCCCAAATCGGGAAGCCCAGCAGTCAAAGTGGGTCATGTTCAGTTCTTGCAGGCGGTCATACTGGAGATACCGCTGCATGGTGTAAAGCTCGGTCATGGAGTTGCTCACCGGTGTGCCGGTGGCAAAGATCACGCCACGGTTTCCGGTGATCTCATCCATATAGCGGCACTTGGCAAACATATCGGAGGATTTCTGCGCGTCCGATGTGGATAACCCTGCCACATTCCGCATTTTGGTGTATAAAAACAGGTTCTTGTAGTTGTGGGCCTCGTCTACGAACAATCGGTCCACACCCAGCTGCTCAAAAGTTACCACATCGTCTTTTCGCCCCTCGGCTTGCAGCTTTTCCAGTCTCGCTTCCAGAGACTTACGGGTACGCTCCAGCTGCTTGACCGTGAAACGCTCGCCGCCGCTGGCCTGCACCTCTGCGATGCCCTCAGTGATCTCGTTGATCTGGTCATAGAGAAGCCGTTCCTGACGCTCCCGGCTGATGGGGATACGCTCAAACTGGCTGTGTCCCATGATGATGGCGTCATAGTCCCCGGTGGCAATACGGGCGCAGAACTTCTTGCGGTTATGGGTCTCAAAGTCCTTTTTGGTGGTGACTAAGATATTGGCGGAAGGGTAGAGCCGCAGGAACTCCGACGCCCACTGCTCGGTCAGGTGGTTTGGAACCACAAAGAGGGATTTCTGACACAACCCCAGGCGCTTACTCTCCATGGCGGCAGCCACCATTTCAAAGGTTTTGCCCGCGCCTACCTCATGTGCCAGCAGCGTATTGCCGCCGTACATTACATGGGCGATGGCGTTCAGCTGATGCTCCCGCAGGGTAATGGACGGGTTCATGCCGCCAAAAACAATATGGCTGCCGTCATACTCACGGGGGCGGGTGGAGTTCATTTCCTCATTGTACTGGCGCACCAGCGTCTGACGGCGCTCTGGATCTTTCCAAACCCAATCGCGGAAAGCATCCCTGATAGCTTGCTGCTTTTGTGCAGCCAGGGTGGTTTCTTTGGCATTCAGCACACGGCGCTCTTTCCCGTCTGCGTCCTCTATGGTGTCATAGATACGGACATCCCGCAGGTTTAAGGAATCCTCTAAAATCTTGTAGGCATTGGCACGGCTGGTTCCGTAGGTGGTGTAAGCTGCCACATTGTTCTGGCTTATGGAGCTTTTGCCGGTGATCTGCCACTCCGCTGTAAACGGGGTGTAGTTGACCTCGATATTCCGCTGCATATAAAACGGCGTGTCGAAGGTCTCGTACATAAACTGCTGGATGTACTCTTTGTCGATCCAGGTCGCGCCCAAACGCACCTCGATTTCCGACGCATCCAGGTCTTTGGGCTGTGCGGCGGTAAGGGCTTCCACGTTGGCAGCAAAGGAAGGGTCCTGCTGTGCTGCCCGCTGTGCCTGACGCAGCTTGCGGCGCACATTGCCGGACAGGTATTCATCTGCGGTCACATAATGGGGAGTGCCGTCTTTCTCCACCTGCCCCGGTACACGGAAGATCACGCCTTGCAGTTCGGCAGCCAGCTCGTCCCCGGTTTTTCCGGTCAGCTCCGACATATACGCCATATCCACACAGGCCCTCTCCGCGATGGACACAGCGAGAGCTTCGCTGGCGGTGTCCACGGAAGCCACCGCCTCATGGGGCTTGATGGTGCGCTTGGTGAACATATCCGCCTTGCGCTCCAGCTTGCCGTCCTCGTCAATGACTTCCAGCGCACAGAGCAGATAATAGCTGGAATCGTCGGCAAAGGCCAGCCGGTTTGCCCGGTCATTGATAAGTCCATACTTGGCGGAGAAATCATCATAGAGCCGGTTCAGTTCAGCTTGTTTGTCCCTGATGGCGCGGTCCGGGACCGCTGCATCCATCTGAAGGTCGATCAGCTCCTGCACACAATCCCGCAGCCCCACCAGCCCCTTTACACGGGCTTCGGCGGTGGCGTTCAGGTCAGGGCGCACCATGCGGCTGTTTTCACGGAAATATACAGCGCCGTCCACCACGGTATAGGAGTAGTTTTTTACATTGGGATCGGCGGGGATGGAGGTGTCGATGGCTTCACCTTCGCCCAGCTCCGGCAGCTCGGCTTCCTGATAAGTGCCGCGAATGTACTTCACGGCATCATGTAGCTGATCGGAAAGCTCCAGCCCCTCGATAGGGTTCACGGTGTAGTCCATACCATGGGCTGTGCTTTCCGGCTCCTGTCGGCCCAGTACCATTTCCGGGTGGTCGATAAAATAACGGTTGATGGCGAATCCATCTTCGGTCTGTCCGGTCTGTGTCCACTCCGGTACGATGTCCAGTGGGCGGTCACGCTTTTGCAGGAAGATGATGTCCGAAACGACCTCGGCACCGGCGTTCTTTTTGAACGCGTCATTGGGCAGACGGATGGCTCCCAGCAGCTCGGCGCGCTGGGCAAGATACCGGCGCACGGTGGAATCCTTGGCGTCCATGGTATAGCGGGAGGTCACAAAGGCCACCACGCCGCCGGGACGCACCTGGTCTAACGCCTTGGCGAAAAAGTAGTTGTGGATGCTGAAATTCAGCTTGTCATAGGCTTTATCCCGGACCTGATACTGGCCGAACGGCACATTACCGATGGCGAGGTCATAAAAATCCCGTCTGTCGGTAGTTTCAAACCCAGCCACGGTGATGTCGGTCTTGGGATAGAGCTGTTTTGCAATCCGCCCGGAAATCGGGTCCAGCTCCACACCGTACAGGCGGCTGTTTTGCATTTCCTCCGGCAGCATACCGAAGAAATTGCCCACACCGCAGGACGGTTCCAGAATGTTGCCGGTCTCAAATCCCATGCGGCCTACGGCTTCATAAATTGCCCGAATCACCGTAGGGCTGGTGTAGTGGGCGTTCAGGGTGGAACCTCTGGCGGCAGCATATTCTTCCGGGGTCAGCAGCTCTTTCAGCTGTGTATATTCCGCAGCCCATGCGGGCTTCTCCGGGTCAAAGGCATCGGCAAGACCGCCCCAGCCCACATACCGGGAGAGGATTTCCTGCTGTTCCGGCGTTGCCTGTCCGGTGGTTTCCTCCAGATATTTCAGCAGCTTGATTGCCTCGACATTGGCCTGAAACTTGGCTTTCGGGCCGCCTTCACCCAAATGATCGTCGGTGATACGGAAGTTTTGTGCGTTACGGCGCAGGTTGGCTTTGTATTCCTCATAGGAGGCTTCCTCGGCGGCTCTGGCATTGGGGAAGGTCTGCCACTCGCCGTTGACTTGGATAGAAATGGGATGTTCGTCCAGCACTTCATCCAAAGTCTTTTCCGGCTCCGCGGCAGGTGCGGGTGGCTCCGGCTCGTTGGTTCGCAGGGTCTGAACGACCACATCATAGGGCAGATGGTTCTTGTCGCCCGGATAGACGGCCACAGTCTCGGCGTGGTAAGCCGGGGTTTCAGCAGCCGGTTCCGGGCGTTCCCGTCCAAAACCGTCCAGCTGACGGGCGTACAGCCCGCGCAGCAAAGGCGCAACCTCGTCCCAGTGGAAGAACAGCATGGCCAGACGCTTTTCATCTGCATCCAACACTTCCAGCTCAATACCTTCAGGCATCGTGCGGTAATCGGCGGTCTCGCCGGTCTCCAGCTCCATCGTTTCCACGATGTTGAGATAGGTCCGACTCAGCCACAGGGCGATCTCTCGATTGCTCTTGCCGTTGCGAAGAAGCTCGGAAAGCTCCGCCTTGTCCGCCTCACCAATCAGGCCATGGGCCAGCACATCCCGCAGGTCCTGATCTACCGTATCCAGATTTGCAGGCAGGAACTCGGTATAGAAGTCGTTGCGGTTATCCTCCCGCAAAAGCTGCTCAAACTGTTCCCGGCTCTCGGCCCGGTAGATGGGGTAGCTCATGCCGGTGGGCAGCAGCTGCACCGTGTCATCCCGCAGCTCCGTGATTCGGTGGGCGAGGTCATCCAGATAGACAATATCCCCCACATGATAGGGAGGGACTGTTGGATCATAAGAAGTCCGTTCCCGGACCGTGCCACGGGCCGTAGCATATTCCTTGTCTGATACAGGAACACGCGAATTGCCGGGGGAAGGCTGTTCCTGCTGGTCTGCTTGGGCGGTTTCTCTGGATATGGCATCCACATCTCGCATGACCTGCTGAATAAAGGGGTCGTTGTCCAGCTTTTCCGGGTCCACCACATGGCCGTCCACAATGCCGCGCTGGGCCAGGGCCTCCCGGATGGCGATGGGGTCTACATCGTCCAGATTGTCCTGTTCGACCTGGGTGTAGAAGCGGTCCTCCTTGATGAGCTGAGCAATCCGGCGCTGCACCTTGGGCCAGGGCAGCGCCGTTCCTTCGGGGCTTTCCGGGCGGACTGCAAATGGGGTTTTATCGTCGCCGCCGTCAAATTCACGAGCCAGCCATGCGGCGGTGTCTTTTTCCCGCGCATGGTCTTTCATGTAGCGGACAACAGCGTGTTTGCTCTCGATTTTGCCATTCCAGTCCTGGATAGCTCGGTCAATGTCATTGTCCGAAAGTGGGCGCAGCAGCTCATGGAGCTTGGGATAGGTCTCGTCTATGACTTCCCGATGAAGGCGCTGCCGGAACTCCGGGGTGTCAGAATAGAGGCGAAGCAACCCCATATTACCGGACCCCAGGACAGCACGGCGAATAGCGGCGTTGCCCTCGATCACGGCGTTTTCATGGTCACTGTGACCGCAGGCGTTGCGGTATGGCACATCCTCCATAACAGCGGCAAGCACCATGGGCTTGTATTGCTCATGCAGTTCCCGAATCGTAGGAATGGGCTGTTCCGGCACATCCTCCCGCAGAACATCGGCAGGCTCTGTGTCTGGCTGCCGGGCTTGTATGGCATCTTCTTCGGCCAGCGCTTTTTCTGTCTGGATTTTGTCATACTCCGCCTGTTCCTGTTCGGTGAGATAGCGTCCCTTTTGAATCAGGCCGGTAATCCGTTTGGCAACTTTCTCCCATGTGAAATGCACATCCGGGCAGCCGTCTTTTTTATAGTGCAGACCCTTTCCGTCGTGATCTTCATTACTGCCCATAGCGCCGGACAGGGCGTGAGAGTGACCGCCGATGCCGTACTCAGATTTCAGGAAATCCACCTTTTCCTTATCCGTATGGGGATTTTTGAAAAAGGTGAAAATGCGGCCCTTGCCGCCCTCAATACCGCTGCCGCCGGTCGTGGCTGCGTCGATCTCGTCCTCTGTGATGAACTGCTTGACCGCAGGAACATCCTGCATTTCAGAAGAAAAACTCTTGCGGGGCAGGGACAGGTCTTGCAGGCTTTCCCAAATCTCTCTGGGCTTGTGGTAGTGGAATCGCAGCAAATCCCGATCCTGCTGGTAGGCCGTCCAGAAAGCGGCGTATTCTTCCGCAAGGGTCTGGCGGAACTCCGGGCTATTCAGCTGTTCAGCAAGCCATGCGGTTTCTGCCGGGAATCCATTTCCCTGGATGCTCGACAGGCAGGCAAGATACCCGGAATCCCTGGCATCCTCGCTGAAATCGTGGTACAGGTTCCAGAACTTTGTGGCAAGAAGGGAGCGTTCATAGCCCGCCGCTTCTGCAAGCTCCACATTGGTGGCAAACTGACCTTCCTGCAAAAGCTGTCCGATACGCTCGGCGGCGCTCTCCCAAGATATGACCTGGGCAGACTTGTCGTAACGGGCAGACTTCCCATGGGAAAGACGGATACCGTCCTCGGCATACCATGCGGTGACGCTGCCGATCCCGTTGCCGCCATGGTACAGATTTTTCAGGGTATCCGCGATTTCGGCGGTGGACTTCTGCTTCTCAAAGACCGCCACAATGCGTTCCCGCTGGCGGTCCGTGTTGCCGCCCAGCCGCAGCACATGGTCGATGTCAGCTTGGACAAAAGAAAAAGCAGAGGATGTTTTCACATTCTCTGCTTCGTCGATGATTCGGATTTGTTCGTTTTCAGAGAGGAAGAAACTCAGCTGTTGATAAGCTCCGCCATCAGTATTTCCTCTGCCTGGGCTTTGCAGGTGTTCATCAGGCCCACCCACTTCATGGGGTCGCTGGCTTTCATCTGCTCCGTCGCGCCCGCTGCCGCCGCCAGCTGAGGCATCATCTGCTCCAGACGGCTCTGCGCCGTCTCGTCGATCTCGATGAGGTGCGGGTACAGCTTCTCGCTCATCAGCAGGTGATTGTAGATCAGGGGCCGATGTTCCTTCAGGTACGCTTTCCGCATCCTGCCGTACTTGCCCAGGGGCTTCGTCGGCTGTTCGCTCAGTTTCAGGTCGGGAATCAGGTAATCTCCGTTCTGGATATAGGTCATGGGATTGTTCATGTTGGGTTCTCCTTTCCGCGAGTTGTTCGCGCTCATAATTTCGGATGGTGACGCCGATCTGCCGCAGCACCTGCTGATTGAGCTGGCTGACCGCTGTTCCCAGCGCCCCAATAGTGGCAGGGGTGTTGAAGTCGAAAATCGCCATAAAATCTTCGTGGCTGAAATACTGTTCCGGCTCCAGTCCACAGCGGGACATGAGGGCGTAGGAAATGCTGACGGCAGCGGCGGCCTTAAACTGTACTTCGATGTTAAATTCATCATATTCCTCAAGAAACGAACCGTCAACGATATAGCGGAAGTCCTGCTGATGCTCATTCCAGTATTCGTCCGCCAGTTTTGCGGCCACATCTGCAAGCTGTTGGGCGAGGTCATCGCCGCTGACTTCGTAGGTACGCTCCAGCATGGCCGTTACGGAATCCATGTGCCGTTCCTCCAGCTGCCACAGCCAGGGGGTACGGGAATGTTCACGGGTTCCGGTGTCGGCAATATCGAACACATAGCGCAGGCGGGTGCGGTCCCCGGAATCGTCCACCAGAGCGATACCCTTGGAGCCGCGCCGCACATACCGGCCCATCTTTTCATTCCACAGGTCGTACTCTGCACAGGCGGTAGCGTCCGGGCGCTGGGCATAGATCATCAGCTGCTCATGGAACGGGTACTTGTAAAGGCGGGAAGCAGTGGTGAGAAACCCTGCCCATTCCTGCCAGCTCCCCGTGAGCTGCGTTGCCACCTTGTCCGCCATCTGTGCATATAGTTCAGCTTTGGTTGGCATGGTGTTCTGTCCTCCTTTCGGTTTTTGGGTAAAAGAAAAGCAGGAAACCAAAATGATTTCCTGCTTGTTCTAGTTTGCCGTATTGAAAACTACAATTAAATATTTTTAGATTGGCGCAATGTAAACTTTTACACATACCCTGTCAGCTCCAAGCGATTCAAGATCTGAAATTAACCCATACGGATTACTCAGTAAACTTCCTTTGTCATAAATAAAACACACTAGGGTTCGACATCTATCTCCATATCGAGCAATGTCAATTGCAAGTTGCTCACCAACCTCCTTGTCCCGTAGCCCATCTCTAGTCATCTTTGTTTCGATATATGTTTCGTACTTTGGCAAATAAAAATCCGTTCTTGAGTTTCCTCCTGCATAGCTTGGAACATAATCCTCTGGACGGACATCATCAATAAAGAGGCGTAATATACCTTGAAGTAAATCTTGAACATCATACTCATCTTTAATTTCTAGCGTATTTCGATTTCCATGCCGATTTAAGATAGAACGCGCACATCTATGAAAATTTGTACATATTTTTTCGAGTGTTGTATCAATGTTTTCAGAAGATACTACAGGTGGTATATCAGCGAATGCTTTTAGAATACCAATTAAGCGATCACATTTTTTCACATCATTTCCATTTGCATTTTTTGCAATATCAGAAAATTCTAGAGTCTGCGGGTCATCTGGGAATTGCTGACGCAGCAATCTTTCACCGTAAGTTAACCATTCCGCATACCTGTCTCCACTCACAATCGTTATGATTTCAGTGTGACTACAAGTTTTCTTAATTTCAATACCTTCTTCAATCAATTCTTGTATTGTTTTCATAATATATACCATCCTTCTTGAACATCTTATAAATATAGCACTAATCGCTAACATTATTATACTTAATTTAGATGAAGAAGTATAGTTGTTGTTTCAAGAATTGAAGCCAATTGTAAAATGACTCAGCCTCCCATCAAATGGCTTTATCACCTATCAATTTACTGGTCAAAATCCGGATACAGCTCCAGCTCGGCAAAGTCCTCATCGGTCATCGCACAGAGCTTCGTAAGGGTGCTGTCGGTCAGCTCTCTCAGTTCCGTTTCCTCCGGCGAAAGCTCGCCGCGCATCTCACACAGGCTGTCGATCAGCCCGGTGCGGCTGCCGGTATTGTAAATGCACATCAGGTTTATTTCTTCAAAAGTGAAGTTTCCCATAATCAAATCTCCCTTTCTGCGCTCTTTTTTTGCGCTGTCTTTTTGTGTTCTGCCTTGGGCTGGCTTTTCAGCTGGTTCACAACGGACTTTTTCCTGTCTCGTTCCTCACGATGAACGGCTTCTGCCAAATCCATGAGGGAGATGGGCTGACCGCTTCGGGCCTGCTGTTCCAACTCTGCCACCGTAGGCTCTTTTGCGCCATTGTTGATGATACCGTCGATCATGCCGTAATCGTCCTCCACGGCCATCTCCGCATTTTTCAGCGGATTTTCCGGCAGGAATCCGGAGATCTGGGTAAAGCCAACGCTGTCGCAGTAATGACAGGATACCTTGCCGTCCTGCTTGATGGCAACGATGTCGCTGACGCTCATGGACGGGCTGTGAAAATCCACCGGCTTTTGCAGGTTGAACTGTTCATACAGCGTTTCCAGCTGCTCCATGGTACTGCCGGAACTGTTCAGCGGGGCTGTGTAGATTAGGTCATAACTGTTCCGATTTACGGAAAGGTTATGGGATTGCAGCCAGTCCAGATTCATAAAGCGCACATTCTGCGGGTCGTCACGGCTCACCTGATAGATGGCAAAGCAGTCTCTATTCTGGGAGAGAAATGCCTGTTCTCGTTCCTGCTGATGTTCCTGACGCTCCATGACCTTTTCATGGAACTGAGGGCTTTTCTCCCATTCCTCACGGTCCACACCGAAAAGACCGCCATGATCCATGATCTCCTGCGGGTCAAACACCATGCTTTCCGTGTTATCTTCATGGAGAACATAGACGGTCAGACCGGCAGCGTCCAGTTCCAGCGCCCGTTCTCTGGTGACAGGCAGCATCCCGTCATAGAGATAGCCATATTCCTGCATATCGGAGACAGATACCTCACTGTCGGGCATGGGGTATTCATCCAAAGACTGCTTCTGAGCATCCGGCAGCTGGGTGGGCGTATTTACAGAATCTTCGGCCTGCTGGCTGACCTGTTCCTGCATCTGCTGACAGGCGGCATCCTGCAAGGTCTCGACCATGGACAGCGGAACTTCCCGGATGGACGGAGAATCCATATCCAATCCCGTACAAATCTGCTGGACAGACGCAGAACGGGACAGCTCCGGGGCATCCAGCTGGCCGCCGTCCAGTTCTTCCATGGTTTCCTTGTCATAGAGAGTGTAATCCCAGCCGGTATCGCATGGCTGGATATGCAGATAGGTCGCATCGTCCAGAAGAAATAAGGCTTCCTGCGGTATATCCACCTGTTTCGGCTCCTGTTTGGCGGTCAGGTCAATGCCGCGCTCCTTGCAGATTTCCTTGTAGTGGCGCTCGATGTCGTTAATCAGCTCACAGGAGGTCTTGTTGATGGTTTCCAGACTGGCCCGCAGCTCCTTCAGCTTCTTGCCCTTGGACCAGGAAGCGATGTAGCCGAAGCTGTTTTCCCCGGTCTGGATACCGAAATACTGACAGACCGCGTAGGAAATGCTTTCCGCCTCCACTTCCTCAGTGTTGCGGTTCTTGGCGGCCTGTTTCACCGCCGTCAGATCTTCCTCCACTTCCAGACGCCACTCAAACTGATTCTCGTCCACATAGCGCCAGTCTTCCTCGGCAGCGACCTGTTCCGCCTCCGCTTCGGTGGCAAAGTCCAAGCGGAAGTCCTGCTTGATGCCGCCCTCGCTCACCATCACGATCTTCCAAGTCGGCTCCGCTTCATACTTTTTGGGGTCGTGGAGCTTGCTGTGCGCGGTCTCATGGACGGCAGCGGAAACGGTCTGCACCTCGCTCATGCCTTCCCGGATGGCGATCCGCTGCTGCTCGGAGGAAAAATAGCCGTCCATGTTCTCGGCCATCGTCTCAAACTCGATGGGAACCGGGGTGGAGCGGCGCAGCGCCTCCAGGAACGCCTCATAGTGCGGCACCGTCCCGGACAGGCTGGAGGCCAGCTCCGGCAGGGGCTTGCCGTCCGTCTGGCTTACATCAAACACCCTGACCGGACGGAACATGGGGATTTCAATTTCCTTTTCCTCCATGACCGCCTTGCCGTCCGCGTCCAGGATGGGCGCATGGGTGTCCGGGTCGCGCTTCATTTCCTCGATCTTCTTTTTGTAGGGCGTGGGGGCGATGATAGTGATACCATGCTCACCCTTTTTCACATGGCGCTCAAACTGGTTTTTCCACTTGTTGAACCCGGCCACCAGGGTGGCGTCCGGGCGCTGCATATAGATGAGCATGGTGTTGTTGACGGAGTAGCGGTGAAACTTGGACATGACGGACAGGTAGCGCATATACTTTTCACTCTCGAACAGCTCCTTGATACCCTGTTCAATGCCCGCCGTGATTTCCTGCAACCGCTCCCGATTGGTGGGCTTATCAGCCATGATTTTCACTCTCCTTTCCAAATTGGCGATTTCTGATTGATGTTCGGCAATCCACAGTCTTTGTTCATCGGGGGCGTCCTCCAGAAAAAAATCCAGCAGATAGCCCACATAGTCCTTTTTCTGGATTGCTTCCATGAACCGGGGGTGTGGATGTTCCTCCGGTGTTTTGGGGGAATATTCCGTTTCCCACTTCCTGAGCAGATGGAAGTAGTCGGCCAGAACCCGAAAGGCATGGTCCCGGTCCTCCTTGAATTTCTGCGCCTCGGTTTTTTGCCGGACATAGTGCCGGGGAGGAGCCTGACTGTCATAAGCCAGGCCAAAATCCTGCGCCAGCTTCTCGGCGGCTTCCTTGGGGAACAGGTTGTAGAGCCGGGCGGTGAAGTCGATCACATCGCCAGTGGCCCCGCAGCCGAAACAGTAGAAATATTCCTCGTTCAGCTTCATGCTGGGATTTTTGTCATCGTGAAAGGGACAGCAGGCCATGCCGTTCCGTCTGACCTCAATCCCGTACATTTCGGCGGCTTCTCTGACAGTGATGGATTGCTTGACGGTTTCAAAAAGATTTCCGGCCATCATCCATCAGACTTTGGTTTTGGTGTGGGCGGCCTGTACCCGGCAGCCTTGGCCCGTTCGCTGGCGGCTTTGCGGCGCTCAGCGCTGTACGGCTCCCGGACCGACACACAGCGTTTGGGAACTGTAAAATTGTGCTTATCTTTTTTGCAGACCTGTTCCGGGTGCTTTTTGGAAAGGCGGGTCAGCTTCTCCATCAGTTTCCGGTCATGGGTATAGACCTCGGCGGTGTCCTCGGCCTGATTGTAGAGGAGAATGGTTTCCTGTTCATAAAGGGAAAGTTTCATCGTTTGCCGCCTTTCTGCCGGTCAAATTCCAGCTTGAAATTAGCGTACTTTCCATCGTCCTCCAGCACCACGGTGGCGTCGTAGGTCTTGCCGGTTTTCTCGGAGTACAGGCCAGTCACATGGGCGCGGCCATCTTTAAGCAGCGCCGTCACGATGGCCTTGGTGGGCTGCTTGCGCTTCAGTTCCCACCACTTGTTGTTTTTCCAGATGGCGAATTTGCAGCCCTCGTTCTGGCAGAAGAAACCTTTTTGCAGCTCCGCCACATCACCGCCGCAGCGGGGGCATTTGCCCACCACTTCGCGGGGCGGCGTAAACAGGTACTCGGTCCCCTTGATGACCTGATAGGTTCCCACCAACTCCCGGAGCATGGCACTGATCCCGGCCATGAAGTCCTCCGGGGACAGCTCGCCGCACTCGATCTCGCTTAAACGGTGTTCCCATTCAGCAGTCAGCAAAGGCGATTGCAGCTGCTCCGGCAGCACGGTGATAAGGGACACCGCATCATGGGAGGGCAGGATCTGCACGGTTTTCTTGCTTCTTTTCCGTTCCAGGAAGCCGGTGGACACCAGCTTTTCCAGAATCCCGGCGCGGGTGGCCGGGGTTCCCAAACCTTTACGCTCTGCCTCGTCCGGCATATCCTCCTTGCCCGCGTTCTCCATGACCGATAGAAGGGTGTCCTCAGTAAAGTGTTTGGGTGGGGTGGTTTTGCCCTCCTTAACGGCAGCGCCGGAAAGGGGCAGCGTCTGACCTTCGGCCAACTCAGGCAAAGCCTTGTCCTCGGCTTCTTTGTCCGGCTCCGCGTTTTTCAGCACGGCGCGGTAGGCAGCGTCCAGCGTCCGCCAGCCGGGGCGCTTCACGGTTTTTCCCTTGGCGGTAAATTCTGTACCGGCACACTCCACCGTAACGGCGGTTTCCGCATAGGTATGAGGCTCTGCCACAGCGCACAGCAGACGTTGTGCCACCAATTCCAGTATCATCCGTTCGCCCACTGGCAGGCCGGACAGGTCGGCGTCCTGAAGATTGCGGGTAGGGATCACCGCATGGTGGTCGGTCACTTTTTTGTCGTTAATAACCGCACCGGCATCGCAGGAAATGGCGATCCCTTTGCGAAACGGCATGGCGTTGGCAACCAGATTGACCAGCACAGGCAATCCATCCGCCATATCCGAAGTCAGATAGCGGCTGTCCGTGCGGGGATACGTGCAGAGCTTCTTTTCGTATAATGCCTGAAGATAATCTAAAGTCTGTTGGGCTGTATATCCCAGCAGACGGTTGGCGTCCCGCTGGAGGGTAGTCAGGTCATAGAGGGCGGGCGGCTTTTCCGATTTGTACTTGCGCTCCACCTTTTTGACCGTCACATCCGCACCCTGGCAGGCGGTTTTCAGCTGCTCGGCGGCAGCCTTGTCCGCCATGCGCTCCCCGGATACGGTAAGACCGGGCAGCTCCAGTGAAACCGTGTAGAACGGCACCGGCTTGAAGGTGTCGATCTCAGCTTCCCTCTGGACAATGAGCGCCAGCGTTGGGGACATGACGCGCCCGATGTTGAGGGTGCGGTGGTACAGCACCGAAAACAGTCTTGTGGCGTTGATGCCCACCAGCCAGTCTGCCTTGGCGCGGCAGAGCGCCGCATCCCGCAGGCCGTCATAGTCCGCACCGGGGCGCAGGTTTGCAAAGCCCTCCCGGATGGCGGAATCCTCCATACTGGAAATCCAGAGCCGCTGCATGGGCTTTTGACAGCCCGCCAGCTCATAGACACTGCGGAAGATCAGCTCACCCTCGCGCCCGGCATCGCAGGCGTTCACCACCTCGGTCACATCCGGGGCGTTCATCAGCCGTTTCAGCACATCAAACTGTTTCTTTTTGTCTTTGCCCACTACCATCTGCCAGTGTTCCGGCAGGATGGGCAGATCATCATAGCGCCACTTGGCGTAGTCCGGGTTATACACATCGGCATCGGCCAGCCCAGCCAGATGTCCCACGCACCAGCTGACCCGCCAGCCGTTTCCCTCCAGATAGCCGTCCTTGCGGTCAGTCGCGCCGATCACGGCGGACAAGCTCATTGCAACCGAAGGTTTCTCAGCGATTACGAGTTTCATGGTTTTTCTTCCTCCTCTCCTGACACCACGCGGTCAGTTCTCTGTGACAAAATCCCACGCAGGGCTGACCATAATTCCCGCAGCCGTAACAGGGGTGGCTTTTGGGTAAAGAGGGAGGACGGGAAGTGTCCTTCCCGCCCTCCGGCCTGCGTGTCATCATGCGTTCATAGGGGCTGTCGGTAAAGCGGGTCATGCCTTTTGGTCCTCGCTTTCCTCTGTACCGCCCCCGTCGGTATCCGGTTCCTCAGATACCTCGTCCTCCAGCTCGATTTCTTCCTCGTCCGGGACTTCCTCGCCATCGTCGTATTCATAATCGTCCGGGTCATGGGTGGCTGCCTGGGGCTTTTTCTTGATGAATTTCAGATAAATCACCGCGCCGATGCCGCCCATCGCCAAAAGCACGACCAGCAGAATCGCAGGGTTCATTCCCGGTGTTTTTTCCGGTTCCTCCGGCGCTGGGGGTTCCGTGGTTTCCGGCACCGGCTCCTTGCCGGTGCATCCGCTCATGTCTTTTGCGCACACCGGACAGGCTGTGTTGACCGCACCTGCTTCACATTTTTCCTTGCAGTTGCAGACAGCGGGCGGTTCCTCCTTTGTCTGTCCGTCCTCCGTCAAAGCGGCAAGATCCGCATCGTCCACCTGGTTCAAGAAGTGAACGGCGGTTTCCTTGTCCTCGTTGGCCCGGTCAATGAGGATATAGAAGTAGTTGCCTGCCTTGGTGGTGACGGTGATGAGCTGCTTGTTGCCGCCGAAATCATCTACCAGGGCAGCGTTACCATCTGGGGTCAGGGCCGGACTGTCCTCGGTTTCCTCCACCACCACATTACTGTCTTTGGTAGTATCTTCTGCCGGAGGCTGCTCCGTCCCCTGGGCAAAGGCCGTAACGGAGAAGCTGGCCATCAGCACCAGAGCCGCACACAGGGCCGAAAAAGTCTTGAAAATTCTTTTATTCTTCATGGTCGATCTCCTCCTGTTCGGTGTAGTCAGCAGAGGCAGCGGCCATGCCGGGGATCGTGCTGCCGGACAGCATAGCATTCAGCTGAGCCGGGGTCATACGCAGGGCGCGCACCATCTGGACGATCTCCAGGTTCTCCGCCTCGGTTTTCTGCGCTTCCAGGGTTTTCAGCTTGTCCTGATACTCCGCGATCTTCTCGCGGACCTTCGCAATCTCCTGGTCAATGCGCTGGATTTTGTTCTTAGCCATAATCAATCACTCCTTCTTGAAAAATTTCTGTTACCAGTTCATCAGGCCATAGCCCTTGATACACTCGTAATTCAGGTCATAGCTTCTGATTTTGCAGGCATCGCCGCTGTTACCTTCCACGGTGTAGACTCGACTACCGTCCGTGCCGACCACAAGACCTACATGATCCGCAGACCCATCAAGGTCCCAATCGAAAAAAATGGCGTCGCCGGGGGCAATATTGGCGTAACCGCGACCTCCCCACTGCCCATGAGATTGAAACCACGGGATTCCTTGGGACTGACAGCCTGCAAAGCGTGGTTCGGACAGTCCCATCTGGCCGTAGCACCAGGACACAAAGCAGGCGCACCACTCCACGCGACTGTTAAAGCCGTACCAGCTCCAGTAGGGCTGACCGCCCACATTACCCACCTGACTTTTGGCAATGTCCACCACAGCCTGATTGCCGGGGCGAGTGCCGTTGACAAACTGAACACCGGTCAAGCTCTCGGAATCACTGGTGTTTGTGGAACCGCCGCCGAAAATCAGGGGCTTGTTGCCCAGCGTCTGCCGGTACACCTGGTACATTTCCAGCTGTTCTGGGGTCAAAAGTTCCGAGGCAACAGACGAAATGGATTTACTGGTGAGCTTTACATTTAGAATGTAGTAGTTGTAGGGAACCTGAACGGTGTAGCTATTGCCCTGGCTGTCAGTTCGGGTTTCCGTCCGATAACGCACTTCCACTTCCTCGGTGAGCGTCAGTTCGTACTGTGCGTCAAATACACGCTCCAGCTCCGTCTGGGCGCTCTGCCGGGTATAGCCCTGCAACACAGCGGACAGGTAAGCTGCCAACTCATGGGGGTCATGCCCGATCATGTCCAGGTCATAGCGGTACTCGTCATACCCTGGGTGGCTGCTCTCGATATTGTCAATCTCGGATTGCAATTCCGCTTCTTTGGCGGCGTAATCAGCCTCGACCGCCAAAAGCTCCGGGTCATCCGACGGATAGGTGGTGCCGGACACCACAGAACCGATGCTCTGTCCCAGCATGGAACAGGAGGAAACGGTGTTCATCAGCAGACAGACCACCAGAAAGAGTGCCAGCACGATGCCGAACCCTTTCTTGTGGCGCATGACAAACGCCCCTGCCTGCTGTACCTTTTCCTTAACGGTTTTCGCGGCCTTGCCGGTCTTTCCGGCAGTTTTGGCAGTACCTCCAGCAGCCTGACCGGCGTGCTTGGCGGCGGCATACTCCTTTTTAATGGCCTGTTTCTGCTGCCAGCGGGAAAACGGATTGCTGGAAAGCTGGGGGTTGTCCCGCAAAGACTTCTGATACAGGGCGTTTATATTGGCCTTTGCCAGCCTTTGCTCTGCCTGGGCTGCCTTGCGGTAGGGTTTCAGCTTGTGGCTGCGATAGCCCTCCCGGACCAGCCGTGCGCCGGTCTCGGCAGCTTCCTCGGACTTGTGGGCGCTTTCCTCGCCCACATTGTCCTGTTCAGTCTCCCGGATTTCCTTGTGGAGTTTTCCCAGCGCCGCATCTCCCGGAGTATCCCGCACCGCATGGGACAGCTTGGACGGCGGCTTTTTCTTATCCTCCAGCACCAGTTTGGTGGTCACTTTGCCAGTCTTGGGGTCAACCGTTTTTTGCCGCACCTGTTTCTTGGGGATTTTCGCCTGCGCCCTGTCTGCTTTGGCGGCGGCCCGGTCTGCCTTGCGGATGGGCTTTTCCAGCGCCGGGTCAGAGCGTTCCTCATCCGTAAAGCGCAGGCGCGGTTCTTTATTCATACCATTCTCCCAGCATGAGGGCGGACATCATGTAGTTCAGCTCCACATAAACAGCCATTCCCACAGGGTCATTGAGATTGCGCCGGGTCAGATGGGCATAAATCTGTGCCAGCACATCTGCAAGGATTTGGGCGGGATAACCCTCCAGATAGGTAAATCCGGCCTGGAGACCGCCCCAGATTTCCACCAGGCGCATCAGCCCGGCTTCGCCCTCCTGATTCAGAACCGCCGCCTGGTTCGCAGCCGCACGGCACTCGCTGACCACATCCGCCATTGTGGTCAGCAGCTGGGTGCGCTGGGCATCCAGCGCACGGTCAAAAAACATCATGTGGTGATTGGGTAACGAAATCGCTTTCATCTTATTTGTCCTCCTTTTGCAAATCCAACGGTTTGGTGGTCATTATGGCGTAGAGTTCCGTATTTTTCGGGAAGTGGTCCACGAAAGGAAGGATGGTGGAGCCGTAGAACAGCAGCCCTTCACCCTCGCCGGAGTGGGTTACATAGGAAAGCTGGTGGGGGCTGATCCCAAGCTGTTTGGCTAAAATCTGCCGGTCGCCCTGTGCCTGCGAGAGCAGCACAAGGAAGTCCGAGTTTTATAGTGATAGGTAAGCCCCTGATATCATCTCAGGCTTTTCCCCCACTTCACACCGTGCATGCGACTTTCACCGCACACGGCGTTCCATCGGTT
>NZ_VUMI01000046.1 GCF_009696275.1 Eisenbergiella porci
TTTGAATTACATTTTAAAATCCCATGGCAATGGGTTTATTAAGGTTACCCTTTTTTACATCAGCTGCTTGAAAAAAACTTTGTAAACATTTTTCATTTTACCTATTGACATTTCTTAGCTGGACTTTATATCCACTTCGCGTTCACTGGCTTTACAATAAATATATTTCCAACACTGAACAAAAAGAAGCGGGATGCATAGGATATAGTAAGTATTTTTATAAGGAGCATTCCATATGCCTAACTGCAAATCCAAAAACTGCAAATGCTGCTCAAAAAGATATGTCAGCTGCGGTATTGACAAAAAAGGCAACTGCCTGGATGTCTGCACGGATCCTATCTGCGGTGACCCGGACTGTCTTACGGTCCTGACCCCGGTTGTATATGATGAGCTTGGTATCAACCTCTGCCGGAATATCCCGCTGGAGCCGCCCTCCACAAATGTAGAAAGCATTTCCGTACAGGTTATGGATATCACATTTGAAACCTGCGGCGACGCAGCCGTATCCGCTGTCCCGATCAGCGGAAGGCCCAACTGCTATCTTGTGACGCTGACTAATCTGCAGGTTGTTTTTTTCGTAACTTTTTACGACTGTGCAAAACGGGTACTCTGTACACAGACCGTATGCGCAAACTACCTGCCCTATGACGAGTCCTCCGCAGACTACGAATACATGGATGAAGATACCAATCCCTCCTCTGTGGAACTGGAAATTTATGCACCTTACGGCGTAGCCCATGCCGATACGGCCGATCTCCCGGCTATTGTCCACGTTATCGGCTTCGGAGCCTGCAATACCTCGCTGACCCAGGGACTGAACCTGATTGCAATCCCCAAGGTCCTTAACTATGATACAGAAGATGATATTGCCACAATCGGGCTGAGCGTTATCCTGAAATCCGTTTATTTCTCCCAGTATAAGCTTCCCCACAATGGAAAAGCGGTGGTCCCCAAGGCCTGTACCCGTCCTACGGATGATACTATCTGCCTTGATTTTGTATGCGGTGATCTTCTTGATCTGGCCATTAAACCGCTGGAGCTGGGCCCGCCCAAATACGAAGAGACTCTTAAGGATTCCTGCGATGTCCCCTGTGACGTTCCCTGCGACCCCTGCTGCGCCGCCACACCAGGTTCCAAGGGCTGCAAGCAGACGCCGACGGCGGAAAACGACTGACCTTCCGGCAGCAGAAGGGTGCTGCTAAACCAGCACCTTTCAAGCTGCGGTTCAGCCATACAAAAATGATTGCCCAACTGCCTTCAGCGCTCCGCTTTCCATGGCCAATCCGTCCATTCCTTTCCACATGGCAAAACTGCTGCCTTATTTTACTTTTTTGTCGCCCGGAACGGTAAAGTATGATAAAATCAGTAGAAAAGACATAACTGTTATATATTAAACAAACAGTTATTAAACCTGCCCATTTGCCGCCGGGCTCAGGCGGATACCAGTGCTCTCCCCAGCAAAAGAAAGGACATGCCATGACTATCAATGATAAAATCCCGTATCTGTCAACCCCGCTCCCGGAAGATATCCTGCGTTTTAGCAGGGCCGGATATTTTTCAAAGGCGCTTTCCCTCATCGAAGGCTATCTGGCTGAAGATATTCCCGAAGCCCTCCGGGGACGTCTGGAGCTGGAAAAAATCAGGCTTATCCACCTTCCCGCGGATTTTCCCTACACCTATCCACAGGCAATGGCGCTCATCCATGAAACCATTCCTGATTTTACCGACGAAGAATTTGCCGCCCTGGAGGATGCCGGACGAATTGACTGTCTTTTTGTGGAGGGGGAGAAAAAATATTTTTCCCGTTTCTTTGAAACGCTCACCGCCACCCACCCGGACATCGCAGCACGCTCCAATCCCTCGCTTACCCTGGAAGCCGTCCGCAAAGCGCAGTTCCGACGGGAAACCATGAAAAAGATCATGGAAGACGGCGGACTGCAGTATCACATCCATCTCCGGGCCGGACTGCAGGTCAAAGACGAATTCTTTGCCCCCGGAAAGGAAATGCTTGTCCACCTTCCCTTCCCCAAGGAAAGCAGCCCTACCTCCCACATCCGCATTCTCCGGACAAGCCATAATCCTACCGCGCTCGCGCCCGTGGATGCGCCGTCCCGGACCATCGCCTTCCGGACCACGCTTACGGAAAACGCCGCCTTCTGGGTGGAATATGAATATGACAGTACGATACGTTATCAGAAGCCCGAGCCCGACGGGGTATCCCCCCTGCAGCCGGACTTTGATACGGACGAAGTGCTTCCCCACATCCGCTTCACGCCCTTTTTACGTTCTCTTGCAGAGGAAATCACCGGCAGTGAAACCAATCCTCTTTGCAAAGCGGAAAAAATATATGACTACATCACCACCCACGTGAAATATTCCTTCATGAAAGAATATTTTCTGCTGGATGATATCCCGGAATACTGCGCCATCAACCGGAAGGGGGACTGCGGTGTCCAGGCGCTGCTTTTCATCACCCTCTGCCGTATCGCAGGAATCCCTGCGCGCTGGCAGTCCGGGCTGTCCGCCACGCCGGAATCCATTGGCCCCCACGACTGGGCACAGTTCTATATCGCCCCTTACGGCTGGCTGCATGCCGACCTCTCCTTTGGCGGAAGCGCCTTCCGCGCCGGGGATGAGGAACGCAGGAAATTCTATTTCTGCAATCTGGATCCCTTCCGCATGGTTGCCAATACGGAGTTTCAGGCGCCGCTGCTTCCCGAAAAGAAAGGGCTGCGGGCAGATCCCTATGATAACCAGGTAGGGGAATGTGAGATTGAAGGCGTGGGGCTTTATACCACACAGTTTGAATATTTCCACCAGATGATCGATATCCATCCGGTTCCCTGCGATTTCCCGGAGGAGTAAAGACGTGACGGAAGCTGCCCCTGGAAACCATTTTTAAGCTGGATGCCATTCGGAAGACATCCCGGAAGCCGTTTTTAAGCCGGAAGCTATGAAGCCGGGCTTATTCTTCCGGCCTAAAAACGCTGCCGGCATCAAGGTGCCTGCGGCAATCAAATACTCCGCTGCAAGCAGCGGGGTATTTGACCCTCGCGGCAGTCGCCAAATATCCATGCAAGCATGGCTACTTGGCTCGTTGCTCGCGGGAATAAAAAAAGACCGTATTGTACCGGCGCATCCACCGTCCCGAAGACGGCGGCGCGCCGGTTTCCTGCCGTCATGCGGTCAGGAAATGCAATCGGTCTTTTTTCATTCCAAGTTTACAGCCGGTGTTTCCTCAGTCCAGATGAAACACTGTCTGTAAGTCAATGCTCACCGGGCTGTTGTCAGGGTTTGTTTCCATGATATCAGCCATATAATCCCACCATTTTCTGTTGATGGCGGTATCCGCGCCTTTGGCCCAAAGCTCCTCGTCCTCTATCTCTATGTAACCAAACAGCGTCAGCGTTTCCTTATCCAGGAATATTGTATAGTTCTTTCCGCCATGCTCATGAATCATGTCCTTCATTTCCGGCCAGAGCAGGTTATGCCTTCTTTCATACTCCGCTTCCTGTCCTTCATACAGCTTCATTTTAAATCCTTTTACCATTTTTATGCCTCCTGCATATCGCAGGCCTGCCTGCGATACTGCCTTAATAAGTAGTTTAAAGGGAACTTGCCTGCAAAATATTACTTCAGGATTTTTTCCACACGGAACCTGCATGTTCTTTTTTCCGCGGCCGGATCTGCCGGCACCTCCCAGCTGATGCAGTACACGTTTTCCTCCAGGCCCTTGTGGTTCATGTGCTTTTTCTGCTCCCAGCGGATGCTGCCTTCCAGCTCCTCCACCGTGATCAGGCATGCATATTTTTCACCTTCGATCCGTATGGTATTGCCTTTTGCAACGGGGACAAACTGCGTTACAAGGTTCTCACTCATGGGAACCGGCTCCGAAGACTCCGGCGCTCCCCCGGGCAGCTTTGCCGCCGTGAGGCAGTCCTCCACGCAAAGGGTTTCCATCGCACAGTCATAACGGAGCGTACGCGTAAGCTCCTTCACCTTATCATTTCCATAAGCGCCCGCAAAGGAAATGATGGTTTCTCCCCTGCCGTCCGCTTCAAAGCGGCTGCAGGAATATTCCCCGCCTTCCTTCTGTCCTTCGCCGTCAATCACCGGAACGCTGTGTCCAAAGGAATTATTGCAGAGGATCCGGTACCTGCCCTCATGAAAATATTCCTTCGTATACTCTCCTGCGCCCAGATCCGTCAGCAGCATTTCATCTCCCACAAGGTAGAAAAAGCTTCCCACGTCATTATGGTTGTGAGGCTCTCCGTTATTGCCGCCCTTGGCCGCCATACCGCCGCCGGAAGCGCCTTTGCAGATACTCCACTGGGCATCGGCAAGCACGTCGCAGCCGCGCTCCTCCCCGTTTTTCTCCGCCTGGGGAAGGGCGCCCTTTTCCGCCCGTTCCAGATACTGCTGTGTCCAGAGCACATCCCTTATGTTGGCCATAAAACGGTAGCAGCTGTCCCCGTCGAAGCCGCCCGCACAGGACACGGGAGGAATCTCCATCCCGGCATAACGCATGGCAAGGAAGCATGTCAGTCCCATCTTATATTTGTCCCTGCTGTCGCCGTCGGAAAAGCTGAGCGTCCTGCCTGACGGGAAAAAGCATTTCTGCTGGAAGAGGGCGATCTGCCTGCATTTTTCCTGATCCATCAGATCTGTCTTTCCTTCCGTATACCGGTAAAGCATATCGGCAAAACCGGTATAGTAGGTCATACCATATACGAAATAGCTCAATCCCTCCATACATGCGCCGTCATCGGAAAAACCGCCGATATAGGAACGAAGGGAACGCTCCAGACGCTCCAGCAGCGGCTGCAGCCGTTCCGGCTCCTCCTGCATCAGGGAGAGCGCCGCGCAGCCGATGCTGCCGCAGCATACCGCATTCCAGTTATTGTCGCCGCCTTCCCAGAAATTATAGGGCGGCCGGGAATTCATAAAAGGCTCCAGGATACGGCGGAAAACATTGTCCCGTACCTTTTTCCGCAGGCTTTCCGGCAGCCGGTCTCCCACCAGGCTGATGATCTCAGCCAGAGCCTGGGCTGTTTCGGAGGCGAACAAATCCACGCGGATACGCCAGTCCGGATCACTGTCCCTCTCCACATGGGCGGGCAGCGCCCAGCATTCCTCTTCACAGATCCCATCCAGAACCTCTTCCAGCTTATGCAGGTATTCCGGCTTTCCTTCCAATATGGAAAGGCAGCCGAACACCGCCAGCATCTTGCGTCTGGTAAAATACACTTCTTCATAAATCAGCCGGTTCCCTGTCTTCTCATAAAGGGCAAACAGTTCCTCTCCGGCCACCGGCATGGGCTGATCCATCATCTCAGCCGCATGTGCTCTCATACATTCACAATAGGCCTCCAGATAGGCCTTTATCTCTTCTGTCCGCACCTGTTTCTGCTCCGTCATTTCTGCTCCCATCTGCGCACCGCAGCGCGCATATAACTAAAACCGCCCGCCGGTCAGGCCTCCGCAAGGTTACGTCCGGCAGCCGGCGTTTTTTTCCGACAGCCGGACGGCTTTCATTCAGCATCCGAAGGTTCTTTTTCCGGCTTTCCCTCTGTATCAGGCGCGCGTCAGTTGCCTGCGGCCTCTTTGCCGTACACCTCGATCTGTGTCAGGGCCGGGAAAGGAGACGGATCATCCGCTTTGATTAAGTCGCCCATTTCCAGCCAGGTAATGGTTTTCTTTTCAAAAGTAAAGGTATGGGGAAGCACCGATTTTTCCATGGGAAGCTGCATTTCGCTTCCGTCTGAAAATGTGATTTTCCCGTCCACCCACCAGTTGTCGTGGGGGAAATCTGCCCTGGTATACAAAACAATGGTATCCACCTCAACCGGACGGCCGAAATCCAGACGGATCCTGGCGTCATCCTGGCGGTTAATTCCCCAGGAAGCATAGGGCCACGCCCCATGGGAACGGTTTTCCGTCACGCCGTCAATGGCATTCATCGCCGCAAAAACGGACTCTCCCCTTGTTTCCACATTGGCAGAAGCCCTGGGATAGCAGACCTCATTGCCGTGCTGGTCATTTACATTCAGCGCCAGATTGCGGTAGGCGCCGATTTCATAAGCCCTGGCCTTTTTCACACACAGAAGGTGCCTGTCCCCGGAAAACACCTTGGGGGAATAGCAGATTCTTTTTTCACCGAAGGGGATGGTATATTCATAAGTATCCGTCAGGTAAACCAGGGATTTTCCCAGCGCATCATCCACCTGAAGCCAGAGGAAGCAGTTTTTCTCCGTGGTCTCCACCAGGATTTTATCCCCCTCCTCATATGCACTCAGCACGGCCAGGCTGGTTTCCTCTTCCCCGCTGCTCATGCATTTTACCTGCCGGTCTTTATCGATCACTTTTAATGTCAGCAAGATTTTTCCCTCCTAAATCAAGAAAAACGGCAGAAGCCGCAACGATCCGGATAACCGGACTGTTGCGGATATCCGGCCATTTCAAAATCGCTGCGCGATAGGCCGGATGCTTGCTGCCGCCATGTTTTCATACGATACGCGTAACTGTCCAGTACACTCACAGTTACCGTTCCACAGCTTACCCTGATGCTTGCCGTGTCTTCTTGCCGGGACTGTCTGCCGGGGCTATAGGGCTGCTTACTGGGGCTGTTTTCCGATGTAAGCCAGGATACCGCCGTCTACGTAAAGTACATGTCCGTTTACGAAGTTGGAAGCATCGGATGCCAGGAATACGGCAGGTCCCTGCAGATCTGCGGTGTCTCCCCATCGTGCGGCAGGAGTCTTTGCAATAATGAACTGATCGAAGGGATGTCTGCTTCCATCAGGCTGGATTTCACGCAGGGGCGCAGTCTGGGGTGTGGCAATATAGCCGGGCCCGATGCCGTTGCACTGAATGTTGTATTCGCCATATTCGGATGCAATATTTCTGGTGAGCATCTTCAGACCGCCCTTGGCAGCCGCATAAGCGGAAACGGTTTCACGGCCCAGCTCGCTCATCATGGAGCAGATGTTGATAATCTTGCCGTGGCCCTTCTTAATCATGCCGGGAATTACGGCCTTGGATACGATGAAAGGAGCATTTAAGTCCACGTCGATTACCTGACGGAACTGATCAGCGGACATCTCCAGCATGGGGATACGTTTGATGATACCTGCATTGTTTACCAGGATATCGATTACGCCCACTTCTTCTTCAATCTTCTTAACCATTTCCGTTACCGCTTCTTCATTGGTAACATCGCACACATAGCCGTGTGCTTCGATTCCCTCTTCCTTGTAAGCGGCCAATCCCTTGTCCACCAGCTCCTGCTTGATATCGTTGAAAACGATGGTCGCGCCGGCCTGGGCATAAGCGGTTGCAATCGCAAAACCGATGCCGTAGGATGCGCCTGTAACGAGAGCCACCTTGCCTTCCAGTGAAAAATCATTCAAAATTCCCATTTTTGTTTCCTCCTTATATGAAATAAAATTACATCAGTTCCGTCATTTTAACGCCGTCCATGTCATCGAAATCCTGATTTTCCCCGACCATGCCCCAGATAAAGGTATAGGCTCTGGAGCCGCTGCCGGAATGGATGGACCAGCTGGGTGAAATCACCGCTTCTTCATTTCTTACCACAATATGTCTTGTTTCTGTGGGCTCTCCCATGTAATGCATCACGAAAGCATCCTCGGGAAGGTCAAAATAGAGGTAAACCTCCATCCTTCTGTCATGGGTATGGCAGGGCATGGTATTCCATACGCTGCCCGGTTTCAGGGAGGTCATTCCCATTACCAGCTGACAGCTTTCCACCTGGCCGGGAAGAATGTATTTGCAGATAACTCTGTGATTGGATTCCTCCAGGCTGCCCAGTTCCACCTTATTTTCATCCTTAATGATGACCACGCCGTCTTCCGGTGTGCCTTCCCGCTTAATCAGCACGGTGGGGTAGGTTGTATGCGCGGGAGCGCTGTTTAAATAAAATTTTGCAGGATTTCCTGCATCTACGCTTTCAAAGCTGATGTCCCTGGAACCCATGCCTATGTACATGCCTTCTCTGGAAGCCACTTCATAAACTCTGCCGTCAACGGTAATTCTTCCTGCGCCGCCGATATTGATAACGCCCAGCTCTCTTCTCTGCAGGAAATATTCCGCACGAAGCTCGTCTCCTGCCGTAAGTTCCAGCTTCTTTGCAACCGGAGTTGCCGTTCCCGTAATAATACGGTCAATGTGGCTGTATACCAGCTTGATTTCATCTGCCGGGAAAAGCCCCTGAATCAGGAACTCCTCACGCAGTCTTTCTGTTGTGTAATGCTTTACGTCTCTGGGTGATGATGCCGTTCTTAATTCCATTTCTGCTCCCTTCCGCCCGCTTCATCGGGCATGCGGCTGCGCCGCCTGCAGGCAAAAGGCCGGATGCCGCCATTACCGCTTGCACCTTCAGCCCTTTCTGCCCTGTTCCGTCATTTCCAACTGCCTTAACTGCATTTATCATATCATGCTTTATATTCCGGTTCTTGTGTTATTTTCTTTAAAATCTTGCTTATTCTGAACTTATGTCGTATACTGTACAAAAAGGATATTTCTCCTGTAACTATATGCCGCAGATTTACCATAGCGCCGGCTGATTTTCAGGAAAAACAAGGGTTCTTTTACTAAATCAGAGAAAGGATAAAGCGAACACATTATGAAAGAATACAGCTCCTGCAAATCAGCCATTCAGTCCTGCATAGAGAACAAAAGTTTTGCGGTAGCCCACCTGTATAATGATGAGAGACCTATGGATATGCATATCCATGACTGCTATGAGATCTATTATTCCATCTCAGGAGGCAAGCAGTTTCTCATTGACAACCGCTTCTACGATATTCAGCCTGGGGATATTTTTTTTATTAACCAATATGAAAGCCATTACCTGTCCCAGATTGATCAGGCTGTCCATGAACGGATTGTCCTGTCGATTTATCCTGATTTCGTTAAAAGCATTTCCTCCCAGGCAACGGATCTGAATACCTGCTTCCACTACCGCGGCAGCGAGGTTTCCCACAAGCTCCATCTTTCCGAAGAGGAGCAGAACCGTTTCCGTTATTTTATACATAAGCTTACGGGCTTTTCCGGCTTTGGCTCCGATCTGGAGGAAAGGGCCGTTTTTACAGAGCTCATGGTGTTCCTGAACCGTATTTTCTACAGCAAAAGCAAATCCGGTAAGCTGCCGCTTGATGCAGCGGCATACCATACACAGGTGGACGACATTCTTACCTTTATCAACCAGAACATTGATTCCCAGCTGAGCATTGACGATCTGTCCTCCCATTTTTACCTGAGCAGCTCATATCTGTGCCGTATTTTCAAAGCTGCCACAGGCACTACCATCAACAAATATATTACCGCCAAGCGTATTACGGTGGCCAAATCCCTGCTCAGCACCGGTTATTCCGTCACGGAAACGTGCGAGAGGTGCGGCTTTAACGATTACAGCAATTTTCTTAAGGCCTTTACGAAGGCTGTGGGGATTTCACCCAAAAAGTATGCGCAGTGTTCGGCCAGCTGATGGGCTTATTGGGTGTTCTGCATGCGGTAGTAGGTGCCTTTTTGGGCCATCAGCTGGTCGTGGGTGCCGCGTTCTATTATTTCACCTTCCTGAATTACGAGTATTAAGTCGGCATTGCGGATGGTGGAGAGGCGGTGGGCTATGGCTATGATGGTGCGTTTGCCTGTGATGCGGTTGATGGCTTTCTGGATCTGGCGTTCGGTTTCCACGTCTACTGAGGCAGTCGCTTCATCGAGGATGATAATGGGGGACTGGCGCAGGATAGCTCTTGCTATGGCTACGCGTTGTTTTTGTCCGCCGGAGAGGCGCAGACCTCTTTCTCCTACTTTTGTTTCATAACGGTCGGGCATGTGCATGATGTCTTCATGGATGTTGGCGGCTTTTGCGGCTTCTTCGATCTCCTCCCGTGTGGCGTCCGGTTTTGCATAGCCGATATTATCGGCGATGGTGCCGTTGAAGAGGAACGTGTCCTGAAGCACGGGGGAAATGTTGCGGCGGAGGCTTTGGAGAGTGACGTTTTTAATATCCTTGCCGTCTATGAGAATCCGGCCTCCCATCAGATCGTAAAACCGGGACAGAAGCTGTGTCATGGTTGTTTTTCCCACGCCGGTGGGGCCGACCAATGCCACCATCATGCCGGGTTCACAGGAAAAAGATACTTTTTTGAGCACCGGTATTTTATTGGCATAGTGAAAGCTCACATCTTCGAAGGTAATGCTTCCCTGGGCCTTTCCCAGATCCTCTGCCTCCGGTGCATCCTGAATGGCTGAGGGCGTATCCAGAATCAGGGTGACACGTTCCGCTCCGGCCAGCGACTGCTGCAGATTTTCCAGCAGATTGGCAAGTCCGGAAACCGGCGCGTAAAACAGGGAGAGGTACAGCATGAAGGCAACGATGTCTTCTACGGAAAGCTGCCCCCGGTACGCCAGCACGCCTCCGAAAAATACCACGAGCACAGTACCTACAGAGGACAGGAATTCCACGCTGGGGTGGAATACGGCGCTGGCGCGCAGCGCGCGGAGCATGGCGCGTACCTGTTCAAAGTTTTTCTTTTTTACCTGTTCGTCTTCAAATTCTTCCTGGCCGAAGGACTGGATCTCATGCAGGCCGGAAAGGTTATCCTGGAGCTTGGCATTCAGTTCACCCATGCATTTCTGGGAAGCCTTGAAGAAAGGGCGCACTTTCTTGGCAAAAATTACGCCGGAAAAGAGAATCAGCGGAATCGGGCAGCAGGTAATCAGCGCCAGCTTCCAGTTTATCATAAGAAGAATGATGAGGACTCCCGCAAAGGTCACCAGGTTAGTGATCATTTCGGGTATCATATGCGCATAAAGCAGTTCAAAATCCCTGGTGTCATTTACTACCCTGCTCATCAGATCTCCGGTCTGCTTATCATGGAAGAAGCCCAGATCCAGATGCTGCAGCTTGTCATACATCCTGCTGCGCAGATCCCCTACCAGGTACCAGGCAGCTTTATGCGCCAGATAATTGCTTAAAAACCGGAAAGCTATCCGCAGCAGATAGAGTCCCAGCAAAATCAGCGTCAGCTTCGTAATTATGGAGAAGGACGTATTTTCCAGCCTCTTTTCCACTATGCCGGTCATGGTTGACAGTACCTTGGGCGCCGCCAGATTCACCGCGGTCAGACAGAGCGTGGACACGATAGCCAAAATATAGAGTCCCTTGTATCTCGCCGCTTCCTTTGTCAGCTTCCATAGCATTTTCATTGATATTTTTCCCCCTTTATCTGTTATGCCTGTTTTGTTTTGATTTATCTAAAGGATTTCAGATTACTATTAAGTATAACGCCATTCTGCATTGGTAAAAAGAAGAAATCAGATTTCTTTTTCGTTTTTTTCCTGTTATGCGTTTTTTTCCGGACACTGCTCTTGACGGCTGTTACGCCGGCGGATCGGTATTCCGGCAGAAACAGGCGGGAATACTTACTTATACCAGCCCGGTTTGGGGTGAAAACGGCCTATGATGGCAGTCTGGTGCGCATGCAGACGCCGGGACATATTATTGGACTCAGGAAGGATATCCGGAGCCTGATTGGAAAACAGCCGGGAGATACGGTACATGTTGTGATTACGGAAAGGGAATGAACGGGATAATTTTGTTATCTCTCCCATTTTATCCGTTGTGTGACATCGTCACGGAAGTTTACGCATATAACAGTTAAAATAAGACCATGAATTAAAAACACCCGCAACTGTTGAGGTTCGGAACAGTTATGGGCACATTAACAATTATAAGCGTAAAAGGAGTGAATGATATGTCAGTAACAAACATCACATCAGACAATTTTCATAAAGAGGTACTTGAGTCCGAAAAGCCCGTGCTGTTGGATTTCTGGGCGCCCTGGTGCGGCCCCTGCCGCATGTTTTCGCCCACGGTGGATTCTGTGGCCGAGGAGCGTGAGGATATCAAGGTCGGGAAAATCAATATTGATGAAAACATCGAGCTGGCAAACCAATTCGGTGTGGCCAGCATCCCCACTCTTGTCCTTGTGCAAAATGGAAGGAAAAAAGCGGCCAGCGTAGGCCTTCGTTCCAAAAAAGATGTTTTAAAAATGCTGGATGCCTGAGCGGCTGCCCTTGCAGGCTCCCGTCCGGAGTTCATCCAGTCATGATGTGCTTTCCCGATAAATCAAAGCCTTGCTTTGCAGCCGGTAAAAGGCTGGAAAGCAAGGTCTTTTTATCTTTGAAGCAACACGCCTGAAGGCTTTTTATTTTCCCCACTTGCCTTCCAGCGCCTGAAATTCCTCTTCCGTCAGGTTAAGCACGCTGCCATGTCTCTTTTTGCTCTTTCCCAAATCGTATTCCGATTCCTCCGGGATTCTGAATTCGCCGCTTCCGAAATCCGGGCTGAACAGGGGAAGATAGCCTTTTCCCTCCGCAAAACGATCCACAAGGACACACCATTCCTCTCTGTCGTTAAACCGGAAGGATGCGGGTCCTTCCACGCCGGCCAGCGCGTTCAGCACCGGCGCGTACACCTCCGTAAAGCTGTCCTTATCCAGGCTTCTGCTTTTTTCCAGGCGGATATTTTTCTCGGTTTCATCTTTGGAGAATCTGTAATAATAATCCCCGGCTTTTAATATCGTGGTGTCAATGATATGGTTTTCACCCTCCTGATATTTGACAGGCTCCGTAAAGGCATGGAAGTCCGTCGTATAGGAAGCGTAAATGCGCTGCTTTGATTCAGTGTCGCCCGGTTCCTTCACCTTGGAAGCCCAGAATACAAGGAAGGCCTGCTTCTTTTCATCAAAAATTGCTTCCGGCGCCCAGACGCAGCCGGCCTCCGGGATTCCAACCTCCGCGCAGAACGGGCCGTCCCAGTTCACCATATCCTCCGACTCCCACACAATCAGGTTCCTGCTGCCTTCTTCCTGTGCAGCCGTCCAGCCTTTTCCCGCTTCGATCCGAAGATCCGTAGCGATAATCACGTATTTTCCGTTCAGAGGATTCCTGAGGATAAAGGGATCTCTCACGCCCGCCTCTCCGATATCCGAAACCAGGACCGGTTTTCCTTCATTCAAGTCCATCCAGTGCAGCCCGTCCCTGCTCAGCGCAAAATAAATCTGCTCTCCCAGCTTTTCCTCTCCTGTAAAATGTACGAACAAATATCCTGTGTATGCTGCCATATTTCTTCCTTTCTCTCATGCCGTCAAAGCGGCTGTTGCTGTTTATACTTTTTATTAATATAGGTACAGGCCGTTACAGCCCGTATTTTCTGTACAGCCGGCTCCGCAGGGATGCGTCCTCAGCCACACGCAGGATGTCCGTAAAGCGTTCTTCCTCTCCCAGCCGCTGTATCAGCTGCGCCAGGCGGTTTTCCCCTTTTTTCATCCCACGCCTTTCTCCTCGTCTTTCTCCTCGTCTTTCTCCGCGTTCCTCACCGATTTTAATTCCTTCCTTACGGCAGGCGTCCATCCATTCGTCAAAAGCTCTGCACATATCGATGCGTCCTCCTTCCCTGTTTTCCCTGATATATTTCTCCAGCCTCCGGGAATTGGTGCAGTTTACTATCACCGCAAATCCCCTTTCTGTCATGCGTGTGAAGGCATCCCTGTTGGCATTCACAAAAGCGCACATGGCAGCTTTATCATCCACTCTCTGCAAAATGCCCATCACCTCCCGCAGCTCCGTACGGAACAGTTCGATATCCAAATCCTTTCTTATAGAGAGCCGCCGCAACGGGTAATCCGGCAGTCCGGGTTCTCCTGGTTTTCTACGGCCAGTACTGCGGCCGGGCGGTGTCTGTAAAACAGCTTCTTTGTATCCCGAATCCTTTTTCCCGGCTTTCCGCTACTGTTTTCGGTGCCCTGCACGCTGTCCATGGGCAGAAGCTCCTCCGGGCGGATTTCCTGTCTTCCCCGGAAAAAGCAGCCATTGAGCAGATCTGCAAAGATATGCGGATCTCCCAGAAATTCATTCAGGGTAATGTCTTTTTTCCCCATTTGTTTCTCCTACATATTATAAACTTTTGTGCGTGAAATATCAATCATTTTTTAGTTGTGGTCCAGAGGTTACAAACCGGACCGAACTGTTACAGTTCAGCCTGGCCGCCCTGTAACTGCATCAAAAAAATGATTTCTTTTGACTGGCTTATGCCTGGGGAAACACCTGAGAGAGTTCTCGGGATTTTTCAAGATTAACTCACTTAATTTCGTTTATGATATAGAATAACAAAATTTGTGGAAGAGGGCAAGTTTTTTCAAGCTTTTTTACTTATTTTTAACTGTTTCGAAGCAGGATGTCAACTGTAACCCTGAAAGCGGCAGGGGCAGCCCGCATAACTGACGGTTCTGCTCCCTGCCGTAAATTTTGATTGTTTACTCCGCCGTAATCGTCCTGCTTTCCCTTTCCGCTGAAATTTCTTCCACGGTTTTTTCACGGATTCTTACAGCTCCCTGATATCCGTCTTTTGTAGGAATCAGATCGCCTTTGGCAAAGCGTTCCTTGGCCTCTGCGATGGCCTGGGTATACTGGGGCAGCCATTCCGCTTCCGCGATCAGCATTTCATCTATCATCTGCCAGATTTCCGGAGGGTTGCACACGGCTCCGGTCAGAGGATCCATGAGGGCGGCCTGCTTCAGAAGCTTCACATCGCCTGCCACCGCTGCTTCTACGGCCAGACGCTGTACCCATATGGACTGGGAACAAACGGCGGCACAGCCCAGGGGCAGATCCCCCAGCTTAGGAACGGAGATTCCGTTGCCGTCCACATAGCAGGGAACTTCAACCACACACTCATAAGGCAGGTTGGTAATGCAGCCTTCATTCATGATATTAAAATGGCCCCTGTATTTTCTGCCGGTTTCCAGGGACTCCATGATGTAGGAGCAGTGCTCCTTTCCCCTCTGGCTGCCGTCGTATTTTTTTGGAGGCTCCGATGCAATCTTGGGGTATTCCGTTTCAAACCAGTTGCGTTCCTCTCTGGTAACGCGCAGATAGCCGCCGGTTTCTCCATTAATCCAGCTGTCCGTATTGATCCAGTCCTTGATTTCATCCGGACGCTTCCGGTACCATGCCACATATTCGGATAAATGGCCGTTGGATTCGGTGGAATAATAGCCGAAGCGTTTCAGGATATCAATTCTGACCTTCTCCTCTTCGCTGAAGCGTTCATGGGCCTCAAAACCGGCAAGCAGCTTATCCTTCAGCTCCACGCCTTTATGCTTTACGCTCACATACCAGGTCTGATGGTTGATGCCGGCGCAGGTGATGTCCAGATCCTCCCTGGGGATTCCCAGAACCTCGGCAATCTGGCTCTCGCCGTGAATCTCACCGTGGCACAGGCCGATGGTTTTGACCCCGCCGTATTTATTGCATGCCCAGGTGGCCATGGCGTTGGGATTGGAGTAATTAAGCATAATTGCCCCCGGCTCCGCCACTTCCCTGATATCCTTACAGAAATTCAGCATTTCAGCGATTACGCGCTGTCCGTACATGATGCCGCCGGTGCAGAGGGTATCGCCCACACACTGATCCACACCGTATTTCAACGGAATGTCCACATCCATTTCAAAAGCGGGCAGGCCTCCGATGCGGACGCAGTTGATAATATATCTGGCGCCGCGGAAGGCTTCCCTTCTGTCTGTTGTCGCCTGAATGGTAATCGGGATATTGTTGCTGTCCAAATCCCGCTGGCACAGACGGGTTACCTTATCCAGATTGTCCGGATTGATATCCGTAAAGGCCACCTCAATATCATGAAATTCCGGTACGGACATGATATCTGTAAATAATGTCCTGGCAAAAACCAGGCTTCCCGCCCCAATCACTGCAATTTTAAAGCTCATAATACTTCCCCTTTCCTGATGTCAACTGTATCGCTGTTCATGTGTAAAAACAGGAATCCGAATGAACCACATAAAATAACGGGTTCCTTCCTCCCTACGCTGTTTTTACAGCCGGTCCGGCAGGCGTTCACCTGCCGGGCAATTGCCTTATCTCCTTATTTTCAGGCTCTGCGGATACAGAAAAGCTTCGCGCCATGTACCTTCACAGCGCTGGAAATCACGCTTCCCCTGCTTTGCTGCACTTCTCCGGTCCAAAGCTCCTCCATCACAAGCTCCTGATCCAAATCAGGAACCTCCGCGGATACGGCGGCATACACATCCTCCGTCTTAACGCCGACTTCCTTTTCTTCATCGTTGAAATTAAACAGCGCGGCATAAACGGCATCCTCTCCGTTTTTCCTGCTGGCCCATACCGCATGCACGCCGTCCCGTTCCACCTGTACGCCATGGTACTCCGATCCCATAAGCGCCAGCACCCTTTCATTGGTGAGCAGGGAAAGCGTCCATTCGTCCAGCTTGGGCATTTCCGCGCCCAGCATCAGGGGAGAACGGAAGATGCACCACAGGGTCATCATGGTCACCTGCTCTTCTTTTGTAAAATTGGTCTGTCTTTCTTCACCGAAGCCCTTGCCCAGCCAACCCAACGGCAGCATGTCGCAGTCCGGATAGCAGCCCTGTGTCACGTGGTTCTGCCACAGCTCGCAGCGGTAGAACATGTTCAGGAGAAGTTCCCATTTATCCCAGAAATCATCGGTAATACGCCACATATTGGCATACTTCTCATAATGCCACGCCTTCTCAATCAGCGCAGGACCGGGAGAAAGACTGAGAACGATGGAACGGCCGCATTTTTCAATGGCCTTGTGGAGCATTTCGATCTCATGGGCGGCCGAATACTGGTTTTCCCGATAAATACTGGTGTTGCAGATGTCGTCACATTTGATATAATCCACTCCCCACTGGGCATACAGCGCAAGCAGGGAATCGTAGTAAGCCTGGCTGCCCTCCATATCCTTTCTCAGGCCGTACATATCCGGATTCCAGCCGCAGATGGAAGAAGGATTGGCAACCTCGTCCGCTGTCTGGCTGCTTCCCAGCACCGGCAGATGGTTCTGTGCGGCCGCACGGGGAATCCCCCTCATAATATGAATGCCGAACTTCAGGCCCAGGCCGTGTATGTAATCCGCCAGAGGCTTAAAGCCCGCCCCGTCCGCAGCGGAAGGAAAACGCTCCGGGCAGGGAAGGAGCCTTCCGTATTCATCCATTTCCAGCTTGCTGAAGGGGATATACTGATGCTTATCGCGCATGCTTCCCGCCCCATAGGCATACCACTGGATGTCCACAACGATGTACTCCCAGCCGTACTGCTTCAAATGAGCCGCCATATAGTCGGCATTGGCCTTCACCTGTTCTTCATTCACCGTGGTATCATAGTAGTCATAGCTGTTCCAGCCCATGGGCGGCGTCATGGCAAACCTGTTTTTATCCATTATCAAATCCTCCTTGTTTTGCGGAGCAAAATGCGAGTCCTCTGACGAGCAGAGGATTTTCCTCCTGCATGGTATTTTTTTGACACCGGAAATTATTGTTCTGTTTTCATTGTCTTTCCTGTCTGACTTGATTATAATATTCCCATATTGACAGCACAAGAATAAAAAAACGATAACGGAGGGTAATTTTTTGACCTTGCAAACTTATGGAACCTTCGGCTTCCTCAATCCGGGACAATTGGCGGAGGAACCGCTTATGCTTCTGGATTTCGGCATCGAAAAAAGGCAGTCCGAGAAGTACGATTTTTATAATAACGACCGGGATTATGACGGCTTTCTGTTTCAGTATACCTTTCAGGGGGAGGGGGTTTTTGAGACGGAGGAGGGCAGCCGCAGGCTTTCCGCCGGCACCGCCTTTTTCTCCTGCATCCCGGAAAAAAGCAGGTACTATCTGCCTGCGGGAGAACCGGAAAACCGGTGGGAATATCTGTATGTTCATTTTCAGGGTCCGGCAGCCGTTCCTTTTTTCCGGAAAATAAGAGACAGCTTCGGCCCGGTGGTTACAGTGCCCGCGGACAGCTTTCCGATACAGCTGTGGCTGAACCTGCACGAGGATATGACAAACGGACGGCAGCTGCGGCGGTATGAGGGTGGAGATCTGGTTTACCGCTTTCTGTCTTCGCTGCTGCGGACCCTGGAGGAACCGCAGCGGCCTGCGCTGACGCCCTGTGTGGAGGAAAGCATCCGCTACATGAAGGAGCATTTCCCGGAGCATTTTTCCATAGAGGAGCTGGCGGCGTACAAGGGGCTTTCCTCTGCCTATTTCACCCGGCTTTTTACCAGGGAAACCGGACAGTCCCCGGTCAGATATCTGACCGGGCTGCGGCTTTCCCATGCGCTGTCCCTGCTTTTGAACACCACCATGCCCGTGGAAGCGGTGGCCCGGGACTGCGGTTTCTCCTGCGGGAATTATTTCTGTAAGGTGTTCCGCAGGGCATCCGGCTGCACGCCTGCCGAATACCGGCGGCGCTATGGGGGCTGACCGGCTGCGGGCGTCCCACTTCCTCCCTGCAATGCCTGTTATTTAAGCCGCACAGAAACAGAAGTCGCTAAAAGATAAAAAGAAGCATCTTATCTCCATTGTTTTCCGGCAGATTTTATTTATACTTGGTTAGAGCGTGATTAAAAATTACGTGGGAAAACGGCGGGTAAAAACACTGCCGCCGGCACCAAATAAGGCCTGGCCGCAGAAAGGCAGCTGCCAGTTATCAGCAGCGGACGGGCATGAAAAAAACGGAGGACAGATATATGGACAGTTTGACGATGAGGCTTGAAGAAAATTGGAAATTTCACCTTGGCGAGGCGGAAGACGCCTGGTATAAGGGTTATGATGACAGCAGCTGGCGCGACGTGGTAATTCCCCACGACTGGTCGGTGGAACAGCCCTTCAGCCAGGAATATTCCAGCGGTACGGGATACCTGGCAGGCGGGACCGGCTGGTACCGGGTTCGTTTTACACTGCCGGAGGAATACCGGGGGAAGAAAATCTCACTGCTGTTCGACGGAGTATATAAAAACAGCCAGGTATGGTGCAACAGCTATTACCTGGGAAAACGTCCCAACGGTTATGTCCCTTTTGCATATGACATCAGCGAAAAGGCCTTTTTCGGGGATATGGACAATGAGGTAAGCGTTAAGGTAACCCACACGGATGTGGCGGATTCCAGATGGTTTACGGGAACCGGCATCACACGGAAGGTGTGCGTCCTGGTGGAAGAGGCGGTGCATCCCGTACAGAACGGGATCTTTTTTTCCACGCTTTACGGTGATGACGGAAAATCAGCCCAGGTGGAGGTTTCCCATGAAATCGTGAACGAGGGGACGGATAAGGCCAGCGTTTCCCTGATCAGCTCCCTTTGGGACGCAGAGGGGAAAAAAGTGCTGGAGGTATCTTCCTGTGCGGAGTTTGCCCCGGGAGAGAAAAAGACCATTGCTTTAAACGGATGTGTGAAGCACCCCAGCCTCTGGTCCCCGGAATCCCCTTATCTGTACCGCCTCAATACGGTGCTCTCCGTAAACGGGGAAAAGGGCTACGAAGTATTTTCAGGTAAAGTGGGCATCCGTACCTTCCGTTTTGATGCGGATAAGGGATTTTTCCTGAACGGGAAAAACCGGAAGCTGAAGGGCGTCTGCGTCCACCATGACGGAGGCTGCCTGGGAGCCGCCATGACAAAAGAAGTCTGGGAGCGCAGACTGACCGCGCTGAAGGAAATGGGCTGTGACGCCATCCGCACCAGCCATAATCCCCATATGCCGGAGCTGTACGATCTGTGTGATGAAATGGGCTTCCTGATGATGGATGAAGCCTTCGACGAGTGGGAAAACCCGAAAAACAAATGGTCCACAGGACATAATGTGTACCCGCCCAAGCATCAGGGTTACTTTGAGGATTTCCCGGAATGGCATGAAAAGGATCTGGCGGCCATGGTTTTAAGGGACAGGAACCATCCTTCCATTATCATGTGGAGCATCGGAAATGAAATCGACTACCCCAATGATCCCTACTGCCATCCTTTATTTGGAGAAATGACAGGCAACAATGACAAAAATAAGCCCGCCGCGGAGCGGATGTACAATCCTGATAAGCCGAACATGGAACGGCTTTCTCCCATCGCGGCAGAGCTGGCCGGCATTGTAAGACAGTACGATTCCACACGCCCGGTAACGCTGGCCGCGGCATTCCCGGAGCTTTCCTCCAGGCTGCATTATTTCGACGCGCTGGATGTGGTGGGCTACAACTATAAAGAGCATCTGTATGAAGAGGATCACCGCCGTTTTCCCACCCTGCCTTTCCTGGGCAGTGAAAACGGACACAGCTATCAGGCCTGGAAGGCTGTAAGGGATAACGATTATATCAGCGGCCAGTTTCTCTGGACCGGCATTGATTACCTGGGAGAAGCGCACGGATGGCCTATCCACGGCTCCGCCGCCGGGCTCCTGACGCTTGCTGGCTTCCCCAAAGCACGCTATTACCGCAGAAAGTCCTTCTGGTCAGAAAACCCCATGGTATATCTTGCCACGGTAAAATACGAAGGAAACCACGAGGAATGGATGCCTTTATATGAATCCTGGAACTATGAATCCGGCGATAAGGTTCTGGTCCGCCTGTTCACCAACCAGCCTGAAGCGGAGCTTTTCCTGAACGGGAAATCCCTGGGCGCCCGGAAGGAACTGGGCGAGGACGGCTGCATGGAATGGATCGTGGATTATGAGCCAGGCGAACTGAAGGCCGTGGCCGGGAAGCTTTCCGCAGCCTCCAGTGAAGGCTGTGTAAGCTTTACCCTTCATACCACAGGGGATGCGGCGAAGCTGCTGCTTTCCCGCTGGCGCTCTGCACGGGAAAAAGGAGAAAACGCGGATGACCTTCACCCTGTTTATCAGGTGGAGATCACGGTTGCCGACAGCGAGGGATGCCGTATCGGCAATGCGGACTGCCTTGTAGAGGCGCAGGTTACCGGCAGCGGCGTTCTCCTGGGGCTGGAAAACGGTGACCTGGCTGACAATACGCCTTATTCCGATTCTTCCAGAAGGGCGTACGAAGGCCGTCTCATCGCTTACATACGCCGCACGGGAGACGGAGCCATCACCCTGCGCGCCCACGCGGAAAACCTGCCCGAAGAAACACTTATTATAGAAGAAAATGCCTGAAGCTGACGGAATCGAGGAAATGACAGAATATGGATACTTTGACCGGGCAAAAAAAGAGCTTTCAATTGTATGACAAATCCCTGAGCCGGATTGAAACGCCTCAGGGGACGTTGACGCTGGTATCGGTGTTTCTCCCCTTCTTTGTGGAAATGCTGCTTACCAACTCCATGGGAACCGTCAACACGCTGGTGCTCAGCCACTATTCCGATGAGGCCGTGGCATCCGTAGGCGCAGCCAACCAGCTGATGGGCATGATATTTACCTTTTATACGGTTATCAGCACCGGCGCCAGCATTTTTATCAGCCACCGGCTGGGGGCAAAGCAGAAGGAGGCGGCTTCGGACGCCGCCTTCACCTCCATATTCTGCGGGCTGGCGCTCAGCCTCGTGGTGGGGACCGTGCTTTCCTTCTTTGCCCACAGGCTGATGGAAATGATGCAGCTAAGCGGCCAGGTGCTGGAGGATGCGGCGGTTTATTTCCGAATCTGCATCTCCTTCTCCTTTTTCCAGGCGCTGATATCTTCCATTTCCGCCATCTTCCGGAGCTACGGCCTGCCGAAAATAGCGGTCTGGGTATCACTGTTCATGAATTTTCTGAATGCCGTGCTGAATGTAATCGTTATTTTCCGGCCGTTTGAAACTCCGCTTCATGGGGTCAGCGGCATTGCGATTACCAACGTAATCAGCCGCGGAGCTGCCTTTGTACTGATTGTGGTATGCCTGCTGAGAAGCTCCCTGGAGCTAAACTTCCGTAAAAAGAACCTGAAAACGCTGAAATGCATCGGAAATATCCTGCATATCGGTCTTCCCGGCGGAATCAGTTCACTTTCCTATTCCACTTCCCAGGTGGTATCCACCTCCATTCTCGCGGTTCTGGGGACGGCGGCCATCTCTACTAAAATATACCTGTCCACCATATTCTTTTATGTCTATGTGATCGGTATGTCCCTTGGCATGGCAACCTCCCTCATCATCGGCTGGATGACCGGAGCAGGGGAATATGATAAGGCTTACCGGCTGAACATGCAGAACCTGCGCATTGCCGTGCTGCTAAACGCCGCCGGCTCCACCCTGATTTTCCTTTTCGGCGAACCGTTGATGGGCCTGTTTACAGACAGTGCGGAAATCATGGCTCTGGCACGTCCCATCCTGTTTATCGATATTTTTGTGGAAATCGGCAGGGCCTTCAACCATATCGAGGATAACTCCCTGCGCGGCGCCGGGGATGTGATATTCTCCATGATCGTTTCCATTATTTCCTGCTGGACCATGAGCATCCTCTTTTCCTATATTCTGGGAATCCGGCTGGGACTTGGGTTGACAGGCTGCTGGATTGCCTTCATGATGGATGAACTGTTCCGTGGAATCACCTTCTTCTTCCGCTGGCGGTCGCGGCGTTGGACGCTGCGGAAGGTATAACCGAATCGGCGTAACCGGATCAGGCATTTTGATGTTGAAAAGCCTCTGTCGTTTTCCATTACGGCAGAGGCTTCTTTTGTATTTTTCTTTGTTTACCTTTTATTTTCTTAGATTCCATTTCTTCTATTATTTTTCTGAAATCCGAACTGTCCCTCAGCGTTTTCTTACTCATTTTCAATACGTAAGAGAGAATTCTGGTCTCATACTCATCGCAATCCTTAAGCAGCTCTATATATCCTCCCGGCAGCTGGGGTTCCTTTCTGTCAGGCTCGTCATAGAGAAGTTCATCCACAGATACATACAGCGCATTGGCTATATTTACAATGATCTCCAGACTGGGATTTCCGAGTCCTGATTCAATCCGGCTGACATATACCGGAACAATACCGACTGCATCAGCCAGCATTTCCTGAGTCATGTCCGCCCTGATTCTGGCTATCTTGATCCGTTTTCCCATCTCTTTCTTCTCCGCCTGCGTCAGCTGCTTCTTTTCCCCTTTCCTTCTTCCCATTCCATTTCTTCCTCTCCAACAGCTTTATAGCTTCCGTATAGTCCTCGTCCATCCGCAGCGTTGCTTTATACCATTTTAAAATATAAAGCAGCTGACGCTGTTCGTTAGCGCTGCAGTCCTTCAGCGTATCCATTATTTCCCATCTGAACACTCTGCCGGATTTCAATACACTGTCACACAGAAGCTCATCATTTCGGACAGAAAGAGCCTTGGAAATACTGCATAAAACAGCCAGGCTGGGCCTCTCATTTCCCGATTCCAAATTCGATATGCGGGACGGTTCCACCACAGCCAATGACGCCAGCTTTTCCTGACCAATTTCCATCCTGTTTCTTGCTGCTTTTATTCTTTCACCAAGCGCTTTCGTATTCACCGTCACAAAGACCAGCCTCCTGCATTACGTCTTATATGACTCATTGTAACCTTAGATATAGTATATTATAATAAACTATATAATTAATTTATTATTATAGTATAATTACTTAATCCGTAATAAAAGATTGTTTTCCGGGAATGCTTATATAGATGCGCGCTGCTTACAAATTTACATAACATAATAAACGGGGATCTTTTTTCTCCGATGAAAGGAAAAATCATGGAATTTGAATCGGTAGAAATCCGCAGGCTGCTGGCCGCGCTTACGGAACGCACCCGGAAAGGGACGATTAGCTGGGAAGTGGCGGAATACGATCCCATCTGCTTTATGACTGAAATGGGTGTGGAATTTGATGGCTCGGAGACAGAAAATTTTGCCCAGAACATCGCCTTTTGCTGCCGGCTGAAAACTGGCCGCTCCATCTGGCTGGAGGCCTATGAATCCATAGGCTTCCCGTCTCCCCGCGGCTTTCCCTCCCCATCGGCCGGGCCGGCCCTGAGGGGCCTGGGGTTTTACATCATCCGTTTCCTCTCCCCTTCCGGGAAGGTGCTTTACCAGTCGGAACGGATTGTGACCAAAAGAGAGCAGCAGCTTCTCATATGTCTTCTCTGTGACGCTGTTTTTCAGAATACGGAACCTTATTTTCTCCATCTGCCGCACAATAATACGGCACAGTTCCAGAAATACCTGCACCATCATGATCCGGGCGGCGGCCTGGAGGACCATCCGCTCTCCCAGCTTATGAAAAAATTTTACAGGGATAACCGCTGTCTGGAATTTCATTTGCTGGCCATAAGCTGTGCCAACGGAATCAAAAACGGGAAATGACGCATTCTGTCATTTCCCGCTTTTTCTCCCGTTCAGGCCTTCCCTGGCATATTCTGTAGGCGATTTTCCCGTATACTTTTTAAAAACCCTGCTGAAATAGTATTCATCCGGGAATCCAACGCTCTCCCCGATTTTGGACATTTTCCAGGGGGAATTGAGGATCAGCGCCTTGGCATGGTTGATCCGCACCCGGTTCAGATACCTGAAAATCGTCTGCCCTGTCACCTTCTTAAAGGTACGGTTCATATAATCAAAATTGCCGCCGAATTCCTTTTCCAGAAGCTGACCCGTGATATCCCCGGCATATTCCCTGTTCAGGTAATTCAGCATTTCCTGTACATTCCGGTAGGAGCGGGGCTGCTCCTCTACATAAGCAACCGTCTCCGTGGATACATAGCTTCTGCCAATTTCCACAAAAGCCTCCAGTATCTTACAGGCCAGCATGGTTTTATAATTCTCCAGCTGTGTCGTGTTATTTTCCACCGCCTCATTCAAAAGCTCCGTCACCTTAACAAGACTGCTGTAATCGGCCATGTGGTAATGCTTCGGAAGATACAGGCTCTGGCCTTCGCACTTTTCATAACTGAAAATATCACTCTGGATCGACTCCTGCCTGTTCTCCAGCAGAAGCTTCTGAAATCCCTTTTCTTCTTCAAAGGGTTCTATTTCAGGATGCCTGAAATGTACGTAAAAATACTCGCACCAGGAGGCTTTCACTCCCACATGCGTAAACCGGGGATCCAGTACAAATACATCCCCCGGCTGAAGGGTAACCGCCCGTCCGTCCTCCTCCAGATACATGACGCCCTTCTTAATGAGATAAACTATGTATTCGTCCGCCTTTCTTCTCCGGTGCACGTAAGGCGGTTCAATCACCACCGAATCCGCCAGCCTGACCGATGGCAGAATCCGGGGATTCATCCGGTAAAACATTCCCTGCTGTCTCCCTTCCTCTCACCCCTCCGGGCATACCGCCGGCCAGCCCGAAACCGGAAATCCAATACTTAACGCACCTGCTTGCAGGAATCCCGAATCACCAGCCGGGATTTCACCATCTGCACCCGCGGCGGCTCCTCATTGTGGATAGCCTGTATGGCAGTTTCGATCAGAGTCTTCCCGAACAGCTTATAATCGTAGCCGACACAGGTCAGCCTTGGCATACAGGTCTCTGCAATATAAGTATTATCAAAGCTCACCACGGAAATATCATCCGGAATGCTGTAGCCCTGCTCCCGCAGCGCACGGACAATCCCCACAGCCGTAAAGTCATTGATGGCGATAATCGCGCTGGGCATGGGATGATCTTCCCGGATAAACCGGTACATTGCGTTGCTTCCGCTTTCTATATCGTAGCTGTGGCCATCCACAATATATTCCTCCCGTACAGGAATCCCGTACTTGCGCAGCATCTGACGGTAACGCAGACGTTTATCCAGGGTGGATTTTACATTGTCGCGCCCTCCGATGAGAGCGATGTCCCTGTGTCCGTTTTCTATCAGGAACTGCATCAGCAGCTCCATGGACTGCCCCTCGTCAATATTCACCTGATAGCAGTCCGCGCCGTCCAGTTTGCCTGTAATCAGCACCGGTGTGGTATTGGCAATTTTGTTAATATTCTCCACATAGCTGGTGTCGGATATCAGTTCATCCACCTTTCCGCCTATCTGGATAATCGCATCCACCCTCTGGCCTGAGAACTTTTCCAGATAGGAAACCTCCATCTCATTGCTTCCCAGGGAATTGCAGAGCATGAGGAGATAGCCGTTTTCATTGGCCACCTTTTCGCATTCCACCGCCATGGTGGCGTAAAAAGGGTTTCGGATATCAGAAACCATCAGGCCGATTATTTTGGTCTGAACACTGCTTAAGCCTCTGGCCAGGGCATTAGGCCGGAAATCATACTTCCTGATCAGCGCCTCAACCCTGAATTTCTTTTCCTCGCTCACCTTTGCATTCCCAGTCAGCACTCTGGAAACCGTAGCCGGGGATACGCCCGCTTCCTTTGCAATTGTATATATACTGATCGTTTCTTTTTCCATTACGCTCCTCCCCGTTCCAGGCATTTCTGTCATTCCCCGAAAACACACCGTTGAAACCGGTATCATTATAATTCTATTATAATACATACAGCGGAATTAACCAATCCTTTTTTCAAAAAAATCGGTAATCTGCAAATTTTTATAAAATTTGCTTTCCGTAAGTTTTTTGCGGCGCGGTTATGGATAAAATGTAACGGTTCAGATACCTGAACCGTTACGGGTATGCCGTCAGGAAAACGCTTATCAGCCCACGTCCGGCTCTGCCTTCAGGCTGATTTCCGGCGCGGTCTTTCCGTCCGTTTCAAACATGATAATTTCATTGGTCCCTTTCTTAAGAAGCGGCGCGGGAATATACAAACGCTTCTGCGGCCCGATTTCCCAGAACCTGCCCAGATTAAAGCCGTTTAAGAAAGCACAGCCTTTTCCCCAGCCCGCAAAATCCAGGAAGGTATCCCCGGCCTCCTCCACTTCAAAGGTAAACCGGTAAAAGCCGGGCCGTCCCTCCTCATATCCCTTTGTAAAATCCAGCTTTTCCAGATTATCAAGCGGCAGCGTATACATTTCCCAGTTATAATGCATATGACCGTTGAGCTGCACACATCCCTCGATTCCCTTCCTCTGGTATTCCATACGGGGACCGAAATTCACACGGCCCATATTTTCCACAAGGATATCCATGGTCGCACCTGCCTCAAAGTCCGCATTGACCTGCACCTCTTCCAAAAGCTGCCTGTCATAAAGGGCTGCCACAGGTTTTTGCTCCACGAAAATGTTAGCTCTGTCATTGGCGCCCCAAAGGCGGATTTTTTCCAGATTCTGTTCCCGTTCCAGAGCCGTGCGGTACAGAATATAGCCGTAGCTCTGATCCAGCTTCTCCATGGGAATCGGGAACGTATTTTTCACAGGAACCGAAATGTCCTTAAGCGCCTCAAACAGTCCCACCTTCTCCTGCACCTTCAGTGTGCCGTAAGTCTTTTTCCTGATTTTCGATGAAAAATGAACCTGGGGAAGCTGCGTATATTTTCCGATGACCTGACGGTATTTTTCATATTTTTCCGTAAAATCCCCGGCCTCCGTCAGCACGGCGTCATAATCATAGCTGGTGACGTCCGGCGTCAGCTCGTCATAATAGTTGGATCCGTTCATGAATCCGAAGTTGGTTCCGCCTTCAAACATGTATATATTCACATGGCCCAGCTCCAGCATTTTATCCAGATCCCTGGTGCTCTCTTCCAGGTTTCCCCGCATATGGCCGCCGTTGCCCCAGTGATCGAACCAGCCGACCCAGAACTCCGTACACATCAAGGGACCGCCGTTTGTGTATTTCTTAAGCACCTCAAAACGTTCCTCCGTTTTTGAGCCGAAATTCCCGGTGGGCAGCACGCCTTCCAGCCTGCCGCAGGAAAGGGATTCATCCATGGGGCCGTCGGAGGTGACAAGGGGAACCACCGTACCGTTATCCAGCATCAGCTGCTTCATGGCTTCCATGTAATTGGTGTCATCCCCATAATAGCCGTATTCATTTTCCACCTGCATCATGATAACAGGGCCGCCGTAATTGATCTGTAAGGGCGTAATTATGGGAAACAGCACCTTATAATATTCCCTGACCTCCTTCATAAAAGGTTCATAGCAGCCCCGCAGGCGCATGCCGTCCTCCTTCAAAAGCCAGGCTGGAAGCCCGCCGAATTCCCATTCTGCACAGATATAGGGAGAGGGCCTGACAATGACATAAAGTCCTAGCTCCTGGGCGGTGAGGATAAACTTTTTGATATCCAGTATGCCGTCGAACACAAACTGCCCCTTCTTGGGTTCATGCACGTTCCAGGGCACATAGGTTTCCACCGTATTGGCTCCCATGGCCTTCAGCTTTTCCAGTCTGTCGCGCCAGTACTCGGGAACAATTCTGAAATAGTGAATCGCCCCGGATATGATTTTAAAAGGTTTGCCATTCAGGTAGAAATCATCTTTAATTTCAAAAATTCCTTCTTTCATCTCACTTCTCCTTTTCCCTCTGAATCGATGTGCATTCCTGCTATAAGGAAGGTATTATTTTTTTCATAAGGCCGTTCTCATCGAATTCCACGCTGTCAAGGCAGGTTTCCCTGTGATAACCCTTTCCCTCCGGATATTCTGCCAAAGGCAGGGCAAAACGGTGATAGGCGATTATCCAGGCATCCTGTGCCGGCGTTTTCATGATGCAGTGATGTCCGGTTCCCAGGATTCCCTCCTCCGGCCGTTTAATATCTATGACAAGATAATTGGGGATTCCCGGCGGAAACAGGGTTGAAGGTCTCTATATAAAACGCTGCCTTCCCGTTATTTTCCACGCATTCCCAGGCCGTCATGGCATGGTAATCCGGATTATCAATTTTCTCAAATTCAAAGGAGCGGTTCTGTATTAGCTCCGCATATAAGCCGCCGTCGGCAGCATGGTTCAGATCCTCAAAAAAAATGCCGAACAGATCATTCATTTCATTCTGTTTTCCGTTTGTGTCAATAAGCAGTCTGTTTTCCATTTTAATTTTCCTGTCTGTGGTGGTCATGGATCTATTATGTAAATTGCCGGCTGCATACCGGAGTATGCAGCCGGCAAAAGGCTTCATGCTATATTCAGAAATTTATTTATACAATGCATCAAACTGTGCCTGCAGTTCAGCAGTTACATCTTCAATGCCGGCCTGCTTCAGAGCCGTCTGCATCTCAGCTACAATATCTTCTGCTGTTCCGGAGTATTTACCAAAAGCAATCTGCTTCATATAGTTTACATAGGTTTCGTTTACGTTGTTAATCTTTGACTGAATATCATCTACTTCAGGAACAAACTGTCCATAAGGATAGTCAATCTTAATCTTGTCATACTCTGCATATAGAGCATCAATCTTATCCCAGTCTCTTGTGGCATCTCTGATTTCCAGGTCGTCGTTACGTCCCCACCAGAAGTTGGTTGTTTGGTTGATATTATCTGTATCTGCATTATATCCTTCAGGTTCTACGCGAAGTCCTTCGTCATTAACATCCCATGACACACCCTGGATACCGTAGCAAAGAAGCTGATAGCATTCAGGATCATTTCTCAGAAGGTCATATACCATAAGTGCTCTTTCAGGATTTGCACTTCCAGCTGAAACCGCCATAGCACCGTGTGTAATTGACAGAGCAGTAACATTTCCTGTCTCCTGTCCGAAATAGAAGAATCCGGATTCAGCATCAGGATCGTCCTGATAAATCTTGTTCTGGCTGGTAGGGCTCACCAGGTCTGTCCAGGTCTGAGTATGATGCTGATCTGCAGCAACCTTGCCTACACGATAGTCATCACGGTTTGTAGTGGATCCAACATTGAGTACGTCAGTTCTCCATACGCCAATTTCATCCCATTCTTTCATGGTTTTCGCAAATTCTACCATCATTTCCGTATCGGAATACGCAGGTGTAGTAACGGTGTAAAGATTGTCTCTTGTACCGCCCCACAGAGCTCCGGAACAGATACCGTCAATAGCTACAAAGTTTGTATGAGAACTAATCCAGCCGCCTGCCAGCTGTGTATGGTGTGTTCCATCGGAATCCCAGGGGATAATGTCAGGATAAGTTTCCTTTACATAGCGGAAGTATTCTGTCATATCTTCCCAACTGTCAACTCTGTCCAATCCGGCTTCTTTTGCCCAGTCAAGACGATATATGAAACCATGGTTGGTCCACTGTGCATAATTGTCTTCAGGCATCAGATATATTTCACCGTTGTATTTGCACATATCCCAATGTTCAGGGCTTACGCTTGCCCAGGTCTGGGGCGCATAAGTCTTCAGCATATCTTCGGACAGTTCCAGGAATGCACCGTTCTTGGAATTCGGCCATGCATCCAGCCAATCGGAAGCGGTACCAACCAGATCTACCGTACCATCCATCTGAGCCAAGGTAAGGTTATAGTTTGTAAGATAATCGGTCCAGGGAATGAAGTAAATTTCGAGTTCTGCATTTACCTTTTCAGTAAGGATCTTGTTTAACTCTGTCATCATCTCTTCATACTTTGCTTCTGTTCCGGAAGGTCTATCACCAGTCGTCATATAAGTGATTTTTACATGTTCTGATGTGTCAACATTTGCCCAAGGGTCAGATGAATCAGCAGTTGCCGCATCTGTTGCGTCGTCTGCAGCTGCGCTGTTGTCAGCTTCCGCAGAATCTGTAGACGCAGTTTCTTTGTCCGTAGCAGTCTCAGAGCTACTGCTTCCGCATGCTGCCAGGCTTGCTACCATAGTAGCTGCTAAAAAAATTGCGAGTAATTTCTTTTTCATACTCAACCTCCATTTCGTTATTTGTTCCCTATGTTATCTCTGCTTGTGCAGAGTAAGAACCTTAATTCTCTAAGTTAATATGGTCCATAAATCAATTGCTGTCTGCCATCATCCTTTTACTGCTCCGACTGTTATACCGCTGATAAAGTATTTTTGGACAAACGGATAAAGGAGAATAATAGGTCCTGTCGCCAATACTGCATTTGCCATCTTAACGCCTTCCTGAGGTATATCAACCACATTGACAAATTGTCCTGCGACAGAATTCTTTAAAGCATCAATCTTATTTACAACTTCATATAAAGTATACTGCAGAGGCTTAATTGCCACTTTCGTACTAAGGAACAGGGATGACTGATACCATTCATTCCAATAGCTCAAAGCAAGAAACAGTCCTATAGTTGCCAGTGCAGGCTTAAGCATAGGGAGGATTAATGATGTAAATATTCTCATGTCTCCGGCGCCGTCAATCTTGCCGGATTCTGTAATTTCATGAGGTATTGCTTTCACAAAGTTCTTCATAAGGATAATCAGCCAGGGTGACATTAAAAGCGGAAGCAATACTGCCAGATAGCTGTCCTTCAAATGGTAGGTCTGTGTCATCAACAGATAGTAAGGAGCCAGGCCTGCTGAGAAAAGGCTGGTAAAATAAATATAGAAGGAAATTGCATTACGGAAAGGAAAATCCTTTCTCTGAAGTGCATAACCTGTCATTGAAATAATGGACAGTCCCAAAAACGTTCCTACTCCTGTCATTACTATGGTTAATATGTAAGATTTCCATATATTTCCGTTCTTTGTTACCATCTGATACGCTTCCAGTGAAAACTCCTTGGGGATAAGCTGAACACCCTGCGCATGAATAATTGCCTCACTGGTAAAAGATGTCCCAATAATAAGAAGGAACGGAACAACACAGGCAAGTGCATAAATCGTAATTATCACATAGCCAAAACTTCTGATTATTATATCTGATGTTCCGAGCTTGACTTTAGCGCCGGACATCTCTAAATCCATATCTTTTTTCTTCGCCATGATTGACCTCCATTTCTATTTAGAACAGGGAATAATCCGGTTCAATTTTCTTTACAATATAATTGACTGCCATTACAATCACAAAACCAATTACTGACTGATACAGGCCTACTGCAGAAGCTGTAGAGAAGTTAAAGTCCGTCATAGTTGCTCGATATACAAATGTTTCAATAATATCTGTTGTCGGATACAAAATGGAGTTTGAACCAATAATGTTATAGAACAAACCAAAGTTTCCTTTTACTATACCGCCAAGGGCAAACAAAATCAGAATAACAATTGTCGGTTTCAGCGAAGGGAGAATTATATAGCGTATTTTCTGAAATCCGTTGGCACCGTCTACCCTTGCCGCTTCGATTGTTTCCGCATCAATACCCATTATTGCGGCGAAATAAACAACCGAGTTATATCCTGTCTGCTGCCAGAGATAGATGATTACCATAAGCACCGGCCAAACCTTAGGATCCGCATAAGGCTGCCATTTTTCCATACTCATCGCAGTCAGAATGCTGTTTATAAATCCTGTATCAAAATTCAGTAAGCTGTATACCAGCAGGCCTACCAGAACCTGTGAAATGAAATAAGGCAGGAACATTAATGTTTGCGAAACTTTCTTGAACCATTTACTTCTCATTTCATTCAACAGAATTGCGATGAATACTGCCAGCAGATTCCCCAGTAATATAAACGCCAGGTTATAAAGAATCGTATTTCTGGTAAGAGACAGCAGTTTTCCTGATTCAGCTAAAAATTCAAAATTCTGCAAACCAACAAATTTACTTCCGAAAATACCGTTCCGGTAATTATACTTTACAAATGCTACCCAGATACCCGGCAATGGCATATAGCTGAATGCAAAAAAGAACAAAATCGCCGGCAGGCACATTAAAAGTAATACGCGATATCGGATTACATTCTGTATAAACGACCTTTCTTTTCTCTTTGGTACGGCGGCAGCCGCATTTGATTTCTTCTTACTCAACCTTTTTCCCTCCTACTACTTATAAATTACAGTTTTTTATTAACCGTTTCTCTGAAACCCATTTCATATTTTAATTATATGTATTATTTTCTAGTATGTCAACAGTTTGTATATAAAAAATTTTCTTTAATTATTTTTTTATGCATTTAGCATAATTTTACTGTTATTTATAGTGGAAAAGGAAAGGCTTTTATATCTATTTTTTCCATAAGCAATTGAATTTACATTTTTTTGCTCTTTAAAAATCAAGGAAATTAAGAAACCGATTTCATTATTGAATTTATTTATCCTGAATTATTCACGGCACTGTGCTCTAACTATAGAAAAGGGGCACAGAGCAAAAAATAATCAGGAAGAGTGGTACCCTATTTTTAATACTTGAATATTAAAATACCCGCGGCTGACTGGCAATGATGTAAACTCATCACCCTGACAACTACGGGTATTTTTATTTTCAGGTTCAGACTTCTCTGTCTTATATTTCTTTCACCCACGAGGCCGCTTGATACCGCCACGGCGCTTTAAACCAAATCCATGAAGATAAATTTCCGGAGCATTCATACGTCCAGCTATTGTTTCAATGAAAATCCCCAGTTTCTCAAGAGCTTCCAGCAATTCCTCCGGTGTTGTCCCGGGCAATGTTTCCCTCTCTCCTTCAGGCCAGTTATCAAGGGTAAGAAACTTCAAAAATTCTGATCGTTCCATAAGAATCGACTGTCCCTCCAGTTTTTTAGACAACACCTCGAGCCAGTCATATTCATCTTCAATCAGCTCATTTACTCTGTCATTTGAGACCTTGGTAAGAGCCCCCTGCAGTCTGGGGGGATACAGCAGTCTGTCATCTTCCAAAGACTCAACTTCACTTCTATGAGCCACTTGATCTTCTGCCGCAAACACAAAAGATTTCAGGAAAGGCCTGGGAACAACTTCTCCATTCGCATCCTGTATGTGATTCGGTACCCAACTGAAACTGGATCCTTTCTTTGGATTTTTTCCCATATACTTCCCTATTAATTTCTCTATAAACTGCTTCAGCGCTTCTTCTGAATCATTTGGAAAATATCCCAACTCACCTTGCCTTCTGTCAGCCAATAAGCCCGGTATACTCTGAAGATATTCCACAGCCACTGGATTCCCGCTATTTGCCAGACGTTTTACCAGTAAACGGTAAAGTGATAAAGAATCCCATTGAAGTTCCAGATGGTAAGCACGCATTTTGGAAGAATCTACAAAGTGGAGTACCTTGGAATTATACAAATCGCTCCGCAAAAAAATTTTAGCTTTCAGGTTTACCCATCTGTTATTATGGGCAAACCAGAAATTCAATAAATTACGTATATATAAAAATAAATCTTTATATACAGAACATACCCGATCTAATTCATCATATGTTATAAAAACCGTTTTTTTATTTTTATTGAAATAGCTGTCACAATGATCCACCCCAAATACTGGTAAACTGCTCTTCTTTACGGACTTTTGCATATCTGTCAAAAACCGTTCTCACAGGAAATCTTTGACTTTCTTTTCCTGAAGCCTGATATCCAACTAAAAACATAGGCTGTTTTAATTTTGTATGACGTTTTCTATCTGCTTCACTCAGTAAATGATTTAGCCCGCCTTCTGAAGTAAGCACCTTGAATAATTCTGATTTACCTGCACCTCTTCCTCCAGTCACCAAAAACACTTTTTCATCTGCCAGTTTACTATAGCTGCGCAATGGAAGAAAATAAGGGATCAAATTGTTTTCATCTTCTGCAGAGGCATTTGCCGGCGCTATTTCGGAAAGTGATTCTAATACTGATATTTTTTCTTCTAATGTCATGTCAAATCCCCCTCGTCAAACCATGCTTCTATCCTTACAGTTACTGTCTGGTAGGCTTCTGTCGTTAACTGCCTGGCAAAAGCTTTTACCCTTTCATCTTCTTCAGTTCTTCCGGTTGAATACAAAACAATTTCCTGCCGCAAAGAAGGATCATAAGGTAAAAAAACCGGCGCATGAGGAACATCCGCTGCTTCTATTCCCCGAAGAGCCTCACCCTCTGCATAATAATTCTCTATAAAAACGGAATATGCCTTTTGGACAAAACGTTCCCTTGCCTGAATAAATGAAGTTGATGTAGCGCTGTCACACATACAATCCACAATCACAATGGGCATATTATCTGCATGGCTTTCAGAAATTGTCCGAATCACCTGTGTCATACCATCCCATGATTGTCTGGAATGATTACCAAAAAGAATGCAACATGAGGCATACTTTAAGCTCATATTCAATGCTTTTCTAGCTTAAAAACAGCTCCCAAAAGCTGCCTTCCCCTATAATCCCTTCAGCATTGCAATAAAATTTTTCTTTCGCTTATTTTTATCTTTAAATTCGTCAAACATGCTTACCCACTGCGACTTCTGTCCGTTCTCCCTCATAATCCCTTTTATTTGTTTCAACAGCCCTGCCGCTGTTTTATATCTATTGTTGCTGCTTACACGAATTAACTCATTTACGTCTTTCCAGTAAAGCTCAAGTATTTCGTCTGGATATTTTTTTGCTAATCGGCTGCTGAAATACTGATTATAATCCACATCCCAGTAATCATAGCTGTGTATGGCATTCTGAATATCTTTCAGGACAATTTTTTCTCTGCCTGTTTCCATACATATATCCAGGTACAGCTTATGGTTTTTTCGATTTATCTTATCCAATATATTTTCATATTCTTTCTGCCAGTCCTCTGCCGTTAATTCCTTTTTACATATTTCAAACCATTCTTTAACCTCTCCTTTTTCACAGGTATCCAGAATAAGCATCAGCATTTTTTTCTTTTTATCATAATCTTTCAGCTGCCGCGCATATCTATAAAGATGCTTTGCTATTGCGGAAATATTTATATCCCATTTTGTTTTTACGGCAATTTTGTATAACCGTTGGAGTTGGGCATCATTGCGTTCTTTAATATAAATCGGCGCTGCATAATCAATCAGCTCATCCAGTTTTCCTCTGCATTTTTCCATCCCTTCCCATATGTAATCTAACGCTTTCCGGCGATCTCCCTTTTCTTCAAAATATTCTGCAATCCGTACATAATCAGAACCATATACAAGATTGCCAAGCTCCGTTTTTAAATACTGCTCCTCGTCTCCGATTTGCAAATAGAGGTCTGCTGCATATTTCCCATAATAGCCGCCCCCCTTTGATAATTCATCCGCAAGATATCTCTTTTCTTCCTTATTTTTGCAAAATGACTCCGCAACCTCGATCAGTATATCATCAAAGCCGCTGTTTCCTTCATAAAATTCCTCTAACATTTCATCAAGAATTTTGCTTCGGATATCCCATAATATATCATTATCCTTAATCAGCCCGTCCATTTTCCATAAATTATCGCAGGCCTTGTCCTCATTCCTCTCAGGGCCTCCTCCGTACTCGTTAAAATCACTGATTATTTCCCGTGCTTCCTCCCACAGGTTCTCCAATTCAACCTCCGCAGCCTTGTTTTTGTGCTTTTTATTATTTTTTCTGCACCAGTCTATAACTGCCTTCTCCGTATTTGGGCTTTGCAGCGTCATTTTTGATATAATTTCTATATAATCCTTCTCTTTTGCCCCTTCCAGCATTTCCTTAACCGTTTTTTTATCCATATCAACCTCCATAATAATATTTTTAACTGTTTTTTCACAAACCATGATCCTCTTTCAGCGCCTCCATCAGGCGGTCCATATCCACACTCTTACGCAGCTTCGCCCTGGATATCAGTTTTTTCGCCGTTGCGTTGTCCTGTCTCTTATAGACTGACCTGATCAGGTACAGGAAAACCGTCAGGTTTTCCTTGCATTTTTCCAATGCCAGTCTGCACGTTTCCTCCGCTGCTTCATAGTTTTCCAGACTGTCATAACAGAGTGTGAGTTCAAGGTAAGTTTTGCTGTCCCGATTCAGATGCTCCTTTAGGCAGTCTATATTTTTTTCTGTTTCTCCGTACTTCTGGTATATTTTTACCCCATCTTCCCACATATTGCTGCGTTCCAGCTTTACCATGAAATCTGCTTGTTCCTGTATCTCTATCCAGGATTCTTTCAGCAGGGATTCCTCTCCCTTGTCCGTCAGCTTGACGGCTTCTTCGTAAATAATTTTCCAACCGCATGCATAGACTGCTTCTTCTATGCGGGAAAGCAGTTTCCTGTCCGGCGATAAGAGCCGATGTACCGCGTCTTCCCCAGTTTCTATGCCCGCCACCCTCAGCGCCGACTCCAAATCGGACATTTTCCATTCTACTGTAAGTAAGCTTTTGTCCATTTTCTTCTCTCTTTTGTGAAATCAACACGCTGACCTGCCGAAAGTTTTATACTTATTATACACGAGATTCCTAATAAGTCATATATCCATAAACATAATCATTTTATATTTTAGGCAATTAAAATGACTTCCCTGCTTTAATACCTTCCGCTACCCAGGCAGACTATCCTCCAAACACAACGCCCCATATCCAGTCCTTTCATTCGGATATCTCGTCTCCCCCCGCACGCTCCTGGCCCCTCTGCGCAGATGCGCTTTCAGCTTCTCTCCGTACATATACGGATCATTCCCCCTCACAATCCCCCACTCCATCATCAGCGCCGCCGCCCCGGTGACAAGCGGTGCGGAAAAAGACGTACCTGTATACGCCTCATAACCGCCGCCGGCCCGGGCGGCTATAATATTCACGCCGGGCGCGGCAAGATCCGGCTTGGTATTGGGAAACCCCGGCAGTTCTTCTTCTCCCCGCACCCCTCTGCCTGAAAAATCCGCATAAGCATCGTAGGCTCCATAAATAGCGCCCACCGTAATCAGCTTCCCGGCCGTGGATGGGACCGTAAGCGTCAGCTCCGGCGTCGGGGCAAAAAAACGGGTATCCACCGAACGTACCGCCTGCCCGGGCAGATACAGCTGGTATTCCCCTGTTATCAGAAGGACCGGCTCCAGCTGAAATACCCAGATACCAGCGTTAATGTAAGTTTCCACAGGGATAAAATCAAAATATATCTCCTGATTTACTGAATAAGGCGACGGCTCCCCCACATAAATGAGTATCCGCGTCTGATCGATAACAAGCTCCGTCCGCCCCGGCCTGGTCATCGGGACCTCCTCCCTCTGCCCGGAAGGGGCCTGCAGAATCACCCGGAAGCTGTCCGCGAAGTTTTTCCACAGCTGGACATTGGTCGTGCTCTCATAATTTCCCACAGCCAGCTCCACGCTCTGCCGGCCGGCAGGCTGCCCTGGCCCGCCTTCAGAAAGCCTCCCGGAAACATGGCCGGCAGAAGCACCCTCATTGCCGCTCCCCGCACAAATCACATTTTTCCAAATCTCAGAAGCATTATCCATAAAACGCTCCAGAAGGGAACTGCCGTCATGCGCGCCGTAGCTGTTCCCGAAGCTTAAATTTACTGCCATAGGCATACCCAAAGCCTGCGCCTTGCCCAGTGCATAGGTCATTGCCCGCATCAACTGGGTCGTACGCGGATAAGCACCGCTGCCAGCCTGCCCCAGCTTTACAATAAGCAGAGCCGCACCGGGCGCCGCACCCGTATACCGAGCATTGGGATTACTACCCGCAGCAATGGCGGCCACCGCAGTCCCATGCCCGGAAACATCCGTACTCGGCACTCTGCGGAAGGTTTCCTCCCCGCCAGCCTCCAGCGCTTCCGTAATCTGCGCCTGCGTAAACTCCACCCCAACGGAAAACCCTTCCGGCGGGAAAAATCCCCTTTCCGGATCCGGCGCCAGTGTCTGATCCCACAGATAAAGAATCCGGCTGCCTGCATTGTCCCTGAAATCCGGCAGCGAATAATCAATTCCCGTGTCAAATACAGCCACAATGCAGCCGCTTCCCGTCAGCCCCCCTCTGCCCGTCTGTCCGCCCGTAAAACTCCCGCCGCCCGTAGGAAAACAGGATTGCTGTTTAGCATCATAAACGCTGTATAAAAGCTCCTTCGGTTTTTCCACATATTCGATCTCTTCCGCTGCCACAAGCACCGGAATCAGGCTTTCAGGTATGGTGACTATGGCATAGCCGGCCAGCAGAATTTCCACCTTGATATATTCATTTTCCAGCCTGCCGATATCCCCATGGAATTTAACAATCAGCTCCCAGGTCCTGTCTGAAACATCAAAGCCCACGTTAAGGGTCCTGGAGAGTTCCCGCTCCTCCTGCGTGGAATCCAGGCTCAGATTCAGAATATTTTCCAGCTTCTGTGAATTCATCCCATTTCCTCCCGGCAAAAAGCAAAATGCATTACAGGATTAAAAGAGCCGGCGGAAGCAACGTTCCGCCGGCACAACTCTTACTCTTAATCTATGAACTTTCGGAAAAAATGTGTAACCGCCCAGCCAACTTCTACAGCTTGGAATAGCCATACCCGTTCACCATGGCGTCAAGCTTCTGTTTTGCCTTGCAATACGGACAATTATGTACCTCATATGCCTGATACCCGGGAATGTCGCTGGTATCAAACATGGACTCCACCATCATGCCATTAATAGACTTGATAGCGCTGAATACCGCACAGATCCCCTGTACCTGTCCGCCATAGTACTCAATACACTCAAGGCTCCTGCGCATCGTCATGCCGGTGGTTGCGGTAGCCAGCAGCAGCAGAACGTTTTTCCCCTGGATCTCCCCAACCAGGTTATCCCGGAAAATCATCTGGTTATTCACATTAAACTCCGGCGTTACCACATAAACCGTGTTGTGCATATTCATGGAAGGAAAACTCCCTTTTTCCAGCTCCTCCGCCATATATGCCCCGATTACTTCACAGCCGTCCAAGCAGACTATGGTATCCACCACCGTCTCTATGGGCAGTCTCTGCACAAAGGCCTTACCTACTGCCGCAGCCTCACTGCGCCTTGTTTTCAGCCCCGTCATATCCACATAGTAATTGATATGGGAGTGACTCGTTGCAAAATGGCCCGGTATTGCCCTGAGAATAATATTGCTTCCGGCCTTTGAATAGAACTTCATCACCTTATTTTCCATACCTTCTCCTTCCCTGCGCCGTACGCACCTCTACCAGATTTACAATTTGAAGTATAACCCCCCTGCTGCCGCGGCAATCCACTCTTCCTGTATAACCGGTTCTCCTGCCCATCCGCATCTACTGCATACCCGGTTCTCCTACATTCCCGCTTCTCCTGCATCCCTGTTTCTCCACCATACCGGAAAAATGCGCCTGTCAGGGAATCACTTTTACTTCGAATCATACTTTTATTATAAGTGTTTTGGAATATTTTTACAAGTTTTTATAGCGCCAGCGCACTTTTATAGGCATTTCAAACAATTTTCTCTCCGACAATTCAGCACTTTTTTCACAGTTATCCATACCTGCGGCCATCCTCACAACTTTCCCCAACCATCATTCCTTCATTCTCACCGGATCTCCTTCTGCAAAATCCCTGTCCGCCGCATTGATAACCTTAGTGTTACCATCCAGTGCCCCTGACTGCAGCGCGGCATACCTGTTATTCTTATCCAGAACCTCTACCATAAGCTTCTCCGCCGTCAGCTCTTTTCCAAGAATCCCGCTCCGTTCCCCCAGCACATACACAAAATTACGCTGGTTTTCATCCGTATGAAGCGCATCGATGGAAATACAGCAGTTATATAGCTCAGACTGTACGGACAACCGGAAACTGCCGCTCTGCCCTATCGTACCCACGCCCTCCGGCAGGTTCATCAACGCCCGGAAGCTGCCGGGACTGGACTCCTCCTCCGTCAGATAATCCACTGTTACCTCCGTTTCCACGCTGCCCAGGCTGACACTTGCACTACTTCCCTGATTCACATATTTCTTATCCTCTTTATCCAAAATCACCTCAAACTGCAACGGTTTTTCAGTATCAGCAAACACTACCGCCGCACCTGCCGGAGTATTCTCTCCTGCCGCCACTCCCACACGCGTCACAATCCCGGCCTGTTCAGCACTGATCAGCCCCTCTGCCTTCACCAGCTCCTGAAGCTTTGCCAATTCTTCTCTCGCAGCCTCCAAATCCAGCCGGTAAATCCCTAACGAACTGTCCGAAAGCTCCGGACGCATACTGTCCTCCAGCCCCCGATCCGCTTCCAGCTTCGCCTTTTCCAAAGCATCCTCCGCATCCTCCACAGCCCGTTGGGCCGCCATGCTTTTATCCTCCAGACTCTTCCTGGTGCTTCTCCAGCTCTCCCACTTCGCATCCTCAGACGTAAAGTCAGGCTGCCCAGGCGCATTCCCCTGAAGCGCCCCCACCTCTTCAGAAATATCCTCCTGCGCATACCCCGCCTGCGCCAATTCCTTTTTTACCTGTGAAAGCTCCGCCTCCTTCTCCGCCAGCTCCGCCTTCCAGGCCTCCACCTCATCCTTATCCACTCCGCCCGAGCCTTCGCTGCCACTTTTCTTCAGCTCATCCACCTCAGCCTGCAGACTCTCCGCCCGCCTCTGCAGCTCCCGCACCCTGCCGGAAGCCGATTGCACCTCCTGCGTTCCCTGAGAAAGCCTTGCCTTCCACTCCTGATAAGCCTCCTCCTGCCGCTTACGCTCCTCCTCCGAAGTCAGCTTCAAATTCTTATCCAGATGCTCCTGCAGCTGCGCCCGCGCAGCCGCCTCATCCTCCAAAGCCCTGTCAAGCGCCTTCTGCGCCTGCTCCACAACCCGGACCGCATCCTCCCCGGCCCTGCTCATCTCCACATTCTTTTCTGCCCCTGCCAGCTCCAGATTCCCCTCAAGCGTTGCCACCTGAAGCTCCAGCTTCGCAATACTCCGCTCCTGAGCCCGCACCCTCCCCATCAGATACTCCCCATCCAACGAAAAAAGCGCCGTTCCCTCCTCTATCCGCTCCCCCGGAACCACAAACACCTCACTCACCCGAAGCCCCTCCGCCACATTCACAGCCAGCTCCCCGCTCCCCTTCACATTCCCCGCCTTCTCCACCACATGCTCAACCGCCATCTGCCCCGGATTCTCCACAGAAACCCGCGGCAGCCCATTCGCATAAATCCCCCTCGAAACCAACGTCAAAACCAACATCCCCACCAAAAACCCCCCAAACCACTTCAAAATCCTCTTCCTGCTCTCAATCAATCCACCCATCCCACATCTCTCCTATCAAAATTCCGTAACTACTCCAACCAAACTCCCAACCCCACCACCCCAAAAATCCACCTATCCCCCAATCCCCTCCTACCCTCACTTTATCCATATCCAACTCTAATCCATGCTCTTGTCCTTTGCTCTTGTCCTTTGTCCTTGCCTTTTGTCCTTGCCTTTTGTCCTTGCCCTTTGTCCTTGCCCTTTGTCCTTGCCCTTTGTCCTTGCCCTTTGTCCTTGCCCTTTGTCCTTGCCCTTTGTCCTTGCCCTTTGTCCTTGCCCTTTGTCCTTGCCCTTTGCCCTCCCTACGCCCCACACTCCCCCAGGCTCTGCGGCTTTCCGCAGTCTTTCCCGGATTGCCCCTCGTCCCGTCCTCCTGTCCGGAGGGGGGTTGCGGGGGATTTTGACTGGAAGTTATGAAAAAATGGAGACATTTCTTACTTCCCGGATTTTCATGCCGCGGTCTGCCCAAATGGTGCTGTCCGACGACGGAAACGGCCAAGTCGCCGGCGACGCAGGCCGCTTCCGGAGGAGTTCCACCATTTAGACCGCGACATGAAAACCCGGGAAGTTAGAAATGCCCCATTTTTGAATACGCACAGACAAAACCCCCGCAACCCCCTCCGGACAGGAGGACGGGACGAGGGACAATCCCAGGAAAGACTGCGGAAAGCCGCAGAGCCGCCCCTACTCCTTCAAAGCGGAGGCTACGATGCCCTGCTCGAGATAATCCTGCCCCAGCAAAAAGACAAACACCGAAGGCACCAGCGTCACCACCGAAGCCGCGAATGCGAACCCGGCCCTGTTCTGGCTGATTTCCGGCAGATACAGGGACAACGGCCAAAGCGACTTATCCTTAAGAAAAGCCAACGGCTGTTCAATCATGTTCCAGTACTCCAGAAATCCCAGCACCATGGCGGACAAAATCCCGCCCGATGCCAGCGGGAGCCCGATCTGCCAGAACAGCCGCCACTCCCCCGCCCCGTCAATTCTTCCCGCCTCCAGCAGCCCTGACGGAATTGTGCAGAACCCCCTGTAAATCAAAAACACCGGGAACGTGGAAAAAACCGCCGGTAAAATAACCGCCCAATGCGTATTCATCACTCCCACCCTGCAAAGCACCAGATACTGGGAAAGCATGGTCACCTGGAAAGGCAGAAGCATAAGCACAATATATATGGTAAAAAAAAGCTTTTTCCCCCGGAACCTGTATACGGCAAAGCCCCAGGCCGCAGGCACACCTACCAGAAGCTGACCCGCCAGGATAATCGTCACCAGCCTGGCCGAATTCCAGAACACCGTAAAAAACTGCGGCGTATACAAAAGAAGGCTGCGGTAATGCTCCAGCGTTGGATAAAATGGCAGCGCCCTCCAGCTGATGTAACCCTCTCCGCCCTGAAACAGCGGCTGCAGATAAACGGACAGCTCCTGGCTGCTCATTATGGAACCGGACAGCAACAGAAACACCGGCGCGCACATCAGCAGTACCGGTCCTGTCAGGAGCAGGCAGAAAAATCCCCGCCTCGCCATGCCTGTCAGCTTCCTCAGCCTTCCGCGCAGCCGCCCTTTCCGCCGTTTTCTCCGTTCCTTCACTGCTCATCACCCCCGTCCCAAAGCCTCTGCAGCAGCAGAATGACGATTAACAAAACGCCTCCTACGCATACGGCGGCGGCAGCCATCTTATCAAGATCCAGGTAGGTAAACCAGTTGTTGAACAAATGCTGCAGCATGTACATACTCTCATGAGGATAGGCCCCCGCCACCAGATAGCTTTCCCTGAAAACCTTGAAGGAATTTAAAAAGGAAAGCACCGTTATGGTATACATGCTCCCTTTCAGCTGCGGCAGCATGACTGACCAAAATACCCGGAAGCTTCCCGCGCCGTCCACCCTGGCTGCCTCAATGAAATCCCCCGGAATTGCCAGGATCCCGGCCAGCCACAATATCACCGTATAACCCAGGTTTTTCCACACATAACTGAAAACCAGAACCCAGAAGGCATCCTCCGTCCACATAAAATCCACATGTGTTTCCAGCAGCCGGTTCAGAAAGCCGTCAGCGGAAAAGGTCATTTTCCAGACAAGCACGATGGTAGCCGACGGCATTGCCATGGGAAGCAGGAAAAAAGATTTGAACAGCTGCACCTGTTTTAACTGCGAAAGCATAAGCGCCGCCGCCAATCCCAGAATAAGCAGAAGAGGCAGACAAATACATGTAAACCGCAGAGTATTATATACCGCCAGCCGGAAAGGCCCATTTTCAAATATGGTCCGGTAGTTCTCCAGTCCCGTAAATTCTCCTGTAACCGCCGTTGTAAAGGAACGCCGGAACACATCGATAAACGGAACCAGCACAAATACCGCTACCCCCAGAAAGCTGGGAAGCAGAAAGGCCAGGAAGGCCCTTCTGCTTCTGTGTTGCTTTTGTTGTGTACGAGGTTTTCCTTTCACACTGCACACTCCTTATTCTGCCAGATAAATGGCCGATTTCTGCTGTATCTCCCTCACGGCCGTTTCCACAGTCATGGAGCCGTTCAAAGCAGAAACACCATACTGCACCACAATGTCCTCAAGAAATGTGTTTCCCTCCAGGGAATGATCCGCCTGCTCTGCAAGCTCCTTCAGCCTCTCCACCGAAGCCCTGGACGGACCGCCATAGGAGAAATAGATTTCCCTGCCTCCGACTTTCCAGCTGCTTCCCATGGAAATCTGATCGTCCATATCACTCAATATACCAAAGGCTTCTGTGTTTACCGGTAACCCGACTCCTGAATTCGTTTTCTGGATTTCCGTGCTGAGCATCATTTTTACAAAGCTCTTCGCAAGCTCCGTCTGGCTGCTTCCTGCGGCTATGGCCAGCTTGTTTGCCGGGATAAAACCGGTTCCATCCATGCCCGGCCATAAATCAAATACATAGCCATTATCTTCCGAAACCTTGCTGACGGCGCCCATATCAGACAGCATCCCTTCTGCATTTCCGGACATAATTCCAACCATATCCCCCGCTGTCAGGGTCGCTATCGAACCAATCGTCCAGGCGTTCTTATTATCGCCCCAGACCTCCAGCTCCTCCTTGCCGATTCCTTCCATGTCCGCCTGGTATATCCGGGCCGCCTGGGTTAGAAGCTCTGTCAGTGCCTGCGTATTCAGTTTCCTGTCCTCCAGCAGACTGCTGCTGTTCACGAGCAGCAACTGCTTCAGCTCCTGTGTTGCATTAAAAGCTCCCGTAATACTGCTTTCAGGCCTTTCTGTACGGAGCTTTTCCACCAGCTGCGCATAAGTGGCCAAATCCTTTACCGACTCCACATCCTCCTTTTTACCGCATATCATAGGAAGCTTAAACGCAGCGGGAATGATGAAGGTTCCGTTTTCCTCTTTATAAGCGGATGCTATATTTTCAAATACCTTTTTTTCTCCGGTCATTTCGTCCAGGATATCTGACAAATCCGCCAGCATTCCCTTCCGCACATAAATATCCGCATCCATATCATCCAGCAGAAGCACATCCGGCCCGTTCCCGCTCATCAGTTCCACATTGAGGTTCTTCAACGCATCCTGAGGCGTTATGGCGCTGCCGCTGTCATCTCCATACAGATAGGCATAACCATAAATATATTCGTAATTGATATATACATCCGGGTTTTCCTTCTGGAATATGGATATCGCCTGCCTGATTGTATAATTTTCCACCAGGCTGAATACCTTCAGCTGCTTTTCAGGAACCGTGGGTTCATCCGGGTCATAGGTAAAACGTACCGTCTCGTCCCCGGTAGTCAAAAGAAGGAACTCCCCGCTTTCCAGCCGGAGCATGCCGCACAGTCCAAGCGCGGGATCTCCAAGGCTGCTGAAGCTTCCGTCAATGAGCTGCTCCATGGCATTACCGTTTTCCACATGACGGTACAGCCCTCCGCTGTATGCCACATAGATGGCCCCGTCTTCTCCGGGAAAAAGGATGCCGCCGTAGCTGTCGGAGCTGTTATTAAGCTTTGCTCCCATTTTTTCCCTGCAAAACTCATCCAGCACCGCATCCTTTTCCAGGGTGATTCCCTGTACCATATCATAGGACGTAACACCGCTGTTGCCCAGGCACAGCATCCTGTCGTCAACAAAAATTACCATTTCAGGCTGTTCCGGAAGCGTAAAAAGCTGCTCCAGTTCTCCTTTTTCCCAGTCTGCCATAAAAACCCGGCCTCTTATACTGAGCGCGATGCTTTCCGATTCCGATTTGGCGAACACCTTACCCACATAATCGCCGTCCTCCATGTTTGCCGGGACTTCAGACATATTCCCATCCACGCCGATTCGGATAACTAATGAATCTGCCTTCAACGAAGCCCCTTCGCCTTCAAACGTCAGATAGCTCAGCAATATACTCCCGTCAGGCGCAATGGAAGCGCCGGACACATAACCATCCTGGGAAATATTTTTTTTAAGCTCCTCATTATGTTCCGCCGGTATCCAGCTTTTTCCCTCATCCGATGACAGATGAAGTCCTGACTTTGCGTCAAAGTACGCCAGCCTTCCGTCAGTCAGCATAGTCATGGTACGTCCTTCTACCGATGCCCCTTCCGGCAGCGGCGCCGTACTTTCCATATATCGGCCCATGGCCGCCACACTGCCGCTCTCCGCCTGCGTATCCCTGCCGTTTTCCTCCGATGCCGCCCCGGACTCCTCCGAAGCCGTTCCCCCTGAGCCCGTTTTCTTTGTCCCGCATCCGGTCATACTCAGCAGCACAGTCATAGTGTACAGAATACAAATCAACAGTGCCGGAATTCTTTTTCTTATTTTTTTATGTTTCAGCATATAAATCCCCATTCCGCCGCCTTCGGCTGGCGGCACAAATAGTAATGAAAGTGTTCCAACTCTCTACGCTGTGTTGTAAAATAGTTTGTGAGAAGCTACACTACAAAGCACGGGAGGAGGAGTT
>NZ_VUMI01000047.1 GCF_009696275.1 Eisenbergiella porci
TTTTGTTAGCTCATCATCCGTTAATGAAATTATGTACTTTTTAGGTCTTGCCATAGAAACCACCGCCGTTTCTTCTTAATTTACCAGAAATCAGCATGAATAGCCAGTACTAATTTAGCTAAATATCGTTGATACAGTACACTAGAAATTATTAAATAAATGCGTCTTACAAGGAGAAAAACATGTTTAACAGCCTAAAGTCTCCAATCTTTTTAAAATCAACCAGCAATGCAGAACTCCAGCTACAAAAACTTTATGAAATAGAGCCTAAACTAAACCCAGAAGGAAAAGCCCTGATACAGCAGGACATAAAATTCCTTGAATATGGTATTGCCGGTGAAAAGAATGTAGCATTTGAGCTGAAGAACAGCGGTATGCCAATGTACATACTTCATGATATTTATTTGACAGACGGAGATCTAAGTGCACAGATTGATTACATGGTATTCACTAGAAAGCTATGCTTTGTTATTGAGTGTAAAAATCTTTTTGGTAATATAGAAATTAATAGCACAGGTGATTTTATACGTTCGATGAGTGTGGGAGGAAAAATAAGAAAAGAAGGAATTTATTCTCCAATAACTCAGAATGAGCGGCATCTCCAGGTAATAAAGAAAGTAAAGGCAGAATCCAGAAATAATTTTCTGACAAAATTTCTGACAGAGCGATATTTCGACAGCTTCTATCACTCTGTTGTTGTTCTGGCGAACCCCAGGACAATTTTAAATGCGAAGTATGCCAAAAAAGAAGTTAAACAAAAGGTTATTCGTGCTGATCAGCTGATTTCCTATATAAAAGAGGCTAACAGTCAGTCAAAAGAATCAAATAGTTCAGATAATAATATGAAAGAATGGGCAGATTCCTTCCTGCAGCTTCATAAGGAACAAACTTGTGATTATACTGCGAAATATGAAAAGTATTATATTGCTAACCAGACATCAACAGTAGCAAGTGATCCGGTATAGACAGATGCGGAAACTACCAAAGAAATAACACCGAAGCCCGTGCTGTATAGAGCTTCTGAAGAAAAGATCGAGGATACAGAAATTTTCAAGGAACTAAAAGCTTACCGCCTTAAAAAGAGCCGCGAAGAAAACATCAAGCCATATTATATTTTCAACGATGCTCAGTTAAAAGAATTAATATCAAAAATGCCGGCTACTGGAAATGAATTACTCCTCATCCCCGGTTTCGGTGAAAAAAAGGTAACCCAATACGGCCCTGCAATTCTTTCAATCCTGGAAAGGTACCGAAAACAATGAATAACCAACACACCACTCAAACCCTGAGCTACTACAACCAAAACGCCGCCCAGTTCCAATTCCACCCAGTCCCTGGACTTTACCTCCGTACAGGACAAATTCCTTACCTTTTTACAGCCCCAGGCACACATCCTGGACTTCGGCTGCGGCCCTGGAAGAGACACGAAATATTTCCTGTCTCACGGCTGTAGCACAGATGCTATCGATGGTTCGGAGGAATTTTGCAGAATTGCTTCCGAATATACCGGAATCTCTGTAAAACAGATGCTTTTCAAGGAACTGAATGCATCAGAAGAATACGATGGCATCTGGGCCTGCTCTTCAATCCTTCATTCCACCTATGATGAGCTTAAGGATATTCTGAAGAAGCTTGCCCGTGCATTAAAAAAAGAAGGCATCCTGTATGCATCCTTTAAATACGGAGATTTTGAAGGAATGAGAAACGGCAGGTATTTTATCGATATGACAGAGGATAAACTGCAGAGAATATTACAGGAAACAGATGTATTTCAAATAAAGGAAAAATGGATAAGTTCAGATGTACGCCCGGGAAGGGATGATGAAAAATGGATGAACATGATTCTCGTAAAGAAAAACTGTATCTGATAGGCAGATCCAGTAATAACTTATGGACTGAGGGCTCAGAATACAAGGGCCGCGGAGCCAGTATGGGAGGAGACATTCCGGCCAACCATCTGCTTACATATTTGGAAAAGAGCATAAAAAGTGCGGACAGCATTGATATCATCGTATCCTTTCTGATGGAATCAGGCGTCCGGCTTTTACTTCCTGCGCTTAAAAACGCGCTGGACAGAGGCGCGGCAATACGCCTTCTTACCGGGAATTATCTGGGCATCACACAGCCCAGTGCCCTTACCCTGCTCAAGTACGAGCTGGAGACAGAGTCTGTGTCCATCTCTATCAAGAAAAGAACCGTTCCTTTCACCCAAATATGGCGTGGATTACTCCGGTCTGCCTGTAGTCAGGGGAAAATATTTGCAGAAGGATCTGGATATCAAGCTGATTGTTAAAGAAAGATGCGATCTGATTTATAAAAATTACAGAAAATATGGTTCGCAGCGCGCACTGGGCTTTTGCTGTTCCAGGGCACATGCGGAGAGGATGGCTGAGGAGTTCTGCGCGGAATGTGCCGGCATGTGCAGTGTACAGCGATGCGGATGGGAATTTTTCGGAAGATAGGACAGCTGCAATTGAAAAGCTGGAAAAAGGGGAGCTGAAAGTAATTTTTTCAGTGGATATGTTTAATGAGGGTGTGGATATTCCTTCTCTGGATATGGTGATGTTCCTGCGCCCCACGGAATCGCCGGTGGTTTTTCTTCAGCAGCTGGGCAGGGGACTGCGGAAGGAGGCAGGCAAGGAGTATCTGACGGTCCTTGATTTCATGGGGAATTATGAAAAAGCCGGGAATGCGCCGTTTCTTCTCAGCGGGGAGTCTTATTCCAGAGAGGCGGCGGAGAGGAAGGAGCAGAAGGATTTCGATTTTCCTCTGGATTGTGTTGTGGACTTTGATATGCGGCTGATCGATTTGTTTAAAGAAATGGCTGCCAGGAAGGAAACAAAGAAAGAGCGTATCCGCGGGGAATATTTTAGGATTAAGGAATTTCTTGGAGGAAAGGTTCCTGCGAGGATGGATCTTTTTACTTATATGGAGGAGGAAATATATCAGCTTTGCTTAAAGAATTCGAAGGAAAACCCCTTTAACCATTATCTTGATTTCCTGAAGGAACTGAAGGAATTAACTGATGAGGAATGGAGGCTTTCACAGGGGCCGGGATGGGAATTCCTTCATATCGTGGAGACAACCTCCATGTCCAAATCCTATAAAATGCCTATACTTCTCGCTTTTTATAATGATGGAGAGATTAGAATGGGAATTACGGAGGAGGATGTTTATCACAGCTGTAAGGCTTTCTATGAGAAGGACCAGAACTGGCGTGATATGGAAAAGGATAAAAATACAAGGGATTTCAGAAGCTGGGATAAAAAAAGATATGTCAGCGAGGCCCGGAAGAATCCGGTTCATTTTCTGAAGGAGTCGGGAAGCGGTTTCTTTGTGGATAGAGAGGGATTTGCGCTGGCTTTGAGGGATGATCTGAGGGATGTGGTGACGGAACCGGCTTTTGTGCAGCATATGAAGGATATTATAGATTACAGGACAATGAATTATTACAGGCAGAGGTATGAGAAGGGGGAACAGGGGTGAAAAAGAAAAATAATCAGCCGCTATATGATTTTGTATTTTATATTTCTGGTTGAGAGATTTTTTCCCGAAGGTATTGTTAATAATCTGATTTGCATTGCGTTGCTTATCTGGTTTTTGTATTATTTATTAAAGGCCTTTTCGGAAGATTCAAAAAGATTACTTTTATATGAAGACTATATTGAAATTATTGAAGGAATCCTGGAAAGCCGTAAGATATCAGAAAGTAACCAGATATTAGTAATTCATTAAACAATACCCAAAACCCTCATACAACAAATAACAAAGGAGCCCCACCAAATGAAAAAACAACTAAACCGCTACAAATTCGAAAAAATCTCCAACATGATGACCAAGGAGTTTGGAAAGATCGCCAAAGGTGAAGAAAATGCCTACGCAATGCTCTTTGCCCCCATGGAAGGAAACCTGCTGAAGCTTCATCGGGAAAACCCGGACAGAAACGGACGAAGGGCAATGGAGGCAATCCATGTATGCCTACTGCTCGTAGACGGATACCTGACAGATACGGAATATGATTTAAATGGATACCGCACCCCTGAAAACGAAGCCTTTGTCAATGGGCTGTTAATGAGCTTTGATCCCTTTACAAACGATGAGGTCAGGGAAGCCGCCGCAGGGTATTGGGATCTCACATCACCTTTAGATTTAAGGTCATATTTCAGGGAACCTGTCCTTTGCCTGCTGAGAATTGAGAAATCTATTGCATTATGGACGGAGGAAGGGGGCGCAAACGGCTATTTCGCCTATCTGGAACAGACAATCGGAGCAGTTACCCCCAGGGACCTGAAAATGAACTTTTCCGTTCAGGTAAAACAGCAGCCTTAAACCAAATATTCTTCGCACCAGATCTTCTCTGCTGAAAGCATGGTGAAAATATGGAAAAATACAAAGAAAAGCTGCGCAGCGACGCACAACAGCTGGCAGAATACGCCGATACCTCAGAATATCTTACCCGAGCCTTCTTCCATATCTTCGGGAAAAAACTTCTGGCGGAAGGCTACGTGGACTGCAGTTATATCTTGGGCGCTTTGGGAAAAGGCACCTATTATTCCCGCCTGAAGGCGCAGGATTCCGCTCTTTATACCCTGTATGCAGGCAGCTGCATTACCTCCGAAAACCTGGAAATCATGATAAATTATATGTCTTCCATCATCGGGACACAGGACAGGGAACTGACGCCTCTCGAAGAGGAAGCGCTGGTTTTCTGGATTTTTCTTCCCTATCTTGGGGTGTCAAAGCGGGAAAAACGTCTTGAGTATCTGAAAGCAGTTCTCAACCGTTTCATTCGGGAATGGGATGAAAAATACACCGATACCACCCCTCCTTCAGAAGAAAAACCTCCTTCAGAAGCAAAAGCAGCTGCGGAACCCTCCGTACAGAATCCGCTTCCCGAAAGGAACCTTCTGGAAAAGAACGGCGTCATATACGATGCCAATTCCTGTGAACTGGAGCTGATAGAAAACGTAAGCAGCTACGTAAAAGACATTTCCGACATGAGGCAGTCAAATACGAATCACATCCTCTATTTCCGAGGCCATTCCAGGCTATCCTACGAATTGCTCCCGGGAATCAAACGCAGCCGGAATTGGATGGTAAATGAAAACCGTATGTATCAGGAGCTTATCCTCCGCTGCACCCAGGATTTTGCGCAGTGCCAATCCCATCTGGACTATCTGGTGGAAATGCAGCATTACGGCCTTCCCACCAGGCTTCTGGACATTACGGAAAATCCGCTGGTTGCCCTGTACTTTGCCTGCTGTAGCAGCAGGGACAGTGTGGGGGAGGTGATCGTTTTGCAGACGGAAACAGCATCCACCAAATATGCCAGGAGTGACACGGCGGCCATTTTGGCTGCGATTCCGGTATTTGATTATGCTTTTCAGATAAAGCTGTATGAGTTATGCGTAAACGGCGTACCGGAGGAGCAGGACAGGGAATATCTCCAGTATGCGGCAAAACTGGCCGGAGAGGTAAAATCAAAGAATCCGGGCTTTGAGCCACGCATCAGAAAAAAAGACTTGCTCAGCCACGTATTTATCATGCCTCTGAGAAGTAATCCGAGAATTATGAAGCAGGATGGATCCTTTATTCTGTGCGGTCTGGGGGACGGCAGAGGGGAAGGAAACAGCCTTCGCACCCTGCGTTACCGGAATAAGTCGGGAAAGAAGCTTATTTTTATCGTGAAAAATAAGGAGAATATTCTCCGTGAGCTGGATTTGTTCTCTATTAATAAAGCGGCGCTGTTTCCTGAAATCGACGATGTTGCGGAATACATCAAGGAGAAGTATACCAAGTAGAAAAACAACAGGTAGAAATACACAAAGGGAAAATACATCAGGCAAAAATAAAGCAGTGTCTGACTTTTTATAACAGTATAAGTATCTCATATTTTGGGGCATCGGCTTCTGCGTTAACGGTTTAAAAACCGCGGAAACCGGAACAGGAAGGGGGACATAAGATGAAAGTGAAGCTTCTCACAGATCTGACAAGCTATAATCCCAAATTTACCAGGGATGCGGTGGGTGAATCAAATATGCATGAATACCAGCGCGAAGGCCAGCCGTGGAGAACATATGTGAACGTGAGAATAGAAGGAGACATGCTTCCGGTGGGCGTGGACGGCATGGAATGTCTGGATAACGATTACATCCGGATGAAAGCGCTTCAGAAAAAAATCGAGGAAAAAGAGCTTCTCCGGCAGCTGAAGGAAGCGGAAAAGGTCATTCATGCCATCGGTCCGGCCGGCGGAAACAAGGGAATATACCTGAAAACGCCCTGGGACAGTTCCCTGGAAAAACTGGCATCGGATAATCAGGAATGCTGCAGCATTCTGTCTTTCTGTGAGAAAAAGAAAATCAAGGTAACAGAAGTACTGCATTCAGAGTTATATAAATTATAACACGCATTCCTGTTCGGAACATGTTTCAATAAAAATAAGTAAGAAAAAAGGCTGCAAACAGTGGGAGGCTGCAAAAAAATGGGGAAAGAAGCAATAAAAATAGAACTTGAAAAACGTGCGCTGCCGGAGGTCTTAAGACTTGCGGACAGCACGGCGGTGAACACACCGGAGCTTTGGGGAAAGCGCCGGGAAGAAATCCGCGAAATCCTTCAGGAAGAATGCTACGGGAGGATGCCGCGTACGGGCTGGGAAACCGAGTGGGAGACGGTACAGGAGGATAAAAATGCGTTTGGAGGAAAAGCCGTACTACGGACAGTGGAGGTGCGGATCCATACCAATAGCCGCTATACTTCCTATCCGTTTCAGCTTGTACTGCCAAAAAATGTGCAGAAGCCGCCGGTATTTGTATATCTGACCTTCCTGCCTTTATCTTCGGATGAATTGATGGAGGAGATTACCGACAGCGGCTATGCGGTAGCCAGGGTTTCTTATCAGGATATTGCTCCGGATCAGGGAGACGGCTATACGAACGGCCCCGGCGCCCTGTTCCCCGGCAATGCATTTGACGGCTGGGGAAAGCTTGCGGTATGGGCATGGAGCACCAGCCGCATTATGGATTACCTGGTGGATTTGGAGGAAATTGACGGTAAGCGTATTGCTGTAGCAGGCCATTCCAGGCTTGGGAAAGCCGCGCTGTTGTGCGGCGCCATGGATGACCGTTTTTCCATGGTGATTTCCAATGATTCCGGTGCGGGCGGCATTTCTCTTTTCCGGGGAAAGGAAGGGGAGAATGTGGCGGATCTGTGCAGGAATTTCCCCTATTGGTTCTGCGGCAATCTGAAGAAATATGCCGGTGGGGAGACAAAGCTTCCTTTTGACCAGCATTTCCTGGCGGCGCTGGTTGCGCCCAGAAAGCTTTATGCCGCAAGCGCCGTGGATGATCAGTGGGCGGATCCACGCTCTGAGTTCCTGTCCTGCGCGGCGGTGACGCCTGTGTATGAACTGCTTGGGGAGAAGGGGCTTGTATGCGATAGCCTGCCGGAAACAGGAGATGCATTTCATGAGGGCAGTGTGGGCTATCATTTAAGGCCAGGCACCCACTACCTTGGAAGGGAGGATTGGAAGCTGTTTATGGAGTACCGCAGAAGGCATGGTGTATAACACAGGTAACCGGCTGGCTTTGGAAAAGGCCGTAAAATGCATTCGTATCAGATGAAGTAACTTTATTAATTTCATTAAAAAACAAAATCAAAGAAATCAAACAAAATCAGCTTTTTTGCAAACATACTGCATAAAAAAGCTGATTTTGTTTCTTTATAATTGTGCAAAAACAACATATACTGATAACAGCAGTAAACCAAACCAGACAAAGGACCGGCCGGACTTGTCAGGAAAATACAAAACAGGAAAGGGAGTTACATTATGCGAAGGAAATTATTATCCTGCTTACTTACAATAGCCTGTGTCAGTTCCATGCTTGCAGGCTGCGGCTCATCCGGGAATACATCAGGAGCAGCGGATACAGCTCCTGCAGAAAGCAAAACAGAGACTGTAGAAGGCACAGGAACGCAGGCGGCGGAGGAATCAGCTCCGGCCGATACATCGTCTGTTAACGCAACCGGAACCGTATATGATTTAGGGGGACTCAAGCTTCCCATCTGTGATCCGGGTTCCGTCTCTCTTACTTATATGGGAAACGATACATGGTGTGCGGGTGTCAGCTATAATGACGGAACAGCGGTTCAGAAGGAAATAGAAAACCGTACCGGCGTTCATATTGAATGGGATACGTACAGCAGTGATGTGGAAACCGTTCTTCAGACCAGGCTGGCATCCCTGGAGGGGCTGCCTGACATGGTGGAAATTCCACCCTTTGATTCCAATGTAGGCGTGGATACCTATTCCAGCAACGGTGTATTAATTCCTTTAAATGATTTGATTAAGGAATACGCACCCAATATCCAGGCTTTATTTAATAAATATCCGGCCCTGGAGGCCATGTGTACCTCTTCTGACGGTAATATCTACGCTTTGGCAGGCTGGTGGGGAGACATTAATGATTATGTTCCCGATTATCTTTATATCAGACAGGACTGGCTGGATAATCTGGGACTTGAGATGCCTGAAACGGTAGATGAACTATATGATGTGCTGGTTGCATTTAAAGAGCAGGATGCCAACGGCAACGGGAATCCTGATGATGAAATCCCGATGGCAACCAAGAATGGGATCAAACAGCTTTATTATCTGATGACCGGTTTTGGCTATGACACTAACTCTTTATGGTATACGGATGATAACGGTGAAGTGCATTATGCCGCTGTCGAGGATCAGTATAAGGACATGCTGGCTTTTCTGAATAAATGTTATTCTGAGGGCCTGATTTCAGATGATTTGGATGGCACACTGCTGACACAGAATATTACGGAGGATAAAGTGGGGATTGTATGTCACGACCCTGCTGATAATATGGCGTCCTCTGATGATCTGGCGCTGACAAGCAATCCGGAGTGTGATTATGAATTCATGCCGGTGCTTTAGGCAAATGAAAATGGTACGGCGCGGATGACAAAGCGAGGCCTGACCTGGCATTATTATGGCATTACATCTGCCTGTGAAAATCCGGAAACAGCGATACAGTGGATCGATTATGTATATGCAAGCGAAGACGGTCTGATGCTATATAATTATGGTATTGAAGGCATGTCCTATGAGTATGATGCGGACGGAAATATTCAGTTTACCGACCTTATAACCAACAATGAAACCTATACCTCTGCATTCTCCGCTCTGAGAAGCATAGGCGCATGGCCGACCTACTTTATTAATGACTCCGGTGAGGCATTTATGAAGATATTCGAAGGGACCAAGGTGGAAACCGCATGTAAGGATGCCTATGGCAATATGGAGGATCCGTTCCCGGAGATGCTGGGTACAGCGGAGGAGTCTGAGGTTTATACCAGTGTATGGCCTGATCTGTCCACCTATCTGGATGAAATGTTTACCGCATTTGTAATAGGGACGGAATCACTGGATAACTTCGATAAATATGTGGAAACCGCCTATAGCATGGGAATGCAGGATATCATTGATATAAAGGGCGCACAGTACGCAAGATATCAGGAAATTGTAGGGAAATAGCTGTCATGTGCCGTTTTAAGGAACAAAAACAGTAAATGCATAAGGGTGCGTGACGCGCCTTCGGAGAGGACAACAGATGAAAGCGTTGCAGACATTGCAAAAAAATATCAGACGGGATTGGATGCTGCTGTTAATCATTCTTCCGGGAGTGCTTTATTTCGCCATCTTTTGCTATGGTCCCATGTATGGAATCCTGATGGCATTCAAGGATTACAATATATCCAGGGGCGTTTTGGGAAGCCCCTGGGCGGGACTGAAGCATTTTAAGGAGCTGGTGAATTCAGTCTACTTTGGCCGTCTGGTAAAAAATACATTTATACTAAGCATTGAACAGCTGCTGTGGTCGTTTCCCATACCCATAGCCTTTGCTCTGCTTTTGAATGAGCTGAAGCACAGCGGCATCAGGCGCGTGGCGCAGACGGCTGCGTATCTCCCCCATTTTGTTTCCGTAGTTGTCGTGGTGGGAATCCTGAAGGACCTGCTGGCATCGGATGGCGGCGTGCTGACGCAGCTGCTCGCCGGTTTCAGGGTACGGCCTAAAAATTATTTCAATATTCCGGAAGCGTTCCGCACATTGTATGTGGGCTCCGGCGTGTGGCAGGAATTTGGTTGGAATTCCATCATCTATGTGGCGGCAATTTCAGGGATTGATCAGGAAATGTATGAATCTGCGGCGCTGGACGGAGCCGGAAGGTGGAAGAAACTTATTTACATAACACTCCCTTCTATTGCGCCCACCATAATTCTGCTGCTGATATTGAATATGGGAAACATGCTGAATATCGGCTATGAGAAGGTTATCCTCATGTATAACTCGGCTACCTATTCCACTGCGGATATCTTTTCCACCTATGTTTACCGGAAGGGGCTTCTGAATGCACAATACAGCTTTGCTTCCGCGGTTGGACTGGCTAATTCGCTGATTAACGTAATTATTTTGCTGGGGGCCAATTTCCTTGCGAAAAAAGCGACGGATACTAGCATATTCTGACAGAAAGGGCAGGGGCTGTAACAGGACAAATTTGTACAGTCCCTGGGACGGAAGGCTATGAACAGAAAAGAAAGATTTGTACCTTCGGATATTCCGATATCGATAGCAACAATTCTCATCATTATCATCACCTTATACCCGGTTATCTATGTAGTGAGCATGTCCTTCAGTGAACCTGCGCATGTGCTGGCAAGGGATGTATATCTGCTTCCCAAAGGCTTTTCATGGAAGGCTTACCGTATGATTCTGGATAATGCCACCGTGCTGCGATCTTTTGCAAATACCTTGTGGTATACGGTGGTGGGAGCGGCCACAAGCGTAACACTGACCGCAACGACAGCATTTGTATTATCACGGCGGAGGTTTTTTCTGCGCAGGCAGCTGTCTTTTTTGATGACACTGACCATGTTTATAAGCGGCGGCCTCGTGCCCTTGTATATTCTGGTGCAGAAAATGCATCTGTATAATACCAGATGGGCAATCGTCCTTCCCTACATTATCAGTGCCTACAATCTGATAATTACCAGATCTTTTTTTGAGTCTTTGCCGGAAGAAATGGCGGAGGCTGTAAAAATTGACGGAGGTTCGGAATGGACAGTCATGACAAAAATCTTTTTTCCGCTGTCTAAACCAATTATATCCGTACTGATCCTGTTTTACGGCGTGGGATACTGGAACAGCTATTTTGCACCATTGATTTTTTTGTCTAATGAGAAGCTTCAGCCGATTCAGCTTTATCTGCGCAGCATACTGATTACAAGCGAGGTACAGGCCTCCGGAATGGGGCTGGATGCGATATTGATGAATGAACAGATGAAATATGCGGTCATTGTCATTGCCTGTTTCCCGATTATGGTACTTTACCCGTTTATACAAAAGTATTTTGAAAAAGGAGTTCTGATTGGGGCTGTAAAATAACGGCCCCTAAAGCTGCGGCAGAAAAAGGAGGAAGAACTGATGCATATCAAAGCGCCGGAAGGAATGAGCAGTGCAGAGCGTATTGCTTTTTATGATTGCGAGGAAAATATAAAATATTACCAGTACGGAACGTCGGCAGGCTGGAAAAAATATGAACATAATCCTGTTTTTGGTGGAATATATGAAACCTGCTTCGATGTCTCGCTTTTATTGGAAAAGGAAGGTACCTTGCAGCAGGTATTTAAAATGTGGTTTTCCTGGCGTCCGAAAAAGGCTATCGGCTATACGGAAAGCAGTGACGGTATTCACTGGAAGGAACCGCAGGTAGTATTGGCGCCGGTTCCCGGTTCTGAGTGGGAAGCGGATGAAATCAACCGTCCCACGGTCATCAAACATAATGGAAAATATATGATGTGGTATTCAGGGCAGATGAAGCCCTATCTGGAGGACGGGAGGTCCGTATTGGGTTTGGCGGTAAGCGATGATGGGATAAACTGGGAGCGAAGAGAATTACCTGTGATGGAGCCGGATCAGGCATGGGAGCTTCAGGCTGTCATGTGCCCCACGTTATATTCGATGAAGAGGAAGCTCGCTTTAAAATGTGGTATGCTGCAGGCTGCAACCATGAGCCGGATGCCATCGGCTATGCTTCAAGCCATGACGGCATACATTGGGTGAAGTTTGCGGGAAATCCGGTATTGGAAAAGAACCCGGATTGTCTGTGGGAGCAGCATAAGGTAGTGGCGCCCTGCGTTGTCAAGGAAAAAGGTTGGTATTACATGTTTTATGTGGGACATTTGCACGAAGAGCGGGCCCAGGTAGGGCTGGCCAGATCGGCGAATGGCATCAGCGGCTGGGAACGGCACCCGCAGAATCCGTTAATTTGCCCGACACAGGGGGAATGGGACAGTGTTGCGGTTTATAAGCCTTTTGTTCTGAAGGTGGGGAATAAATGGATGATGTGGTATAATGGAGCGGCATATGAGGAACCAATATGGGTGTTGGAGCAAATTGGCCTGGCCGAACTTGACGGACCGGAGCTTTTTGGCTAAACTCCATAAGATATGCGGCTTAAAGCAGAAGACAGCAGGCGGGGAAAGTGCGCGGCAAAACGCAGGGATGGGAGTAAATATGATAAGAGGCAGAAAATATCAGGCAAAGCATAAAATGTTTGTTTCTTATATTTGCATACCGATTGTTATTCTTACGGTTATATCCTGCCTGTTTTCCTTTGTTTATTATCGGATTTCAAGGGAACGGGTGCTGGCCTTTGAAAATGCGATTGCCGAAAACGTGGACAGCGAACTGAAAAATATTATGGATAACCTGCTTAGATCATCGGCGCAGTATTCCATGACGCCCTGGGTGACCAGGCTGAAATATATGCAGAAAACACCGTGGCTCATGGAACGCAATATCACAGCCTCGGATATTTCCGACTACGCGAGCAATCTTTCCCTGACGGAAATTAACGACAGCATGGTGGAGTCCATTTATATTTATTACAGCCTGGGCGGTTTCGGAATCAGCAGCATCGGCAGGGTGGGCTGGAAGGAATACGTAAATATTTACCAGATCGAATGCAGGGATACGGCGCTGCTGTCGGGTTCCAGGCTGGCGCAGAATAATCAGAAAACGATCAGTCACAATGCCAGCCTGATGAAAAATGGGAAACGAGTGTCTGGTTTTTTCATGCTTCAGACCATTCCCCTGGAAAATTCCTATTCCGGGGAGGTGAATATCCTGTTCTTCGTTCCCTATGAAAAAATATGTGCATATATTGAAAATTTCATGGATGACGGAACGGAGAGCTTTTATCTGACGGACGGAAGCCGGGTAGTTTATGCAAAGGATAAGGAAAACAGCCATTTCCGGATCGGCGATTCCGTAGAAAGCTTAAAATACGGAGGGAAAGAATATCGGTACTGCGGAGAACTGGGCGCTTATACGGCAGAATATACAAAGTATGGTATGGATATCGGTATTGTGCAGATTCTTGACAACAGCTTTCTGGAGAGAGACTTTTCACTTTTTGCAGAATGGCTGATTATGGGATATCTGGTTCTGCTTATACTGATTTTTCTCGTGTCTTCAAGAATGACCAAGTACAGCTATCAGCCGCTGGAACACATAATGAATATGCTGGTGGAGGAGGATCATGAGGGCAGCAGCATCAATGAGTATCAAATCATTGAAAAAGCGCTGGAGGAGCTGGACTCCCAGAAAAAGCGGCTGGAGGTAACGGTATTCGAACAGAACCCTCTGATTGAGCAGTATATTCTCCATACATTGCTTTGCTCCAATAAACCACAGGCCAATGAAGTAAAGTATGTGAATACCATGCGGCAATATTCGCTCTATCGCTGTCTGGCGCTCAAGCGAAGTCCGGAATCCGGACAATATATTAAAGAAATTGATACATGTCTGGCAATTTATCCCCAGATTCATGCCGCATTTGTTGAAGAGGGAAATTATCATATCTGGGTTCTGAGCTACGCTGAAGAAAGTCTGATGGAGGAAATTACGGAATTCCTTGCCCAGACCTTTGAGGATTCCGGCTATAAGGATGCGGCTCTGGGCGTGAGCCGGGTACATGAGAACATTCTTCATATTTTATCTGCCTTTAATCAGGCGGTGAGGGCTTTAGAATATCATTTCTTTTATCCCGATAAAAAAGTGATACGTTTGGAAGAGGATCGGATTGAAGAGCGTGATCAGAACTGCGTGGCCTTTGAAGTACCTGCCCTGCAGCAGGAAAAGATATCGGAAGCTGTGGAGACACTGCATGCGCAGCAGCTGTTTGATGCATACCAGGGGATACTTCTATATAATTTTGAGACACGGTTTCTTCATAAAGAGGCTTATTTCGCGGGAATTCATAAGCTGAATGACATGATTCTTGGACTGTTCGGAGAGAAAAAGCAGGGCAATCTTATTGAACAGATAGAACTGCTGGAGCCGGAAAGCTTTGCCAGCCTGGAAAGCTACCTGCAGACCTTCCGATTGAAAACCTTCCGTCTGATGGAACAGTGTGTGGCCAAGGAAAATCCGGTATATTACGCCAGAAATCAGATGATCCGCCAGTATGTGGAAGAACATCTGACGGATGCCAATCTTTCTTTGAATGAAACCGCACGGGTTATGCATTATACTTCCACCTATTTTGGAAAGTATTTTAAAGAGCAGTTCGGATGTACCTTCCAGAAATATGTGGCTACCAAACGGATAGAATGTGCAATCCGCTATCTGCGGCAGAAAAATATGAACGTGCAGGAAATTGCTTTGAAATGCGGATTTACCAATGATGTGACATTCCGGCGTACATTTAAGATGTATGTGGGGGTAACCCCCTCCCAGTTTGAAAAAGAACAGGGTGATGATGAGGTGAAATGACTGGTTTGGTATTGGCTGTGATGATGATATACAGAAGTTTCTCCGGTATCGAAATAAAGCCTCCATCCCGGCTATGAAGAAACCAGACAAATCCTGAATTACTTTCTTTCGGTCAGTGCGGTAAATGCGCTGACCTGCTGAATGGTTACATAGTAACAACACAAAAGGGAAAGACCCCCCGCATCCCGCGGCCGTCCTTTCCCTTTCTTAACGTCAATCATTACAACGGCTCAGCCATCAATCCTGCTTTCCCAGATAAACCGATCCCCCAAACCCAAGCATCAGAAGGAAAATGGGCCTGAGGAAGAAAAGCCCGACGGTGAAGCCCACGCCGTGGCCGAAGGCTTTTGAAAGCTTGTACAGCTGGACAATCATCAGCACCGTGGCCGCCAGGGAAACGAGAGAACCCAGCAGGGAGGGCAGAACCTCGCCAAGAGCGGTGCAGAGGATGTAAATCCAGAAGATTTTCGTATCCCAGGTGAACTTATAACAGGTATAAGTATTATAGATGGGAATGATTGACTTCCAGCCCGGCTCGTTTGCCTTTTCGTACATTTTCCAGCCTGCGGCGAGGATGAGAATGTACCATACCACGGACAGAACCACGCCGGTAAGGCCTGTTGTTTCATATAAATACTGAAATTGCATGGATAAAACCCCCTGTTCCGGACGGCATGGATACCGTCCTTTTTTATAGTATATTCTATCACGTATCTATTGGATTTGTAATACAATTTGTTCATATAATTTCACACTTAATTTCATGCAGTGCTTGAGTTTTTAACTCCGATAAAGTATTATTAGAATAGTATCAAAAAAACAGGAACGGCTGACGGAAATTTTGGATTCTCCGCAGTCCGGTTTGCAGACGGCTTTGACAGTCCAAGGCGGAAAGGAAATAAAATGGACGATGTGGATAACAGTTATCTTTTATTCGTTTCGGATGGTCTCTTTTTTTTGCTGCCGGTCTGCTGTCTGGACCGGGTGATGGATGCAGAAAAGCCGGAAGAGGAGGCGGAGGCGGCGGAATGTAACATACTGGCAGGGGCTTTGGGCGGAAACGGCAAGCGCAGGTACCGCATCCTGCTGCATAAGGAAGCGTCGGAAGAGAAGCTGTTGCTGCCGGCTGATGACATAATAGATCTCAGGGAAATCAATGATGAACAGATTTTAGAATTAACGGAACCGGTTCTGAATGAGAGGAACCGGTATTTAATTGCCGTTGCAGTAACCGAAACGCAAGAGGGAAGAAGGATTCCCGCATACATCCTGGATCCGGCCTGCCTGTCAGGAGAACAATAGAAGAATCGGTAAAAAGGAACTAAACATATATAAGCCAATAGGAATGAATAAAGGAACGGCGGGGGAACTATGGAATACATAACGGCACAGGCCGGGAAAAAGATGCTCTGTATAGAGAAGGAGCGGGTCGAAGCTATCCTGATGAAGCCGGAAATATGGCGTGTCCCGGATGTTTCGGAGGAAATTTTGGGAATTGCGGTATATAACGGAAAACTGGTGGTCTATTATCGCTTTGACTGTAAACAGGAGGCGCTCTGCGGTATTCTTGTCAGGGACGACGGCGGAGGGGTCTATGGAATTGCCGCGGCGGCGGTTGGGGAAGAAGGTCTTTCCCGGGAGGAGCTGGAGCCCGTAATGGCGGGAACCGTAAACGGGGTATGGGAGAAGAAGAGTGATTAGGCTGAGGGAAGAGGAATTCTCTGATATTGTGAATTACATGCGTGAGGCATACGGTATCAACCTGGATAAAAAGAAGGTTCTGATAGAATGCCGTATGACAAAGCTTTTGGAAAAAAGGGGACTTAATTCCTTTGGGAAATACCTGGATATGCTCCATCAGGACAGGACAGGAGATATGGCCGCGGAAATGGTCAACTGCCTGACGACAAATTATACTTATTTTTACAGGGAGCCGGATCATTTCAGGCTGCTGCAGGAACGGATCCTGCCGAAGCTTATGGAACGCAGGCAGTATGGCGGACTGGATATCTGGAGCGCTGGCTGCTCCACCGGAGAAGAATGCTATACCCTGGCCATGGTGCTGGAGGAATGCCGCCGGCCAAATAAATACATGGGAAATATACGGCTCCTGGCGACGGATATTTCAGGGGATGCCCTGGATAAAGCGCAGAAGGGCCAATATCCGGCCAAGGAACTGGAAAAGCTTCCACTGGAATGGCAGAAAAAATACTGTACGCATGTTGATGACAGAACCTTTCAGGTAAACGAAGAACTGAGATACAGAATACGCTTTGAAAAAAGGAATCTGCTGGAACCGCGCCCGTTTCTTGGATCTGGAGAAAAACAGGGACAACGTGGAGAAATCCTGCCTGCCGGAACCGCTGAAACGGTGGAAAGCCCCGCGGATATGGGCGATTCGGGTATCTGGGCGGGAAAGGAAATCTGCAGGCATGAAAAGGAAATCCTTTTTGTAATAGATATGGAGAAAACAGTGGAGGGCCTGATAATCTGCCAGTAAGGAAAAGCAGGAAAGTTTGAAAATATTTCCAGATAATGTGTAATACTATTAAAAGAGCGCGGCAGACAGGAAACGTCCTTTCTGCAAACAAACAAGTTAGGAGGAATAATATGCTTGAAGTGATGGAAGAAAAAGCAATGATACAATTTCTGGAAAAGTTTACAGACTACCCTTTCCTGGTGCGGTTCCAGGAGCATGAATACACTATTGGTGAGGGAGAGCCGTCCTTCACCGTTATTTTCAGAAATCCCATCCCTGTTTCCCGACTGATGACGAGTACGTCGCTGGCGCTGGGGGAGGCCTATATGGATGGCGAGCTTGAGATAGAAGGCGATCTTTACCAGGCGCTGGATCATTTCCTGGGTCAGATGGGAAAATTCTCAGCGGATCAGCATGCGCTGAAGAAGCTTATCCATACCTCTACCTCCAAGAAGAATCAGGAGAAGGAGGTCACCAGCCATTACGATCTGGGAAATGATTTCTACAAGCTGTGGCTGGATGAAACACTGAGCTATTCCTGCGCTTATTTCCGCAGTGAGAACGACACCCTGTACCAGGCGCAGGTAAATAAGGTGGATTACATTCTGCAGAAGCTGTACCTGAAGGAAGGCATGACGCTTCTGGATATCGGCTGCGGCTGGGGGTTCCTGTTGATTGAGGCCGCAAAAAAATACCATATTAAGGGCACCGGAATTACCTTAAGCAAGGAGCAGCACAGGGAGTTCCGGGAGCGGATAGAAAAGGAAGGGTTACAGGATTATCTGACAGCTGAGCTGATGGATTACCGGGATCTGCCCGCCATGGGGCAGAAATTCGACCGTGTGGTCAGCGTAGGTATGGTGGAGCACGTGGGGCGTGAGAATTACCATCTGTTTATAGACTGCGTGGAAAAGGCGCTGAAGGACGGCGGCCTGTTCCTGCTTCATTTTATCAGCGCCCTGAAGGAGCATCCCGGAGATCCCTGGATAAAGAAGTATATTTTCCCGGGCGGTGTGGTTCCCAGCCTGCGGGAAATGATTTCCTGCATGGCGGATGATAATTTCCATGTCCTGGATGTGGAGAACCTGCGCCCTCATTATAACCGGACGCTGCTTTGCTGGGAGCATAACTTCAGGGAGCACATGGAAGAGGCGGAGCAGATGTTTGATGAAAAATTCCTGCGTATGTGGGAGCTTTATCTGTCCTCCTGCGCGGCAACCTTCCATAATGGAATCATTGATATCCATCAGGTGCTGGCCTCTAAAGGCGTTAACAACGAGCTCCCTGCCGTTCGGTGGTATTGAGCGCAGGATAAGCGGGCGGTTAATGGAGGGATAGTGGTTATGAAGGAAATCAGGAGTGAATCGAAGCTCACTTTTTTTGAGGCAACAAGCATTATTGTGGGGCATGGAGTGGGATCCGGTATTTTGTCGGTGCCCTTTCTTGCGTCCAGAAACCGTTGGTATGATATTCTCTGGATTATCCTTTTGGTGTATGGGATTAACCTGGTGATGCATTTTATGATAGCGGAGCTGTCCTACAATAATGGCGGGGCACAGTTTATTAAGTGCTTTGAGAAGGAGCTTTTTGTGGGCAGGATGAAAAAGGCGGCGACCTGGTTTGCCTTCGGGCTGCTGGGCTTTTCCGTGGTGGTGAACGTGAGCGGGTTTATTGCCGGGGCTTCGGCTGTCTTTGAGGCCTGGTTCGGCCTGCCGTCCGCGGCGGGGATGCTGCTTTTCTATGTGCTTGCGGCGAGCGTGGTTTATATTGGTATGAAGCTGGTGGGAATCTGTGAAAAAATCGCGGTATTCTCCATGGTGGGGGTTATTGGTATTCTGTTTATCGCAACTTTGATTTCCGATGTCAGCCCTCTGCCGGCCAGTTTTGTTTCTGCTTCCAATCTGCTGGCGCTTTACAGCATGGTATCCTTCTCTCTTTCCGCGGTGATGTCCGTGCCGCAGGTGGTAAAGGGGCTGAATGGGGACAGGAATCAGATTATGGGTTCCATTGCGGCAGGTACGGGAATCAATGTGGGGCTGATTCTGCTGATTACCTTTATGACGCTTCTGGGGGCGGGCAGCGGGGTGACGGAAAACGGCGCGCTGGTGGATCTGTCCCTTCATCTGGGCGGCTGGGTGAGTATTATCGGATATATTTTCTCCCTGCTGGCTCTTGCCACATCTTTCTGGGCCAATACACTGAACCTGCGTGATATCGTAAATGAGCAGACCGGCTGGGGTGTGAAAAAGAGCTGGCTGGCCGCTTCCCTTCCCTGTCTTGTTATCGCGCTTATCGGCGTGGAGAGCTTTGTGGGCTTTACCAGGCTGGCCGGTGTGGTGCAGGTGCTGACGGGAATCGGTATTATCATTGCTTATAACCGTTCCAGAAAACATGAAGGGAGCAGTCTTATCTGCGGAAGGCTGGGGACCATACCGTTCCAGGTTATTGTGGTGGTCAGCTCCCTGCTGTCCACTATAGGATCTTTGCTTGCGGTTTCGTAAGAATTATTAAGCGGGAGGACAGGATAATGGCCGGATTGAATGAAATCTGCATTACACAGACGGCGGCAACGGTTTTAGCCCTGCTGGGTGAAAAAAAGGGGGCGGAAATGGCGGAGCCTGACAGGCGGGTGCTTGCACAGGCGGAAAAGCTCTATGGCGCGGGGGGCTGCGATCGTGTCTTTATGTACCATCCGGATGCGGTGGCGATGTGGATTTATGAAAAATACAGGGCGCATTTTGCACAGCTGGAAAAGCGGGCGGCGCTCAGGCTTCCCATGCGTTCCGTTGTCCCGCCGGTCACGCCGGTGGCCTTCGCTTCCATGTACAGCGGGCTGCAGCCGGCGCAGCATGGGATTATGAAATATGAGAAGCCGGTGCTTGGGGCGGAAACTGTTTTTGACAGGCTGCCGGAGGCAGGGAAACGTGTGGCGGTTATTTCCACGCAAGGGGACAGTATTTCCCTGATTTTTCTGGAAAGGCAGGTGGATTATTTTATCTATCCCACAAAACAGGAATGTAATGAAAAGGCGATGGGGCTGATTGCTGAGGATACTTACGATCTTATCGTTCTGTATAACGGGGATTATGATTACTATATGCACCGCAGGACGCCGGAAGGAAAACGGGCGCTGCAGGCTCTTGATGAGAATATCGATACCTGGTGCGGCATTTACGACAGAATCAGGGACTGCTGGAAGGGACACCGTACCGCGCTGGCCTTTGCCCCGGATCATGGCTGTCACCGGATGCTTGGCTTCCTTGGAACCCATGGGAAGGAGGAGCCTTGCGATATGAATATCATGCATTTCTACAGCTTTCTTCAGGAGCAGGCGGAACCGTAGGCTGCTTTGGCGGCATCGGAAGCTTTGGCCGCTACTGTTGCTCCGGCGGCTCCTTATCTGCAGCAGACTTCCGAAATTCCCTGGGAGAGACACCATAGGCATCCCGGAAAACCCGGGAAAGGTGCGCTGTGGAGGTAAAACCGCATTTTTCCGCAATCTGGCTGAGGGGCAGCCGGGTGTCCAGGAGCAGCTGGTGTACCTTGGAAAGCCTGACGTTGTATAAGTATTCCAGGAAAGTGGCCCCGGTGGCGCTGCCAAACAGGCGGCAGAAATGGTAACGGCTCATATGGACCAGCCCGGCCGCGGCATCCAGGGTAATGTTTTCCTGATAATGGGTATTGATATAATGGATAACGGATACGATTTCAGGCTGGATGCTTTTGCCGTCCAGAGTATCCTGGGCGCCTGCGTCCTCCAAAAGCTCACCCAGCAGTACCAGCAGCTGCAGGATGACGGAGCAAAGCAGCTTTTCTGCAAGAAAACCGCTTCTGTTATGGCAGGCATCCGCTTTCTTAAAATGTTCCAGCACTTCGGCCGCCTGTTCGTCGGATAAATGCAGCACACAGGAATCCAGTTTATGAAGCAGCAGGCGTGTTTCCCCTTCGGTAAGCAGGGAATGCAGTACCGGAACGGGAAGATTGATAATATAACGCTCGTAGGAGTCGGATTCCCGGCTCTCCGTATAATGAATCTCAAAGGGCTTGAGGATATACAGATCCCCCGGCCTCAGGGTATAGCGCACATCGTTCAGAATCAGGGTCCGATCTCCGGATATCTGCAGGTAAATCTCATAGGTGTCATGATAATGCTGTACCTTCATATCACTTTTTTCCGGCTTCCGGATATATTCCACCAGAAATTCTTCATAGGGCTCAAAGGCTGTGTGAAGCATCCTTTTTTCCTCCTGGAAAACATACTGGAATGCAGATTTTTTATTTTTCCGGCTGTCAGCCGCATTGCCGAAGCATGGGGAAGCCGGATAAACTTTTACATCCGTATTATATAACCCCAAAAAATAAAGAGCAATATCTGAACGGTTCTTTTATAAAATAAGCATTTATTTTGCTGTATTCTTATTTCTTGCGTGCTAGTATAATGCTATCGGACAGTAAGTGCGAAGCGGTTGGGCAGTTACTGAACAGTGAGAAAATATTTGGAGGATGAGTATTATGAGGTATACGAACAACGGAGCGGAGGACATTAAAATCGCCTATATCGGGGGAGGCTCCCGCGGCTGGGCATGGGGGCTTATGAGCGACCTGGCGGCTGCACAGGATATGAGCGGCAGTGTATTCCTGTATGATATCGACAGGGAAGCTGCGGCCAGAAATGAATGCATCGGCAACAAAATGAAGGACTTGAAGGAATGCAGATCCGCGTGGAATTATAAAGCGGTGGAAACTATGAAGGAGGCGCTGACAGGGGCGGATTTCGTAGTGATTTCCATTATGCCGGGCACCTTTGACGAAATGGAAAGCGATGTCCATGCCCCGGAAAAATTCGGTATTTACCAGTCTGTTGGGGATACCACGGGACCGGGGGGCCTTATGAGGGCGCTGCGCACGATACCGATGTTTGAAGAATTTGCCGCAGCTATCAGGGAATACTGCCCGCAGGCCTGGGTCATCAATTATACCAATCCCATGACGGTATGCGTGAAGACGCTGTACCGCGTATTTCCCAAAATCAAGGCCTTTGGCTGCTGCCATGAGGTATTCGGAACCCAGAAGCTTCTGGGCCTGGCGCTGGAGGATATCAAGGGCATCCAGGGGGCGCAGAGAGAGGATATCCGGGTAAATGTGGTAGGAATCAATCATTTTACCTGGCTTACGGCAGCGCAGTATAAGAATATGGATCTGTTCCCCATCTACCGGGAGTTTGCATTGAAATACAGGGATGAGGGCTTCGGGGAAAAGGCGGATGAAAACTGGCTGAACCGTTTCTTTGACAGCCGCGAGCAGGTCAAGCTGGATCTGTTCCTTAAATACGGCGCGATTGCAGCGGCGGGCGACAGGCATCTGGCGGAATTCTGTCCCGGCTCCTGGTATCTGAAGGATGAAGAAACCGCACATTCCTGGGGCTTTAAGCTGACCCCGGTATCCTGGAGGAAGGAAGATCTGAAGAACCGTCTGGCCAGGAGCGAGCGGCTTTACAAGGGCGAGGAGGAAATGACGATCAATCAGACCGGTGAGGAAGGGGTGCAGCAGATGCGTTCCCTGCTGGGCCTGCGCGATCTGGTGACCAATGTGAACATACCCAACTGCGGCCAGATTCCCAACCTGCCGCTGGGCGCCGTTGTGGAAACAAATGCGCATTTTAGCGCGGACTCTGTCCGGCCTGTATTTGCCGGGCCGGTACCGCAGAGCGTGTACCCGCTTGTAAGCAGGGTATGCGGTATTCAGGAAATGACCGTGGAGGCTGCCATGGGCCGGGATCTGGAGCTGGCGTTCCAGGCCTTCTGTATGGATCCCAATATGGAGCTGGGTCTTAAGGATGCCAGAATATTGTACAACACAATGGTAGAAAATACTGCGAAATACCTCACAATGTACCAGTAAGACAGGTTTGCCGGGGGTTTCCATCTTGTTAAATCTCCCTTTTTTCAATATAATAAATGCAGCGGGAAGCCATGGTGTTTTCCATGAATGTCAGTTGCGTTTGTGCGGGGGGGATAAAAAATGTATAGTCTGCTGCTTGTGGATGATGAAAGACTGGAGCTGGAAACCCTGAGGGATTATATTGCCTGGGAGAAACTGGGCTTTGACAGGGTATATACGGCAAGAAGCGGAAGGGATGCCTATGATAAGGTACTGCGGCTGAAGCCGGATGTGATGATTACCGATATACATATGCCGGTAATGAACGGAATTGAGCTGGCTAGGCAGATGTATGCGGACGGATGTACCACGAAGGTGGTGTTCCTGACCGGTTATGATGAATTTGAGTACGCCAAGGCCGCCCTTCAGGTGGAGGCCGTGGATTATATCCTGAAGCCGTTTTCTTTTGATAAAATCAGGACAGCTATGGATCGTGTGAAGGAGCTTCTGCATAAAGAGGAGCTGCTGAAGAAGTCTGTCAGGGTGTATGGGAAAAGGCTTTTATGCAAGGTGATTGATAACGAGGGCGAGTCCGGCAGGGAGGCCTGCCGGCAGTTCCTTGATATCTGTGAATGGGATAAGGAGGAATGGTTCGGGCTTGTTACCACCAAGGCCTGCCCGGAGGATTATATCATGGAACAGGTGGAAAACAGCCTGTCCGAGGTGGTGTATTCCATTCGGGGGGGTAAAAAGGGTACCTACTATCTGGTCCGTTATTTCGTGGATTTCAGGGAATCCGCAGAACGTATCTGCGCCAGGCTGGAAGAACTGGGGCTGCATACCTGCGTAATTTTTTATCCCGAAAAGCTGTCCGTGGATCAGCTTTATGATGCGGTCCGGTTTCTGGAGGAACTACGGGAACGCGCCTTTTATGTGCCGGGCGGAAATGTAATAAGCGCCAGGCAGCTGGAGGAGCAGGTAAAGCTTCTGGAAGGGGAGGAAGAAAACAGGGAGGTATCCCGCCGGATACTGGGAGAAATGAAGGAGCTTCTTCATACCCAGTGCCTGGAAAAGAAGGCGGACAGGCTGGAAGTTTTTTTACTGGAATATTTTGATAAACTGAATAATAACCCAAGAAAATGTTTTTATATCCTGGAGGAAATGAGCTTCTTTTTGTCGGAGATTTATGATGCTTGTGCGGCCCGGAAGAAAGAGGCGCGGCTTCCCGGAAAACCGGAATTGAAAGCTGCCGTATATCAGGCGCTGAATCTGGAGGAGCTTCGCAGGTTTTGTTTGGAAAACGGACTGGAAGGAATCAGGAGGCTGGGAGACAGAAAAGCGGAGGAGAGCCGGAAATACGAGCATGTGGTGAGCTGTGTAAAGCAGTATGTGGAGGCACACTACGGGGATTCCATCTGCGTGGAGGCGCTTGCTTCAGATATCGGGCTGAGTCCGAACTATGTCAGAAGCCTGTTTAAGGAGAGCGAGGGAACCACGATAAATGAATGGATTGTGGAATTCCGTATGGGAAAGGCCTGCGCGCTATTAATGGACAGGCGGCTCAAGGTAAAGGAGATCAGCCGGATGGTAGGCTATGAAAACAATTCTTATTTCTGTTCGGTATTTGCCAGACGCTTCGGTGTGTCTCCCAATGAATACCGGCTGGAAATACTGGGGTGAGCGGATGCGGCTGTTTCATGTCTGTACCTTGATGAGGATACGGAGGGAACAGCCGTTTTTTATATACGTAAGAGGAGTTAAAAAATGAATAAGCTTAAAATGACATTAAAAAACATCTCCCTGCGCTGGAAGTTCTTTTTCGGTTTTCTGATTACCTCCCTGGTGCCCATTGTGGGCTTCGGCGTCTATGCTTATACGAATACGGAAAAAATTCTGCTGGAACAAAGCTATGGCAACATGGAGGAAAACCTCGCCAGGGCCAGCAACAACATGGATATGGTTCTGGATGGCTATGAAAGCGCTTCCTCACTGATATTCATGAATAAGCAGGTCCAGGATCTGATTTCCGTGGACTTTACCAATTATGGGTATGAGGATCTGTACTACTACCTGAAGAACTATTTCGGTACGATGATGGCGATCAATTCGGATGTGAACACTTTTTCCATTTATACCACCAATCAGACGATCGCCCAGGATTATTATTTTATCTATAAGGTGACGGAGGAAATCGAACAGGAGGAGTGGTACAGACGCGCCAGGGCGGAAAATGGAAAGTCGGTATTTATGCGGGGCGGAGTAAATAAGGACGGAAATTATGTGTTTTACCTGGTGCGCTCACTGGATTATTACAGCTATGGAAGCCTACGGAATGTCCTGCGCATGGAGATTGATGAGAAGCATCTTCTGGGTGTGATTTCCGAAGTATCCCGGGATGATGAAATGATGATTCTGGATGAGGAAAATCATGTGGTATCCTGTGCGGACAAGTCCCTTACTGGGCGTTCCATCTATGACATACTGGAGGGCTATGAGGGAGAAATCGGGAATAACAGGCGTGATACGGCGGTTTATGACGGCAAGGAAATGCTGGTCAGCTCCGTAACAAGCCCCCAGGGTTGGAAAATACTTTCCCTTGTTTCTGTTCCCATGCTGGAAATGAATATCCGTACCTCCGTGAAGAACGTCATAATGTTTGGACTGCTGGCAATCGGAATGTCACTGGTCTTTTCCGCTATTATTTCCATACTCATTACACGCAGGATCAAGGAGCTGACAAAATCCGTGGAAAAGATGAAGGACGGCGTATTCGGTGAAAGAATTGAAGACGGAGGCAGAGATGAGATCGGCATTCTGGCGGAGGTTTTTTCCGACATGAGCCTTATGGTGAAGCATCTCATTAAGGATATTTATGAAAAGGAGCTGATTCGTAAGGCGGCGGAGCTGAACCTGCTTCAGGAACAAATCAACCCCCATTTCCTGTACAATGTCCTTTCCTCAATTACCTCCATGGCCATACGCAGCGGGAACTCGGAAATATCCGATATGGTGGATCATCTCGCTTTGTTTTACAGGATTTCCCTGAATAAGGGGAAAAATATCCTTACGGTAAGGGAGGAGGTGAAGCTCCTTGAGAATTATCTTGAAATACAGAAGGTCCGCTTCGGCGATGCCATTCAGATAACCTGTGATCTGGATGAGAATCTGATGGACTGTCTGATTATCAAGCTGATACTCCAGCCCATTGTGGAAAATGCGATTCATCATGCAATGAAGGATGAAACAGAGGTCCTTCATATTGCAGTCACGCTGAAGCAGGAGGCGGATTATATGGTATTTACCATCATAGATGACGGGGTGGGGATGGATGAAAATACCGTAAAGGAAATCAATTCCGAAATCCGGACTGCGGTGAGGGGCTTTGGGCTGAAAAATGTTTCCATCCGAATCCAGCTGCAGTATGGGCAGGACTACGGGGTAAAAGTGTACAGTAAAATAAATGAAGGAACCCGGGTTTTAATAAAACTGCCTATTGTCCGGAGCGGGGAAAAAGATAAACTGTAAAATTTCAACACATATTGTTATATTTTTATATAAATATTCTCCGAAAGGTATAAAAATGTGTAATTTTTATATGGAGTGTTAAATTTTAATATGTATGTATCGTTAAAAACGACGTATTATAAGCACGTAAAAGTTATTAATTGTACATATCTTACAGAGAAGGAGAGGTTACTATGAAAAAGGCTATAGCAATGTTTCTGACCTTGGCAATGGGAGTTTCCATGCTTGCCGGCTGCGGAAACAGCAGCACAACAACAGCGGGGGGAGAGAGCGCGGCAGGCGCAGCGGAATCTGTGGCAGACAGCGGGGAAACGCCTACGCTCACTTTTTTCGATAAGAACTCGGGTTCCAAGCAGTTTGACGATCCCGTAGCTCTTGAACTGATGAAACGGACCGGAATCAATATCGAGGTAGTGAACCCGACGGGAGATCCTGCGGAGAAGCTGGCGCTTATGCTGGCCGGCAAGGACTATCCCGACATTGTACTGATGGACAGGGGAAGCGATATTGTAAACAAATATATTGAAGCGGGGGCGCTTGTTAACCTGACGGATTATCTCGATCAGATGCCTAATGTCAAGGAGATGTACGGTGACACCCTGAAGAAAACGAGATGGACTGACGGACAGAACTATTATTTATCCAACTGGTATGGAATGGATCCCGACCCGGTAAGCGGATTTATTCTCAGATACGATATCATGTGTGAGCTGGTGGGCAAGGAAAGGGCGGACAGTGACGAACCCTTTACCACATCTGAAATCATGGAGGTATTCCGCCAGTATAAGGAAAAATATCCTGAGGTTGACGGGAAAAATACCTTTGCACTGACCCTTGGGGACGAACAGGACAGCAAGGGAGCCATCCTGGGCATGTATGGTATGAAAACCTATTATGAAAAGGACGGAAAGCTTTACTGGGAAATCAGAGATCCCAGATATCTGGAAGCCATGCATTTTATCAACGGTGTTTATGAGGAAGGACTCCTGGAGAAGGAATGGGTTTCCAACAACGATGAACTGTTTAACCAGAAGCTGTCAACCGGAAATATTCTGGGATACATCGGTGCATACTGGGCTGCCTGGACCGCGAATTCCAGCCTGAACAGCACCGTAGGACCGGATGCCAACTACCTTGCCTATAAAGTGGTTCCTGATGGCTATGATCCTGATAAGACAACACTGGGCGGGCGTTCTTCCCTGGGCTGGGATGCCATTGCCATTACCAATAACTGCAAGAACCTTGACGCCGCCCTGAAATTCATCGACTATTGCGCAAGCCAGGAGGATCAGGATCTGATGTTATGGGGAATCGAGGGCGTGCACTGGACAAAAGACGGTGACACCTATGTGCCCAACGAAGAAATTCTTGACGGACTGCAGAACAATCTGGATAAGACCCGTGAAGAGACCGGTATTACCAGATGGACCTGGTTTGTAAGAAATGCCTCCACCCATAAAGACGGTTCTCCCAGCCGTATGCAGATGTCCAGAAAAGACATTACAGCGACCTGGGCGGATAAGAATCTGACCAATACCTATTGGGATACCGCTGAATTTGACAATCTGATTCCTACAGGAAGCGATCCTGTAGCCCTGAAGGCACAGAAAGTCCAGGATATCATCAAGCAGGCTTATCCAAAGATGATTAACGCGGCATCCCCGGAGGAAGTGGATAAGATTTATAATCAGATGCTCGCTGACTGCGAAGCCGCAGGCCTGGAAGAGGTAGAAGCGAAAATCAATGAAAATTACGCAGCGCGTATGGAAATCTGGAATGCGGATAACTAGGACAGCCGGTACTTATTAACATAAGAAGCTATTGGAAACGCGGTTTAAACAAACCGCGTTTCTTAAAAAAAGGGGGTATTAATATGGCGAAAAGTGCTGCAGTGAAGCCGCCTAAAAAACCGCTGAAAAGCAGACTGTGGAATCAGAGATATTTGTTTTTGCTGATGCTGCCGGCCGTTGTCTGGGTTGTATTTATATGCTATGCTCCAATGACCGGGCTTTACATGGCCTTCACAAACTATTCGCCCACAACGGAAGGGTATTTCCACGATCTGCTGGGAGCGCCGTTTGTAGGGGTGGACTGGTTTGAATATTTCTTTCAGAACGATTTTGTAATGATTATGCGCAACACGCTGGCTACCAGCCTTCTGACTCTGCTGTTTTCCTTCCCGGCGCCTATCCTGATCGCTATTTTCCTGAATGAGGTGCGCAGTATGCGGATGAAAAAGTTCGTGCAGACCGCATCCTATCTTCCCTACTTTATTTCCTGGGTTATTGCGGCGAATATTTTCCTCACCTTCCTTTCGGGTGACGGTGTGGTAAACGATATCCTTCAGTTCCTTCATTTTACGGATGAGGATATCCTGTTCTTCCAGAAGGGGCCTTATTTCTGGTGGATCATTGCAATCGCCAATACATGGAAGGTCATGGGCTATAACGCCATCATCTATCTGGCGGCGATTTCAGGCATAGATCAGGAACAGTATGAAGCGGCGGAGGTGGACGGCGCCAACCGGGTGCAGCGGATTATTCACATCACGCTTCCGGCAATCAGGCCTACCATCTGTATTCTGTTGATTCTCGCCATCGGAGGAATCCTGAATACAGGCTTTGAGCAGCAGCTGCTGATGCAGAACGATTCCATCCTGAATTATTCGGACGTGCTTGATACCTACGCTTACCGGTATGGTATGAAAAACGGGATGTATTCCTACGGCACCGCAGTTGGCCTGTTTAAGTCCATTGTATCGTTTATCCTGGTGCTGAGCGCCAATTCAATTACGAAGAAGCTGAACGATTCGGCACTGTTTTAAGGGAGGACGAGAGTTTGAAGGTTCCCTTCAAACTACTGATTAATGCTGTATTGCAGGCAAGCCTGTGATATGCAGGGGGTAAGAACATGAAAAATAGAAAAATCAGACATAGAAGCAAGGAAGACTGGATTCTTGATATCCTTAAGGTTATCGTTCTCTCCGTGGTTACTATTATTACGGTATATCCGTTCTGGAATATTTTTATTATTTCTATCAACGATGCCACGGATGCCATCCGCGGAGGGCTGTATTTCCTTCCCAGAAAGCTGAGCTTTTCAAGCTATATGGAAATACTCACCAAGAAAACATTCCTTGGCTCCATCAAGGTGAGCGTGGCAAGGACGGTCATCGGAACGCCCATAGCAGTGCTGGCAACCTCCATGCTTGCCTATTCACTGTCCAGAAAGGATCTGGTAGGGCGTAAGTTCTGGAACCTGCTGTTTATTTTCACCATGTATTTCGGCGGCGGGCTGGTTCCGTACTATATGGTGTTAAAGGGGATTCACATGCTGAATACCTTCTGGGTATTTATTTTCCCGCTGATGATGAGTGTATACAATATGATACTGGTAAGATCCTATGTGGAATCCATGCCGGAATCCCTGTTTGAGGCGGCGAAGATAGACGGCGCCACGGATCTGACCGTATTTTTCCGGCTGGTGCTGCCGCTGGCGAAGCCGATTCTGATGACGATAGGTTTGTTTGTGGCGGTCAACCAGTGGAACTCCTGGTTCGACGCTTACCTGTATACATCGTCCCAGAGCCTGAAACCCATGCAGTCCGTGCTGGTGGAAATCCTGAACCAGTATCAGACGGGAGGGAGTGTATCCCAGCAGATGTCAAACGCGAAATCCGGAATGACGGTGACGCCGGACAGCATCCGGATGGCTGCAACCATGGTGGCGACCATACCGATCATTATGGTATATCCTTTTATCCAGAAATATTTTGTCAAGGGAATTATGCTCGGAGCGGTTAAGGCCTGATTAAAAACAGGCATTCGGACGATGTTTACTATGGGGGTTAATTATGGTTTATAACAGGGGAAATGATAAAATAAATATATGCCTGGATCAGGAGAGCGGCACTTATTCACTGGAGCTTCAGGGGGGAGCTCTTAAGGATATGTGCGCGGCCGTCAGGCTTAAGGACGGAAGGCTTTTAAAAACCACAGATCTGTGGAAGCATGAAATATCGGAAACACAGAGCGATGAAGAGCCGGGGCGCTGCCGGAAGGTGTGCTTCCTCCATTCCGGCGGTCAGGAGTGGAGACTGGTCCAGGAATTCTGTATTTACGCAGACTTCCTGACCGTATCCGCCGCGCTGCTTGGCAGCCGGGAAACACAGAGCAACTATATTGCGCCGCTCTGCCCCGGAGAGGAAGGAAAACTGGATATGGAGGAGGACATCCGTTTCCTGTCCGCGCCCTTTGACAATGACAAATGGGCAAAATTCGTGGATTATCCCATCCAATATGCCCGGATGTCCTATGAATTCACGGCGCTTCATGAAGAAAACAGCGAAGCGGGGCTGGTTTTGGGTTCCGTGGATCACGATCACTGGAAAACAGGCTTTCTGGCGGAAACAGAAGAAGGAAGCGGCGTAACAGGCATCCGCGCGGTTTGCGGCGCGGCGACGGAGGATACCAGGGATCTCAATGGCATAGCCCATGGCTATGTGCACGGGATGAATATAAAGAGCGCTCGTATTTTCGTGGGGTACTTTGATTCCATCCAGGAGGGCCTGAAGACCTACGGGGCCTGCAATGCGGCAATCCGGCCTGCGCTGCCCTGGAAGGGGCCCGCGCCCTTTGGCTGGAACAGCTTTGCGGCGCTGATGCCTTTGATTTCCTTTGAAAAGTACAAAGAAGCCAGTGATTTTATGAAGAGCATCCAGGAAACGTTCCACGATGCAGACGGCACTCAGTATATTGACTATGATGCGGGCTGGGAACGTTTTACCAACAAAATGCAGGAAACCGTGGAATATGCCGGGGCAAACAACCAGAAGGCAGGCGCTTACTTCTGCCCTTTCATTGTTCTGGAGCCCTGGTTTGACAAAGAGGTTCCGGGCACGGGAGGAAATTATCTGTACCGGGATCTGATGCTGCGGGATGAGCATGGAGAGGTGCTTCCGCCGGTGGACGGACTTTATTCACTGGATGCAACCCATCCCGGCGTGCTGGAATATATGGAATATGTGACCGGAAAGCTGATACAATGGGGGTACAGGTTGGTAAAGACAGATTTTACGGGCCATGGCTGCCGGGAGGGTGTATTCTATAATAAAGACATTACCACAGGGGTGGAGGCTTACAATTACGGAATGAGCCATTTTGTAAGATGCCTTTCTGAGGAAAGGGCCGGTTATCCCATTCTTATCAGCCTTTCCATTGCCCCGATTATGCCTCACGGCTACGGCCATGCCAGAAGGATTTCCTGTGATTCCTTCGGGAGCCTGGATCAGTCGGCTTATCTGAATAACTGCATCACCTATTTATGGTGGATGAATGACTGTTTGTACCGCTTTAATGATCCGGATCATATCGTTACCTATAAAACCTATGACAAGCATACCACGACGCCGGAAGAGGGTATTACCCGTATGAATACGGGAGTTATCTGCGGCGGCCTGATGCTTGCCAGCGATGATTACGGAATGCCTGCCGCCCGTGAACGTTCCCGCCTGGTGCTTACCAATGAGGAGGTAAACGCTGTGGCCAGAAAAGGCGGAGCCTTCCGCCCCGTATCGGGCGCACGGGGAGAATTTGCGGCGGATGTATTTATGAGGCAGGAGGAGGACGCGGTACTGGTGGGAGTATTTAACTACAGCCTGTCGGACGAACGCCATATGGAAATCCCTCTGGAAAAGCTGGGACTTTCCGCCGGGGAAAGGTATACAATAAGAGATCTGTGGAGCAGACAGGAAACAGAGGCTGACAGCGGAGTTATCAGGGTTTCTTTAATACCCGCACAGTCAACCATTCTGAGAATCACAAAAGGATAAGAAAAAATAATGCCCGCCTGAGCGGACAGATGGGAGAAAATTAAGTATGAATTGGGAAGGCCTGATTTTAGACGAGGAAACCGGACGCTTTACCCTTCGCTTTGCAGGAGGGGAATGCAGGGATTTATATGCGCAGGTAAAGCTGCAGGACGGCACCTGCCTGAAAACAACGGATATGAAGCTGCATAAAAAAAGGGAGACGGAGGTTACCACCGAAATAGGAAGCTGCCGCAGGGCGGAGTTTGTGCATGAGGACGGAGGCAGGATACAGCTGATACAGCAGTTCGACCTCTATGAAGAATACATGACCATCCGCCTGACCGCAAAAAGCCCTGATACAATCACCACTAACTGCATGACGCCTGTCTGCGGCCATGGAGAGCAGCCGGTCCTTTCTATGGAAGGAGAAGAAATCCGCTTCCTCTCCGCCCCCTTTGACAACGATAAATGGGCAAAATTCGTGGACTATCCGGTAAAATACTCTTCCATGTCCTATGAATTCACTGTAATCCATCCGAAAGAAGCCGCGTCCGGCCTGGTTATGGGCTCCGTGGATCACGACTGCTGGAAGACCGGCTTTTCCGCCAAAACCGACAAGGACGGAAGCATTGTGTGCCTGGAAGCGATCTCCGGCGTAGCAACGGAAGACACAAGGGATCTGGACGGCGCCAGACACGGATATCTTACCGGGAAAGAGATCAGCAGCGCCCGTATTTTCCTGGGCTGGTTCAAAGATTTCCAGTCCGGCCTTGCGGTATATGGAAAAGCCAATGCGGCGATCCGTCCCGCCCTTCCCTGGAACGGCCCTGTAATCTTCGGCTGGAACAGCTGGGCAGCCCTGATGGGCAAGGTATCCTTTGAAAAATATAAGGAAGCCTGTGACTTTATGAAATCCATCAAGGATACCTACCAGGGATCGGATGGCAAACAATATGTAAACTACGATGCGGCGTGGGGCCGCTTTACCAACAAAATGCGCGACTCCGTGGCCTATGCGGAAGCAAACGGCCAGGAACCGGGAACATACTACAGCCCCTTTATCACCCACGAACACCAGTTTAAACAGGAAGTGCCCGGCACCAACGGAAATTACCTGTTTGAAGACCTTCTCCTGCGTGACGAAGACGGAAAGATCCTTCCCCAGATAGACGGCCTGTATTCCCTGGATCCCACACATCCGGGCACATTGGATTACATCTCCTATGAAACGGACAACATCATAAAATGGGGCTTCCGCAGTGTCAAAACCGACTTTGTTGGCCATGGCTGCCGCGAAGGCGTATTTTACAACAAAGAAATCACCACCGGCGTACAGGCCTTCAACTATGGAATGAGCCATTTCACAAAATGCCTCTCCGAAGAACGGGCAGGCTACCCCATTTTTATCAGCCTCTCCATCGCGCCCATAATGCCGCACGGCTACGGACACGCCAGAAGAATATCCTGCGACGCCTTCGGAAGCCTGGACCAGTCAGCCTACCTGAACAACTGCATCACCTACCTCTGGTGGATGAACGACTGCCTCTACCGCTTCAACGACCCGGACCACATCGTAACCTACAAAACCTACGACAAACACTCCACCACCCTGGAAGAAGGCAGGACCCGCTACCACACCGGCGTGATCTGCGGAAGCCTGATGCTCACCAGCGATGACTACGGAATCCCCGAAGCCAGGGAGCGCGCCAGAACGATCCTGACAAACGAGGAAATCAACGCCATAACCAGAAAAGGCGAAAGCTTCCGCCCTGTTTCCGGAGCCGCCGGAGAATTCGCCGCCGACACCTTCGTCCGCAAAGACGAGGATGCCACAATAGCCGCAGTATTCAACTACAGCCTGTCCGACGAGCGCCTTGTAGAAATCCCCCTGGAAAAACTGGGCCTCACCCCCGGACACCCCTACAAAATAAAAGACCTCTGGACCAAAAAAGTAACAGAACCCCAGTCCAACACCCTCCGCCTCACCCTGCTGCCCGCACAATCCACAATCCTGAAGATCTACCAATAAATCAACACAAATAGTTTATGACATTAATATAAAAATGACTGTGGATCCCCCACCTGCAGAATATCACTACAGTTACGGGATCCACAGCCCTTTTTCCCCCAAATCCTTTATCCCACTATTTAGTAGTGGTATTCAATATTCTTCCGGCCAGCCAGTGAGGTGCCAGCCATGTTCGGTCCCAGGGCGGGGGCGGCGGGGAGTGTTTACAGAACCATTGGAAAAAACGGTGATGTTTCTTACTGCCCCGAAAGGCCAGGATTCCGCCGCCCCTAGCGGCTTGTCTGACGAAGACAGCAGACGCCAGTCGCTGTCTGAGGAGTTCCAGCCGCGTTGGCGAAATCCTGGCTTTTCGGGACAGTTAGAAACACCCCGTTTTTGAGACTGGCTCAGTAAACACCCCCGCCGCCCCCGCCCTGGGACCGAACATGGCTGGCACCTCACTCCTCCCCCGCCAAAAGAATTATGGAATTTCCCTCCCAATTATGTTAGGATGATAAAGAAAATATTTCAGAGGAGGATTCAGATGAGCATAAGAATTGGCATATTAGGCTATGGAAACCTGGGCAGAGGCGTAGAATGTGCGATTAAGCAGAACCCGGATATGGAACTGGCGGCAGTATTTACAAGACGCGCGCCGGAATCCGTCAGGATTCAGACACAGGGCGTTCCTGTCTGCAGAATTGAAGATGCGGTGCAGATGCAGGATAAAATCGATGTCATGATTCTCTGCGGCGGAAGCGCCACGGATCTGCCTGTGCAGACACCTGAGTTCGTGCAGTATTTTAATGTAATAGACAGTTTTGACACCCATGCGAAGATCCCGGAACACTTTATGGCTGTTGACGAGGCGGCGAAGAAGAGCGGAAAGGTAGGCATCATTTCCTGCGGTTGGGATCCGGGTATGTTTTCACTGAACCGCCTGTACGCAAACGCGGTACTCCCGCAGGGTAAGGATTATACCTTCTGGGGCAAGGGTGTCAGCCAGGGACATTCCGATGCCATCCGCCGGATTGAAGGGGTAGCGGATGCAAGGCAGTACACCATTCCCGTGGACGAAGCGCTGGCCAGCGTTAGAGCCGGAGAAAACCCGGAGCTGACCACCAGGCAGAAGCATACGAGAGAATGTTTTGTGGTAGCGCAGGAAGGAGCGGATAAGGCGCGTATTGAAGAAGAAATCAAGACGATGCCCAACTATTTTGACGAATACGATACCACCGTACACTTTATCAGCGAAGAGGAAATGAAGCGGGATCACAGCGGCATCCCTCACGGCGGCTTTGTCATCCGCAGCGGTAAGACAGGCTGGAATGAGGAGTTTGGGAACGTGATTGAATACAGCCTCAAGCTGGATTCCAATCCGGCCTTCACTTCTTCCATACTGGTGGCTTTTGCAAGGGCGGCATACCGTCTGGCAGAAGAAGGACAGTCCGGCTGCAGGACAGTATTCGATATCGCGCCCGCCTATCTGAGCGCAAAGAGCGGTGAGGAACTGCGCAGAACCATGCTGTAAGCAGAAGAAAAAGATACATGAAAATTGCCTGGATACAGGCCGGATGGCCTGAAAAAAGGGCGCGGAAATTACTAAACCCGGAGGATTGATGAATCTTCCGGGTTGTTTTTTTGAAGTATGATACCATATATAGTGAATTTGTTCTTTTTTTCTGTATCCCCGGTTTCTGCCATGCGCCATGTTTCCTGTCCTTTCAGAAGCAGGAAGTGTCTGGTCCGTCCGGGGTATGGCAGGATGGATTTTGGGGTTTGCAGATTCGGTTAGCCCTGTGCGGAGGATGGGGCCTGCGGCGTACCCATCTGGCATAAAGGGTGATATCTCCGGTACTGCCCTGGGGGATTACCGTGACCTGTCTGCCTCCCCCGGGAGCATTATACCAGCCGGAAAAACGGAATCCGGTGCGCTCTCCGGGTGGCAGCAGCCGGATATCAGGAGAGACGGCCGTATAGGATTCCGGATTGGGATGGGAGCTTCCCTCCAAATTTTCATAGCGGATAGCATATACAATGGGAATCAGCCAGACCTGCGTCTGATTTCCGTTCAGCCTTATTTCCCAGCCATCGAAATCCTGAGGCGGTTTCCGGAAGGCATCGGCGTCCTGCTGCGTAAGAGTGGTATGTGGGGGAGTGCCTTCTCCGGCAATGACAGGCTCTCCCTCCGGATTGGGTGATACATATCCGGAATTGTCCAGCTGTATTACGGACCCGAAATCCAGGCTGCCCTGAAGGAAGACCACGGCGTCACGATCTTCAATATAAAAACCATTGGTTATATCCCTCAGCCCTTCAATATAGAATTCTCCATTATTATAAATTCCCGGCGCATAGGACGAGGCCCGGTTCTCCCCGCCTTTGCCCAGCGAGGCCTGGTTCAGCTTATAGACCTGGGAGCCGATATCGTTGTATATTCCGCCGCCCACCCCCGCCTGATTCAGAAAAATGTCACCGCCTGTAAGAATGGCTGTGCTGCCGCCGTGGTTCCACAGGCCGCCGCCCTGTCGGCGGGCCGTATTGGAGTGTATGCTTCCGCCCGACATATCCAGCATGGAGCCCTCCGCCAGGCTGACGCCGCCCCCGGACTGCAGGGCGCTGTTCCCTGAAATATCCGTTCCCGGCCGGATAAGAAGCCGCCCCGGAATACAGCAGATGCCGCCGCCGTGACCGCCGAAACTATTTTCTTTGGCACCGGCCCGGTTATTTTGGACGAGCACTTTGCCCTGAAGCGTAAGCGTTCCGTTTGCCGTATTGCAGTAAATACCGCCCCCGTTGCCGATACGGCAGGTATTATTAGTGACGGAGGAGGCATCCGTAATCAAAAGGGATGCGCCGCCTCCTCCGTTCCAGATGGCGCCGCCGCTGTTATTGATAGCTGTATTGCCTGAAAATGTGCTGTTTTCCACGGAGGTATCCAGCGTCCCGCTGCCGGAAAAGAGGCGGAGGGCGCCGCCCTCGTAACCGGCCGTATTGGAGAGCAGCCTGGAATTTATAAAACGGACGGTTCCGGTGCTGCCGTTGCTGTAATATATGGCGCCGCCGCTGTTGCCGGCCTCATTTTCCGCAAAACGGCAGCCATCCGAGAGAAAAAAGGTTTCGGCCTCACTTCCCAGGAGGATTGCGCCGCCGCTGCCGGAGGAGCGGTTGGAAAGGAAGCTGCTGTCGGCGGCAGTGAAGGAACAGGCGGACAGGCCGGCGTACAAAGCGATGGCCCCGCCGGAGGCCGAGGCCTGATTTCCCTCCAGCAGACAGCTTTGAAGATGGATTTCGGAGGGGTGTGCCAGGGAGCGGTTCTGAAGCCACATGCCGCCGCCGCTGCCGGAGGCGTCGGTGGTGGCTGTATTTTTTATCAGGCTGCTGTTTTGGGCGGAGAGGGAAAAACCTGCGTCGGAAAGCAGATAAAGCATTCCTCCTGTACCGGCCGTATTTTCCCTGAATACAGTACCGTCGATGCTGATGGAGACGGGCTGCAAAACCGCTGTCAGACAGACTGCACCGCCGTTATTGGAGGCCCTGTTTGCCGATATCGGAGACGTGGTGGATATTTCAAGCCGATCTCCCGCATTGGCGCTGTAGAAGTAAACGCCGCCGCCATGATATGCGCTGTTCCCGGCAAGCAACATGCTTCCTGTAAGCTTCAGAAGCGAGGATGCCGCCCCGCCGCTGCGATAGCCGGAAAAAAAGATGCCGCCGCCGGAGGAAGAAGCGCTGTTCCCGGTAATCCTCACCTCATCGCCTATGGTCAGGGAAATGCCTGCGCCCGATGTGAGGGAATGGCAGCAGATGCCGCCGCCGTTTGCCGCCGAATTATCCGCAATGACTGCGTGATCTGAAAACTCCATACGATCATTGGAGGTCCCGGGAAACATGGCGGCAGCGCCTCCGGAGGTTTTGGACACACAGCCTGTAATCCGGGAATTGCCATTCATTACAAGTAAATTGGCCAGGGTGGGGGCAGCCTGCAGACAGACGCCGCCGCCTTCCGCCGCAGAATAATTGTTCCGCAGGATACAGCCGTCCTCCAGATAGAGAGAGCCGCCGTTTACGCAGATCAGAGAACGGTTGGCGCTGTCGGATGCGGAATGGGCAGCCATATCCCCGTCCAGAATAATGTTGTTCAGATGCAGGGAAGCCCCCGATGCGACACGGAACAGGTTTTGGCTGTAGCCGGCGGCTTTCGTCAGAGCAAAAACATCCGGGAAAAGACTGCTTATGGTAACGTCACGGCCGACTTCCAGTTGTTTTGTAACAGGGATGTCAGCCGTCAGCTGAATGGAAGGGTCTGTTCCGGCAAGCGCTGCCGAAAGTTCGGATTCATTGGAAACCTGTGCCATAGGATATCACCTTTTTTTACATAATACCCTATTGTATGCAGGAGGCGCATAAAAAGAGCCAGTTTCAGGGGAAAACAGAACAAGCAGGAGGAGTGCCCGGAATGGTTTCAAAATAGAGCAACGGCCGAAGCCCGGGGCGTGAAGTATAATGATGGCGAACTGAGCAGCAGATGTAAAACAAGATGGTAAAACCTGACGGACTGTGCTAGAATAAAACAAAAGCCGGCCGGCAGCATATCCGGGAAAATATTTTCCGGCCTGACGGGGAGTCCCCGCCGGGAGTTAGAAACAGTGGGCATGCAGAATACTGCATGCAGAATCCTGCACCCGTAATCCGCTCCAAAGTACATCCGCACACTTCCGTGTGCACACCGCCTTCGGCTGTACATTTCCGCAGCTTACGGTATCGGTGTATTGTGCCGTCCGGCTTATCAAAGCTATAAGCAGCGCGTGAGGATAAAAGAGGAACTGCATGGGATGCTCATATGCGGTTCCTCTTTTTGATTTTACCGTGAAAATATTTTCCATGCTGTCAAGTATTTTTATTGTCCCTGTTTTTACGAAAGGAGGAGGCTCCTGTATGTCAAATTCGCAGCTTTGGAAATACTGTACCAAAGAACAATGCCAGGACTTTATCCTTTCGTTGGATCTTGTCCCTCACAGCGCCGGTATGAGCAGGGAAAAGCAGCTTGCCTGTCTTTATATGCTCAGCAACCGTGGAGTGGAGAATTACCATAAGGAGATTCTGACAAAAAAGGATGGCGGGACAAGGACGCTTATGGTTCCCTGCAGCCTACTGAAGGCCGTGCAGCGCAATATCCTGCACCATGTGCTGGAGCAAAGGCCCGTATCGGACTGTGCCAGGGCCTATCGGAAAGGCACGGACATCCTGGCCAATGCCGGGCCGCATACCGGGAGAAAGCAGGTGCTCAAGCTGGATATCAGCCATTTTTTTGACAGCATTCTCTTTCCCAGGGTTATCAGCGCCGCCTTCCCGGATACGCTGTTTCCTCCGGCCGCCGCCGCGCTTCTGGCAAACCTGTGCTGCTGCCGGGAACGCCTGCCCCAGGGCTCTCCGGCTTCCCCGGCCATCTCCAATCTGGTGATGCGACCCTTTGATGAATCCATGAGGCGCTGGTGTGAAGCGAGACAGATCGTATACACCAGATACTGCGATGACATGACCTTTTCCGGAGATTTTGATCCCGCCGCTGTTTATCATAAGGTAAAAAGCTATCTGGAGGCGATGGGATTTTCCTTAAATGAAAAGAAAACAAAGCTCCTGAAGGACGGCGTACGCCAGAGTGTGACGGGAATTGTGGTCAATGAAAAGCCCCAGGTCTCCAGGGATTACCGTAAAAAACTGCGGCAGGAGATCTATTACTGCATGAAATATGGAGTAACAGGGCATCTTGAAAGGCTGAGGGAGAAGACCGGGAATGCGGTGGAGGAGCAGAGGTATATATGTTCTGTCCTTGGAAGAATTCAGTTTGTGCTGCAGGTGAATCCGGAGGACAGGGAATTTGCGGAATACTGCAGGATATGGAAAGAGCGGTTTGTAAAATAATCGGAAAAGGCTACAGCAGGTGCAGGGGAAAATGAGTATTTAATTCAGGCTGTTATAAAGGCCACGCAGTATTACGGCGGGCCGTAAATATAAAAGGAGGGTATTTTTTATGGAAAAACAGGTTAAAGGGGTGGCACATGCAGCATTTAATGTGTCGGACATGGATAAGGCGGTTCAGTTCTACCATGATGTTTTCGGCTTTGAGAAAGCGTTTGAGATGGCGCATCCGGTGACAGGGGCCCCGTGGATTGTATACCTCCATGCCGGCGGCAGCCAGTTCATCGAATTATTCTACGGAGGGGTTAACCCTCAGGAATATAAGGACGGCAACATCGGTTATTCCCACATCTGCTTTGAGGTTGAGGATATTAACAAAACCGCGGAGCAGATTGTAAAGGCGGGAGCCGTACTGGATTCGCCCGTGTCCCAGGGGCTGGATAAAAACTGGCAGTGCTGGACCCATGATCCGGACAACAACCGGATTGAACTGATGCAGATGGAGGAAGAATCCCTGCAGAACCAATTCTTAAGAGAACATAAACTGTGACGGAAGGGAAAACCTGATGCGGCGCGTCTGCTGCATCAGGTTTTCTGCTCCTCCCGGAAACCCTCCATTATAACACCAGACTGTTCCGGTTATGCTAAGGTAATACCGTAAGGAGGCGCTGCAATGAATACCTACAGGACATCGGAAGTTGCTGAAAAAATCGGGATACATCCCAATACGGTGCGGCTGTATGAGGAGCTGGGACTGATTCCCAGGCCCCAAAGACAGGGCAACGGCTACAGGGTTTTTACCGATCTGCATGTGGAACAGTTCCGTCTTGCCAGGCTTGCTTTTCAAATTGAGGTAATGCAGAATGGGCTGAGGAAAAAAATAATTCATATGGTAAAAGTATCCGCCGCCGGAGATTATGATACGGCGCTGGAGCTTACCCGGGAATATATAGACCAGGTCAAAACTGAAATTGCCAATGCGGAAGAAGCTATTGAAAGCGTAAAACAGATTTTCCATGGGGAAAGCAGCGGGAACACCTGCTTTTTAAAACGCAAGGAGGTGTCAGAACAACTGAATATTTCAATGGATACCCTGAGAAACTGGGAAATAAACGGCCTCCTGACTGTAAAACGAAGAAAAAACGGGTACCGGATTTATACGGAGGAGGATATCAGACAGCTGAAAATCATCCGCTCCTTAAGATGTGCGAATTATTCCCTGGAGGCTATTTTATCCATGCTCAGCCAGCTGGCCGAAGATCCGGATCTGGACATAAGAAAAGCGCTGGACACACCGAGACCTGATGCGGAAATCATCGCGGTGTGCGATAAGCTGATAACCTCCCTGACGTCTGCAGAGGAAAATGCATGTCAGATGCTTTGCATGCTGCAGAATATGAAAAGAAGGTTCGGAAAACCCTCCAGTTAACCACCAGTGTTTGCTCCCGTGCTATCCTTGTCCCTGTAAAAATACGAAGAGGAGGCAATGATATGCAGGAAGTAATCAAGGTGGAACAGCTTACCAAATCCTATGGCGCCCTCCGGGCGGTTGACGGCCTGAGCCTGTCTGTGGAACGCGGCATGGTATTCGGGCTGCTTGGCGCAAACGGTGCGGGAAAGTCCACAGCCATTGAATGTATGCTGGGCACGAAAAAGCCGGAAAAGGGAAGCGTCACCATATTGGGAAGCAGCCCCACGGCGGACAGGAAGGCGCTTTTTGAAAAAACAGGCGTTCAGTTCCAGGAGAGCAATTATCAGGAGCAGATCAGAGTGGCGGAGCTGTGTGAGGTAACTGCGTCCCTGTACCGGAATGCATCGGATCCGGCGGCGCTGCTTCAAAGATTTGGGATTGGGGATAAAGGAAAAAGCCTGGTAAAGGATCTGTCCGGCGGACAGAGACAGCGGCTTTTCATCGTTCTCGCGCTTATTCCCAATCCGGAGGTGGTCTTTCTGGACGAACTGACCACCGGCCTGGATGCGAAGGCCCGCCGGGAGGTATGGAAAATACTTTCCGATTTGAAGGAAAAGGGCCTGACCATCTTTCTGACCTCCCATTTTATGGACGAGGTGGAGGTTTTGTGCGATCGTATCTGCATTTTGAAAAAGGGAAAAAGCGTCTTTTATGGAACAGTTTCCGAGGCGGTGGAAAAAAGTCCCTGTGAGAAGTTTGAGGATGCATACCTTTGGTATACGGATGAGGAGGAAACGGCCCATGAAAACATTTAAAGCCATGCTGAAAACTGAACTGAAGCTGTCGCTGCGCGGGATGGACATGGTCATTTTTGCGCTTTGTGTTCCGCTGGTGGTCCTGGTTATTCTGGGAATCATTTATGGCGATAAACCTGCCTTTGAAGGCGCCGGATACAGTTTCCTGGAGCAATCCTTCGGTGCGCTGGCTGCAATTTCCATCTGCGCCGGCGGTGTTATGGGCCTGCCGCTGGTAATTTCGGATTACCGCAGCAGAAAAATACTGAAACGATATAAGGTAACCCCGGTCAGCCCGGCCATGCTGCTGTTTGTGCAGGTGACAATCTATACTCTCTACGCCGTGGTGTCCCTGCTGTTGCTGTATTTTGCGGCCGCACTTTTCTTCGGATATAGGTTCCGCGGATCGGTGCTCAGCTTTGCCGGAGGCTATCTGCTGGTGCTGGTGTCCATGTTCAGCATCGGCATGCTGGTGGGCGGGGTTGCCCCGAATACCAAAATGGCGGGGGTGATTGCCAGCATTCTGTATTTCCCCATGTTGATTTTCTCCGGGGCTACCCTTCCTTATGAGGTAATGCCTGCGGCCATGCAGAAGGCAGCGGATATTCTGCCGTTAACGCAGGGAATCAAGCTGCTGAAGGCCGCTTCCCTTGGGCTGGGGGCGGAAAACGTGCTGGTGTCGGTGATTGTGATGGCGGTGATTGCTGTGGTTTGTATTGGCGTAGGAATCCGGTGGTTTCAGTGGGAATAGGGCATTGCCCTGTTCTCCAAAGTTCTTTTTTGTTCAAATCCTGGTTAGGATGATTTTCTCGCTTTAATGACAAAAACCGTGGGCAGCATCAATGCCTTTCTTCCAAAATCATCCTCTGCCACCATTGCTTTTTCTCTGTCGGTCTGTTCCGTCAGCTTTTCGATGACAAAGCCGTTATCGGCCAAAGCGTTAATGTACGTACTCAACATACGGTTGGACAGCATAATCTCCTTGTCACTCATTTCAGCGCGATACCATTCTTCATTAAAATAGGAATTACTGAAAATAAGTCTGCCGTTTTCCACCGAAACACACTTATGTATCGGATGTGACCAACCGAAGACGAATACGCCGTCTTTTTTTAAATAGGAATGGATATTCTGAAAGGTTTTGTCCAAATCAGTAGTCCAGCCTATTCCGTAAACGGAATATACCAAATCAAAATAATCAGCTGGCAGCCCGCATTTATCCTCCATGGGGGAGCAGACGAGCTTTGCATTGATTTTGTGCGCTTCAAGAAAATCTTTCGTGCGTCCAAGCTGACGTACAGATATATCCAGCCCCCACAGTTCTGCCGCCCCATTATCAGCGGCATATTTTAATGAACGGCCGTTGCCGCAGCCAATCTCAAGAACTTTTTTCCCGGAAAGATTTCCAAGCAGATGCAATTTGTCTTCTGAGGGGAAAAAACTGCCCCAGTCCGGCAGGGCAGTCGCCCCCAGGAACTCACTGCCTATTGTGCTCCAAAACTCATTATTTGTTTTATGCGCTTCGGAAACCTCCATTTCCACATTATCCACCTTACCTAAAACCCTGCCGCCGACAATGTTCTTTTTCATTATCTCCGCTTCTTTTGCAAGCGCCATCATATTTTCCTCTGCTTTCTTTTTGTAATCAGCATCGGTCAGCCTTTCCCCTGAAAACAATTCGTTAAGATCTGTTTTCAGAACTTTACAAACCGGCTGCATCAAGGATAATTCGGGCATTCCGTTGCCGCATTCCCATTTGCTTACGGTTTTGTCGCTGATGCCAAGAATATCAGCAAATTCGCGCTGGGTTAAATTCTGTTGCTTTCTCATTTCAGCAATAAATCTGCCTGTTTTTACCTGATTCATGCCGACACCGCCTTTCTTGGAAGGATAGTGTGAAAGAAAGTAGAGGAAAACCATAAATGGACGCACTTGAATAAGCTGTCTAAGGCAGGCAACTTTTTGAAGTGTTATAGAGTTAGGAAATTAGATCAAGAAGCTAATGGTTCATCAG
>NZ_VUMI01000048.1 GCF_009696275.1 Eisenbergiella porci
TGAATTACATTTTAAAATCCCATGGCAATGGGTTTATTAAGGTTACCCTTTTTTACATCAGCTGCTTGAAAAAAACTTTGTAAACATTTTTCATTTTACCTATTGACATTTCTTAGCTGGACTTTATTGCGGGCTTATTTCGTTTCTGGAATAAGCATAGCAGAAGGAATGGGAGGGTACTTGACTTTCCTTGTGATGTTTTCAGGGAAGCTCTCTTACCGGCCTTGCTTCAATATAGCCCCGCCATCCCTGCGGATCCAGCTGGAAACGCGGCGCGGCTTCATCCGCCCATTCATAGCCGGACCGGGTGGGGTCATAGGTGTCGATGATCTGCGACAAATTTAATATCGCTTCCTCAAAGTGAAGATCATCATAAGGAGCGCTTTGAAACATCATCATTTTACATTCGGGCAAATCAATGAGATCAAAGCCCTCCGGGATCGTTCCTCCGTAGTCCTCCGGCAATTCAACGCCCTGTGCATAGCGTGAGGTACCGGGCGGACGCAGCGCATCAGGAAGCCACAGGCCGACTGGTTCATACAGCGCCTCCTTGACGCTGCACAGCAAGCCCCATACATCGCAGCCATTTTCATTACTGTAGGAAAAATAATTATCCGCCGACACGCCGCGTTTTAACAGCAGCTTTCTTTTGGGGAAATTGCGCACCTGTACAAAAAAGTCCCCGGAAAGCGGCGGTGCATCCTCCTGCATATCCCTGAGCCAATAATAATATTCCCGTATGGACCAGGGATGAAAAAGATAAATCGGCGGCGTATTTTTCTTATATTCATTCGGACTCATGCCGAACTGCCTGCGGAAGGCCCTGGTAAAGCCCTCATGGCTGTCAAACAAAAAATCCATCGCAACATCAACTACCTTAAGATCATTGTCCCTCAGCTCCATGGCCGCTTTGGAGAGCCGGTACATACGGATATATTCAAACGGCGCCTTGCCAGTAAGCTCTTTGAAAATCCTGGCGCAGTGCCAGGGAGAATAGCCTGCGCTCTTTGCAAGCGCATGCAGCGTAATCGGTTCATCCAGATGTCCTTCGATATAGTTTTGCATCTGCCAAACCGCATTAATCTGTTCCCGGCTTTCCATGTGGTTTTCCTCCTGTTTTCCGTTATAAAGGGCATGGTTGTGTTATGAAAATGTAACTGTTTAGAGTTTTTACTGTTTCATTTAATTTATCATTTGCATTTATGTTTGTCTTGACGTTGTTTGCCAAAATGGCGGCTGGACACTTAAGGACCGGGAGATATATGTTTTTAAAATGCGGATGCCGACGGAGGAGAGTCGGGGGCTGAAGCGGAAATGGCCATACCGCCCAGAATTACGGGAATAAGAAATTTTTTCCAATCCCTGTATAATTTTGAAAGCACAGGGGAAAACTTTAGCTACAATACCTGAAGGGCATTCCGGCGCCGGAAACGGCATGGAATGAAGAAAGAAAGGAATTCAGCATGGAATCAATAAAAATTCGTTTTGGAAATGCGGATGAAGTTTGGAAATTTGTAAATACCATCAGAAGATTTAACGGGGAATATGATCTGGCGGCAGGCAGCTATACGGTAGATGCCAAATCCATTCTGGGCGTCTGTGCGCTGGGAACGGGAAAAGCGCTGGATTTAAAGCTGGTGAACCCTAAAGGAGAAGAACAGCAGCTTCTGACGGCGCTGCATGAATACCTGGTGAGTAAATAGACTAGCCGGCAGGTTCCGGGTGTGGGGCTTGGGGACGGCTACATAGGGAGAAGATCGCAGAAAGAATACTGACTTATCATAAGAAACTTGAAATGCTGGAAAATATAGCGTCCAGAAAATAAAAATAAAATAAAAAAGTCAATTGCCAGCAGAATTGTGACCTGCTGGCAGTTTTCATGTCTTTTATCCGCATTTACCCCTTCCACTCACTTTTCATGTATTCATAGACAGATTTCCAGAGAGAATGTTATAATAAAATGCCTTATTATATATTTTAAATTAAGTCTTCGCATATGCCGGATATCTTTTGCCCTGCTGTTCAGTAAGCTTCCGGCGCATGCGGAGTCCAAACTGCGGAGGAAATGCCATGCAGGAACAATTCACAAGAACCGCCCTTCTTCTGGGAGAGGAAGGAATTCATAAATTAAACCGATCCCGCGTTGCCATATTCGGCATTGGAGGCGTGGGGGGATATACCGTGGAAGCGCTTGCAAGAAGCGGTGTAGGCCATTTTTTGCTGGTTGACAACGATAAGGTGGCGCTTTCCAACCTGAACCGCCAGATCATCGCCACCCTGGACACTGTGGGCAGATACAAGACGCAGGTGATGAAGGAACGCATCCTGTCCATCAATCCTGAGGCTGAGGTGGAGACAAGGGAATGCTTTTTCCTGCCGGAAAATGCGGAGGAGTTTGATTTTTCATCCTTTGACTATGTGGTGGACGCGGTGGACACCGTGGCGGCCAAGCTGGAGCTTGTTGTCAGGGCGAAAAAAGCAGGCGTGCCGGTTATCAGCAGCATGGGAGCCGGGAATAAGCTGGATCCCACCCGGTTCGAAGTGGCGGATATTTATCAGACAAGCGTCTGCCCTCTTGCCCGGGTCATGCGGCGTGAACTTAAGAACAGGGGCATTAAGGAACTGAAGGTGGTATACTCCAGGGAAGAACCCCGCACGCCTGCCAAAAGCCCTCTGGAGGAGGATAAAGCCTCCGTAAGGCGTTCCATTCCCGGCAGCACGGCCTTTGTTCCCAGCGTGGCCGGGCTGATTGCGGCAGGGGAAGTTATTAAGGATCTGACAAAAAGACTTTGAAAAAACTCCCTCACCGTATATAATAAGAAAAGATAGTATTACAGGACAGTGAACAGTTTCAGAAGATACGGGCAGTACAAAAGAAGAGGAAGGTATCTTTTCAAATAAAGCAGCGGCGCAAAGCGGACAGCCATTACCGGAGGCGGACTGTTTTTCCCGGAGCTGCGGAGAAGTTGGAAAGTTACCGATGGAGAATAAATAATGGTATTCAGTTCAATGATATTTTTGTGGGCATTTCTGCCCATCGTGTTTATACTGGATAAAATCGCCGGGAAGAGCAGGAAGCTTCAGAACCTGATATTACTCGCGGCCAGTCTGGTATTCTATGCCTGGGGAGAGCCCAGATATATGTGGCTGCTTCTGGTTTCCATACTGGCTAATTATGTGCTGGGGCTGGTGATGGATAAGACGCAGACGGCGGGAGCAAGGCGCACCGCCCTTATTTTGGGAATCCTGGCAAACCTGGGAATCCTGGGATATTATAAGTATTTTAACTTCTTCATCAATACGCTGAACAAAGTTGCAGGCAGGGAGCTGCTGTCCATGAAGGATATCGCCCTGCCTTTGGGCGTGTCCTTTTTTACCTTCCAGGCCATGTCCTATCTGATCGATCTATATAAGAAAAAATACGGCGCCCAGAAAAATATTCTGAATATGGCTCTGTATTTTGCGTTTTTCCCCAAGATTACCCAGGGCCCTATTGAAAAATACAGGGATTTTGAAAAACAGCTCAACGAAAGAAAGCAGAGCCTGTCCCTGATGGGAGAGGGTATCCGCCGTTTTGTATACGGTCTGGCGAAAAAGGTGATTATTGCGGATGCGCTGGGATCCTGTGTGGACCGGATTTACGGTCTGGATCTGGCAAATGTGAACGGCGTGCTGGCATGGATTGCCATTATTTTTTATTCCCTTCAGCTTTATTATGATTTTTCCGGATATTCCGATATGGCGGTGGGACTTGGGAAGATGTTCGGCTTTACCCTGGTGGAGAACTTCAACTACCCTTACATTGCCTCCACGATTACGGATTTCTGGCGCAGATGGCATATTTCCCTCACCTCCTGGTTCAGGGAATACCTGTACTTCTCATTGGGCGGCAACCGGAAGGGCAAGCTGCGCACCTACATTAATATCTCCATTATTTTCGTGGCCACGGGACTGTGGCATGGAGCCAGCTGGGACTTTATCTGCTGGGGTGTTTTCCATGGCTTTTTCATGGTGCTGGAGCGCCTGGGGCTGGGAAAGCTTCTGGAGAAAACAAAAGTAATCAAGCATGTTTACACGATACTGGTGCTCTGTGTGGGCTGGACCTTCTTCCGGGTGGGAGACGTGGGGCTTACGCTGCAGTATCTGAAGCGCATGTTCCTTCCCTGGATGTATACGGCGTCCGGTTTTGCGGTGCAGGAGCTGGTAACTAACAGGGCCTTTTTCCTGGCGGCCTGCGGTATCCTGGGCTGCGGCGTACTGCAGAAGTGCGCGGTGAAAATCAGCCCCCGGGCGGAGAAATTTAAAAACAGTACGGCAGAGCTGATTTTCTGCATGCTGCTTCTTGCCTACAGCGTTATGCTCATGGTCAGCAGCACCTACAGCGCATTTATTTACATGAATTTTTAACTGCAGTCCGTACATTGCAATTTTTAATGGCAGCCCATATGAGTGCAATTTTAGTGGCGGCCCGTATGATTGCGATTTTTAGCGTCAGTCTGTGTGACAGCAGTTTCTGACAGCGGTTTTTGCTGAAAATGGAGGAATGGCTACATGACGAAAAAAAAGGCGGTGGTGTGGATAATCCTGTTTGCCCTGATGATTACAGGCCCCAGGGTTGTCTACTATTTTGCAGAGCCTCATATATCCGAAGAAAATACGGAAAACAGGCAGCTTGCCGAGAAGCCGGCGCTGACCAGAGACAATCTGCATAACTATGCATCCCAGTACAACAGCTACTATAACGACCACCTGGCTTTCCGGAGCCAGATGATAGAAGCCAACAGCATCCTGAACATGAAGCTGTTCGGCGATTCCTCCTCCGCCAGCGTGGTGTTGGGAAAAAATGACTGGTTATTTTTTACAGATGAGGGAAGTATTGAGGATTATAAGGGAACGAACCTGTACACCCAGGAACAGCTGGATGTGATAAAGGACAACATCCTGAGCACCAAAGCTTATCTGGAAGCCAGGGGCATAGAGTTTATTCTCATGATCCCCTCCAATAAGGAAGACATTTATTCCGCCCAGCTGCCGGATTATATCAGGAAACGGGGGGAACTGACCAGGGCGGAGCAGGTGATTAATTATCTGCGTGAGGAAACGGGCGTGCGCATCGTTTATCCCAGAGAGGATTTGATGGCTTATAAGGATCAGTACGATCTTTACTGGCATTATGATACCCACTGGAATTATCTGGGCGGCTATATCGGCGCAAAAGCGCTGCTTCGTGAGCTGGGGGTGGAAATTGCGGACGTTGAGGATCTGACGATCTCGCAAAATGACTTCTCAGGCTACGACCTTGCGAATATGATGAATCTGAAGAACTATTATAAAAAGAACAAGCCCGCGGAAGTAAGCTATGATGTGACGGGCTACGCCACCAACAATCTGTCGGTGATCCAGGCCATCGACGCCACAGAGCTGATTTACCAGTCGGAGGCGCCGGATCCAAGGCGGCTTTTCCTGGTGAGGGACTCCTTTGCAGGCGCTATGGCCCCTGTGCTGGCATCCAATTTTTCCTATAGCTATATGCCCCATTGGAACGGATGCTTTGAACAGTCAATGATCGATGAGCAGCAGCCGGATATATTCGTATATGAGGTTGTGGAAAGAAGGCTGGATGCGCTGCTTACCTTCAGGCTTTCGGAGTAAATGCATTCTGGTCAGGTGATTAATTTATGGGTAATAATAAAAAAAGCAACAGCTTTGTCATGCAGGCAGGGATCCTGGCGGCTGCCGGAATCATCTGCAAGGTCATTGGAATTTTATACAGAAGCCCGCTGGCTGCAGTTATCGGGGATGAAGGAAATGGTTATTATTCTTCCGCTTATGAGATTTATACCATCATACTCCTCGTATCCTCCTACAGTATCCCTTCGGCCATTTCCAAGGTGATTGCCCAGAGGCTGGCGCTGAGGGAATACAGGAACGCCCAGAAAATTTTCCGCTGTGCCATAGGCTATGTGGTAGTCGTGGGCGGCCTGGCCAGCCTGTTTACCTTCTTTGGCGCGGGAATCCTGGTGGGCGGCAATTCCGTGCCGGTGCTTCGTATTTTTGCGCCCACCATATTTTTCTCCGGACTTCTTGGCGTGCTGAGAGGTTATTTCCAGGCACACGGAACCATGGTGCCCACCTCATTTTCCCAGATTGTGGAACAGATACTGAATGCGGTGGTCAGCATACTTGCGGCATTTCTTCTGATTAAGGCGGTTGCAGGGAAGGATACCACCACACAGGCTGTATTCGGCGCTTCGGGAAGCGCCATAGGCACCGGGGCAGGCGTACTTATCGCACTGCTGTTCATGTTTGGGATATTCCTTCTCAACAGAGAATATATCAACCAGAAAACAAAAAGGGATCGAAGCTCCCAGCTGCTCACCACAGGCGAGGTGTATAAAATTATCATCACCATGGTGACGCCGGTAATACTGAGCACCTTTATCTATAACTGCAACACTTCCTTAAACCTGACCATTTACACCAGGATTATGGAGCATGTAAAGGGTTTCAGCGAGGTAGAGGCCTATACCCAGTACGGCCTGTTCAGCGGTAAGGCAAAACAGATTGCCAACATCCCCATCGCCATTGCCTCCGCCATGTCCTCGGCAATGATACCGGGCATTTCAGGAAGCTTTGCCCAGGGGGACACCGCGGGAACCAACAGACGGATCGGGACGGCGATAAAAACAACCATGTTTCTTTCTATTCCCTCCGCCGTAGGCCTTGCGGTGCTGGCCAAGCCGGTCACACTGCTTTTATATCCCCAGAAGGCTTCTGTGGATACGGTATCCTGGCTGCTTGCGGCACTGAGCATCAGCGTGGTGTTCTACGCCCTTTCCACTATCAGCAATGCGGTGCTCCAGGGGATCGGCAAGGTGAATCTGCCCGTAGTCAATGCGGCGGTTGCCCTGGTAATCCAGACTGTGGTTCTGGTTCCGCTGCTGCTGGTGACGGATCTGGGACTTTTTTCCCTGGTCATCGCCACCGTGCTTTATTCTCTTTTAATGTGCATACTCAACGGCTTTTCCGTAAGGAAGGAACTGAAATACAGGCAGGAGATAATAAAGACCTTCCTGCTTCCCGGCTGGTCCGCAGTGATTATGGGGGCGGCGGCCTTCGGCGTATATCATGGCCTGTATTTGCTGATCCATATTAACGTGATCTGCCTGGCGGCGGCTATCCTTGTGGCGGTTCCGATATATTTTGTGCTGACCATCAAACTGGGAGCTGTTGGAAGAAAAGATCTTCTGGCCCTTCCCAAAGGAGCGCTTCTGGTCAGGGCAGCGGAAAAATGCCGTCTCATTCATTAAGATTTTCATAAAATACTGGACATTCAGAACCTCGCGGAGTACAATATCATAGACTTTACAGGCATTCCGGTTTCCAGCCGATGCCTGATTTACAGAAATTGCAGGAACCGGGCGGTGCAGATAAATGCTGCGCCGGTTCTGTTTGTATTTGCCAAATGATGCAGGCCAGGCGGCGGAAAGTGTTGCAGATGCCGGTCAGTTTTGTTTTTTACAGGAGAGACGAATGAGAAAATTCCGGACAGATGGAAAAAGGATGCATAAAGCCGCTGTTTTTTTCAGCGCACTGATATTGGGAGCGGCGCTTCTGACAGGCTGCGGAAAGAAAACGGAGCCTCCGCAGGAATCGGAAACGCAGACAAAACAGGAGACGGTCAGCGCCACCGAACAGGCGAAGGCGAATGAAACGGGTGCTGTGACTAATACCCAGCAGGCCGCCCTGGTGGAAAATGACGGACAGCACAGCTATCTTACCGGAGAAAAAATGGATCCGGAACAGGTAAAGCAGAGGCCGCTTGCAGTCATGCTTAACAATATTCTGGAAGGCTGCCCCCAGACAGGGACTTCCAAAGCCTCCATTATCTATGAGGCACCGGTTGAGGGCCGTATTACAAGGCTGATGGGCCTTTTTGAGAATTATGGAGACATGGACAAAATAGGATATATCAGAAGCAGCCGGGACTATTTTGTATACTGCGCCCTGGAATTTGACGCCATTTATGCACACTTCGGACAGGCAACCCCTTATGTGGGCGGGCTTCTCAACAGTGATCGGGTGGACAATATCAGCGGCCCCGTTGCCGGGATTAACCATCCTGCGCCCAATACTTTTCTTCGTACAACGGAAAGAAAAATGCCCCACAATGTCTATCTGGACATTAAAGGCCTTCAGAAAGACATTGATAAAATGAAATACAGCCGTACCTACCATGATGCGCACAAGACTAAATTTGCCTTTGCAGCAGACGGGCAGAAGCCGGACAACAGCAAAGGAAAAACTGCGGAAATGCTGTATCCGGGCGGAAAGGAAAAAGACCAGCCCAACGGCTACAGCAAGGTGCAGGCCTGGTTTGAATATAATGAAGAAGACGGAAAATATTACCGCTATCAGTACGGCGGCCCCCATATTGATGAAAGCACCGGAGAACAGCTTGCCTTTGACAATGTTATTTTCCAGTACTGCTACGGTGAGGTGCGCGATGAAAATGATTATCTGGCCTTTGGCTGCCACGGTGACAACGGCATGAAGGTTCAGGTATTCACCCAGGGGAAAATGACGGAAGGCACCTGGTCCCGCTACGCGGATACGGATCCTGCCTATTATGTGGACGAAAATGGTGATCCTATCGTACTCAGCCAGGGAAAAACCTGGATATGCCTGATTTGGGATCAGTATGCGGATGATGTTGTAATAGAGTAATCAGAGTGACAGACTGCACGAAAGAGAAAGGACCAAAAAGCATGAAACAGGTTTGGAACAGCTTCAGACTCGCTTTTTCCATGTACTCCGTGGTGCCTGCGCGCCAGGTGGAAAAAACAAAGGATAACATGAAATATATTCTGTGTTTTGTACCGTGGGTAGGAGCCATCATTGCTTTCCTGATCACAGAATGGCGGATAGTACACCCCTATTTGCTGGACTATGAGTTCCTCCGGTCTGTTGTCTGCGTGATGATCCCGCTACTTCTTTCCGGCGGCGCATATATGGACGGCTTTTTCCGCACTGTGGACGCCCTGTCCTCCCATCAGCCCAGAAAAGGCAAACTGGAAATCCTTCAGGATTCCCACAGCGGCTATTTTGCCATCATCACCTGTGTCAGTTATTTCCTTATCATAGTAGGACTTTGGAGTGAAATGCCCATAGACGGATGGCCGGTGGTTTCTCTCGGCTTTATTCTTTCCCGTTCTCTCTATGGCCTGTCCATCATCTGGTTCCGCCATTCCCAGACCAGCAAATGCACGCTGTATGTACCTGAAGGCAGAACCAAGCTCATAGTGGCGGCTGTCTTGATCCTTTATATCGCTGCCTGTGCCTTTTTTATGCTGCGGATGAATCTTGTGGTAGGCATCGGCTGCCTCGCAGGGGCTCTTATCGCATTCCTCTATTATTGCTGGGTGGCCTTTAAACATTTTGGCGGCATCACCGAAGACATTGCAAGCTTTTTCGTCCAGGTATGCGAAATCCTGATCCCTTTGGTAGCCCTGCTGATTTACCGCATGCCGATGGATTTAAATAATTATCTGTAATTTTTCATCGACAACGAAACAATCGGCTGCCATAACGTTACAGCGAGATAATTTATAGCTATTATTGGGAAGAAGAGATTTTCTGATAAAAATAAATTTAGGCCTGAGTCATGTTTTTAGCATGTTCAGGCTTTTTTAATATACTTCGGGCTTCTCCGGGTGGCAGGGGCTGTGGAAGGGGGGCGAGGGGCTATGTTTCTGTATGAGCCGTTTAAAAACGCCGGTCCTTGCGTTGTGTAATTTACAACGCTAGTACCGCTGCGTTTTTAACCGAGCGAGAGCGTGCTCTTACAGAAACATAGCCCCTCGCCCCCCTTCCACAGCCCCTGCCACCCGGAGAAGCCCGTGTCTTGCGCACCGTACTTTAACCTTACAAACTGTTGTAACAAATACCCCGCATGTGTTACAATGGTCGGGATGAAAAGCCAAGAGGCGGTTTGGAGGGAAATTATGGTATCAGAACAGTATAGAGCCATGCTGGGCGGCAAATCTGTGATTCGGATTTTGTCGGAGTTTGCGACGAAGCGTGGGGAAGAGATAGGATATGACAATGTATTTGATTATAGTCTGGGGAATCCGTCCGTTCCTGTTCCGGAGGAGTTTACGGAGTGTATGATAGAGATGCTTAAAAACAGCGATCCATGTTCGCTGCATGGCTACAGTCCCAGTCTGGGAATACCGTCTGTGAGGGCGGCTATTGCCGCTTCCCTGAACGAAAGATTCGGTATGAATTACGGTCCGGAGCATATTTTTATGGCCTCCGGTGCAGCAGGAGCGCTTGCCCATGCCTACAGGGCGGTAACAAAGCCAGGCGATGAAATACTGACATTTGCTCCTTATTTCCCTGAATATAATCCTTATGTGAATCTTACCGGAGCTGTGCTGAAGGTGGTGCCTCCGGATACGGAGAGTTTTCAGATAAATTTTGATGCCTTTGAAGAAATGCTGGGTGAGAAGGTAATGGCTGTTCTTATCAATTCGCCCAATAATCCTTCAGGCATTGTATATTCCGAGGAAACTATCCTGCGGCTTGCGGATATACTGAGAAAGAAAGAGCAGGAGTACGGGCACGATATTTTTATTATATCCGACGAGCCTTACAGGGAGATCGTGTTTGCCGGCGTTAAGGCGCCTTATGTGTCACGTTATTACGCGAATACCATCTCCTGTTATTCTTATTCCAAGTCTCTTTCCCTTCCCGGCGAGAGAATCGGCTATGTGGCGGTAAATCCTGCCTGTCCTGATGCGGAAGTGATTGTGAACATGTGCGGGCAGATTTCCAGAGGGATCGGCCATAATTGTCCTCCTTCCATCATCCAGCTTGCAGTGGCTAAGGTACTGGATAAAACGGCGGATCTTTCCGTCTATGAGACCAACATGAACCTTCTGTATGATTGCCTGACCGGGCTGGGCTTTACCTGTGTGAAGCCAGGCGGAACCTTTTACATATTCCCGAAGGCTCTGGAGGAGGATGCGAAAATTTTCTGTGAAAAGGCGCTGAAATACGATTTGATTCTGGTTCCGGGGGATACCTTTGGATGTCCCGGATATTTCAGGATGGCTTACTGTATTGAAACGGAAAAGGTGGAGCGTTCCCTGGCTGCCCTGAGAAAATTTGTGGCGGCGGAGTACGGAAACATCGGTTAGTATCGGATAATTTGCGTAAAGCGGCAGCAAATTTGACTTGGAGGTAGACAGTATGTATCAGGCCGGACTGGTTCTGGAAGGCGGTGGGATGAAAGGAATTTATACCGCCGGAGTCCTGGATTTTTTCCTGGATCAAAATATTGAGTTTTCCAGCTGTTATGGAGTGTCCGCAGGCGCATGCCATCTGTGCAGCTACCTATCGCGCCAGCGGGGCAGGGCTTATGATATCAGCGTGGATTATCTGGATGACGCACATTACTGCAGTGCGCGCAATGTGCTGACCACAGGGGATCTTTTCGGGGTAAAAATGTGTTATGACGATATCCCAAACGTTCTGAATCCTTATGATTATGATGCTTTTAATGCTTATCAGGGCAGAGCGTATGCGGTGGCTACCAATATTGAGACCGGGCAGGCGGAATACCTGCGTCTGAAGGATATGCGTAAGGATATCATCGCAGTGCGGGCCTCCGCGTCCCTTCCGCTGGTATCGAGAAATGTGAAAATCGGGGATAAGCTGTATCTGGACGGCGGTCTCTCCGACAGCGTGCCCATCATGCATTCCATTGTGGACGGCAACCGGAAAAATATTGTGGTGCTCACCAAGGAAACCGGCTACCGGAGGAAGCCTTCCGGCCATCTGGGACTGGTAAAGGTGCGTTATGCCAGGTATCCCAAAGTTTACGAGCTGATGGCAAACCGGCATGTGGCCTATAACCGGATGCTGGATTATCTGGATGCCCAGACAGCAAACTACCAGGCTTTTGTTATCCGTCCGAAAAGGGCCAGCGGTATTGGCAGAATAGAGAAGGATAAGGAGAAGCTGCGTCTGCTTTATGAGGAGGGCTATGCAGATGCCCGGGAGTGCTTTGAGGATATGCTGCGTTATCTGGAAAACGGTGACAGCGTGCAAAGATAGGCGGAGGAGTTTTCGGAAAATGAAAACAGACTGTCTGTTTGGCCGGTACGTCCGGCGGACAGCAGCAGTATAAAAATTGGAGAATAATATGATTGAAATTTTAAAAGCGGTTTTGTTTGGAATTGTGGAAGGTATTACGGAGTGGCTGCCCATCAGCAGCACGGGACATATGATACTGCTGAATGAATTCGTCACGCTGGATGTATCCCCTGAATTCTGGGAAGTATTCCTGGTAGTGATTCAGCTGGGGGCGATCCTGGCGGTGGTGGTTCTGTTCTGGAATAAGCTGTTCCCCTTTGATTTTTCAAAGCGGCGTAAGAAAAACGGCATTATTAAAACGGATATCTTTGTCATGTGGTTCAAGGTTCTGGTGGCCTGCATCCCTGCCATGATTTACGGCATACTCCTGGATGATCTGGTGGAGCCGTATCTGTATAATGCCACCACGGTGGCCATTATGCTGATTCTGTTCGGCGTGGCTTTTATTGTAATTGAAAACTGGAATAAGGGAAGGAAGCCCCGGATCAAAAGCCTGGCGTCCCTGACCTACCGGGATGCCCTGATTATTGGCCTGTTTCAGCTTATCGCCGCGGTATTCCCCGGCACCTCCCGCTCCGGCGCAACCATCGTTGGCGCGCTGCTCATCGGCGTCAGCAGGGTGGTATCCGCGGAATTCACCTTTTTCCTGGCGATTCCCGTCATGTTCGGCGCAAGCCTTCTGAAGCTGGTGAAATTCGGGCTCGGCTTCAGCATGACCGAGGCGTCGCTTCTGATTATCGGCATGGTGGTGGCTTTTGTAGTGTCCATGGGTGTTATTTCCTTCCTCATGGGATATATTAAAAAGCATGACTTCAAGGTTTTCGGCTGGTACCGTATCGTGCTGGGTATTCTGGTGCTGCTGTATTTTTATGTGATTGCTGCGTAAATTTGTGGTGGCCTGGGTTAAGCGTATGTTTGTATGTTTCCGGCAAAATGATGTTTTGCTGATATTTTTAAAAGGCAGATTGGAATATGATAAAAGTAGTATCCTTTGATGTTGGGCATACGTTAATAAAATACAATAATCCCTTAAGCTGGACTTCCTTATATCGTCCTGCGCTTTGTGAAGCAGCCGCTAAATGCAATATAGTTTTGGCAGACGGTATGATGGACGCTGCAGCAGAAATTCTTAAGGACTTTGCAATGCTTACTGATTATATTGATTTAATTCTGACTTCTGTAGATGTAGGCTACAGAAAACCATGTAAAGAAGGATTTCTAAAAACGGCAGAGTGTTTTAATATACTGCCAAACGAAATGATTTATGTGGGAGATGAAGAAAAAGATATAGTTGGGGCAAACAGTGTCGGGGCGGTTTCAGTGCTGATTAATAGAAGCAAATTAGTTGCAAACGGATAATAATACGGGAAAACGGCAGGTTACCGTTAAAGGTTGTAATATACGAACCTGTTTCAGCAGCGGATAAGCTTCCGTGTTTGCTATATATCCATGGCGGCGCGTTCAGTTATAAGGCGTCAGTCCATCATAAAAAGCTTGCCTGTATCTATGCATTGGAAGCAAACTGCAGGGTGGTCTTTCCGGATTATCATCTGTTGCCGGAGCATCCATATCCAACGGCATATCAGGATGTATTGTCCGTATATAAATGGCTGTTAAAGAATGCGGAAAGCCTGCGTATTGACAGAGAACTGATTGGAATCGCAGGAGATAGTTCCGGCGGGGCAATTGCTGCTGCGATTTGCAATGCATATGAAAAAGAAGCTTTGCCCATTCCCTGTGCACAGATGTTAATATATCCGGTGACAGATGCGTCCATGTCCACGAAATCCATAAAATTGTACTCTGATACTCCATCATGGAATTCCCAAAATAACAAAAAAATGTGGGAATTCTATTTAAAGAACGTAACAGTAGAAAACATCAGGAACGCATCGCCCATGCAGAATGTGTTGCCTCATAAGCTTCCGGATACGTACATTGAAACAGCAGAATATGATTGCCTGCATGATGAAGGAATTTTGTATGCTGAAAGACTGATGGAAGCAGGGGCGAAAGTTGAGTTGAACGACACAAAAGGCACAATTCACGGATATGATTCGGCAATAAAGACACAAATTGCACAGAATAACATAGAAAAAAGGATTTTATTCTTAAAAAAGTGCTTTAGCTACGGAAATTGACCCCATGCCCGTCAAGTTGCGAAATGGGAATTAAATGTACTGAAAGCGAGAGATGTTTCCTGACTGAGTCTGGAAACTGCGGCCCTCCATTAGAAGCCGGGCGCAGTTTCGGACTTTTTTTATTGCCGCGGCGCATCTGACTGCATTTTAGCAATAAGCGCATTGATTTCATCCGCCTGCATTCGCTGCAGCTTTCTGAAATAGGAAAATACAGCGGTTACAATGACTAAAAAAATCAGGGTGAAAATAATAAGCTGCCTGGCCGAAAAGGAATGCCAGAAAATGATACGGAATACTGCCAGGTTCACCACATACAAAATCAAGGACTCTGTAATGCAGTACTGCCTCCATGTCCTGAATTCAACATGATCCAGGGCAATATCCACCCCTTGGCACAGCAATATGATCAGAAACAGGACCAGGACGGTGAAATCATACCCTTCGGTATCAATACCGCTCAGCATATTCAGGGCGGCATTGGCAAGAAGCAGCAGGGTAAAACAGATACAGGTGGACGGCGCCCGTACGGTCAGAAAATTTTTCATACATTTGCTCCTTTCAGCTTTTCCTTCAGAGGTTCGATATAATTTCGCGTAATTACCAGTTTTTCTCCATTTTGCAGGGTGGCCTCCAGCCGGTGGTTGTACAGCGGCCGCACACTTTGCAGGAAGCTGGTGTTGACCAGACAGCTTTTGCTGATCCTGGTAAAGGAAGTGCGGGAAAGGCGGGCCTCCAGGGAGGCCAGAGTCTCCCGGCAGTAGTACACCTCTTTCTCCAGATAAAGATAGGTTCTTCCATCTGCGGAATCCATAAAAAATATCTTCTCCAGCGGCAGCTGGAATTCCTTATCCTCCTGATAGCCCGTCAGGGAAAGACCAAATTGCCTGATATGTCCGGCCAGCTGCTCCAGCCGGGAATCCATGCGTGCACAGCGGATGGTAATTTCAGTTTCAGTAATCTGACGATCCTGATGGATTATCAGCTTCATGGAACCTCCTCACAATTACGTTAATAGGTGTTAAAAATGCCGTATATCCGTTCTTTTTTCAATGCCCCGGAATAAAACGCCGGCCTTTCTTTTTCGCATAAGTTGCGTATTCTGCATTCTTCATACTTTTTCCTGATTTCTTTCGCCTCCGTTTTTTCCCCAGTCAGACAGACAATGCGCCCGTGAAACAGGAGCAGATATCTGCCGGCCAGATTGCTGAAAAGGTTTAAATCGTGGGAGGATATCAGAAAGGTCACTTTATCCCTGCGTGCGGTTTCGGCTGTCATAGATTTCAGCGGCTCCCTTGCGCCGATGCCCATCCCCTTCTTCACTGAAAAATACATGATATTGTCACATACGGTATTTTTATAACGCAGTACCCGTTCCCCAGCGGGAATAAATATGATATTTGTCATATAAAGTATAGGTCAGCCCTTCTTTCCTCTGGGATTGAGGTTATTATAGCCGGACAGCAGAGGAAATACAATGTGGCACAGGATAAGATACCCTCGGGCACAACAAGATGCCATTTGGTTTATGTAAGGTTCGGATTGCTGATATTTTACATAGATTTTACATAACCTAAGCGTGTACTTTACACTCACCTGTTAAAATAATGATGGACAATGAGAAAATGCCGTGGTCCGGCCAAAATCCGGAGGACAGCAGTTTTTCATTGGAAACATAGGAAAAAGATACCGCCCCGAAGCGGAATGAGGGATACGTCAGGATTTCGAGTAAGTTTCAGACAGCGATATCCGTTGATGAGGGCAGAGGAGAGATGAGATGTCTATTAATGATGTAGGAATGTTGTTTTCTTTCATCGGCGGCCTGGGAATGTTCCTTTACGGGATGAATATCATGGCCGACGGCCTTCAGAAATCAGCCGGAGGAAAAATGCAGAAGCTGATGGGCTTTCTGACAAAAAACAGGCTGATGGCTATTCTTGTAGGCGCAGGAGTCACCGCTATCATACAGAGCTCTTCAGCCACTACGGTTATGGTGGTAGGCTTTGTAAATGCAGGTATGCTGGAGCTTGCCCAGGCAGTGGGCGTTATCATGGGCGCCAATATCGGTACTACCATTACGGCATGGATTGTTTCCATGAGCGAATGGGGGAGCGTAATGAAGCCGGAATTTTTTGCCCCGCTGCTTTTGGGGATCGGCGCGTTCCTCGTACTTTTTACAAAATCAGAAAAAAAGAAAAAAATCGGAGAGATTCTGGTAGGCTTCAGTATCCTGTTTATTGGCCTTTCCTTCATGTCCGATGCGATTAAGCCATACAGAGAAGCGCCCATATTTGCACAGGCTTTTGCCGTCCTTGGCAGGAATCCCGTTCTCGCGGTGCTGGCCGGCGCTGTGGTTACCGCCATTATCCAGAGCTCCTCGGCTTCTGTGGGTATCCTGCAGACGCTGGCGCTCAACGGTGTGGTAAACTGGCAGTCCGCTGTGTTCATTACGCTGGGCCAGAATATCGGGACCTGTGTGACAGCCCTGATTTCCAGCGCGGGTGCCGGGAAAAATGCAAAAAGAGCCTCTGTTATCCACCTGTTGTTCAATGTCATCGGCGCTGTGGTTTTCGGCATTATCATGTTTGTCCTGTTCCGTTTTAATGCGGCATGGGGCGCGGCAGCCATTAACAGCGTGGAAATTTCTGTTTTCCATACGATTTTCAACGTTCTAAATACCCTGATGCTGATTCCTTTTGCAAATAAGCTTGTCAAGCTTTCTACCTATATAATAAGGGATGATAAGGAAGCGGAGATCGCAGAAATAACGCCGGCAGGGGAAATGCGCCGCCATCTGGACGAACGTATTCTGGAAAACCCTGCATTTGCCATGGATACCGTGATGGGAGAGGTAAATATGATGGGTCAGTCCGCCCTGGAAAACCTGAAGGCGGCCCTGGAAGGCGTGGAGACAGGCAACAAGGAACTGATCCGATCTGTATTTGATAAGGAAAAAATCATAAATGAAATGGAAAAGGTTTTAACCTCCTTCCTTGTGAGGGTGGATAATCTTTCCCTTACCGAGGGACAGCATAAGGTGGTAAAAAATCTTTTCTATACCATCAGTGACCTGGAAAGGGTGGGAGATCACGCGGAAAATATCGCGGAGCTTGCCGAAAATATGCGCAAGGATGAGATCTCCTTTTCCAAGAAAGGCTTCAAAGATTTGAAGCTGATTTCCAGTGAAACCATACTGGCGCTGGAAAGCGCGCTGAAGGCCAGGGAGCTTTCCAGCACACAGGATGCAATTCAGGAAGCGGATTATGAAAGGAATGTGGATAAGCTGGAGGATGAGCTGCGGGAGAAGCACATCCAGCGTCTTTCCAAAGGGAAATGCGAGCCGGAAAGCGGCGTGGTATTCCTGGATCTGATTAGCAATCTGGAAAGAATCGCGGATCATGCCACCAACATTGCGGGGTATGTGGTCAGCGAATCCCGCAAACCACTTCCTGCGCTGGATGAAGAGTGATATACTGTTGTCATAAGATCCAGACACTCCTCGGTACCGGATTTTGTGCAACAGGTGTAGGAAATAATGGCGTTTGGCGGAATGGAGAGTAGGATGCAGAAGATATTTGTGATTGAGGATGATGAGAATATCCGGAATCTGGTGAAAATTGCTTTGGAAGGTTATGGCTATCAGGTGGCGGCTTTTGAGACTGCGGAAGAAGCGTTGGAGGTTGTTGGGAGGGAGAAGCCGGATTTGGCGGTTTTTGATTTAATGCTTCCCGGCATGGATGGTCTTTCTGCGATTCGGATTATCAGGGGGCGGGAGGATGAGCTGAAGAGTATGCCGATTATTGTGCTTACGGCTAAGGATAAGGAGTACGATAAGGTGGTGGGGCTGGACGGCGGCGCGGATGATTATGTGACTAAGCCCTTCGGGGTTTTGGAGCTGGCGGCGAGAATTCGTTCGTTGCTTAGAAGGGCGTCCGAGCAGCAGCCTGTGCAGTCCGAGGGAAAGGTGCGTCTGGGCGGTTTATGTGTGGATACGGCGGCCAGGGAAGTGGCCATGAACGGGGAGCCGGTGGTTCTGACTTATAAGGAATATGAGCTTCTTATGTATCTGATCGATAACCGGGCCAGAGTGGTGGAGCGGGATGAGCTTCTTAACAAACTCTGGGATTATACGGCAGACATAGAAACGCGTACACTGGACATCCATATCCGTACCCTGCGCCAGAAGCTGGGCGAGGAAGGCAGCAGATATATTAAGACTATCCGCAGCGTGGGCTATCGTTTTGTGCTCCCGCAGGAGACGGAAAACAGGGATAATTAAATTATGAAACGAGCGATATTACTCCGGTTCGTAGCGATACTCATGCTGGCCCTCGCGGTCAGCAGTGTTTTTTCTTACTATTTTATCGGCAAAAATATGCTGAAAAGCAATCGGGAATCCATGCTGAATACCATTCATGTGGTGGACTATTCCCTGAATTATGACGGGGATCTGCAGGAACAGCTCAGCCGTCTGCATGAAGCGACCATGGATGAAAATTCCCGCGTCACCATTATCGGTGAAGACGGCACGGTAGTGGCGGACAACGAAATTGAACAGGTGGATTCCCTGGAAAACCATCTGGAGAGGGAAGAGGTGAAAGAGGCGCTGCGCAGCGGCTCCGGTTTTGCTACCAGGAATTCGGAAAGCCTGGGGGAGAACATGCTGTATGTGGCGGTTCATTCCAAGAAGGGACCCTATGTGGTGCGCATGGCGGTTCCTTATACCAATATGCTGGATTATATGATACTGATTTTCCCGGTGCTTCTTCTGGGCACAGGGATTGCCTTTGCCATGAGCGTCGTCATCGCCGTGCGTTTTACAAATACGATTACCACGCCCTTAAATGAGATCTCCAGGGAGATGGAAAAGGTGCGCAGCGACAATCCCAGTTTTACCTTTAAAACCTATAAATATAAGGAACTGAACGTGATTTCCGCAACCACCATGAAAATGGCGGAGGAAATCCGGGAGCACATGGACCGCCTGGAAAAGGAAAAACGTATCCGCCAGGAATTTTTCAGCAATGCCTCCCATGAGCTTAAAACCCCTATCACATCGGTGAGAGGCTATGCGGAGCTGCTGGATCAGGGCTTTGTGACGGATGAGGCCGTCAAAAAGGATTTTATTGCCAGGATTCTGAAGGAAACGGACAATATGACCAATCTGATCAATGATATCCTCATGATATCCAGGCTGGAAGCCAAGGAAGCGGAGGTGACCTATTCCACGGTGCGAATGGTGCCGCTGCTTACGGAAATTTTTGAATCTGTCGAACCCATTGCCGCGGAATATCAGGTAACGCTTCATAAGGAATGCGAGCCTGTCTCCATAGAGGCCAGCGCCAAACAGCTTCGGGAGCTGATTATGAATCTGGTCAGCAACGGCATCAAATACAACCATCCCGGCGGTAATGTATGGGTTGAAATCAGCGCCAGGGGGACGGATATGTGCGTTCGTGTCCGCGACGACGGCTGCGGAATCAGAAAGGAAGATCAGGACAGGATCTTCGAACGCTTCTACCGCGTGGACAAAGGACGCAGCAAAAAGATGGGCGGCACAGGGCTTGGCCTGTCCATCGTAAAACATATTGCGGAGTACTATAACGGTCATATTGAACTGGAAAGCGAGCCGGGGAAAGGCAGCTGTTTTACGGTGACGATCCCGGGAAATCAGACGAAAAGTTGACAACTTCGCGGCTTTGCGGTAAACTTAGTCCTATATTCAGGTATATTACTGCTATGTGTATTGTGCTTGGACAAAGTACCTGGGTCTAAAGGAGGAGAAAAAATTATGGCAGAAACGAAGAAAACCGAAGCAAAGGAAACTGTAAAACCTGTTGAGAAAATCGCTGCAAAAGCTGATGCGCCCAAAATCGAAACCAAAGAACCCGAAAAAACACCAGCAGTAAAAGCGGCCGTAAAAGAGCCCGCAGAGGCAAAGGCACCTGCCAAAAAGGCGCCTGCAAAGAAAACAGCTGTAAAAAAGGAAGCTGTGAAGAAAGAGACAGTAAAGAAAGAAACCGTAAAGAAGGAAACTGTGAAGAAAGAGCCTGTTAAGAAAGCCCCTGTGAAAAAAGCGGCTGAGAAGCCCGCAGCAGCCCCTGCGAAAAAAGCAGCGGCCAGGGAAGAGATCAAAGAGACAGTAACCGTACAGTTTTCAGGAAAATCCTACTCATCGGAGGATCTGGTAAAAATTGCGAAGGACGTATGGAAATATGACCTGGGCAGGAACGAAGAAGAGTTCAAAACCGTGGAACTGTATGTAAAGCCGGAAGAGAGCAGTGTATATTATGTAATCAACGGAGACGTTACCGGCAGCTTTGCCATCTGATCCCAGGGAACAGAGGACTGTATTACATAGAACCGTTCTGACGCAGCATAAGGCTGCATATAACTTCACATCATTTACACGCCGTATCCGGACAGGAACGGCGGATCTTTTGTCTGATCCGTCCGATTCCGGCCTCTTTAAGGATACGGCGTTTCTTTTGAAAATGTTTCCCCATGCAGGGATATTTGATTTTTTCTTAAGTTTACGTTCATGATTTTCATATTTTTTTCACTAATTTATTTCAAAAAACGAGTTGACAACGTTTGGGAGAAGTGATAATGTATGTTCAGAAGGTGTTAGCACTCCCAAGGGTTGAGTGCTAACAACTTAAAAAAGAGGTGAGGTAATGCAGAGCGAACTGGATGAACGTAAAATGAAGATTCTGCAGGCTATCATCCGGAACTATCTGGAGACGGGAGAGCCGGTGGGCAGCAGGACAATTTCCAAATATACGGATTTGAACCTGAGTTCAGCTACCATCCGCAATGAGATGGCTGATCTGGAAGAGCTCGGTTATATCATTCAGCCTCATACCTCGGCAGGCAGGATCCCTTCCGATAAAGGCTACCGTCTTTATGTGGACAGCATGCTGGAAGAGAAGGACAGGGAAGTCGCTGATTTGAAGGAGCTTCTCGTGGAGAAGGAAGATAAGATGGAACATCTTCTCCAGCAGGTAGCGAAGGTTCTTGCGGTAAATACCAATTATGCGGCAATGATTTCATCGCCGCTTTATCATGGAAACAAGCTGAAGTTCATTCAGCTTTCAAGAGTGGATGAACATCAGGTGCTGGCGGTTATCGTTGTGGAAGGCAATGTGATTAAGAACACAATGCTCCACGTGGACGAGGCGCCTGATCAGGAAACCATGCTTAAGCTCAACATCCTGCTGAATACGCATTTAAACGGCAAATCCATGGATGAGATCAATCTGGGGACAATAGCCAACCTGAAGCAGCAGGCAGGAATACACAGCAGCATGGTGGGAGAAATTATCGATGCGGTGGCGGAAGCCATTCAGGCGGATGAAGACCTGGAGATTTATACCAGCGGCACCAACAACATCCTTAAATATCCGGAGCTGGCGGATAAGGAGCTGGCCGGACAGCTTATTACCACATTTGAAGAAAAACAGGCATTAAACCAGATAGTTCAGGAAACACTTGCTGATGAGAACAGCACCGGCATACAGGTATATATCGGTGATGAGACCCCGGTACAGACAATGAAGGACTGCAGTATTGTTACAGCAACCTATGAACTGGGAGAAGGAATGAAAGGGACGGTGGGAATCATCGGACCGAAGAGAATGGATTACGACAGAGTCGTGGGCATTCTGAAGAATCTCATGAGCCAGCTGGATACGCTGTATAAGAAAAAATAGAAGTGTCAGGTACACAGAATGGAGTGAAGCAGAAAATGGAAAATAAAGATAACCGTAATCTGGAAGAAGAGATGGACACTGCTTCTGAGGCGAAGGCCGGAGAAGAGACAGCAGAAGCTCCCAGGACAGAGGAAACGGCAGACGCGGATACTGATTCTTCCGAAGGAAACGGAGAAGGCGGTGAAGCCGGGGCATCGGAGAATACCCAGGAGGATTCCGAACAGGCGGAGGATAATTCCTCTGTAGAAAAAGAGGGATTCTTCAAAAAGAAAAAGAAAGATAAAAAAGAAGAGGCCTTCAAAGTGCAAATTGACGAACTGGAAGACAGGATAAAACGTCAGATGGCCGAATTTGAAAACTTCAGAAAACGTACCGACAAAGAAAAGGCAGCAATGTTCGAAACCGGAGCAAAAAGTGTGATAGAGAAAATCCTCCCGGTGGTTGACAACTTTGAAAGAGGTCTGGCAGCCGTACCGGAGAATGAGAAGGATTCCGCTTTTGTGGAAGGCATGAACAAGGTATATAAACAGCTGATGACCGAGCTGGACAACATGGGAGTAAAACCCATCGAAGCTGCAGGTCAGGAATTCGATCCTAATTTCCACAATGCAGTGATGCATGTGGAGGATGAGGAATACGGTGAGAACATCGTAGTGGAGGAATTCCAGAAGGGTTACACATATCATGACGCTGTGGTAAGACACAGTATGGTTAAGGTGGCAAATTAAGTATTTCAGGCATGGCCTGATGAAATAGCCGTATTAAGCGGTAGAATGGAGGAGAATCATGAGCAAAATTATTGGTATCGACTTAGGTACAACAAATAGCTGTGTGGCAGTAATGGAAGGTGGAAAGCCCACCGTTATCGCCAATGCGGAAGGCGCAAGAACAACACCCAGTGTTGTCGCATTCACCAAGACAGGGGAAAGACTGGTAGGAGAGCCTGCAAAGCGTCAGGCAGTAACCAACGCGGACAGAACGGTTGCTTCCATCAAGAGACATATGGGAAGCGACTACAAGGTAGACATTGACAGTAAGAAATACTCCCCGCAGGAAATTTCCGCAATGATTCTGCAGAAGCTGAAAGCAGATGCGGAGAACTATCTGGGAGAAAAAGTAAACGAAGCTGTTATCACAGTTCCCGCTTACTTCAATGACGCACAGCGTCAGGCAACCAAGGATGCAGGAAAGATCGCAGGCCTGGATGTTAAGCGTATCATCAACGAGCCTACGGCAGCAGCGCTTGCCTATGGCCTTGATAATGAAAAAGAACAGAAAATCATGGCATACGACCTGGGCGGCGGTACCTTCGATGTTTCCATCATCGAAATCGGTGACGGCGTAATCGAAGTACTTGCAACCAACGGTGATACACGTCTGGGCGGTGATGATTTTGATAATAAAGTAATCGACTGGATGGTAAGCGAATTCAAGAAGCAGGAAGGCATCGACCTTTCCGGCGACAAGATGGCTATGCAGAGACTGAGAGAAGCTGCAGAAAAAGCCAAGAAAGAGCTTTCCAGCGCAACAACAACCAACATCAACCTTCCTTTCATCACAGCAACTGCAGATGGACCGAAGCACTTTGATATGGATCTGACAAGAGCCAAATTTGACGAACTTACCCATGACCTGGTGGAAAGAACAGCAATCCCCGTGCAGAACGCCCTGAGAGATGCGGGAATCACAGCATCTGAGCTTGGCAAGGTATTGCTGGTAGGCGGTTCCACACGTATTCCTGCCGTACAGGATAAGGTAAAACTGATGACAGGCCATGAGCCCAGCAAGACCCTGAATCCGGATGAATGTGTTGCTATCGGCGCTTCCATCCAAGGCGGCAAGCTGGCAGGCGACGCAGGCGCAGGCGATATCCTTCTTCTGGATGTTACTCCGCTGTCCCTGTCCATTGAAACCATGGGCGGTGTTGCTACAAGGCTGATTGAGAGAAATACTACCATTCCTACAAAGAAGAGTCAGATTTTCTCCACAGCGGCAGATAACCAGACTGCAGTTGATATCAACGTACTGCAGGGTGAAAGACAGTTTGCAAAGGATAACAAATCTCTCGGCCAGTTCAGACTGGATGGTATCCCGCCGGCAAGACGCGGTGTTCCTCAGATTGAAGTTACCTTTGATATCGATGCCAACGGTATCGTAAATGTATCCGCAAAGGATCTGGGTACAGGAAAAGAACAGCACATCACCATTACTGCAGGCTCCAATATGTCTGAAGGCGATATCGAAAAAGCGGTGAGGGAAGCTTCTGAGTACGAGGCTCAGGATAAGAAGAGAAAAGAAGCGATTGACACAAGAAATGAAGCTGATTCCTTCGTATTCCAGACAGAAAAAGCGCTGGAAGATGTAGGTGACAAGATTCCGGAAGCTGACAAGGCAAGCGTACAGGCAGATCTGTCTGCTCTGAAGACTCTGCTGGATCAGACCAAGGATCAGGAAATGACAGAATCCCAGGTTGCAGATATGAAGGCTGCCCAGGAAAAACTGATGCAGAGCGCACAGACCCTGTTCTCCAAGGTTTATGAGCAGGCACAGGCAGCCGGCGGCGCAGCAGGCGCAGGCCCCGACATGGGCGGTGCAGCCGGAAGCGCAGGCTCCGCACCGGATGATGATGTAATTGACGGTGATTTCAGAGAGGTTTAAGCTTAACAAAAATACAACACTAGGGGGCACTGCCGTGTCCCTTAGTGTTGCGTTCAGAAAAAGATGATTCTGCGGTGAATGCAGAACCAAGGGAGGCATATTTATGGCGGAACAAAAGAGAGATTATTATGAGGTCCTAGGCGTTGAGAAGAATGCTGACGACGCAGCCATTAAGAAAGCATACAGAGTCCTCGCCAAAAAATACCATCCTGATATGAACCCGGGAGATGCGGAGGCGGAAAAGAAATTTAAGGAAGCATCGGAGGCATATGCGATACTGAGTGATCCTGAGAAACGGCGCCAGTACGACCAGTTCGGCCATGCAGCCTTTGACAACGGCGCGGGTGGCGGCGGCTTCGGCGGCTTTGATTTCAACAGCGCAGATTTTGGCGATATTTTCGGTGATATATTTGGTGATTTCTTCGGCGGCGGATCCCGCAGAAGCGGCAGGGCGAGCAATGCACCCATGAAGGGCGCCAATCTTCGTACCAGTGTGCACATAACCTTCGAAGAAGCGGTATTCGGTACATCTAAGACCATAGAACTGAATGTAAAGGAAGAATGTAAGACCTGTCACGGAACGGGAGCCAAGGAGGGCACACAGCCCATTACCTGTCCCAAGTGCGGCGGTAAGGGCCAGGTGGTGTTTACCCAGCAGTCCTTCTTCGGCACGGTCCGCAATGTACAGACCTGTCCGGACTGTAACGGCACCGGCAAGGTAATTAAAGATAAATGTACTGACTGCCATGGAAGCGGTTATGTACCCATGAAGAAACGGTTTGAGGTGGATATCCCTGCGGGAATCGACAACGGCCAGTGCAAGCGTCTGGCTGGCATGGGAGAACCGGGCGTCAACGGCGGCCCGAGGGGAGATGTGCTTGTAGAAGTCATTGTAGGGCGTCATCCCATATTCCAGCGCCAGGATTACAATATCTATTCCACGGTCCCTGTATCCTTTGCCGTAGCGGCTCTTGGCGGCGAGGTAGTTATTGATACGGTGGACGGCAAGGTTATTTACGATGTGAAGCCCGGAACCCAGACGGACACCAAAATCCGCCTGAAGGGAAAAGGCGTTCCCAATCTGCGGAACAAAGAGGTGCGCGGCGACCACTACGTAACTCTTGTAGTCCAGGTACCCGACAAGCTTTCCGGCGAAGCCAAGGAACTGCTCAGAAAATTCGACGAAGTTTCCGGCGACAGCCTGAATGCGGCGAAGAGAATGGGCGATGGCGGAGCTGCGGAAGGGAAAGAAAAGAAGAAAAAAGGATTCTGGAAATAGGAATTTCCGGATTCCTGACAGATAACAAAAGGCAGCCCGCGGGGCTGCCTTTTGTATATAGCGGCGTTTCCCCGGAGGGAACGGGTGGATAACAGGCGAGCGCCTTAGGAACGCTTTGGATAAGGGAATGCTATAAGAACGGAGTACAGCTGTCAGGAGAGCGGCTTAAAATAAATCCGGCTGTCCTCACCGCCCGTATCCGGCCGGTTTTCCATGTAAACAAATCCGTATTTTTCATAGAACCCAATATGATCCGTAGCCAGATATACTTTTTCATGTCCCTGCCTCCTGGCTTCTTCACAAGCATGGCTGATAGTTTGCTCACTGTATCTGTGTCCCCGGTACTCAGGCGCTGTAAATACAAACCCCAGCCAGGGAAACAGCCGGATATCATCGATACAGTCCTGATGTGTCAGGGTAACAAAGGAAACAAGTTCATCCCCATCGCACAGAAGAAACAGCTTGCCGCCTGTTCCCAGCACCGTTTCAAACCGGCCGTCCCTGAGCAGCACTGCCAGATATTTTGCTGCGCCCCAGTCGCAGCTCCCGATTTTTTCTATCCAGCATTCTTTTTTTCCATCTTCAAAATATTCGATTATCTGCATAAAGGGCCTCCTTGAAAATGATTTTTTCCCCACATGGACCTGTGCCATCCGGTATTCTGCGCGCGTATACGGACGGCAGCCGACGCGGCGGATGCCGGTATGTCTTGATGCGGAAGTGGGACGGGGACTGGCCTTCGACCATATAGAGGCGGTCCGTATGGGGCTGCAACGTTTGTAACGGCTGTAAATGACAGTTTATACTTAACTGCTGTTGAACCCGGGTAATCCTTGCTAAGCCGACATGCCTATGATAGACTGGAAGCTGATAGAATTGTGAAGCTGTAACTCAACGGAGGTAAAGCATGAAAAAGCCATTACCAATAGGTGTTGATGATTTGAACTGTTAGATAAAAAAGGAGATGTAAATTTATTTACAATAAGAGAACTGGCCAATGAATTCGACAGGCATAGGAAAATAAAAGAGAGGCTTTCTCCTGAAAAAGCGGTCAGATATCAAAAAATTCTGGAGGAAACCGCTTCCGAAGATGATTTTTCAGGAGCCCTTCAGTTTTTAAGCGAGGCTCTTTGGGAGAGTACAGGCCAAAAATCGATCATATTAATAGATGAATATGATGTTCCGCTGGAAAATGCTTATTTAAATGGTTTCTATGAAGAAATGTCGGATTTTATCCGTTCGCATTTTGAATCTGCCTTAAAGTCAAACCCTTATCTTGAGTTTGGAGTGATCACGGGATGCCTGAGAATAACAAAAGAGTCGATTTTTACAGGGTTGAATAACCTGAAAATGGTATCAATCCTCAGCAATATATATGATGAGTACTTTGGTTTTACGCAAAAGGAAACCGAGGCGTTGTTAGATGAATACGATCGGGCAGATAAGATGGAAACAATGAAGGAATGGTATAATGGTTATCGGTTTGGTAATGCCGAGGTCTATAATCCCTGGAAAATTTTATCTTGCGTTTTAACTTATTGAAACAACAGTTGGTTAATGGTATAATATGCCGGAGTATGAACTTGAAGGAAAGATGATTGACCTTAAAAGGTATAGTACCGGCGCTGCCGGATAAATACATACTTTCGGGGGACAGGCAGTTATTGCAGGAAGGAAGTAAGAAATGCGCTCTGAAAAAAAAGATGGAATACAGAAGGTTTCTTTGAGCTTTATCTTTACAGCAGATACCTTTCGGCTGGATAAAACAAAGGCATCTGTGCTGCCTGCACATAAGGAATGGAAGGAACGTTTTGGAAAGAACCGATATAAAGCCTTATTTTATTTGGGATTTGGGGAAAGGCCAGAAGAGGCGTCGGCTTCTTTTGGCTATCTTCATTTATTGTCGGAGCAATTTCTGAAATCCTTGACAGCGCACGCAGGGCTGGAGCTGGCAAGGGAAGAAATTGAGGTTGACCTTGAGGAGGATACGGCAGAGCTGCTTCTGAACGCAGCGCCTTATGGAATCGGCAGTGAGTATATAACAAAGCGCTGGCTGGAGGGGATATACCGAAGGCTTACCCAGGCCTATGTTTATGAAATCAGTCAGTATGAGGGAACGGTAGAAATGTTTCTGGCTGAAAACAGTCAGAATTTGAAGGCGCCGGAACGGATTTTTTTTCATCTGGTAGAGAATAAGAAGGATTTTGAGGAGCCCTTTGCTTTTCTTGCAACCTATGCTACGAAGGATGAGACAGGTAAACTGCGCCATATGCCGCTGCAGTATGCTTTGACGGAGTATAAGCATCAGAGGGAAAAATTACTGGAGCTGCTGTCCTGTCTGAACAGAGCGGCAGAGAAATCACCGTTTATTTCTCAGATTGTGGAAAGCGGAGAAATGTTTTATCCTCTGCAGGTGACGGCTGATGAGGCTTATGAATTTTTAAAGGCAATTCCTGCCATTGAAGAGACGGGAATTTTATGCAGAATTCCGAATTGGTGGAAGAAGCATTACGCATCGCCATCGCTGTCTGTCAGTCTTGGCGAAAAGAAACCGGCGCTGCTTGGATTTGATTCACTGATCAGTGTACAGCCAAAGCTGATGGCGGGCGGCGTGGAATTGAGCCGGGAGGAGATAAAACAGCTGCTCTCTCAGACGGAGGGACTGGCATGGCTGAAGGGGCGCTGGGTGGAGGTAGATCACAGGAAACTCAAAAAGCTCCTGGAGGAAATGCAGGAATTCCCGGAGATGGTCACCTTGAAAGAAGCGCTGCGCATGGATTTGGAGCGGGGGACTGGCAAAGAAGACCTGTCAAAGGAAGGCTGGGCGGGGATTACCAATGGTACATGGCTTGCCACCCTGATGCGTAATTTGCGAATGCCGGGTACAATCAGCCAGGCGGCGGTTCCTAAAACCCTGTGCGCTGATCTGCGTCCATATCAGAAAACAGGATATACCTGGCTTTCTTATATGGCCAGACTTGGTTTTGGAGCCTGCCTTGCCGATGATATGGGACTTGGAAAGACGGTTCAGGTCATTGCTTTTTTGGAAAAGCTTCGGAATACCGATGCTGATGCGCGGGTATTGCTGGCGGTTCCGGCTTCCTTATTGGGAAACTGGAGGAAGGAAATCGGGCGGTTTGCCCCTGCCATGGATTTCCGGATTCTGCATGGAAGGGCGGCGGCCGATGAGGAACAGGAGACCTTTCTTACAATTACAACGTATGGTATGGTCAGCCGGCTGGACAAGCTGAAGGAACAGCAGTGGACGGCGGTGATTTTGGATGAGGCGCAGGCAATCAAGAACCCTGCCACAAAGCAGACCAGAGAGGTCAAGAAGCTGCGGGCCGGTATTCGGATTGCAATGACGGGAACTCCCATTGAAAATGATTTAACGAACCTGTGGTCATTATTTGACTATCTGAATCCCGGATTGATGGGAAACAGTAAGGAATTTCACGATTTTGCAAAAGGACTGGAAAGCCATCCGGAGGGGTATGGCAAGCTGAAGAATATGGTGAACCCTTTTATTCTCCGGCGATTGAAATCGGATAAGAGTATTATTGCGGATCTTCCGGATAAGCTGGAACGTGTGGACTATGCAGGGCTTAGCAAAAAGCAGATTGTACTTTACCGGAAGCAGGTGGCGGAGCTTGCAAAGCAGGTTGAGGAGGCGGAAGGGATTCAGAGAAAGGGAATCGTACTTTCTGCGATCACAAAGCTCAAGCAGATCTGCAATCATCCGGATCAGTTTTTGGGCCAGGAGGTGTTTGAACCGTCTGAGAGCGGTAAATTCCAGATGCTGCAGGAAATCTGCCAAACCATTTACGAGAAGCGGGAACGGGTGCTGGTATTTACCCAGTATAAAGAGATGACAGAACCTCTGGCGGCTTTTCTGGAGCAGGTTATGGGCCAGCCGGGGTTGGTGCTGCATGGAGGTACCCGTGTGGGAAAACGGGCGGAGCTGGTGGATATGTTTAATGGAGAGGAGTATATTCCGTTTATGGTGCTTTCAGTGAAGGCGGGAGGAACCGGGCTGAATCTGACAGCGGCAAATCATGTCATCCATTTTGATCGCTGGTGGAATCCGGCAGTGGAAAACCAGGCCACCGATCGAGCCTACAGGATCGGCCAGGATAAGAATGTAGTGGTCCATAAGCTGGTAAGCGAAGGGACGATTGAAGAAAAGATTGATCAGCTGATAAATGCAAAGAAGGAACTGGCGGATAATGTGATTGGGAAGGGCGGTGAAAACTGGATTACCGAAATGAACAATGAGCAGCTCCTGGCGATGATGCGGCTTGAGTTATAATATAGAGGGGATGGAAACATGAGCAGATATTGGAATACGGAAGGCACATATAGCCAGATCCCGGTGGAGGAGTTGAGAAGGAAGGCAAGAGAAAGCGCCGGTAAAGCGAGAAAAAAAGGGCAGGAGCTGGAGCCGGTCATTGTAAAGGACAAGAAGATCTGTACAAGCTGGTGGGGACAGGCATGGTGCGTCAACCTGGAACAGTATGCTGATTACAGCAGCCGTCTGGACAGAGGAAAGCGTTATGTGCGCTCCGGAGCGGTTATCGATTTAAAGGTACAGAAGGGAAGAATAGAGGCCAGGGTACAGGGTACGAGAAAGACGCCATATAAGGTCGAAGTCCGGATCAGTCCGATGACTGAGGAGCAATGCCAGAAGATTATACAAAAATGCGGGAAAAAAATTGAAAATATGGAGGCGCTGATACAGGGCAGTATTCCGGAGGAATTAAAAGAAATTTTTACCGGAGCGGACGGTCTTTTTCCTACGCCGCGGGAAATCAGTTTTTCCTGCAGCTGTCCGGACTGGGCCCTGATGTGCAAGCATGTGGCGGCTGTTATGTACGGTATCGGAGTGCGTGTGGATGAAAATCCCTTCTTCTTTTTTGAATTGCGTGGAATTGACGTGGAGCGTTTTATTGATGTTACGCTTGAAAATAAGGTGGAAGCAATGTTGGAGAATGCTTCCAGGCCAAGCAGCAGAATCATTACAGATGAAGATGCATGGCAGATTTTCGGACTGTGAAAAATGAGGAATAGGTTAAGGCCTTCTGTAAGGAGCATATAATATGAAATGGAAAAAATTCAGGATAAAAACAATAACGGATGCGGAGGACATAATTATCAGCACCCTTTATGATATTGGCCTGGAAGGGGCGCAGATCGAGGATAAGGTGCCGCTGACAGCCGCGGAAAAGGAGCAGATGTTCGTCGACATCCTGCCGGATGGGCCGGAGGATGACGGGATTGCGTGGCTCAGCTTTTTCGTGGAGGAAACAGAGGACGGGCATCTTCTGGTAGTCGGCAAAGAGACGGACGAGGAGTCCGTTATGGAAAATGTGCGCAGAAAGCTGGAGGAGCTGCGGGTATTCTGCGACATCGGAGAAGGAAGCATTTCCGTGGATGAGACGGAGGATATCGACTGGATCAATAACTGGAAGCAGTATTTTCACCAGTTTTATATTGATGATCTCCTTGTTATCCCTTCCTGGGAAGAGGTGGAGGAAACGGATAAGGACAAGCTGGTCCTTCATATTGATCCTGGTACCGCCTTCGGGACGGGGATGCATGAGACAACACAGCTTTGCATCAGGCAGCTGAAAAAGTTTGTGACGCCGGAAACCGTGCTTCTGGATGTGGGCACCGGCAGCGGAATCCTGGGGATTCTTGCGCTGATGTTCGGAGCAAGGAGCGTGGTGGGAACTGATTTGGATCCCTGCGCAGTGGAAGCGGTACGTGAAAATCTGGAATCCAATCATATTGACCCGGATAAATTTGAAATGATGATTGGCAATATCATTACGGAAAAAGAAGTTCAGGATCGGGTGGGGTATGGCTGTTATGATATTGTGGCGGCAAATATCCTGGCTGATGTACTGGTAAACCTGACGCCGGTGATCTGCAGCCAGCTGAAGCCGGGCGGAATCTATATTACTTCAGGAATTATAGATGACAAGGAAACAACGGTGGTAGATGCGGTAAAGGCTGCCGGGCTGGAGCTTCTGGAGGTCAATTATCAGGGGGAATGGGTTGGCGTGACGGCGAGAAAGCCAGTGTGACAGTAACAGCCAGTTTGACAGGAGAGCGGGAATCGGAATGTATCAGTTTTTTGTGGAGCCCGGGCAGATTCAGGGAAAGACGGTTACCATCACGGGAAGTGATGTGAATCATATTAAGAATGTACTGCGTATGAGGCCGGGAGAGGAAATCGCTGTAAGCAACGGCGTTGATGGACGGGAGTACAGATGCGGGATTGAGGAAATCCGGGAGGACGAGGTGGTTTGCACGCTTCGTTTCATCAAAGAGGATGGGCTGGAGCTGCCTTCCAGGATTTACCTGTTCCAGTGTCTGCCCAAGGCGGATAAAATGGAGCTTGTCATCCAGAAGGCGGTGGAGCTGGGGGCCTTTGCGGTGGTGCCTGTGGCGGCTAAGCGCTGTGTGGTAAAGCTGGATGCGAAAAAGGTAAAGAGCAAGCTGGCAAGGTGGCAGGGAATTGCCGAGTCTGCGGCCAAGCAGAGCAAACGCCGCATCGTACCGGAGGTAATGCCGGTGATGTCCATGCAGGAGGCGCTGCATTTTGCAAAGGATATGGATGTGAAGCTTTTTCCTTACGAGCTGGCTGAAGGGATGGGAAAGACAAAGGAGTTGATCGCAGGCATCCGCCCCGGCCAGTCCATCGCGGTTTTCATCGGGCCGGAGGGCGGTTTTGAGGATGGTGAGGTGGAGGCTGCTTCGGAGTGCGGTTTCGTGCCGGTGACACTGGGGCGGCGCATTCTGCGGACGGAAACGGCAGGCTTTACCGTGCTTGCCTGGATTATGTATCAGCTGGAGGCGGATCAGGGCGTTTAGGAGTACCAATTGTCGAAAGCAGACATATAATAAGTTAGGCGGATTCCGATTGGGGAGTCCGCGCTTCTTTACCGGCAAATCAAATACAGAAAGTTGGGAAAAATTATGGAATGCTATCTGGATAACTCTGCTACGACAAAATGCTTTGACAGCGTAGCGGCTATCATGACCCAGGTCATGTGTCAGGACTATGGCAATCCATCCAGTATGCACATGAAAGGAGTGCAGGCAGAGCAGTATCTGCGCTATGCCAAAGATGTGATTGCAAGAATCCTGAAGGTGAATGAAAAAGAGATTTTCTTCACCTCGGGAGGTACGGAATCGGATAATCTTGCCCTCATCGGAAGCGCTTATGCAAACTGCCGGGCAGGAAGGCATCTGATAACAACCTCTATTGAACACCCGGCAATCCTGCAGACGATGCAGTATCTGGAAGGACAGGGCTTTGAAGTGACTTATCTGCCGGTGGACTGCTATGGGCGGATCCGGCTGGAGGATTTGGAGTATGCAATGAGGCAGGATACGATTCTGGTATCCATTATGCATACGAATAATGAGCTCGGTTCCCTGCAGCCTGTCGCTGAGGCGGGCAGGCTGATTAAACAGATGAATCCGGGAACGCTTTTTCATGTGGATGCGGTGCAGGGATTTGGTAAATACAGGATTCTGCCGAAAAAAATGGGAATCGATATGCTGTCTGTGAGCGGACACAAGATTCATGGGCCCAAGGGCGTGGGATTTCTTTATATCAATGAAGCGGTAAAAATCCAGCCGATTATTTTCGGCGGGGGCCAGCAGCGCGGCATGCGTTCCGGGACGGAAAATGTACCGGCAATTGCAGGGCTGGCGAAGGCCGCCGAGGAGATGTATGGAAATCTGGATGAGGATGTGAACAGGCTGTATGCTTTGAAGCAGATGTTTATTGACGGTGTGACACAGCTGGACGGCGTGCAGATTAACGGGCTGACCGGGCGTGAGAGCGCGCCTCATGTTATCAGTGTATCTTTCCGGGGAATCCGGAGCGAGGTTCTGCTGCATGCGCTGGAGGAGCGGGGAATTTATGTTTCTTCGGGAAGCGCCTGTTCTTCCAATAAGCCGGGAACGGCGGCATCGGCTACGCTGCGGGCGATTGGTCTGGATAAGGAGCTGATGGGCTCTACGCTTCGTTTCAGCCTGTCGGTGTTTACCACGGAGGAAGAGATCCGTTATGCGTTGAATGCGTTGTATGAGATGGTGCCCATGTTGCGCAGGTTTACAAGAAGATAGAGTCGGCGTCCGGCCTTTTGGCCGGACGGAAAACCGGCAGGAGTCGTTGGGCTGTCGGGCGGCACGTGAAAAGCAGCCGGGCAGGGCAGGATAGGAGGATGTATGGTTTTTAAGGCGTTTTTGATAAAGTACGCGGAAATCGGCGTAAAGGGAAAGAACCGGGGGATTTTCGAGGATGCGCTTGTGCAGCAGATTAAGTATGCGCTGAAGCGGTGTGAGGGAGATTTTGCGGTTCATCGTACCCGGGGCAGAATCTATGTGGACGTGCTGTCTGAGGAGTATGATTATGATGAGACAGTGGAGCATCTGCAGAGGGTGTTCGGTATCGCGGAAATCTGTCCGATGGTGCAGGTGGAGGACGAAGGGTTTGACAAGCTGTGTGGTACGCTTGTGGAATATATGGACGATGTGTATGCGGACAAGAATATTACGTTCAAGGTGAGTGCGAGAAGGGCAAGGAAGAATTATCCGCTGGATTCTATGACGATCAATTCAGAGGTGGGCGGCATCCTGCTGGATGCGTTCCCGGATATGAAGGTGGATGTGCATAAGCCGGATGTGATGCTGTATATTGAGATCCGGGAGAAGATTTATATTTATTCCATAGAGATTCCCGGGCCGGGAGGAATGCCGGTGGGGACGAATGGTAAGGGGATGCTGCTGCTTTCGGGAGGGATTGATTCTCCTGTAGCGGGGTATATGATCGCAAAGCGCGGTGTGAAGATTGATGCGGTTTATTTTCATGCGCCTCCGTATACGAGCGAGAGGGCGAAGCAGAAGGTGGTGGATCTGGCAAAGCTGGTGTCAAGGTACAGCGGGCCGATTTATCTGCATGTGGTGAATTTTACGGATATTCAGCTGTATATTTATGAGAAGTGTCCGCATGATGAGCTGACGATAATTATGAGAAGGTATATGATGCGGATTGCGGAGATGATCGCAAGGGATACGGAGTGTCTGGGGCTGATTACGGGCGAAAGTATCGGGCAGGTGGCTTCGCAGACGATGCATTCGCTGGCGGCTACGGATGATGCGTGTGAGATGCCGGTGTACAGGCCGCTGATTGGGATGGATAAGCAGGAGATTATTGATATTTCTGAGAGGATTGGGACGTATGAGACGTCGATTTTGCCGTTTGAGGATTGTTGTACGATCTTTGTGGCAAAGCATCCGGTGACGAAGCCGAATTTGAATGTGATCCGGAAGCATGAGAGGTTTTTGGATGATAGGATCGATGAACTGGTGAAGTCGGCGGTGGAGTCGAAGGAGCTGGTGGTTGTGGGGAAGGATTGAGATGGTTTGGGGAGAGGAGTGAGGGGCGGGCTCGGGTAGTCGCTGCGCTGTCCCCATCGCTAATGGGGGAGGAGGAAGGCTCGGGACCGGGGTCCCATCGCTTATGGGAGGAGGGGGAAGGCTCGGGACCGGGGGCCCATCGCTTATGGGAGGAGAGGGAGAGGGAGACGGGCTCGGGACGGGCACCCCATCGCACGGGTGGATCGAGCCGGACAGGTTTCAGAATCCCCTGCGGGAATTCTGAAACTTTGCGGCTGTCGCCGCATGCAAATCCCCAAATAAGAACTGCCCGAAATGCAGATAATAAAGGGCGGTTATCTGTATTTCGGACAGTTCTTATTTGGGGTTTGCGCCCGGCTCGTAGCTATAAAAAAAGAAAGGAACAAGTTCCCTTTCCCTTCTTTTTTGTGGGGTGGTCTCTTGCCCTTTTCTCTCATTTGTTTTAACTTGGACGGTTGCGGGAAGGATTAAACCATGTAAGGCTTGAGTACTTCCAGAACTTCGTCAGAGTTATCTTCAGCATGGATGTTCAGGTCGATCGGCTTGGATAAGTCGAGGCTGAAGATGCCCATGATTGATTTTGCATCGATTACGTATCTTCCGGATACTAAATCAAAGTCATAATCAAATTTGGTAATGTCATTAACAAATGATTTTACCTTATCAATGGAATTTAATGAAATCTTAACGGTTTTCATTTTGTTTTACCTCCTTATTTGTTGGATAACAATGGCCGGCATACCGGTTACGTTATCTTATACCTTCTGCTTACATATTAAAGGGATGGGGGGTAAAAGTCAAGCACCAAACATGACAAAAATAGTGGGGAATAATATGAAAAGTGTAGCATTACATAATTTGGGTTGTAAAGTAAATGCCTATGAGTTAGAGGTAATCGGACAAAAGTTACAAGAAAAAGGATACGATATTGTATCATTTGATAAAAAAGCGGATATATATATCGTAAATACGTGTACTGTGACAAATATTGCGGACCGGAAAAGCCGGCAGATGCTGCATCGGGCGAAGAAGATGAACCCGGATGCGGTGGTGGTGGCAGTGGGCTGTTATGTGCAGGCGGGGAAGGAAGAGGCATTGCTTGACGGCAGTATCGATCTGGCTGTGGGCAATAACAGGAAGAAGGATATTGTGGAGATTCTGGAGGCCTTTCTTGCAAAGCGGGAGAAGGCCGGCGGGAGGGAATCCGGCGGTGATGTGTGGGAGGAGAAGACGCTTTCCCGGCGTTCTGTAGTGGATATCAGCCGGGAGGAGGCATATGAGGAGATGACGCTGCTTCGGCCTCAGGATGAGGATGAGGTCGGTAGAGAAGCCGGTTCTAACGTGGGACGCGGCCCTGAAGATGGGGATCCGGCAGGCGTTGGCGGAGGGACTTTTGGTGTCGGCGGAGAGTCCGGAGAGATGGCGCTGTCTGCCCATACGAGGGCTTATATCAAAATCCAGGACGGCTGTAATCAGTTTTGTTCCTATTGTATTATACCGTATGCCAGGGGCCGGGTGCGCAGCAGGCGTCAGGAGGATGTGCTGCGGGAAATCAGGGGGCTGGCGGAAAGCGGTGTTAAAGAGGTAGTCCTGACAGGGATTCATCTGAGCTCCTACGGGATGGATTTCATTGATAAAACAGATGGGGATTATCTGGAAAACGGGAAGGATTTGCGGGGAACAGCCATGGAAAGGGCGTATCTGCTGAATCTGATCCGGGATATTGCAGCTGTTGACGGGATTGAAAGAATCCGGCTGGGATCACTGGAGCCGAGGATTATTACGGAGGAGTTTGCCGGCGGCCTGGCTGCGCTTCCCAAGGTGTGCCCTCATTTTCATCTTTCCCTGCAAAGCGGCTGTGATGAAACCTTAAAAAGAATGAATAGACATTATACGACGGAGGAATACTATGACAAGGTGGCGCTTCTCAGGCGTGTTTTTGCCAATCCCGCGGTTACGACAGATGTGATTGTAGGATTCCCCGGGGAAACGGAGGAAGAATTTGCGGTGACAAAGCGTTTCCTGGAGAAGGTGAATTTCTTCGAAATGCATGTGTTTAAGTATTCCAGGCGTCGGGGAACCGTGGCTGCCGCCATGGATAATCAGGTGCCGGAGCAGGTGAAGGCGCAGCGCAGCGCCGGGCTGCTGGAGCTGGAGCGGCAACAGTCAGCGGCATACAGACAGGGCTACATAGGGAATGGAATTACGATTCTCACGGAAGAAGCCAGGGAAATTGACGGAAAAGAGTATCGTATCGGCCATACCGAAACGTATGTGAAGGCGGCGGTTTTGGCAGAGAAGGCGGGAGGAAACCAGTTAATATCCGGCAGGGCAGTAAGACTGCTTGAGGAAGATATCCTTCTGCTGGAAAACTAGATCCCAGGATTTCTCCGTCTGGCCTGTACAGAGGATTTCCCTGCGAGTGCCTTTGTGTATGGATGTGGAAAAAACGGACCGAAGATAAAAAAGACATTATTACAAAAAAACGGATTCGTTATTGCACACATTAAATTACGTTGAAATTTTCCGGAAAGTAGAGTAAGATAGAATGGAACAGGTATCTTGACAGGAATGCCGCCCCCTGTTTTATATGAAAACGGCAGGCGGAAGACGGAATGGAGTATAAAATGCAGGACCAGGATTTTGGCAGCACGCAGTATTTTAAGGTGGAAAAAGAGCCGGAGAACGGGGTAAAGGTTATCCTCGCTGCGGTTTATGAAGCACTGACGGAAAAAGGTTATAACCCGGTTGACCAGATAGTGGGATATATTATGTCCGGAGATCCGACTTATATTACCAGCCATAAGAACGCAAGAGGCATGATTATGCGTGCGGAGCGCGACGAGCTGGTGGAAGAGATGCTCAAGGAGTATATTAAGAACAATAACTGGGACAAGCGGTAAGCGCGGCCTGACGGAACGGCAGGGGGCTGCGGCCGGGAACGGGTGGACCCCGTAAAAGGATGGTAAATATGCGAATTATGGGACTGGACTTCGGGTCAAAGACGGTAGGTGTCGCCATCAGTGACCCTTTATTGATTACTGCCCAGGGAATTGAAATTATCCGTAGAAAAGAAGAAAACAAACTCCGCCAGACGCTTGCCAGGATTGAGGAACTGATTCTGGAGTATGAGGTGGAGGAAATTGTGCTGGGATATCCGAAGCATATGAATGATTCGGAGGGAGACCGTGTCGCCCTGACCAAGGAATTTGCGGAAAAGCTGATGCGGCGTACTGCGCTGCCCATTACCTTCTGGGATGAGCGGCTTACCACGGTGGCTGCGGACCGCACCATGATAGAAGCGGGAATCCGCAGGGAAGACAGGAAAGAGCATGTGGACAGGATCGCTGCGGTCCTGATACTGCAGGGCTATCTGGATTACAGGAAGAACAGACAGGATGGCGTTCTGGAGCAGGAAAAGCCTGAGCCGGACGAGGATGCCGGAGAAACAGAAGTGCGGATGGAAACCGGGCTGTAAGAGAGAAGAAAGCAGGAAAGTTATTTTGGAAAAAATTGAATTTTGCCCCGACGGCGGCGAAAAAGTTGAATTTTACGTATTGGAACAGACAAGACTGGGAGGCTGTGATTATATCCTGGTAACCGATTCCATGGATTCGGAGGAGGAAGAGGGGGAAGCCCTGATCCTGAAGGATATCTCAGCACCTGAAGATAAAGAGGCCATCTATGAAATCGTGGAGGATGAACGCGAGCTGGATGCGGTGGCCGAGATTTTTTCCGATATGCTGGAGGATATCGACCTGGAAAAATAATCCGGGAAAATTAGCAGTCAGGAAATGTTACGTTGGATAAGCTTTCCTGCCGGTCAGCAATTTTTCGGTAGGAGGTAGTGGACATGGCCCTTGATGAAGAAAAGATTAAAGGAATACTGAAGGAAAAAGGACTGAAGGTAACCCGTCAGCGTCTTGTTGTGCTGAACGCGCTGGCATCGAAGCCGGATTCCCACCTGACTGCAGAGGAAATATATGATTTAGTTAAAACAGACAGTCCCGAAATAGGGCTGGCTACTGTTTATAGAACAATACAGTTATTTATGGAATTGCATCTGATAGACCGGATTAACCTGGATGATGGATTTGTAAGGTATGAAATTGGCGATATGGGGACGAAAAAAAACAGCCATCACCATCATCACCTGATTTGTCTTTCGTGCGGCAGGGTCTTGAGCGTGGAGGATGATCTGCTGGACGAACTGGAAGCAGAAATTGCGCGGACGACAGGCTTTAAGGTTACCGATCATGAGGTGAAGCTCTACGGGTACTGTAAGGAATGTGGAGGTAATTTGATTGAAAAAAACAAAACAAGTGAATAATGGCGGCTCCAAGCTGAAAGTAATACCTTTGGGCGGGCTGGAGCAGATTGGACTGAACATTACTGCCTTCGAGTACGAGGACAGTATTGTTGTGGTGGACTGCGGTCTTTCGTTCCCCGACGACGATATGCTGGGAATCGACATGGTGATCCCGGATATCACGTACCTGAAGGAAAATGTGGACAAGGTAAAGGGCTTCGTGATCACCCACGGACATGAAGACCATATCGGAGCGCTCCCCTATGTATTAAAGCAGCTGAATATCCCCGTTTATGCCACCCGTCTGACGATGGGAATTATCGAAAACAAGCTTAAGGAGCACAACCTTCTGAATCATACCAAGAGGAAGGTTATCAAATTCGGCCAGTCCATTAATCTGGGCCAGTTCAGGATTGAATTCATTAAGACAAACCACAGTATTGTGGATGCGGCAGCTCTCGCTATTTACTCCCCGGCGGGCACCGTTGTTCATACAGGGGACTTTAAAGTGGATTATACACCGGTATTCGGTGATGCCATAGATCTGCAGCGTTTTGCAGAAATCGGGAAAAAAGGCGTACTGGCTCTGCTGTGCGACAGCACTAACGCCGAAAGACCCGGCTTTACACCGTCCGAGAGGACTTTGAGCCGCATTTTTGACACCATTTTCCATGAGCATCCCAATCAGAGAATCCTGATTGCCACCTTTGCTTCCAATGTGGACAGGGTGCAGCAGATTATTAACTCTGCGTATAAATACAACCGTAAAGTTGTTGTGGAAGGCCGGAGCATGGTAAATATCATTGATACTGCCATGAACCTGGGCTGCCTGAATATTCCTGAAAATACGCTGATTAATATTGAACAGCTCAAGAATTATCCGGATGAACGCACCGTTATCATTACAACGGGGAGCCAGGGAGAGAGCATGGCGGCTTTGAGCCGTATGGCGGGAAGCGCACACAGGAAGATTTCCATTACTCCCAATGATGTTATTATTTTCTCTTCCCATCCGATCCCCGGCAACGAGAAGGCGGTTACCAAGGTAATCAATGAGCTTTCCATAAAGGGTGCGGAGGTAATTTTCCAGGATGTCCATGTATCCGGACATGCCTGCCAGGAAGAGATCAAGCTGATTTATACACTGGTACAGCCCAAATATGCCATCCCTGTTCACGGTGAATTCAAGCACCGTAAGGCGCAGTCAAGGCTGGCGGCGGATCTGGGAATACCCAAGGAAAATATTTTTATGATAAATTCCGGAGATGTTCTGGAAATGGATGAGGAAAAGGCCCAGGTGACCGGCAAGGTACAGGTTGGCTCCATTCTGGTTGACGGCCTTGGCGTCGGTGATGTGGGCAATGTGGTGCTCAGGGACCGCCAGCATCTGGCGGAGGACGGAATCATGATCGTGGTCCTGGGGCTGGATTCCGCTACAGGACAGCTGGTAAGCGGACCGGATCTGGTATCAAGAGGCTTTGTATATGTGAAGGAATCCGATGAGCTGATGGAAGAGGCAAGAGCCCTGATGACGAATGTCCTTGACAACTGCATAGGCCGCGGCTGCAGCGACTGGGGCAAAATCAAATCCACAGTGAAGGATTCTCTCGGTGATTTCATCTGGAAAAAGACGAAACGCCGTCCTATGATACTTCCCATCATTATGGAAGTCTAGATGAGTGAAACGGAGTGATAAAAGGATGGAAGTACAGGAAGCTCTGGAACAGCTGGCCCAGGCGATAAAGGACTCTGACATATACCGGGAATACCGCAGACAGAGCGAGAAAGTGGATAATACGGGCGATATGCGGGAAAAGATTGACGAGTACCGTGTCCGTAACTTTGAATTGCAGAATTCGGTTCAGACAGAAGATTTACTTGACAAGCTGGATGCTTTTGAGAGAGAATATGAGAAATTCAGGGAAGACCCGTTGGTGGAGGAATTCCTGGATGCCGAACTGGCTTTCTGCCGTATGATGCAGGAAATTGACGTAAAACTGGCGGAGGCAATGGATTTTGAGTAGGAAGGGAAAAAAGCGGTCGATGAAGAAAAAAGAGGCAGCGGGAATGGCGGTGCATTCCGTAATTAAAATCGTTGTAATCGTACTTGTGGTCATGGTCATCTACCGTCTGGGAAGCATGGCCTTTGAATACGGGGAAAGAATCTTCGGAGAACCGCCGATGGCAGATGCCCCCGGAACTGATATAGAAATTATGATTCAGAACGGCGACGATGTGAAGGTGATTGCGCAGAAGCTTGAGGATGCGGGGCTGGTCCGTGACGCAGGCCTGTTTGTCCTGCAGGAGAAGCTGGCCGGTTATAAGGATGGCCTGAAAGCGGGAACCTATACGCTGAACACCTCCATGACGCCGGATGAAATGATACAGATTATGGCGGCCTCTTCGGAGGAGGACCAGGACGGGGAAGGAAGTTAACCTATGATAACCGATGAACGCCTGACGGCCTTCATCAATTCCCTGGATACGGGGAATCCGGCATATCTTAACGAACTGGAAAAGGAAGCAAGGGAAACCAATGTGCCGATTATCCGCACGGAAACCCAGAGCCTGTTAAGGACACTGATATCCATTAACAGGCCTGCACGGATTCTGGAGGTGGGGACGGCTATTGGTTTTTCTGCCCTTTGCATGAGTGAATATGCACCGCAGGGCTGTCAGATCACAACCATTGAAAAATATGAAAAAAGAATTCCCATTGCAAAAGAGAATTTCCGCAGGTTTGGGAAGGAAGAGCAGATTCACCTGCTGGAAGGTGATGCGGCAGAAGTGCTCAGGGAGTTGAGCGGAAGCTATGATTTTATTTTTATGGATGCGGCCAAAGGCCAGTATCTGCATTTTCTGCCGGATACGCTTCGCCTGTTAAGGGACGGCGGGCTGCTGATATCGGATAATGTGCTCCAGGACGGGGACATTCTGGAATCCCGGTACGCGGTGACCAGAAGGGACAGGACCATCCATGCCCGTATGCGGGAATACCTGTATGTACTGAAGCATCATCCGGAGCTGATTACCTCCGTGCTTCCTGTGGGAGACGGTGTGGCCGTCAGTGTAAAGAGTAAAAATAACGGACTTTGAATTACGCCTGGAGGGAGCTGAATGTGCTTCTTCCGGCGTTTTGCGGATCATGAGCGGCTGTCTGGATATCCGGACTGCTGCTGTAACGGAAAGGGATAAGAACGGTATGAGTGAAAAAAACAGAAAGCCGGAGCTTCTGATTCCGGCCAGTAATCTTGAGGTACTTAAGACCGCGGTTATTTTCGGCGCGGATGCGGTATACATTGGAGGAGAAGCCTTTGGCCTGCGGGCGAAGGCCAAGAATTTTTCCAAAGAGGATATGCAGGAGGGAATCCGTTTTGCCCATGAGAACGGCGTGAAGGTATATGTCACTGCCAATATCCTGGCGCATAACAGGGATTTGGAGGGCGCCCGCGCTTATTTTGGGGAGCTTAGGGAAATCGGCCCGGATGCGCTGATTATTTCCGACCCGGGCATGTTTTCCATTGCCAGGCAGGTATGGCCGGAGGCTGAAATCCATATTTCAACCCAGGCCAACAATACCAATTATATGACCTACCGCTTCTGGTGGGAGCAGGGGGCGAAAAGAGTCGTTTCCGCCAGGGAGCTTTCGCTGGAGGAAATCAGGGAAATCCGTGAGAATATTCCGGAGAAAATGGAAATAGAGAGTTTTGTGCACGGGGCCATGTGTATTTCTTATTCAGGAAGGTGCCTTCTGAGCAATTATTTTACCGGAAGAGATGCCAACCAGGGGGAATGCACCCATCCCTGCCGCTGGAAATATGCGGTGATGGAAGAAAGCCGCCCCGGCGAATATCTGCCGGTTTATGAAAATGAAAGAGGGACTTTTATTTTTAATTCCAGGGATTTGTGTATGATAGAACATATCCCGGAGCTTATGGAGGCCGGAATCGACAGCTTTAAAATCGAGGGCAGGATGAAAACCGCCCTCTATGTGGCAACCGTGGCCCGTACCTATCGGAAGGCCATTGACGATTATCTGCGTTCGGAGGAGGAATACCGGAATAACCTGCCGTGGTACAGGGACGAAATCGCCAAATGTACCTACAGGCAGTTTACTACCGGATTCTATTTCGGTAAACCTTCGGAGCAGGCGCAGATTTATGACAATAACACTTATGTCAGTGAATATATTTATCTGGGTATTGTCGGCGCTGTCCGGGAAGACGGACTTGCCAGAATCGAGCAGCGTAACAAGTTCTGCACCGGGGACGAAATAGAAATCATGAAGCCCGATGGAAGGAATATCCCCGTTAAGGTGGAACGTATTCTTGATGAGGAGGGAAACGAGGTGGAAAGCGCGCCTCATCCAAGGCAGGTTTTATTCCTGCAGCTTTCGGCGGCGCCGGAACAGTATGATATCCTGAGAGTTAAAAACGATTAACAGCTGCCGGGGAAAACGCTTTTTTCCGGGCTGCTGTCTGCATAATGTCTGATTTGGGGCATGTTTTTTATTTTTTTGATGTTGGGGTCAAAAGCCCTATAATAGTACCTTGAAAATTTTACACAAACACTCTATTTCTTGCTCGGTGTGATATACTGTGTTTATCAAGTAAAGGTGGTAAATACGAATGGCATTCAGAATAA
>NZ_VUMI01000049.1 GCF_009696275.1 Eisenbergiella porci
GTATATTCGTTTTCACTCTGGATCTGTCTACGAATATTATGATGTACCTTCATCCGTGTATAACGGACTTATGTCGGCATCTTCTAAAGGTACATACCATGCTGATTTTATCAAAAACAGATATAGGTACCGCAGAGTCGGCTAATCGGTAATGATGAGAACAATGGCGGGGCCATTTACCAAAATTTCATTGTTTTGGTAAGGCTCCGTACATTGGCAGGTAACTCCCTCTCTCTTCTTTATTTCTTCCACCAATTCATATGTTTTATATTTTTCTATGTCATTCATATCTTCTCTCTTTCTCCGACACTCAGCAGTCGGCAGCTAAATCAGAATTTAGGGAGCCTACTATCCACATGGGATTATTTGACAGACAGCATTGCCGGAAAAGGAACAGCAACAACTGAATCAATTACTTTATCGCGCCCATTAAGTAGATATAAATTCTTATGCATTGAATTTGAAGTAGAAAAAAATCTACCTAATTACAGAGCTTATATGTACGGGAATTTAATTCCCGTATCCAAAATGACGCTCGGAAAAATTAAATGGGCTTTAGCCTATAATAATGCCTGGTCTTCAATAAGAATCGAAAAGTTATCCGATTCAAGTGTAAGTGTTACGCACGAATATAAGAATTATGAAGGTGGGATTGCTTACAGAATCATTGGCATATCGTAACGCCCGCATTACCTAAGCGCAAAATATCGGGCCTGTTCCCCTTTGTGAAGCGAACCACTCAGCGTTATTGTGAATCCGGTATCTGTTATAGTAAGCCATTTATTTTTGGTATATGACGATCCATCAAAACTATTATAGCTATATTGTTCCGTAAATCCACGAGTGGCTTCATAGCGCCATACAACGCTACTACTATAAGTTTCACTATTGCTCATTATGCAGAGTTTCGATGGTCTGAAACCCAACTCATAGCTGACAGCTACATTTGCACTACTGGGAAGGATAATTTCTCCGAATAGAGCGCTACCCAACGGGACCCACACTGAATCAGCACCTCTTACGTACTTAACGCCTTTTTCTTCCTTAAAGGCGAACCCGTTTAAATTCTGAATTAACTGTTTACCTGCCAGTGCCCCCATCATGTAGCCGGCCTGCGTATTAGCCGCTATATCGTCAACATTATCTATAATCTTTGAAGCATCTGCAGCCGCATTAACCGCTGCATTGGTCTTATTTATATCGGCGGCGCCGAAATTGCTCCCTACTTTTTCATACTGAGTTGCATCCTCCAGACACTTTGTGCCGTCACTGTTATCAGTAAAGGTATACCGTCTTTTCCCTCCCATTGTTGATTTCAGGACATCGTCCTGATAATTTGTCGGTAACGTTGCTTTCGCCATTATTTTAATCCACCTTTCTTTGTGCCCAGCCGGTAAGGCAGGCGATACATATTCGGTTCCTGAACCGTTTCTTTTACGGTTACTTCCACTGTATATTTTTCGCCTACCTTTACTGGATTGGGGGTTATTTTGACTGCTGTTATTATTACTCCCATAGCAGTACCTCTATTCTTAATCTTCCACTTTTACGTAAATCGTAAATACTTCTCCGGTTGATACAGGATTCTTTGAATATGTAACTTCTTTGATTACAGGTGCCTTTGTATCAAGCAGAATAGTCCTTGTTACACTTGAAACTTTACCAGCAGAATCTGTGGATGTAACTACAATCGTATTTGTCCCTTCTACCAGGGTTAATGTCGTGCTGAAAGCGCCATTGCTTCCCACCTCTACCGCTGCGGCCGTACCGGAATTCAGTTTTACAGTCACAGTACAAGGAGAAGAGGTCGCATCGTTTGTAGTTCCTGCCACGGTTACCGTTTTGTTATTGGTTGCCAGATTGTTCGTAGGACTGGTCACACTTAACTGAGGCGGTACAGTATCCACGGTAAATGATACTGCCCTTTGCGTAGCCTTATTCCCATCATAATCTGTGGCATCTACTTTTACTGTATGTGAACCATCTGCAAGTGCTGAAGGAATAGCATAGGAGCACTGATATCCACCTGTGATAGCTGTCTTAGTAATTCCTGCAGTTACCTTGCTGCCACTGTCAATTGTTATTGCAATCGTATCAGGATTTACTCCGGAATCATTATCCGTTACTTTCCATGAGACTGTAGGTTTCGCATTGATTAATTTCTGCCCTGCCGTGGGGGAAGTAATTGTGGATACCGGTGATGTTTTTTCATCAACATCCAGTTTCAATGAATTCCCTAAGGTTGCATGTGTATCATTTGCAGTAGCCATATTTCCGGCTGTATCCTCTGCTTTCGCAGTAACTGGATAATAATGTCCGCTGTTATTATTCCAGGAAGATTTTGAAGGCGCCGTTAACTCCTTAAAATATTTCCCGGATGCTGAATCATAAGAAAGTTCCGATTCCACTCCATTAACTATTACAACGACTCTTTTAACTGCCATGCTATACTTTTACTCCTTTCCAGTCCCCTAAGCGGAAACTCAACCGTGCCAGACCGGCCTCCAGGTTATCTAATAATATGTTCATCTGCAGGATTGCCCCTTCAAGCCTATTCAATTCTTCCCAGTCAATAAATGGGCCGTTGTCAAAAAATCTGACTGTCGGCCCATAATCCTGCGTAAATATATGTTTGTTTATAGTATCCAGGTTCTGCTCAAACAGGTTCCATTCATCAGCATGGTAATCCGTTCGATAGCCTATTTTATCAGCTCCCATGTCCTGCACCAGGAAGGCGGCATATAGCTCTGAAGCACGTTCGTTTAGGAATTCCAGATTATTTTTTATCCGATTGTAATCCTCAATATTCACCGGATCGGTCGGCTGCCAATTGGTCTTTGGCGCATGCCATTTTGTCACACCCACCGTTTTATCTGCAATAGCAACATTCCCGCCATCATCATAAGCAGATACCCGCAGGTTGTATTCTCCGGCTTTTTCAGGCGCTTCATGGCTTCCGGTATACATTTCAGCGCCGATCCGCTCCAGGCCTTTCCTTACACCGTTAAACGCCGATTCAACCCGTTCTATTTCCATTGTGCAGCACCACCTTTCTCGCCTTCATCTGCCCGTTCCATCCGCCGGAATACTTCAGCGTATTTTCATAACCGCGAATCATGGGCGCATCCCTCTCCTCATCCTGTTTAAGGTAAAATAAGTCATGAGCATCAATTCGGGGATCGCCGCGGGTTTTCAGCACATACTCCACATCCCCCAGGTAATACTCCGTGAGCCATACCTGCAGGTCACTGGCCTGCTCCACGGTGCTTATCAGCGGATTCTTCCACTCAACCACCTTCCCTGATTGGTTATGCTGAACAGTATAATAATTCTCATCCGTCAGGTATTCACGGCCGGTAAGGCTGTACTTCACAACGGTCTCGGCAGATAATCCGCTGAAGCGCAGAACAGCATAATAATTACTGCTGTCCACAATCTGACAGTTTACGTTTTCATTATCCACCACGGTCGCCGCCAAGTCATAACTGGCCGCCGTAAAATAGACTGTATATTCTGGATTCTCCGGTGATATACTTATTTCTTCTGACTTTAGTTCTTTGTTTTCCTCATTTTCCCGGTATACAGTCCGTTTCACAGAAATTTTCTGAATCTTATCTGCTCTTTTCCCGGTTACTGATAACAGCATTCCGCCGCCATAGGTCAGCGTATAGTCCGTAATGTCGCCAATCAAGATATTGTCCACCGTTATCCGGCTGTTGGGATGTCCGCGGGTAAACACAATCTCCATCCGGTCAAAAAGTTGCATCTGTTCCTGCGTTTCATATACCAGTTCCGTGTCCGATACCGTCCATTCGGCCACTTTCACACCAGCATTATATGTCCGTATCTGGAATTCTTCCGGAGCTACATTGCGGAATCGGATTAAAAGGCCGTAAGCAACAAATGCCGCCTCCAAATCTATCGTAATCTCTGGCGGTTCCTGAAACATGCCGTTTTCATCTGCTATTCCGCTACTGATAAATCCTGTGTTTAGGTAATTTCCGTCCCGCGGCATAAAATAAAGGCTGCCGTCGGCCACCGAGAAATCATTACTCTGCAGTGCATAGGCATCCTTCTTTTCATCTTTTAATATTTTGCTTACGTGACTGTATTCTGTTTCCCCATTACTGGATGATGTCATATCTGGTATGAAGGAGCTACGAATCTGGATAGTCCCGTTCCGGCTCTGCATAAGGGAACAGCGGCCGGCATTGGCAACCATTTGTAGCGCTTCCGTGTGCTTAACCACAGGTATGGGATTGTATGCCATAACCCTTTTCAGATATGGATCCAGGTAATACTCTTCCACACCGGCATCCCGGAATACATCCTCCGCCAGGTCATATAGGCTGATACCCTGCGGCATGTACCTTCCTCGCCGGTATGTCCCATCCAGGTAGTCAAACACATCCGTCGCCGTGAACTTGGCTTTCTGCTCATCCGCAGACCATGATTTCAAGTAACTGTTCTGCGGCGGCAGCCACTCTATGCTTCCGTCATCCAACTCATAACCAAACTTGACATTCACAGCCTGGCCTATCTCCATAAAAGCCAGGGCGCTGTCCGGGTTATCCGGATTGTAATATCCATCGTAATTATTAACCGTCAGGGATACGTCCCAGCTTGGCAGGCTGTCAGTGATTGGGGATACATGCTCTTTCATGCTGTAGGATATCACCTGAGAGTCAGTAAAGGCATTGGCTATGCCACACACAAACTGGTATATCCGCAGCCTTCCCTGCCCATTCACCATTTTTGAAGGCGTGATGCGGAAATAAGACGTCCCACGGAACACATCCTGTGTTGACCAACATGATTTTGTATTCTCATTGTAGGAATGCGCGCCCTGGTCGTTCTCAATCACAAAATCTGTGGGATAACACTCACCGAAATCTATTGTCAGCCCCTTGATATCCAGCCCCGTCACGCCGCCGAAGCTGATATACACCGTCCCCAGTAAATCCTCCGTTACAATTCCCTGCGAAAAAATCACTTTTGCCGGGTCACGGGGAAGGAAATATTTCTTGCCGTCAGCCAGTGTAAAGTCCTGTTCAGCCGTTGCGTAAATATGGTCTATAGCCGTTCCTGTAAATGGGGCATCCGCATCTGAAAAGTATGTGAACCGGTTTCGGCTATCGGCAGCGCCAACATGCTTCTGCGCTTCGGAATTGATTACTCCAATATACACATTGATATGCCCGGGATTACGGAGGATGCTGTTCATGGACTGCTTATACTGCTTACTTACATTTTGCATCCCTATACCCCGCAATCTATAATGTTTACTTTACAATTCACATAAGTGGTAGGCTTCCCATCCTTATCCACCCAGTAAGGCTCTGCTGACCGGTCCCCTGGATACATTTTGAGAGATATATACTCATCTGTCACCGGGTCAGGAAATGTCACCGTTGCGAAAAAATTAGAAAATGCCTGCAATATGAATTTCCACTGCTTGGCAGTCAGCATCGGCCAGACAAGCGCGTTAATTTTATACTGGTCACGGCCGATCCGCTGCGCAACCACCTCGGCCTTTGCGTTCCTTGTGCTGTCAACCGGTGTGGTAACGATTATATTGCATCCACGGGCCGGATACGGGAACTCTACTCCATTCACGTAGATATACGCCATTTTCTCACTTCCTTCCAATAAATAGGGGACACCCGAAGGTGCCCCATCATTACGTAAAAACTATTCCATTTCTTTTGTTTCGTTCACTCAAAGCTTCAAGGCCTTCTCTGGTATCAAATACGACGATACCTTCTTTTTCAAGGATCGCCTGCAGTATTTTCATCATCTGGGTAAGCATAGAAATCACATCCTGGTTTGCTACCGATACACCTGATGCTATACCCTGTATAATCTGGTCATTATTGGCTACTGCTGTTCGCCTTCCCATCGTGCCTACAAGTTCAGGCCCTGCCTCGTTTGCAATAAACAAACTGCCTTCCGATGGGAATCCGCCGTTTGCATAAGCTGATACACTCCCTATGCTTACAGTATTCAGATTTGCCATTTTGCTGACACCAGCAGTCTGAGCCATAGTGTTATACCCGCTGATAAAGGTATTCGCGGCAGATATAACTTTATTCAATCCACTTTCAAATGCCGATAAAATGCCATTCAAAGTATCATTGATTTTTTCCGATATCCCTTTGAAACCAGTATACATGCCATCTTTCATATTGTTTCCAAATCCCTGCCACTTTTCAACAGTGAAAAACGGTATGATACTCTCATTCCACCACTTAGTAAAACCTGTTTTCCACAGGACGGAGAAATCATTCCAGCGTTTCATTATACCATCACTCATTCCCTGAGATATTGTAAACCACTTTTCCTGAGTGAACCACGGCGTAACGCCTTCCTCCCACCACACAGGCAGTGCTTCTTCGCTCCACCATGCAGATGTTATGTTCCACTGGTTCTGAATAGCCTCTGTCATAGGGATAAAGACTTCGCCCCACTTATCCTGTCCGAATAGTTCAAATACACTTTCAAACCATGTAGTTATGGCCTCATTGGTGGATTCCATATTATCCAGAATCCCATTGTTGAAGCCTTCTACCACATAGGCACCCTCCTGCCAGGAAACCTGCGAAGGGGAATTAATATCCCATGCCGCTTCTAAGCCTGCTTTCCCTTCACTCGTCCAATCGTTTATGGCCGTACTGTCTTTTGCCGCGTCTCGTATTCCCTTATCGAACCCTTCCACTACAAAACGGCCATTGTCATTGCCAACCTGATATCCATCAGGCAATATAGCTTCCAAATCAATTAAATCTTTATCCGATAAGGTTGCCTGGAATTCTTTGGCCCCGTCCTTCATTCCCGTACCGTACCGAACCATAATACCGCTTCCAAGCTCATAAAAGCCATCATCATCCGGATTTAGGCCGTTCTGAATTTCGTTATAGATATCTAACGCATCCTGTCCAAGTATTTGTTTGCCATCATCCCCCCAAATACCATGCAATTCATTGATAGCATTCGATGCATCCAAGACTGATGAAGCATAATCAATGCTGCTCATGGCTGTCTGCATTCCTGTATAAGCTTCACTGACATATAAAATTGAATCTTCTATATCATCATAAGCCTTTTTCGCGTTTTCCACCGCAAGTTTAGCTTCATCGAAAGCATTTTTAGCTTCATATAAATCCGCGCTACGGCCATTATAATTGTTAAGCATGTCATTATACTTTGCCTGTGCTTCTGAAAGCTGGTCTGTGCTGTCCTTAAGATTCAATTTTGCATCCAGTTCATCTTTGTAAAGGTCAAGAAGTTTATCCTTTGCCGCCTGCAGCCGATAGTATTCTTCTGTTTTATTAATTAGCCCTTGGAGTGTGTCCTTTTGTATATTTAAGACCCCGGTTTCATCATCGATATAATTTTTCAGTTCCGGTATTAATTCCACCAGATCCTCAGAATACTGCTTCAATAATTGCTTTTCTGCTGCTGTTTTATTTGTTTTATTCGCAAGATCCACATAACGATCCGCAAGGTTGCGGGCCATTTCTATTTCTGCAAAACCGGCATTGTCCACATAGTCTTTTGCGATTTGTGCATTTTCGCTGATCCTTTGAGAATTGGCGTTTATTTTTTCAGAAAGCTCATGCACCTTATCTGCATACTGTCCTATCGGTGTGTTATTTTGTGCTGCGTTTGATACCGCTATTAGCGCACCTGTTATAATCGCTAAGCTTCCTGCCATTGCAAGTATCGGATTAGTAGCCATCCATGTTGCCGCTGCTTTAAAAAAATCGTCTAACGCTACATATAGGCCTGTAATTCCTAAGCTAACTGCATCAATAACTGTTGTCACGGTCTTATACGTAATGAAAGTAACTAATACTCCCTCTATTGCCCCGGCTATACCAGCCAGGACGGTATCAGGTATTTTATTTAAGGCACTGAATAATCCGTCAAGCGCTTTGGCAACGCCATTGATAATATCAGCTAAAACCGGGCTTAATACATCTACAAGTCCAAGAGAAAGCTCAATAAGCCCTCCACCTATGCCAACTACAAATTTTGATATGGCCTCAAAAAATGATTCAAGCGCAACGTTTATCCCGTTCCAGTCTATTTTTTTCCCAAAGTCAATCAGTACCTCCAGTAAGGAAGGCAGGCCTTTGTTCATCACCCACCTTCCAATAGGTACAAGTAAATCACGATAAAAGCTTAGCATTCCTTTGAATACGAGTTTTGATATATCCAATAATACATCATAAAACTGTTTCATCAGGTTACGTAACCGAAGCCAATTGATACTATTTGCCAAATCTGAAGTGATATCAAGTAAATCAGGAAGCCCATTTTCCAATGTCCATTTTCCTAAAGGTAATAATACATAGATATAGAAGTCTTCCAGCGTCCCACTTATAGCGTCAATAGCAGGTTTTATAGACGCAGTAAATTTTTCGAATGATTTCATAAACGGCTTAAAATCTAATGTCTTCGTCCATTCTACAGTGGCATCTGCAGCGTTTCGGATATGCCTGATTACAATTGCAAAAATATCCCTGATATTCTCAAGAATTTTTAAGCCTGTTTCGTTTTCATTCCATGCCATCCGAAAGTTTTTTGCCAAATTTCCTGCTATCTGTCCTATATCGCCAATGATATGAAGCACATCAGAAAATATCTGAATGGTTTCTTCCTGGTTCCAAACTGTCAAGAAATCCCTTCCGATATCCTTTGCCAGTTTTTTTATTTCTCCAAGAGCGTATTTCCAGGAATCCATCACATACTGGACTTCCCGATCCCAGGCTTCCCTCAATGGTGCAAACAACTTTCCAGTGATGTCCTTAATCTTCTTCGCCAGGTCTTTGTACTTGCCTTCCACCTCCACGGTTTCAAACATGTCGGAAGGGGATACGCCTCCCGCTCCGCCGCCAGAGTCCTGCTGCTGCTGAATAAAATTCAGCTCATCAATGCCCAGCGTTGCATTTTTGATATCCTTTGCCGCCTTTTTGGCCGCGCTCCCGGTCTTGTCCAGGCTGGCCGCATAATCCTCATTGATGCCTACTGCCTGTATTACAGTTCCTTTTCCAGTTAAGGCTGCAAACAATTGTCCTATCGCATTGGCTGCCGTAATGGCAAGCTGGATTATCTGATTCAGCGCCGGAGCAAATATGTTTAACACCGGTGCGGCCGCGACTGCAAATGCGTTCTGAAGCTGAATTAAACTGGAATGCAAAAGGGACAAAGACTGGTTTGTCGAATCACTGTACTGTGCCAGATTCTCAAAACCTTTCTTTGCCCCTTCTATTGTGCTGCGCATGATTTGCCTTATCAGCATCAGCTTAAACATATTCCCCAGACGGAAGATGCTCTTTGACAACTTGTCGGCGCTGAATCGGCAGCCATCCGCGGCGCTCTTATGCTTATGCAGGCCAGCCGTAACTCCTGCAATTTTCCCCTTCACCTTATCCATCACAGCTGCAGTGCCGCTCATGGCCTTCCGGAAGCGTTCCATACCGGACGCTCCGCCGCTGCCGGCTTTTTCAAGCCGTTCCTGCGTCTGGGCGGCTTCCCCGCGGAGACGGTCAAGTTTCTGCGTGGCAAGTTCCAGTTCCGCGGCAAGCTTCTTCACTTCCGCTGTGCTCTCCGGGTTCATCCGTGCCTCTTCCAGTTTCCGGTTCAGGTCAATTACCTTATTTTCAAGTTCATCATACTTCGGATTCAGCTCATCAATCTTCCGTATAACTTCATCAAGGCCATGAGGCTTTAGCCCCTGCGCTTCCCAGGAGCGCATTTCAGACAACTTAGACAGCAGCGGCTGCATTTCCTTGTCAACAGCGCCCAGCGCTCTCTCTGCCTTTTTCAGCTCCGTTTCAAGGAAGGAAACGGAACTATTCCTTGCCCCGCCGCTGTTCATGGCATCCAACTTATTCCTCAGATTTTCCACCTTTGCGGCCTGTGCATTGATTGCCTCTGTCTGCTTATTCAGTTTATTTGTAAGAGCGTCAACTTCCTTCCCCGCGGAACCGGTGGTCACCTTATTAACGGCATCATGGATACGTTCCGTACACTTATTAACTGCCGCAGTAACTTTCTCAGTTTTGGCTTTTACCGCATCGATTTCTTTCTTATAGGCTTCTGCCTTGGCTTCGATAACTACTTGCAGCCTTTCCAGCGTTGTACCTTCTGCCATTATGGTTCACCTCCTTTGGCTTCCCGGATCCGGGCGTTATGTTCCGCCGCCGCTGCCCTTAAGCGGGCATTCCGTTCCTCAAGCTGCTTCTGATATTTCTTCTTTTCAGATTCTTCATTTTTAGGGAATAAGGAAGGATAATAAACCTCAACCGTTCTAAGCGGATGCGCTTCATCGATACCGCCAAATGCCTGCCCTATCTGTAGCGCCTGAATCTGCAGAGCAACCGCCAGGTTCTTAAACTCTTCCAGTTTTTCCTTCTGCCGGCGTTCTTCCCGCTTCCGATGGGCAGTCATTACATCCATAATCTCAGCAATGCTGTAACCCCAGAAAGCTTCAGGGCTATATCCCAGCTCAAGAAATCCAGGATACAGCCCCTCTATGACGTCCGTAACTCTATCATCAGGTGTTACATCTCTTCCCTGGCCTTCCCCATCGTTTCCGACAGGTCCTCCGCCAGACTCTTGGAGAAAAAACCGCTTACCATAAAGATTTCCATATACACGCCAGCATAGAACTCCAACTGGGATCCACCGTTCTCCATGTAACGGTCAAATAATGCTTCCACATCTTTCATCTTGACACTGTGGTGCCAGGGCTTCATGGCAACGTGTGCGACATCCAACATTACGGTCAACGGCGGCATTGATTCACCGTCATGCGGCTGCATCAGGTTGATAACATTGGTCTTGTACCGGCTTTCCAGCTCTTTGATACCCGCAGTACTGAGTTTCAGCTGGTATCCGGTGTCTCCTACATTCCATACAGCAAAACCTATACTTTTTTTCTTCTCAGCAGCTGCTTCCTCTTTTTTCTCTGCAGCTTCCTCGATTGATACCACTTTTTCTTCCGGGAAATAATTCATCTTTCATAACCTCCATCTTAAGCCGGGTCCACAATGGTAATCTCACTCTGCAAAGCCATCGTCACATCAAACTGGATTACACCATTGACACCGCCACCGGTACGCTTCACGGATACTTTTGCGTCAAACTGTATTTTCGTACCGTCAGCGTCCGTTTCGCAAAAGGATCCGACTTTGCCGGCGGCTTCCATTGCACGCAGTGTACGGTAAGGACAATCTGCCTTTGAGTTATCATACAGGAACTTGTATACCAGTTCCCCGGCATCCCCAATTCCTACATCGTACTTTTTCACCTTATCCTTCAGTACGGTGATAGCCACCTTCTCCGGGGTATTGCCCACCTCCGGGATTTCCTGCAGCCCAGGCAGATCCGTATATTCCGCAGATTCACCTTTTTTCACACCAAGTTCTGCTCCATTCGCTAACATGCTTTATTCCTCACTTTCTTCTTAATTGTTCCAATATACAAGCTCTGAGTTCATATCAATAATGCCCTCGTACCTCATCTTTTTATGTCGTAGCCCGGAAGGATCCGGAACATCCTGGCAGCCTGTCCTGACAAGCCCCAGCGCGGCCACAGCCTCATCCACCTTCAGGGCAGCTTCCGAAGTACTCCCGCCGTTCCAGATATCAATGCGGTATCTGACACGGGATTTCTGCTCTCCCTGCTTCGTCCGTTCGTATACGCTGTTATCCTCCTCCGCATACTGGATTGTGGGCAGGTGTGCCCAGTCGCTGGGATAGATGTCCGATACATTCTCAAGCACCGTTTTCAGGGCTTCGTACACCTGGTCTTTTACATTTTTCATATCTTCTTAAACTCCTTCTGTAGGTCGGCTGACAGATTCTTTATGATTTTATCCTCATTATTTTTCAAAGCCGGGTACATGAACGGGTGTGCTGGTTGCCCATTAGTATAGTAGTACAAGTATTTGAAACCATTACTGTCCTCATATACCCCTTCCTTAAAATGATACTTTTCAACTGCATCATTGCGGTCAATAGCATATGCCGGTATTCCCCACCCATGCTGAACATAAGAAGGTTTTATTGCCGGAGATATCCCTTGATGATTTGCGTCCCCCACTGGCCCCGTTCCAAATTCCACATATGGAGCATAGTTCTTCGCGGTATAACAGATACCCCTTACACCGCCTTCTATGACTTCTGAATAGGAATGTATACTTTGTCGTAATTCTCCGCTATTTTCTTGGCATAGAATTTTCGCTTCGTCTGAAACCATATGCGTCTGCCTTGCTACACTTACCCGCAGTGCCCCGCCAGGGATATCTTCAAGTCTGTCTATCTTTTTTATAAGGGAATCAAGTCTATTAATGGACAATCCTCTCCACCTCCATATACAGCGGTTGGTATGGCTTAACCGCAATGATACGATAATCCGGCGGGCTGTCCGGGGATGCATAGAGGCATATCCCGTCCTTTTCCCGCAGGTAGAAGCCCTCAAACTGGTACACCAGTCCGTCTTTGTCCACCACAGGACTATATTTGCCCTCTACCCGACAGTTTAAAATATAACTAACCCGGTCCCCATACTGCTCCGTCTGCACTTTCCCGCCCGCGGGCCAGACCTGCATCATTAACGGATCGGCTTCCCCAAAGCTTTCAATTGGCACCCCTTCCCGATCCCTCTCTACTTTACGGTTCCGCAGGTGGTACTGTTTCAGCGTGCTTTGCTTCATTCTCATAGGTTCTACCTCCAACCCGTACCAGCCGGAACCGGTTCAGCACATCATATATTTGTTTAGGGGCAGACTCAAAGCTGTAGCTGCCGCCGCCCTCATTCCGACCAGTCTCTCCTTCGGTTCCCCTACGGTTATAGGCAATCAGAGCCAGGTCCCGGACAGGCTTTTCCAGTTGCGGAATGATATGAGTCCGGTTTGTATAAGCCAGTACATGTTCTTCGGCATCTGACAGCAAAAGGGAGAGCAATGCATCATCATTCTCCCCGGTCAGTATCTTTAATTTTCCCAGATTGTCAGCCATCAGACCACATCCTTTAAGACAGCCAGCAGATCCTCTTTATTCAAGGCGGATACCCCTTCCAATCCCTTCTCTTTTGCCAGGGCCTTTAATTCTGCGACAGTCATACCTTCCAGGGGTTTATCCGCTTTATCAGGATTCTCCTTGTTATCCTTATTAAATGCATCCTCCCCAATCGGTTCAAATCCCTGCCTCATGAGTTTCCGGATGGCAGTTTCTGTTTCTGCTATCCGTTCTACATTATCCTTTTTCAGTATCATAATCTACCTCCATCAGCCCGCAGAAGGATCCGCATCTTTGATATTCAGATATATGCCATCCACTTTATTGTCCAGTACCCAGATATCGTGGAAGCGCCGGTAATCCATCTGCCATGCGTTCAATTTCTGGTTGATACTCGGATCGAAAATACGCATAATATCCTGTTTGGTAATGGAGATAGGAGTCGTCCTGGGAGTAATCAGGAAGTTAATGTTGAGTGCAGAAGTACCCTTCACATAGCCGCCCTTCTCCTGCCCTTCTGTTTTTCCGTCATAGATAGTAATCGCTGTATACATGCGGTTTGCGGGTGTAGATACAACAGGGACACCGTCAATGGCAGGAACTTGCGTGTCAATGCCTCCCTTAGAAAAGGTCACAGCGGAAATTTTTCCAGCCAGCTCTAACTCCAATTCCATGATAAAATCCGGAGTTGCATGTATAACAAGGGAACCATTGTATCCGGATTCTCTTACCGCCTTAATCCCCTCTTTTACTTTACGTAAGGCGGATGTTCCTGTTGCTCCAGGAGTGTATCCATAAGATACCATTCCTGCCTTCTTGGCAGCGATTACCTCCGTAGCAATCTTGGAAATACGGTATGCGTCAATTTCCGGTATCACATACATGCGCTGGAACTCTCCCATTACAGCTGCTGCCGTAGTTACAAAGTTGTTTTCATTGATATCCATAGGATCCAGCTGGAATTTACGCCCTCTGTCCTGTGTCATTTTGCGGGTCTCATACTCCAGGGTTACGCCGCCCTGCTGGTATCCGTTATCACGGTCATAGTCTCCCAGACCCTGGACGGATAGCTTCGGTATTTTTACCTCTGCCCCGCCGTTATAAATTACCCGTCCGGCGTTTGCGTCCATCCATCCGGTTACGGCATCCTGCATAGCCACCTTATCAAGGGTATCCCTGAAAAGTGTTGCTGTTGCTAAAGTATTAATAGGCATTTATATACCTTCCTTTCCGGGGATTATACTTCCCCTCTCATTAATTTTTCCACCTGCTTTGCCAGGTCTGTTTCATTGCTACCAGGCGCAGCCTTCGGAGGTTTTCCACCTTTTAGTTTCTCTTCCACGGCTGCCTGTACTGCCTCCTGAAAGGCTTTTTCCACAGCCGTAATGGATTTATTACAGGAATCTGCATCAGTGTAATTAAGCACTTCTGCAAGCCCTACAGGCAGCTTTTTTTCCGCCAGTGTATTTTTGGCTTCTGCCATCAGCTCACGGCGGGTAATGCCTGCTTCCCGTTCAGCCAGCTCCTTTTCATGCTTCTGGGCAAGGTACTGGGCTTTCTCTTCCTTTGTCATCATAGCCAGTTTTTCAGCCTCTGTGGTTTTCTCACTGTAGAGTACTTCCAGTTTGTCTTTCTGCGTGTTGAGAGCCTTCTGTGTACGCCGGTCAAACTCCGCCTGATACTCTTTATTCGCTGCCAGCCAATCGTCAAATGATTTTGGCTGGTTACCTCCATTTCCTTCCCCTGTATTTCCGTCTCCGGTTCCGCCACCATTGCTGCTTTCTCCTCCGGCCCCGGCACCGTCTCCGTCTCCTTCTGCAAAAAACTGAATGTTCATCGGGACTCTGCATCTTCCCAAATACCTTATTGTCTTATATTTCATGATTCTTCCTTTCCGCCCCAGCCCGTTCAGCGCCCGGGCCATTGCCTTGTATGTTAATCATCCCAGGAAATTGCCTTTCCACAATACGGACAATATAACCATAGTTTTTCAAGTTTCCTGCCACACTGACAGCTATACTCAGGTCTGTAATGTTTCCGGAAATATGGCTGGCAGGTGTTCTTAATAGGCCTGACAGTTTCGCTTTCAAATTCTTTCACTTCGTCACCTCCAGGCACAAAAATAACGCCCGGTTTCTCGCGCGCCTGTCGCACTGTTTAACGGACAGCTCCGAGATATTGGATCACCGCCTTCCTACTTTGCCGGTTCCTTTGTCTGTTTTTCTTTTATGACGACAGCAACACCTTCGTTCACCAGATGCTGTGCCTTCTGTTCCGATACCTCAAGGATATCTCCTGCCTCTTTGATAACACCAAGCATCACATCACTATATCGTTTGATTACTTTTACCCGCATGTAACTCACCTCCTTCAGAGCATAAGAAAACCACCGGTATTATCCGGTGGCTCATTCATCAATTATTGATTCTACATCCTCAATGGTTTTATCATACAGTGTTTCCCAGTCATCCGCTGAACTGCCTACATCAATAATAAGCGAACCGTCAGGGAACACTTCCATCACATCACCTTCTCTGCCATCTTTCAGCAGCACGCGGTCAAACTCTTTAATCTTCCTCATCCCACTTCACCTCTTTTATATACGCGCTTGCCATGCTTGCAGCACCCTCGTGGTTGACATTCCATCCGATAATCACATTGGCCGGCTTCCCAAGTTTGCCGTATAAAATCATCTTCTGTTCATACCGCGTGCCATACTGGTCTATCATCTTGGGAACTGCAGCATACTCTCCGGCTCTGGATTTGATTTCTGCCTGAAACTCTTTCCAATTCTCCGCATCGTATCCCAGCCTGCTTGTAATCGCTGCACCTTTTGCCAGCCCTCCCGGGTGGCTTCCACCGAACAAATAGTGCGTGAACTTTCTATCCGGTAACGCGGCCTTATCAACACCCGGCAGCTTTTTCTCCGAATGCTTAACCAGCTCATTCCGGCGCCGGTAATCCAGCTTCATATACTTCCACTTCTCAGCATCAGTATACTTTATCCGCTGGAAATCGTCCAGTCTTTCCTGTGCATCCTTCCCAAGTAACCGCACATAGGATTTGTGCAGAGTCCTGTCCTTGGAACGGTTCTTTGCCATCCGCTCCTGCAGTTCCGCCTCCGGGTTCCCTTCCACGTACTTCTTATGCCACTTTTCGTATGACATATCTGCCGGGACATACATCGTCTTGCCCGTCACGGGGTCCCTGGCCCATCGTTTCATCCGGGCTAAATCCTCCGCTTTGATGAAGGCTATCGTGGTGCATCTGCACCAAGGATGCATTGGCGGGTAATTGACTGAGACTTTTCTCTCCGCAACCGGAAAGTCCTTTCCATCCAGCGGCGCACAATCTTCTTTACAGGTTCTTACATCTAACGTTGCCACGTAAATGTAGCGTTCTATTCCGCATTCCTTGTAGCTTTCCGCCTCCATCTCATTCGCGAGGAAGGATGCTTCCGTCCTAACCAAGCGGCGGGCAATGCTTGCACCGATCGCAAACTTGTTTTGGATTATCTCAGCGGTTTCACGGTCTGTCCTTCCGGTCACCAGACTTAACAGCAGTTCTTCCTTCAACGTCTGTGCCAGGCCCGTGGTGTTCCTCCAGATGCGATCGGAATAGTTCATCCCTGACCATCTGCTGTTCAGTACCCTATCAATCTTTTCAGCAGTTACTGTGGAGAAGGAAAAGCCATACCCTACACGCTGTTGGATATCAAACATTGACTTGTAAAAGCTTTCATTTGCCAAATCCACGTAAAAACTGGTGTTACGCGCCTTTTCCTGCCCGTATACCTCCCGCATCACCATATCAATCTGGTTCTGCTTCTGCTGCAGGTGCTCCAAACGCGCTTGATACGCAGGAGCTTCCAGTTCTGCCAGCAATTCCGCCTTTACTGCATCGTCCTTCTCTTCGCTTAGGACACGCTTCAGTTCATCCAGAGACGCCTTGTTCTGCATCTTATTCAGCAACCGGCGCGCTTCCGCTTCTGACAGATGGTGTTTGCGGCGAAACCTGCTGAATATCTTATCCAATTCATAGCTTAGATATCTGGATGATTTCAGATAGAGTTTTGAAATCTCATCGGCAACCTCTTCTGCCTCAGCCATGTACTCAAACATGCGCTGGGCCTGCCGGCGGGCCCAGTAATCACTCATCTACATCACCGCGCTTCTTCTTTTCAGGCGGTTCATCCTCCTGTTTTTCATCCGGAGGAGTGTTGCTGCCAAGCCCGAAGGCCTCCTTCTGCTTCTCGAATGCCTCCGTCTCTTCCTTCTCTACTGCTTTCAGCTCCTCTTCCGGATCTTCTACGAAGGGAATCTGTGACAGTAATGTCTTGCGGCTTACCTTCCCCCATAGATTAACTGTTATCTGGCTGATTTCCAGCAGGTTTTTTGGCAATGCCCGAGTAAATGTCGGCTTTATCGCCTTGATATCAATGTTCACTCCGCTGCGCTTATTAAGGTAATTGGAAAAAATACGGAGCCGCCTGCGCAGCCCCTTTTTATAATACCTGGTCTTTATCTTTGTTATGTTTTCCATCCCGAGCAATTTAAATTCCATAGCCACGCCGCTGACATTCCCGCCAAAAGCTTCATCCGTCATACATGGAATGTGCGAAAACTTATGGATATCCTGTTCGATAGCCTTTTTCAAAATCTCAACGCCAGATTCATCAAAGGTGCGGGTAAGGTATTCAGCTTTTGAGCCATCCGGTAGCTCCAGAAGCTTTTCTTTTTTTATCCGCTTCATTGCCGCCTGGGAATTTGTTTCCTCTCCCTCTTGTACCGTGGTTTCATCTTCATCTGCCAGCAGTGTACCATAGATTGCAAGAATGGCATCTATGAATTGCTCCTTGTCCGTAATACGGTCGCTCATCAGGGCGTTGTACGCATCAATCAAAGGTATCTGTAGCTCATAGTCCCCAATCTCCAGCTTGTTATTCTGATATTCAATAATAGGAACCTCTCCCATGAAATGGGGCTCCGGAGTTTCGACAAGCGGTTGTATCTCCTCCGTGTCCTGAATGTTCAGAACGTACTTATAATTCTGCGTCACCACCGTAGCAGCATACCGGATATTGGTTTTATCGGTATCATCTATTTTTGGATAATAGTATACGCCGAATAACTCATTTTTCTCTATGGTATCATCACACACAATAAAAGTGTTCTGGGGAGGAAGATTCTTAATTCTAAGTTCAGCGGCCTCCCGCGCTGCATAGATATACTCATAGGCTCTACCATACACAGAAAGGTCGAGGCCAAGGTCTCCATCTGCCTCATCAGCACCAGCGCTTTCCAGTTCATCCGTTAGCGGCGTAATATCCTGATCACTTTTATATGCCACCGGGTTCCCGATGAAATAGGAACTTGCGGTATCAGAAATATCCTTCGCATGGTTGCACACAAGTTTGTTTGCCCTGTTCTCTGACAGTATCTTATGCTGCCCGCCATAGTATTTCTCAAGCGTTTCAAGGCGCGGTATGCAGGCCCTATGCTTCTGTATCAGATGCAGGATATCACGTTTATTCAGATTGCGTTCATCATATGTCTCTGCAGGTATTGTGAATTGTCTCAATTTATCACCTTCTTTCAATGCAGCCCCAACTTCTGTTTATTTTTAATCCTGGCTCTGTTCGTGCCAAGTATTGTAAATACAAAATATCTGACGGCATCCATTCCGTGGTCATGCTGCTTCACTGGTTTATCTTCCCCACGTTCGGCCGCCTTCTCATCCCAGATATAGCTTCCGAATTCTTTTATCGTCCCCTGGCAGTTATCTGCAAACACAAGCTGCCCATTCTGGAGTAGGGAGGCCACCAGCCTGATACCGTCCAGCACATCATTTTTACCTTTTATGACGGTATACCCTCTCTTCCGCAGCTCCGCAATAAAGGAAGCTGCCGCCGGATCCACAATCACGGCCCTTATTGGGGTCCCCTCCAGCCATTTCTTCAAGTCATCTGCATATTCGCTGTCTGTTTTTTGGCTGCCTTTATCGCGGCCGGAATAATAGTACTCACGAATGCAGTACCATTTCTTATCACAGCCCTTATTCCACAAGAGAAAAACTGTAGCATTTTGCGTACCATAATCAATAGATACGTACCTGCTACCATCTGTAAGCAGCTGGAAAAATTCAGTTATCTTCTTAACATGCCTCTCTTCAGAAAACATGTCATAGATAATGCCTTCGGCCATAGCCCATAAGCCAAGTATGTAGCGTTTGAAGAATACGCCGCTGTAATTGCTCCGGTATCTGGCTTTAATCTCTTCGGACAGGCTCAGGTTATCGTCCATTGTGAAATGGACATATAGGAGCTTTTTCAGGCCGGCTTCCTTGCCTTCCCTTGCGGCTGTCTCCTGAAGTTTCCTGACTTTCTCTTTACCGATATATCCGATAGCTTTATCAATCCAATCAACCTTGAACCAGTGATACGGCCCATCCGGATTGCAATTGAACCAGTACTTGCTTCCGTCCACGGAACAGCGGCCTGTTGCCTGGTTGACAAAGGATTCCGGCATCAGCGCAACCTCATCAAAAAAGACCCCTGCCAAAGTGATACCTTGGATGAGATCCTGCGAACGTTCATCTTTTCCCCCGAAGATATAAAAATAGTTCTCAACTCCATGCCTGGAGACTATCACCAGGTTATCCGCCCGATGGTCTGCCACCTTATAGCCGCGGCTCCGCAGCATCAGCTTAAGCCAGAACAATACATTCCGGCGAAAGCTGCCAATGGTCTTGCCACACATTCCAAAGTTCTGGCCGTTGAATCGCGTCATAGCCCACAACACATATGACAGCGACATACTTATTGTCTTGCCCGATCGGATTGCTCCATCGGCTATAATGCCGTCATAGTCCTTCACGGGGGATGCATCGCACCACCAGTTCAGAACTTTCCGCTGCTTCTGAGAGAATGGCTTGAAATGAAATATCTGGTTAACCTTCTTCATCCGCCCAGTCCTCCGCTGCCGTACCATTCAGGGCATCCAGGAATCCATCATCAGCGACTTCTTCCCCGCTGCCATCCAGATTTGCCTTAAGCTCTGCAATCTGAATCTGTTTTTTGGTTTTTATCAGCTTTCTGATTTCCGCCGTGACTTCCAGTATTCCCTTCTCCCTCTCTCCTTCCGTCAGCTCCCGCGTATGCGCCCCTCCAAACATATCAAAAGTAGTAATTTCATTCCGGGCAATCAACCGGGAAAGTTTCAAGCGCAGCAGCCGGATTTCTCCGTCCAGTTCATCACTATCGGGAATTGCATTAAAAATGGCCCTTTCCTCCTCCGGAAGGGCCTCTAAATAGATTGTTTCATATGCTCCGTGTGTTACGGCGTTCTTATTGCCGGGAGGAGCGGCTCCGCCTCTGTTCCCCAGAGCATTCTGATTCCCAGGCTGTCCGCCTTTATGATTAGTAACGTTACTTTTCGTTTTTGGTAACGTTACTTTATCCCATTTATCTTGATTCTTCCATTTCCGAACCTGCTCTTCTGATACTCCCAGCTTTTCGGCAATATCTTTGAGCTTTCGTTTTCTCCCGCTGTTCTCCCACAGCTGGAATGCTTTGTCCCGGTTCGGGCTTCTTGGCCTTGCCACACACCACCACCTCTCAATCGTGTTTGTTTTGGGAAAGAAAAAAGAAGGCAATATCGCCCTCTCTTTTCATCTCTCTTTTAATCTTGGTATCAAATGTCTAGGTGGAGTTTTTACTCGACTTTTAAGTTGCTCGTCGTGACTATTATAGATTCTATCCGCGATATCAAGCACGCTTTGAGTTAGCCACATATAAGCCATTGTTCCTTCTGAATAATCAGCTTCAGCGAACATATCAATTCTCCCATCTCGCCTCAACCCATCTACTTGATTAAATGCTTCTATGTTTCCTTTTGGATAAACAGCAAAAGTCTTTCCGCCATACTGTTGTAATAATGAAAAAACAGGAACATCGCTAGGCCCATCAGCAATATAAACCATATTTTCAAAAGGTACTCTTCTATCATCTTTGTCCATACGGCTATTAACATCTATGTATTCAAATTTATTTACACCCTTATTTATTTCAAATATTGCTCTTGTTTTAGAAGTATTATCTATGATATACCCTGTTTGATGAATAACATCTTTTTTCCTCACTTCATCGACTCTAGTCTCCAAATTAGATCTAAACGGAGTCTCGATGAACTCACATCCCCAAATACCGTCAACAAAATTATTTACTTTAGACCCTTTAATCATAGCTGTCAAGCCAGTGCTAACTATATAATGTTCTACATGTATACCAAATTTTGTATATTTATCATCATTTCTTATAATATCTTTTAATGCCTGAAAAATTTCAGGAACTCCTTCATAAAACTCAATATCTTTTCCTAATTTTTTCAGTAATTCATTATCTAGTTCTGGAAATATACCCTGATTAGCACAAGTAATCATATGATTTAGGTAGATCGTATCATTGTTTACCCTTATTCCTAACTCAGCATATCTCTGAGGTAAAGAATTTACCTCATTCCAAAAATCATTGGCATCTATTCCAAATTTACTAAATATTGGCTCCTGCATATAACCTGGTATTAAAGTTTTATCAAAATCCCATATTACAGCAATTGTATTTTGTTCCATATCGCATAATCCCCCTACATTTATAGCCATATAATATCACCTTATTTCTGATAGTTCAACTTTATTTTGAATATCTTTGTTATAATCTTGAACATTTTCCGACAAAAAGAAACACCCTGCATTACACAGGATGCTTCTTTAAAAAAATGTATTGGGGTTATGGGGAGGTCAATGGCGTCTGTCATTTAACCTGCTTACACTATATCATAGGTGTAGTGTGTACTTCCATGTACTTTTACAAAATGAAGTGCTCTAAAGCCCTGGCATGTATTTTATGTATCCATTTCCAGCTATAGTGCATCTCTACACAGATATCCTCCCACTTCATCAGTTTGATGTATCGATAAAAAAGAACATCCTTTTCATCTTCGTCCACAAGGCGCTCTATCTTATCAGATATTTCCTGGCACCTTTTAATCCTTAGGTATCTGGCCTTCTGGTATTTTCGCTCTTCTTCATCCAGCCTCGCGGCATAACCAGATAAATCAGAACCGCCTGAAGCATGTGGCATCCCGTCAGCAATAACAGAAGGGCATATCCGGTTAATCCGCATTTCCCGGATCCGTTCCTCGCTTCGCTTCATATCCCGGATAGCCCGCTCATAGCCCCTGAGATACCACTTTTTTTCGTCATTTTCAGTAAAATCTTTTATTTCATTGCTCATCGGTATCACCTCCCTATCAGTCAAGTAAACCGTCCTCGTGCCGCATCCTGATGCAAGCGGCCACGGCCAGTATGTACCCCGCTGCGATAATGCAGCAGACTATAATTGCAATCGTCTTAATAATCATTCCTACGCTCCTTAATCCTTATCCCGACGGTGTCCCATCGCTGCCCGCAGGCCTTACACTGCCGGCGCCGAACTGGACTTTTCATGCTTTCCCAATACCGTGTTTCGATTATTTCGCTGTCAGCTCTGCAGTAAGGGCATTTCCCGCCTTCTGCATATTTCATTTTCACTGTACTGCTTATTCCGTATTCTTGTGAAATCCCATTAATTTTCTGAGGAAACACACCATCACTATTTCCGATTTCATCCATTATTTCTGGGATTCCTTCACCTGCACCCATCACAGTTCTATGCATTATACTTCTCCTCATTTACCTGATAGTTTCATAATATTTCTTTTTAGAATTCTTCGGATATTTTTCTTATTCCCCTCCAGTTCAATTGAGCTCCGCAAAAAGGACAATAGTTATAGCTCTGCTCCACTCCCATATCACATTTACAGCGAAAATCAGCAAAATGCTCAGTTCCGTGTTTTATGTAACCAACCAATTCAGGCACTACTATTTCAATTAATTTAATTTTTCTCATAAACACTTTCCCTTCTATCGTTTTTTTCTGTTGCTTTATATACATTTAATGTCATTTACTAATTTATTTCCTGCTGCCGCTTGTAATAATTCGTAACTGCCAGGAACATATCCCGGAAGAACATCCCGTCCATTTCAGTATCTGACTTCAAAATCTCTTCTGCCTTCCCTATAAGGGCTTCCCATTCTGAATCCGACAGTGTATGGAACCCGGTATTCTTCATCAGCCCCCATGCCTGCAGGAGGGCTTTATAACAGCATTTCTTTTCTTTTTCTTCTTCCACGTTTCCACCTCTCAATCAAAAGGAATATCATATTCATCACCCAAACTTATCTGCTCAAAATCGCCGGTATCATCTGAATTATCCGGTCTTTCCCAGCCATACTTCCGGTTTACATCATCGCCCATTCCAAAAATACGTTTTGATTTTTCATCATAATCCAGAATAAAGCCCTCTGTATTCAGTTTCCCTATCAGTCGGTTCTTGGTTAAAATAAGCTTTCTCTGATTATTCTCCAGTTTGTCGTCTCTATTGTACCCAAGGATGACGCCGGCATAGTTGGTGATATCTCCGGAGCCCATTACTTCATCGTTCATGTCAGAGGAATAGCCGTTTTTCCTCCGATGGGCAACCAGCAGAATCATCACATCAAATTTCAGGGCTATTCTTGTGAGTTTGTACACAAACCTGCTCTGCTGGTCATATTTATCGGAATACCTCTCTGAATCTAAATCTATGGCCGTCATAAGGTTGTCCAGCAGGATTACCCTTACTCCATACTGCATGATGCTCTGCTCAATAATGTCAAGCAGATCTGCCGTTTCGCCTTTTTCAGAATCAATAATGCTCGTGTCATATAAAAATGCCCGGTCCCGGTACCAGTTATTAATCCTCTCCGAAGTGGAATTTGTTATGAAATAACTGGGGGCCCCGCTGATGCTGTCATTCTGCATCACATTTTTACCGCCGGCAATCTGCAGGTCTATCCATACTTTAAACAGATAGTTCGGAAGTTCCCCGCTGTAGGACAATACCCTCTGATTCTGTTCTATCGCATTTACCAGGAGCTGGCTTGCAAACGTACTTTTCCCGTCTCCGCGCTTTCCGCTTATGATATGCACCTGACCATAGGGCAGCCCGCCGCACAAATACCGGTCTAGGGCCCTTATTCCTGTTGCCAGCTTGGGAATCTCATAAATATTTACTTTTTTCACATCGGCCAGCCGCATGACACGGTTTACCGGAACCTGTTCCGCATGGTTGACGGCTTCCGCCACGGCCTCCGCGCCGTATTTCTGTAAAATCTCGTTGGCATCCTTGCATCCTTTGTAATATTCCGGAGGGATATAACTGATTTTCTTTTTGAACCGCTGTTTGATATCATCCAGAAGTGTTACCCGGCCTTTTTCATAATCGCCAAACACCACCAGCTCTTCAAACTTATTTACCCAGTCCCAGCAATACGGCACCCATGTGAAGCCTTTCGCCCCTGTAGGAACGGATACCGCATTGCTGAATCCTGCCTCCGCCACGGAAAGGCTGTCGATTTGCCCCTCCGTTATTATCAACCTTTTAAAGTCCCTGCACTGCTTCATACCAAACAGAACCGGTTTACAGTCCCTTTCGCACCATTCCTTATTGCTGTCCCTTTCCCTGTCATAATCCGTCTTGCGGTACTTGACGAACTGCAGCAGGCCTTTTTCATCAAAGAAGGGGAAAACCAGAATATTTTCGTGGCCGTTCTGCACAGTTATCTCATACTCCCTCGCTACCCGTTCGGAGATACCGCGGCCTTTCAGATACTCAACAGCCTTATCCTTCGGGACTATAGGTTCCTTCCTGGGCTTAAACCTTCGAAACTGCCTTTTTGGAGCTATGTATTCGTCAATCTCATTCCCCAAACTGAATCCAAAGTCTTTCGCCAGCGTAAGCATATTTCCTTCGGCGCCGCAGCTTGCCCTGAAACACTTAAACTGGCCGGAATTCAGATTAATCGAAAAGCTCTTGATATTCCCCTTTGTTGGTAATGGCCGGCAATAAGGGCATGTCTTAAAAAAAAGTTCGTCCCCTTTGGGTTTCGCCTCAATACCCGTAAATCTGGCAAAATCATAGGCATCTTCCTGCCTGAATTCATACTCCATCTTCGTCCCTCCGGTAAATATCCAGGCTGCTTTCCAGCATATCCTGGTAGGCCAGGACAACTGGAAAGTAATCTTCCTCCAGAATGGTCCTGGTCACACGCAACGTGTTCTCAATCTCTACTTTATTTTCTGGTATTTCAAAGTCTCCATATATTGGATGTTTCATTTTCACCAGTCATCACCCACCAGTTCCTCATCCGGAAGCGCTTCTTCCACTATCGCCTTTTTTGATTCCTGGCATCCATAATTACAGTCCAAATAATCTACATAGCCAGAATTAAAAAAAGTACTGCCATTTTGGGGCTTTCTCCAGGAATCTTTTTCCAGGTCTGCCAGATACCGATTTATGGCTCTCTCCATTTCATCACGGCCAATCTGAAGTAACTTTTTCTTCTTGGCAGCGGATACCTGCCCTTTTCCTTTCTTTACTGGATATGATTTCCATAGTTGCTCAAACAGTGCATCGGCGTCAGCTGTGCACATAGTATTTATACTTATCTTATTTATACTATTCTGATCTAATCTAATCTCGGTATCCATCTGGTAGGCATTTGGTATGTCACATGTCATACCACTGGTAGACACTTGGTTGTCATTTGGTATGACATCATTATTCTGAATACTATTATTCGGTTTTATATTTAAAGTATATGCTCCATTTTCCTTTATTTTTAGCCTGCTTTTTTCCTCCATATATTGAGTTTCATGATACCTGTCTCCCCTTATGTAATTATGGATTCTCCAGTGTTTGATAACTATCACACCGCTTTCAAAACACAAGATAAAACGCTTTTCAACAAGGACATTGAAATCTTCCTGGGATGCACCAATACACCTTATGATTTTCTTCGGATTATTCACAAAACCATCATCATCTGCCCGTACCAGCAGATGGAGGTAAAGAGCCTGCGCAGATAATGGCATCTCCAGAAAGGGATCGCTATCTACTATTTTTTTAGACATCATTCTTTTTTCCGGCATTGGCAATCCCTCCTTTTAGATTGTATTTCCGGCCGATGCATGAAACCTTTCCATCTGCCTGAAATAATTCTCTACCGGGTCGCTAATCCCGCAATGAACATCATAGTCACCCATACAGGAAAAATAGTTCACCCAGAAAAGAAAAACGTCCCTGTTGTAATACTCCTCCAGAAAACAGTTAATCCCATTGCCTATCGGTTTGCCTTCCGGGAAACGCTTTACAGCCTTCATAGTAGTAAAATAATCCTTCTCCATATATTTCTCCCCATTGTATTCCTTATCGGCCGGGAAAAGGCTCACAAACTCTTCTGGGGTCAATCTGGATGCTGCCTTTACGATATCTGTCATGGCCTTAAAACTTTCTTCTATCTGGTAACAAATTTTAACCGGGCCACTGTTCTTGTTCCTGGTATAGTACCTGATTCCATAGTACACATGTTTTTTCCAGTCATCTGCAGTTCTCTTTCTTTCAGGGATATCACGATATTTTTCATAATTTCTCTTTATAAGAAAGGGCCTGTCTTTAGAAGTGGGCTTTGTCCCTGGGATTTCCCGAAGTATTTCCTTAACAAGCATTATTCTGGAGAAATGCTTTATCCGAAAAAACATTTCTCTGGCCGCTTCCCGAATCCACCTGTAACCCCGGTTAATCAGATTTCTGCTTTGAAACTCACATCGGATATATTCCATCAGTTCCTCTTTCCCAATGAAAGAATTACTTACGTTCGTATATTCCATCAAACGATTTTTATCCCAGCTGCGGAGCATCCAGAGAATATTATTCCGATTTACCGCCATATCATCTAAGGACGAAGCATAATCCAGAATCTGTTCCATCTGCTCGTCATTCAGGTATGCCTCAAATACCCTCCGACTTTTCCTAAGGCCATAATAATTAAACAGAATGTCAATATTCACAAAATCGCAGATAATATCTTTCCCATCCAGTCCCACCTCGTCAAGAATCCGGGATTCACATAGTTTACAATAAGAACCCATCTGAAAAGCATTCATAATAGACCGTAAGCTACAGTATGGACTTTCGAAATATGCCCTTTCCTGTATGGCTTTATGCATACTCTGGCCTAATCCTATATATCTCATTTTTTCTCTCCTTTTTATTCTTTGGTTTATGCCGCCGGGTTCCGGTGTGGGGACACCATTCCCCGGAAGGCATACCTGTTACTCTTCTTATGATGCATCAAAAAGTGTATTGAAAAGTTTCCTTGCCTTTGCCAGATTATCCTCAATTCTGTCCACATAATCATAGGTAATGCGGGACATAATCCGACAATCATCATAACTGCACAATTTCTGGGCATCTGATTTCTCTGCTGCCAGTTTATCCCACAATTGATAACTCTGGTATCTGCCCTTCTCTGCATCATCTTCCATAACTGCCAGCAGTTCATCCAGTTCGGTAAGCAATTTATTATTCTTCATAGTTCCATCCTCTTTAACCCGCCGCCGTTGCCTTCCTCAGTCCCAGTGTTTCCCTCATGCAAGCCTTGGCCCCTTCACTCCATTCAGGTTCCTTCAGCATTTCCTGAAGCTCCTCATCCGTAGAAGGCTCCAGCAATAACATAATGATTTCTTTCATTTTTCCATCCATACCTGCTACCCCTTTCCCTCATACTGCTGCCAGGCATAACGCTCTCAGCAGAATCCCTGCTGCGAAGTCAGCCTGCCGCTCACATTTATCAGCATCACTGTGATTTTCCAAGTGCCCTAAATGTATGTGGGACAGCTCATGTGCCAGCGAAAACACCTTCTCTTCTGCCGAATCGGTTTTCTCTATCCCAATCACTTTCTTTCCCGCAATGGTGGCGACAGCTGCCGAACACAGGCCTTCCATGTCAATTTCCATCACACGGATTCCCTGGGCCTGTGCATTCCCTGACAGAAAGTGGTATAAATGCTTTGCCCTTCCCCTTTCAGAAATACGCTGATTGAGGATTACCGGAATCTGGCTTTCCGGCTCCGCACTGTATATGTATTTACTCATAAATTACTCCTTCCAGCATCTTCTCTCTTTTTATATCACAAACGGCCTCGATTAACTTTTTACACCAAACTATTACACTCTGCGGCATTTTCATTTCTTCCATCTGGGAAGTCCAGATTTTCCCCAATTCCTCCGTTTCAGAAACAGACCAGTCATATACTTCTTCATAAAATTCTCTGATAAGCGCCTTGTATGACTCTTCGCGTTTTTCCTCATTCTGAAAACCATGTTTTTTCATAAAAACCCCTTTCTTTTTCTTAGGGGATATGCTATCGTTAGGTTGTGTTTATTGGATAGCATATCCTTGATACTGCCTTTGTCAAAGCGCCAACTTTGCAAAGGCTTTTTTATGTAACAATTACTCATCTATTTTTCCCCAGAGGATTAATCCACGATCCTCCTTGCTGATTTTTAGAGCTTCACACAGGCACCAGAGCTCATCCAACGTAAAAGTTTCTGGCCGTTTCCTTTTATTCTGAAGAGTTCGTTTGACTACATCCATTTTTTGTGCCACATGCTCCTCATCCTCTCCACGCAGATCCATATATTTAGAAATAATTGATTGCGCTACTCTTCTCCGTTCCATTCCCGGTGTTAGCCTTGTTTTAGGCATCCTTCCCCCTCCTATCCCTGGTCGAACTCAAACTGATAAACTACCATACATGTTTTCAGACTACCTTTTGAGTTCTCATAGATAATCTTTACCGGATAATTGTTCACTTCCAACCAGCCCTTTACCTTATTAAGTACAGACGGTGTATACTGGGTTGTCACATCATCGTGACCGTTCCGAGTGAAGGCAGTTGTAACAATCTCGTTTTCTTCGATATCCATCTGCTTTATAATGGCACTGACTGCCAGACAATGCGGATTCCCTGTTTTCGACATAATGCCCAGTTCTCGTGCCATTTCCGTACAGTCATAAAGTTTCGGCATAGCCTCCTTATCAGTAAGCAATGGAGCTTTAACCTCATATCCTGCATCTGTATAAATCCGTTTTATTTCGGCGGCAATGAAAATTTTATCTACTCCAGCCTTTTCCAGCGAACTTTGCACATTCTTTACCATCATGTTTACGGAAGACAATGGAGTTTTCTTGACGGAAGATTTCTCTATTTTCTTCTTTTCTTTTTCTTCATTGTATTTCGCTTCCACCCTAATAAAATACCGGCGCACCCGCTTGCCCTGCTCATTACGTTCCAACATTGCCATTTCCTTGGCCGTATCCAGCTTGATGATGTATTCCTGCTTTGGACGGCCTCCTGAGGGTTTTTCACAATTTTGTGAAAAACTCTGATAATCCACATTTTCCGCGGCATCGCATTCCACAAAACGGCCTTTTATCCAATCTGTATACTGACGCTTACTGCCAAGATTATCGTATAACTCTGTACCATATACGACCTTCTCACCTGTGCTGGTCACATATACCGGAACCAATTCGTTTTCAAGTAATTTTAATTCGTTCATGTGTTCTCCTTTTCTATTTCAGTTCTCTTCAATTTAGACATTATTCAGACGAGCACACATTATAAACCGCCAGCATTTCACGGATTACCGATTCATAAACAGGCTTCAAGTCCTTGTCCCCTTCTATAATAGAAAGCTTGTTTATTTCCTCTATTTGCCGTTTTGTCGCCCCCGCCGTAGCAGCATCACCCCTTGCACGCGCAACCCTCTGGCTGAGCCTGCAGGAGCGCTTCTGGTTAAGTCGTTCGTAGCTTTCGTTCCATACTGCCTGATACCGCTCTTTTGTGCTTCCAATGAAGGGATAATTCTCACTTCCTGCAACCGCGGATATATTGTTTTTCACCCATGTACGGAAGTCCATCTCTACCGGCTTTGCCAGGGCCTGAGTAATCACTTTCTGATTCTCCTGAACCTTCAGCAGTTCTTCCGCCTGACGTTCCTGTTCTGCCTTCTGTCGTTTTTGCTCCATTTCCATATTGATCATGAACTGCAGCTGCGGTGACATCTCCTGCATCCGAAGCACCATTTCCTTGGCACCATCCTCTACCTTTGTAAAATAGTCTCTGGCATCTTCGCCCTTCTGGTTCTTCTGAGTCATGGAAAGTTTCTTTGCGAAATGGGCAGTAAGCTTAAAATCTTCACGCTGAATTTTCCCACCGGTGGGCGTCTCCGCATCAAAGAGGAATCGCACATAATCCTCGTTTTCCGTGGCAAATTCATTTTCTGTAATATTTGTTTTACACCACCTTGCAAAGTCAGCTTTCCTTAACTCCAAGAATCCATAAAGCTTTCTTGCAGTGGTCATCCCGTTCTCATCAATCCCCAAGGCAATCTCAATCGGGGTTAATTTTGATGTGTCTGTCTCTTTCTGACTAAATAATTCGTTCATGAGTCCTCCTTACTTATTCTACATTTTGTAGAAGTATTACCAAAAAAAATTGTATCAACACTTTCTCCTAAAGCATGTGCAATAATTTTAGCATTACCAATTGACACATTATCCGGATTTTCTTCCCACGCCGCATAAGTATTTCTATGCACATTACATTTTGACGCCATTTCTTCCTGAGATAATTCTTTCGCCAATCTCCATTGTTTCATTGTAAGTCCCATAATTTATTCACCTCCCTACGTTTTGTGGACTAGTGTTATAATATACTACATTTTGTAGAATGTCAACAGTTTTCTCTACAAAATGCATATTTCAATTGACATACCTCTACAAATTGCATATAATTCTAAGTAGAAAGGCGGTGTACTATGAGTATAGGTGATAATATTAAAAAAATAAGAGAACAGAGGAATTTAAGACAATCTGAACTTGCTGAAATATTAGGTGTAAGCGATAAAACTATTTCTTCGTGGGAAATAAACAGAACAGAGCCGAAAATGGGAATGGTAGAAAAAATATGTGATGCTCTAAAATGTAGAAAAACAGATATTATAGGGAATGAACAAGACAGTATAGATGAAAAAGCTACTGCAATTGGGCAAGAAATTTTAAATAATGAGGAATTACGCAAACTGTTCGATGCTTCCAGAGATGTGACACAGGAAGACCTTCGAACCATAAACGCTTTGCTGTTATCACTCAAAAAAGCTGCAGAAAGAAAAGAAAAATAGGTTTTGTCAAATCTTTGCTCAACGAAATTCGTTGAGCGAAAGATTTCCTGAATAACCATTTAGCTATGAGCTACTACTTACAATTTAGAATCCATTCGTCCAGCAAACAATATTGACTTTTGACAACCTAATATACTTACCCGGGCAGCCGGGAGGGCGTGCGTGCCATCCGTTCTGAGTCTTGCAGAAAGGATGATGCTTATGAGTACATATGAAGAACTCATGATAATCATAGCAGTTGCTGGATTAATCATTGCGATTCTGAATTTAAAAAATAAGTAAGCCGCCCTGCTCCTTGGCCGGATGGGCGGCTTACTAAAAAAGTTATACTCCGCCGGGACGGATAGGCTTAATCTATCTTCCGGCTGTCTTGTTAAGTATATTATAGCAAATATACTCAAAAAGTCAATTTAAAAACCGCTCCGATGTTCCCCAACACCAGAGCGGCCGCGCAAATACCAGCGAACTGATATAAGCCCTCAACAAGCATATTGTATCAGTTCCCGGTATATTTTACAAGCTTACCGGGCATTTTTATGCCCAATTTTAAAGAAAGGACTGATACAATGGCACGAATAAGAAAAGGCGAACTGCCCAGCGGCAACATTCGAAAACAAGTATTTGATCACTTTGAACCTCTGTTTGATGATACCGGACGCCCTATCATCGATCCCAAAACAGGCAAACAGAAGAAAAAACGGGTATACATCTCCATAACCAGAAGTTCAGTAGATGAAGTCAATCTTGCTAAAGCTGAAGTAAAAATAAATAAGGCTTCCAAAAAACAACCAGCAAATATCACCTTACGTGAGGTAATTGAGAAATATATCTCTTCTTCCGATGCAGTACTATCTCCTACAACAGTAAGAGGATATAATACCATTTTAAATAATGCCTTCGTCTCTATTATGGATATGAAAATTTCTAAATTGAGTACTGAGACTTTAAAGGAAGCAGTTAACCAGGAAGCCAAGCGGATGACCAGAGGGAAAAAACCGCATCGTATATCAGCCAAAACTGTCAGCAATGAATACGGCTTGATTGCTGCCGTCTTAAATATATATGCCCCCAGTCTCGATACCTCCGTAAAGCTGCCGGCCAGAAATCCTAAAAAACACGAATTATCTCCGCCAGATATAATTTTCAATATGGTAAAAGGAACAGAGATAGAGCTCCCGGTACTACTTGCTATGTGGCTTTCTTTTTCCATCTCAGAAATTAAGGGTCTGTATAAATCAAAATCCATATCCAGCAATGGTGATTATATCTCTATTGTTCAGGTAACTGTTAAAGTTGGGAAAAAAGAAATAACAAAGGATAATGCAAAACAGATAACACGTCACAGAACGCACCGTATCCCTGCATACATCAAAGATTTGATTGCCAAGGTAGAAACAGACCAGTTGGTAACATTAAGCGCTTCTGCAGTCTCTAATCGTTTTAAACGCCTGGTCCTGAAATATAAAATTCCGTATATGACTTTTCATGATTTACGACACGTAAATGCCTCTGTTATGACTCTCCTGAATATTCCGGATAAATATGCCCAGGAACGTGGTGGTTGGAAAACGGATGCTGTAATGAAGGGTACATATATGCAAACCTTCACCCGGGCCAGGGTTGAAGTAGATGATACCATAGATAACTACTTTGAATCCCTACTCTTCGGCACTCCGGAAAGCATAGACCAAAAGTATAAAGCATGGCTGCTACTGTTTGATATGGAAGATAATTCAGAAAATAAAATACTTTACAATTCCTTTATGGCTCAAAAAGAACGCATAATTCTTCTTCTCTCAGATACAGAATCTCAAAAAGTGCAACACGAAATGCAACACGAAAAGAAAAACCCCTGATAAACTCAGGGGTTTTGCACTGCCGGCGGCGGGACTTGAACCCGCACGTGGTTGCCCACAACAGATTTTGAGTCTGCCTCGTCTGCCATTCCGACACGCCGGCGCATCGGCTGATTGGAATTCCAATTCAGCCGAAATTTATAATACCATATCTGACCATTTATGACAAGAGTTTTATTCCTGAAAATCAAATTTCTTATAAATATCAAAACAGTCAAAGGTAGCAAAATAATCCTTTGGCGTCTCCGCTCTCCGTATCAGCTGCACCTCTCCGTTTTCCTTCAGAAGCAGCTCCGCGGATTTCAGCTTGCCGTTATAATTATATCCCATGGCAAAGCCATGGGCCCCCGTATCATGAATTACAAGGTAATCTCCCATATCAATCCTGGGAAGCATTCTGTCTATGGCAAATTTATCATTATTTTCACAAAGCGACCCCGTCACATCATATTTGCAGTCACAGGGAAGGTCTTCTTTTCCAAGCACCGTAATATGGTGATATGCGCCGTACATGGCAGGGCGCATGAGATTTACGGCACAGGCGTCACAGCCGATATATTCCTTGTGTGTATGCTTTTCATGGATCGCCTGCGTTACCAGATGTCCGTAAGGCGCCATCATAAATCTTCCCAGCTCCGTATAAATAGCCACATCTCCCATCCCGGCAGGCACAAGAACCTCTTCAAATACCTTTCTCACACCTTCTCCAATGGCCAGAATATCATTTTCAGCCTGATCCGGAAGATAAGGGACCCCTATCCCTCCGGACAGATTAATAAAACGAATATCCGCGCCGGTTTCCTTCTCCAGCCTGACTGCCAGCTCAAACATTTCCTTTGCCAGCATGGGATAATATTCATTCGTCACCGTATTGCTTGCAAGAAAAGCATGGATTCCGAAATGCTTCACGCCTTTTTCCTTCAGCATACGGAAGCCTTCAAACATCTGCTCCGTAGTAAAACCGTATTTCGCATCTCCCGGATTATCCATGATACTGTTGCTTATTTTAAAAACACCGCCCGGGTTATAACGGCAGCTCATCGTTTCCGGAAGTCTGCCCAGGATATCCTCCAGAAATTCTATATGCGTAATATCATCCAGATTGATGGTAGCGCCCAGCTTAGCGGCATAGGCGAACTCCTCCGCAGGCGTATCATTGGAGGAAAACATGATATTTTCTCCGGTCACCCCCATCGCTTCGCTCAGCATCAGCTCCGTCAGGGAAGAACAGTCACAGCCGCAGCCATAATCTCTTAAAATATCTATCAGAAACGGATTGGGCGTGGCTTTTACCGCGAAAAATTCTTTATATCCTTTGTTCCATGAGAATGCCTCTTTCAGCCTTGCGGCATTTTCACGGATTCCTTTCTCATCGTATATATGAAAGGGGGTGGGATAAGTTTTTGCAATCTCCTCCACCTGTGCTTTCGTTACGAATGGTACTTTGCTCATTTTATGCTTCTCCTTTTGCTTTCTTTTTCTTTCCGGTAAGTTCAATCAGCTTTATCTCATTGCGCATCGCTTCCTTCAGCGCATCCACAAATACCCTCTGCCCGGAATAGAGGCAGATATCCCTGGGGCTGCCGGTCAGTTCCCCCGTCAGCACATACCTGGAATCGGAAATCAGGCGCACCTGTTCTTCCTTTCCCTCTGTTTTATAGCTGACCGCGCCCTTCAGCTTCTCAGGCACCTTATCCGTGAGCAGGACCACCTTAATCCTGCGCTGCAGCAACGCTGCAATATCGCTTTCCATCCCGGAAAGCCTGGCCCCGGATGCCGAAAGGTAAATTCTTTTTTCCGCCTGCTCCATCATATGATGCATTTTGTCCAGGATCTGCTGCTCTCCCACAATAGTGATGTAGCCGTCGCTTGGCTCATCGGCCGCAGGCATATTCTCCTTCAGCCATTTCTTAGTATTTTCCATCATACGCAGTTTATTATCGCAGAATTCTTCCACCGGCACAGCCATGTATTTACTGCTGTTTCCTTCCAGAAGATAAGCGGCGCCCTTTTCAGCCAGCCCGGCCAGCGCATTATAGACATTGGAACGGGAAATCCCGGTGAGCTTCGCCGCCTCATAGCCTGTCAATATACCATTTCTGTACAGACACAGATAAATAGAAGCCTCCTGCCTTGTCAGACCGAATACCATCAGCTTTTCGATAAAACTCATCTCATCCATAAGTTTCCTCTTTCCCGCCCCTTCTTTAGTAGTTCCTTACAGGAACACTATAAACTGTCATATTCTTTTTGTCAAGGCCTTCCAATAATCCAGACGGTTCCATTGTGCCCTTACGCAGGTTTCTATTACCGTTACCCCTTCCATAATCCTGTATTTTACTGCAGGAATCACTGCCTTGGGATAAAGCAGATTGGTATTGGGATCCGCGTCAATAACAACGCCCGGCTCCAAAAGCCATTCCCCTGCATCATCCATATACTCTCCCGTCACCTCACAGGATGCATAACGGTTTTTGGTCATGCGGCCCCTTCCTCCGTCCCGGCTTCATAACCGTCGTCCGGATCTGACGCAATGCCGAAGCCGCAGTCATAGGCTTCACATTCCACATTACTAACAATCCTGTGGATTCTCCGGTGTCCCCAGCTTTCCGGAAGCACCGTGTTTTTCTACCTGGATATCCGGATACGGGGACCAACTGGAAAGCTTTGCACTCCAGAAGATATGATCATCCGGCAGCATCAAAAAAGCAAAGGTTTTCAAACTCCAATAAGGCGATCCCGGACCATTATAACGCTCTCCCATCACCAAATCCGGATATGCATATCCAATCGTTAAAATATGATCTCTGTCAAAAACAGGCTTTTTCAGCCAATCCTGCATATGACGCACAATAAGCCCCTTAATGACCTCCACAGGATACGGATACACCCCCGCCATCAGGCAGGCAGACCAGAAGCTCACCTGGGCAAAACGATAGGTAAGGGATCTGCCGAAGGGCAGCGCCGCACCGTCTTCATCAAACCAGTAAATGAAGGTTTTTCCAAAAAGCATAGCGCGTTCCTTGTAAATCCGGCATCTTTCCGGATCCTCTTCTCCCATGACCCGCGCATAAAAAAGGCAAAAATGTATAGCAAAAGAAACATAATAATCCTTCTGCCCGGAATCCCCATCCTGATACCATCCGTCTCCCAGATAAAATTCCTCCACACCCTGCAGATACTTTTCAAGCTTCCCAGCATCATATTTTCTTTCCAGCTTCATCAGCGCAACATTCACAAGCACAGCAAAAAGGATCCAGTTGCAGACCGGAAGCTCATATTGATTGATGCCGTACAGCCAGTCCGCAAGCCGATCCTTTTCCCTGTCGGAAAGAGGATCCCACAGCTTCCCGTGCGTTAGTATCAGACCATAGGAAATAGCCGCCATCTCCACGAATTTCTGGTCAAAAGCATGAAAACCACCCCAAAATTCGTCTCCTGTAGGATCGGTTCCGGCCACCAGCCCTAATCTGTAGATTTCTTCAAACCCAGCTTCCGTACCTCCTCCTGCCCAAAAAGGCACCAGTCCCCACAATGGTCTGGAAAAGGCCTCCATAGTCTCCGCTTTCCTGTCGTAGTTCGTTGCCGTAACGCCAAGCACCAACCGGGCTTTTTCCTCACTGTAATAAAGTTTCAGCGGCTCCACAATGGATAACAGAAGCTCCTGAAAATCCTTTTTGGAACTCCATATTTTATCAGACATCTTTCCTCCCTGTTCGCATCTGCTTATATCAGATATTCGCAGCAGTTTTATCAGATATTTTCAATTTGCCAGTCTATTGGTTCCACGCCATGGCTCTTCAGGAAATCATTGGCCTGGCTGAAATGCCTGCATCCGAAAAAGCCCCTGAAGGCCGACAGCGGACTGGGGTGGGATGCCTTTAGTATCAAATGATTCGGGTTGGTCAGCATCGGAATTTTACTCTGCGCAGGACGCCCCCAAAGCATATATACCACAGGCCTGTCCTGCCGGTTTACCGCTTCGATCACAGCATCCGTAAACTGCTCCCAGCCTCTTCCCTGATGAGAATTTGCCTGATGTGCCCTGACCGTAAGCACCGTATTGAGCATCAGCACACCCTGGTCCGCCCATTTTTTCAAATACCCATTGTTTGGTATGTAGCAGCCCAAATCCTCATGCAGCTCCTGATATATGTTCACCAATGACGGCGGAATCTCCTTTTGATCCGGTTTTACGGAAAAACTGAGTCCATGTGCCTGATTCACATTATGATAGGGATCCTGCCCCAGAATAACCACCTTCACCTTGCTCAGGGGGGTAAAATGAAATGCATTAAAAATATCTTCCGCAGGCGGATAGACCACATACGTGGAATACTCCTTTTTCACAAACTGGAACAGCTGCGCATAATATGGCTTCCTGAACTCATCGCTGATTTCCTCCAGCCAGTCATTCTGTATCATTCCCATTCTTTTATCTCCCGTCTTCCGCGCATCCGCCTGACTTTACAGCCGTACAGATACGCCTTTCTCATTTAAGTATTCTTTTACTTCCCTGATTTCCAGTTCCTTATAATGAAATAAGGACGCCGCCAGAACCGCCTCTGCGCCTCCGTCTGTCAGTGCGTCGAAAAAATGCTCCAGCCTTCCCGCGCCGCCGGATGCGATAACCGGAACCGGAACCAGATCCGCAACGCGCTTGGTCAGTTCAATGTCATATCCCGCCTTCGTACCGTCGCAGTCCATGCTTGTAAGCAGAATCTCTCCCGCACCCATCCTTGTTACCTTTTCCGCCCAGGCAAGCGCATCAATACCCATATCAATTCTGCCGCCGTTTTTATAAATATTCCAGCCGCTTCCATCGGCCCTGCGCTTAGCGTCAATAGCCACTACAACACACTGGCTTCCAAACTTATCCGCAGCCTCGCTTATCAGCTCCGGCCTGTTGATAGCGGAGGAATTGATTGATATTTTATCCGCACCTTCACGGAGCAGCACCCTGAAGTCCTCCACGGTACGGATGCCTCCTCCTACCGTAAAAGGAATAAAAACCTTCTCAGCCACCCTGCGCACCATATCCACAACGGTTTTTCTGTCATCCGAAGAGGCTGTTATATCCAGAAATACAAGTTCGTCTGCACCGGCCTTATCATAGGCCTCTCCTATCTCCACAGGATCACCCGCATCCTGAAGGTTTACAAAATTAACTCCCTTAACCACCCTGCCGTTTTTTACATCCAGGCAGGGGATAATTCTTTTCGTATGCATCCGCCTATCTCCTTATCATGTGAGAGAAATAAAATTCTTCAGAATTGAAAGCCCGACAGAGGAACTTTTTTCCGGATGGAACTGACATGCAAATACATTATCCTTCTCCACGGATGCATGTATCAAAGTTCCGTATTCCGTCTCCGCAGTTACAATAGAAGGCTCCGTCGCTTTCAGATAATAGGAATGGACAAAATACACATAGGGATTTTCCTCTATTCCTTCAAAAAGCCTGCCCGGATTGGGAAACGTCAGCGAATTCCAGCCGATATGCGGTATTTTAAGGACATCTTTCTCCGGAATACGCAGGATTTCCCCTTTTAAAATCCCAAGGCCCTCCACTCCCGGGCTCTCTTCGCTTCTTTCAAACAAAAGCTGCAGCCCCAGGCAGATTCCCAGAAAAGGGGTTTTGCGGCGGATTGTCTCCTTTATCACATCCACAAGCTGGAAAGAATGAAGCTTACCCATGGCATCGCCAAAAGAACCTACCCCGGGAAGAATCACCCTGTCGGCTGCCAGGATGCGCTCTGCGTCCCTGGTGACCTCCGTTTCTTCTCCCAAAGCCGCAAGTGCTTTCTCCACACTTCTGATGTTTCCCGCATCATAATCTATTAACGCTATCATGCTTTCCTCCCTGCACTATCATTTTTCTGCACTATCATTTTTCTGCAATTTCATTGTCCTGCACTTTTATTTTCCAGCAAATTCATTTTTCGGTACTTACAATTTCAGTACATTCATTTTTCAACGCTTTATCTCATTACCGTAGTGTAGCATACTTATTCTGAACCTGCAATCCTCAGTCCATTCAATTTTTCAAAAACTCCTCCGGATTTGCCTGGATGGAAACACCCTTTTCCTTCAGTTCCGCAGTCATCTGATATAACCTACTGTGCACTCTGTAAAAGCGGGCTTTCTGATTGAAATAGGCAACTTTTTCAAAAGGGAAACGGATTACCGTAGGATATTCCATACCGGCGCCCAGCTCCAATATACAAAGCTTTCTGTTTAAGGTTCCCTGAAGCCACTTCGTATATTTTTCCCATTGAGGAAGATACCCCTCTTCTTTATAACCAGGTGTATCTATTCTGTTGAAATACATTATGGAACAGCATTCCGCACATACAGGGAAATCTACCTTTGAAAGCTGTCCTTCGCACTGCCTTATTTCCTCCATGACCTGAGCTGTCACCTGTTTATCCCAGACAAGCGGCTCCTGATCCGTACTGCATTCCGAATGGCACTGAAGCGCCCGGAAACCACCGCAGGGGGTAACAATACGGCCGACATCCAGCTTTGACGAATAAATATAATCATCCGTACAAAGAGACACCACAAAATAATTTTTTCCTTCCAGCAAGTCTGCCAGCCTGTTGTAAGCATCTATTTTTCCGGAATCCGGGTTCTTTTCTCTATAATAACATTGCAGATACTGCAATATTGCAGCTGCGTCCTCCTCTTTCTCCGCCTGGGCCATCAAAGATGAATAAAAACTGTCATTTTCCATTTCCTTATACGTTTCTTCCATCTCTTTTCCAATACCCACCAGAACCATCTGGGCATCCGCTATCTCAGCGAGCAATTCTTTCGTCATAATCCGCTTCCTCTTTTCAAACTTTTCACCGCATTTCTACTTATGCAGGATAACTCCTTATTGTAAAACTGCAACACTTATTCCTGTTAATAGTATCATAATGTTTACATCGCATCAAGTAATGAAAATCTATCTCTTTCTTCCTATAAAAATCTATTCCTTTTCCTCTTCCTGGCGGCCTCCTTCCGGGAAGCCCCATCTGGAATGGATCCACAAAGCGCAATGTGATTTCCTTTTTTGCTTTTATGCCAATAAAAAGGCAGCATCCTGTGAAAACAACAGAACACTGCCGGGAAATACTCTTTATATATTTTTTACTCTGCAGCAATATTAATTGCATGCATATAAGCATCCGAACCTCGTACACAGGTAACTGCAACCTTTTTCCCGCTGACCAGTGCCTTACAATTGCTGAGCGTGAACAGCACATCCAGTTTCAGTTCCATTTTACCCTGCGCAGTACTCAGATAAAGCAGATTCTCATTCGATTCACGTTCCACAGTACCTTTTACGGTTACAATAGACGAGGTATCAAGCTGGACTGCCGAGGGATTGTTCTTTGAAGCCACAATGGCGGAGGCATGAAGATAGGCATCCGAGCCGCGGTAAAAAGAAACCGTCACCGTATTGCCGGGTGTAAGAATCATACCTTTGCTGGTATCCGTATCATTGTCGATTACAAACTGCATTTCACCTTCTTTGGTAGACAGATACAGAAGATTATCCTTTGTGCTGTCACCTACCGTACCGGTAACTCCTGGAGCTGTATTGCCTTTCGCTCCTCCTGCGGTATCTGAAATACTGATGGCATGCATATAAGCATCAGAACCTCTGGCACAGGAAATAAAATAAGTATTTCCCGCCACAAGATAAGAGCATCCGCTCATACCCGTATTCGAATCCAGCTTAATCTGCATTTCGCCGGCGCTTGTATTCAGATACAGAATATCATCCTTGGTTTTATCACTCAATGTCCCCTTTACCGTAACGGTAGTGGATGCGTCAAGTGTGGTTGACGAAGTCTGCGTTTCGCTGGTAATCTTAACAGCATGAAGATAGCTGTCCGAACCACGGGATACGGAAACGCTTATTTTCTTGCCGGGCAGCAATATCTTGCAGGCACTGGCATCCGTATCGCTGTCGAGCTTTATTTCCATATTGCCCTGCGGTGTGGAGAGCCTGAGCAAATCAGAGGTTGTCCCCGATGAAATAGTTCCCTGCACTGTTGCAATAATCTCATTCGCCTTAACCTCAAGCTGATTTATCGGCATTACGGATATTCCAAGTATCAGGCAGATAGTCATACATAGCTTAATTATTCTGTCCTTCTTCATAACCATCCCTCCATAGATATCATCATTAATCTACATAAAGCAACAATAATATAAATTTATCATATAATATTTAGCCGGGAAACGCAATATACTTTCCCTAATTGCTTTTTTATTAAGAATTTCTTTCGTAACAATTCATATATCTTAACCTTTGATATCTGCAAATATCAACAAAAAAACCTTATCTGAATTTCAGATAAGGCAATTATTTCTATCATATAAAATCCATACCCTCAAAACCGAACATTGAATCTAATCTCTTTTCTCTCCAAAACCTGCTTCTTTCAGGATAAGCCCTCGACCGATTAGTACTGGTCAGCTGCATACATTGCTGCACTTCCACCTCCAGCCTATCTACCTCATACTCTCTAAGGGGTCTTACTTACTGGG
>NZ_VUMI01000005.1 GCF_009696275.1 Eisenbergiella porci
CGCTGTTGGTATTGAACGAAGGTAAGTAAATAAAGTATAATGTCCATGAGCATTGGCTCCTTTCGTATAAGGTTGTTTTGGCGAGTGACATTATACCATAAAAGGGAGGTCAATGCTCTTTTTATTGTAAACTCCCATAAAATCAAGGTTTAACAATAAAAAACGGTAGTGAAACTTGACACTACCCCTGCAGAGAGGGAGGAATGGGAAATGGCGAATAAAGACATTTTCCGGACCACAGTGTTCGGCGGATATCAGAAGGAAGATGTGATGGACTACGTCCGTTCCCTTGAAAATGAGAAGGAAACGGTAAAGATTCTCGCCAGTAAAGAAAATGCAGGCATAAAAGCAAAGCTTGAACAGGAAAAGAAAGCAAATGGGGAGCTGAAAAATGCCCTTCTTTCCTGCAAAGAACAGCTGGGCCGGCTGGAAGCGGAATGCAGAAGACTCAGGAATTCAGTCCGGGACGGAGAGACAAAGCTTCGCCGGCTTCAGGAAATCCAGCGTCAGACTGAACGGCTGAAAAAAAGCAATCATGAGCTTATGGAGCGCTGCCGCAGGCTTGAGGCGGATCACAGGATTGTAAAGGGAAATGGCGAAGCAAGGAAAAGCGGATTGAATGGAGTGCTGGAAAAGCTGGTGCCCGCTGCCCGTGCGGCAAGACAGGAAAGAAAGGCCGGAATCCCTTTTTCACCGGAGGCTTCAGCGCCGGAGCCAATGCCCGAATTAAGCGCCGGCTTTATGGGAATGGAAGAATCTGCATCTATGGAAGAACCGGTTCCCGCACCGTCTAACATTGAAGAAACGACTGCCCGGACATTCCCGGAAGCCGAAGCTTTGGACACTTTGGAAAGCAAATCTTTGGATACACAGCTTTCAAAGGAGGAACCGGCCGTCATAACAGAGGAACCAGAGCCGGGATATCCGGAGGAAGATGACATGGAATCCGCGCAGGAGCTATACCGCAGGCATGCGGAAAATGTGAACCGTTCGATTATTACCGCCCAGGAACGGATTGCCCGGCTGCTGGAAGAGCTTCAGCTGGATACAGCCTCAGACGAAAAAACCCCCGGGCAGACAGCACCTGAGCAATAAAGCCGGTGGTATCAACCTACAACACAGACTATGTGCTGACAAAAGAGGAAAGCTTTGAAAGGGCCATGGCGCTTCTTGCCCGGCACGGCTATACGGTATTGCCAGATAATCCATCGCACAGCACAGATGACAACAGCTTACGAAACGCCGAAAGAGAAGGAGTAGCTGAATGAAATACTTTGGGGAAGGTCTCAGTGAAAAACATAAGGAACTCAGCAGAATCATACGCAGGCCGTCCATGCTGGAGCAGGCGGCGCAGCTGTTCCTGGAAATACATGCGTCCCTGCATTTATCCCGGATTTCCGGGACACAGCCCAATGAAGTGGATGCCCTTCTGAGTGATCTTACGGACAGCGAATATGCGGTAATGCCTTCGGGCAGGGATGAAACTATTGCCTGGGTACTCTGGCATATTGCCCGAATAGAGGATCTCACTATGGGAATCCTTGCCGCAAAGGGTAACCAGCTGTTTAATGAGGAATGGCAGAAACGGCTGAATGTCTCCATTACCGATACAGGAAATGCATTGACAGACGATGAAATCATGCTTCTCAGCAAAAATATAAATACTGCGGAGCTTATCAGCTACCGGAACGCAGTGGGAGAGCGTACAAGAAAGATAGTTCGGGAACTGGACAGCGAAGCTTTGAAACGGAAGGTTTCCTGTGAGGATATTGCCAGGATACGGCAGGAAGGCGGCGTCACACAGCAGGAGGAATCCGCCTGGCTCCTTGATTTCTGGGGGAAAAAGGATGTGGCCGGCTTATTGCTGATGCCGCCCACACGGCATGTCATGCTTCACCTGAATGACTGCTGCAGATGGAAACAGGAAATCCGGACAAAGAAAAAATTTTTCAGAAGCTGAAAATTTTTACCTGGGAAGTTATATATGTATATGATAAATCTTATATGCTGATACTGATGTGCGGCACTTTTTGGCACCAGCAGACAGCGGCGGCGGATCGGAACGGCAGCATTCCGGTTCGCCGCCGCTGTTTTTTATCTGTCATCTGTCATCCCGCTTAAATTCTGAAGCAACCTATCTTCATGAAATTCTTTTAATACCACCGCAATAACTACATAAAAATTGTAGCAAATATGTGTTGCGCATATAATTTGTATAAAATAAATAAATACTATGGAAAATACAGCAACGTAAATATATAATAAATACATAAATAAACAGATCAGACTATTAAGATAGGCCTATCGCATAGTCAAAATGATTATTTTACACAAACAATAAGCAGAATTGATAGTCAATTTAAAAATTACATTCAGGGATTGACAACGCGGAAAAGGAACAGTATTGATACAGTAATACTGCATTAATAAAATAAAAGCTGTTAATTACCGTATTTGTCACCTGCCGGAACTGTAAAACAAATTTCGAGATAGGAGGAAATGGTTATGAAGAGACTGGGCGCTGTATTATTATCAGCAGCTATGGTTCTGTCGCTTACGGCATGCGGAGGAAATACGACAACTGCTCCGGCTGCTTCGGAACCCGCCAAGGAACCTGCCAAAGAGGCTGCTTCCGAAGCAGGGAACGATGAGGCTGCCCCCGCTGCAAGCGCGTCTGCAGAAGGGACAGACATCAGCGGAAGTACACTGGAGGTAGCGGTTACCTATACAGGTGATCAGGCAACCACTTTCCAGGGACTGGTTAAAAAGTTCGAAGAAGAATATGGATGTACTGTGAATATCGCGGAATACGGCACAGATTACGAAAACACCTTAAAGACACGTATGGCGGCTAATGAGCTTCCCGACGTATTCCAGACACACGGATGGTCAATCCTCCGTTATAAAGAGTATCTGATGGATCTGAAGGATCAGCCCTGGGTTTCCGACTATGATGATTCCGCACTGGGCGTTATCCAGGACGACGACGGCGCAATCTATGTTCTGATGATTTCTGAACTGATTAACGGAACACTGGTTAACACCGACGTATGTGATGCTGCAGGCGTTGCTCCGTATACAATCCATACATGGGATGATTTCACAGCGGCATGTGAAAAGATCAAAGCCTCCGGAACCACTCCCATCTGCGTATTATCTAATCCCGGACTGCTGGCGAACTTTGCAGGAACCTTTGTAAGCTACGACGGCGAAATGTTCCAGGATTCCGCAGCAATGCTTGACGGCTCCTATGACTGGCAGCATTACAAAGAATCCCTGATTAAATACATGTCCGGCTGGATTGAATCAGGCTATTACTTCGATGATATCCTTACACTGGTTGATACCGACCTGACCGAGCGTTTTGCAGCCGGCAAGGGCGCCTTCTGCCTCGGCAACGACCCTTCCGTAATGCTTACCTGCCTTACCCTGAATCCTGACGCCAACTTTATTTTCCTTCCTTCCTTTGCATCCAAAGAAGGCGGAAAAGAGCATGTGGGCATCGGCGAAGGCGATACCTTCGGTATCTGGAAAGACACTAAGAATGCTGATGCGGCAAAAGTTTTCTTAGAGTACATGGCTCGCCCTGAAGTGGCAAAAGAAATGAATGCCGCAACCGGTAAAATCAGCTGTCTGAAATCCACCATGGCTATTGACGACGGCTACGGCCTGAAGGTATTCCAGGATATGAAGGAAAAATGCGCTGACTGCGATATCTTCTATGAAAACCTTTGGGACAGACAGTATATGCCTTCCGGAATGTGGCCGATATTCGGAAATGCAAGCAATATGCTTTTCGATAACCACAGTGAAAAAGGACAGGATGAAGTGATTGAATATCTGCTTGAGAACTACCAGGATTTATATGAAGCAGCTAAAGAGGGCTGATATAACTGATTAAACTAAAACGATGGTGGGGTGGCAATGCCATCTCACCAGTTTTAATATAAGGGGGTCATACTTTGAAGAAAAGAAAATGGATATATCTTTCCCTGACTATTCCGGCATTGGCTCTGATGATACTGTTCATAGCGGCGCCGCTTGTTAATGCGGTCAGAATCTCTTTTTTTAAATGGAATGGATATTCCCAGAACATGCGCTGGTATGGTCTGAAAAATTTTGTAAATCTTTTTACGGATAATCTGTTCTGGCGCGCGACGCTGAATACAATGATCTACGGCTTTGGTTCCACCTTTTTCCAGAATGTGTGCGGCCTTGCTGCGGCGCTGTTCCTGAATAACAAATTCAAAGGCAGGAACGGGGTCAGGGTAATTCTGTATATGCCTATCATGATTTCCGCGTTCATCATGGGCCAGATCCTTTACTACTTTGTACAGGCGGAGGGCGGTGTTTTCAATGAGCTTTTGGGAATCATCGGAATCTCCCCCATATATTGGATGAAAACCGGCCTCTCCTCAACGCTGATGATTATGCTTGCCAACTCCTGGCAGTACATGGGGCTTTGTATGATTATCTATCTGGCAGGACTGCAGAATATCCCTTCCATGTATAAGGAAGCCGCCAGGCTGGACGGCGCCGGCAAAATGAAGGAATTCATTTATGTGACGCTGCCTTTGCTGATTCCGTCCATTACCACAGCGGTTGTAACCAACTTAATCGGCGGTTTCAAGCTGTTTGACGCCATCGTGGCCATGTCCAACGGCGGACCGAACAGGAAGTCCATGTCCCTGTCATTCTACATATCCCAGCTTTATTTTAACGATGAAAAAGCAGGCTATGCATCTGCCGTGGGCATTATGACATTCTTTATCATTATGATAATCGCCCTGCCGGTAAATGCATATCTGCGCAAGAAGGAGGTTGAGTATTGATGGAAGGAAAGCTGAAAAAATCCAAAGGACCAAATACCCACTCCGTATGGTGGTGCTATATTGTAGCCATCCTGTTGATTCTGATTTATCTGCTCCCTATTTATATCATGCTGAACCTGTCCTTCAGGACGCTGCAGGATCTGGGCACCAAGCTGTCCCTGCCGGCCGCCTGGAATTTTGGAAACTATGTTGAGGTATTCAAAAGCGGTGATCTATGGCTAGGCTTTAAGAATTCCATCATTCTGGTGGTGGAAACCGTCACTCTGGAAATCGTCCTGTCCGCGCTTGCCGCCTACGGGCTTGCAAGAAGCAGCGGCAGGCTCGCGGAATCCATCCGTAATATCAACATGGGCATCATGATGATACCCAGCGTTGCCCTGCTGGTCGGCACCTACGGACTGATGGTAAAATTCCATATGACCAACACGCTTTACGGACTGGCTCTTCTGTCTGCGGCGGGAGGCATCCCCGGCACCATGTTTATGTATGTTAACTTTGTTGTTTCCATTCCCACGGCGCTGGACGAGGCTGCAGCCATTGACGGAGCCGGAGTGCTCAGGACCTTCACGCAGATCATCATGCCCCAGCTGAAGGCGGTTACGGTTACAAGAATTATCATGTCCGCCACCGGCTGCTGGAATAACTATCTGATGCCCATGTATTTGCTGCAGGATAAATCCAAATTTACAATTATCCTGGTAATCAAATCAGCCTTCAACAGAACGAACGGCGTCGGCAATCTGCCGAAGGCCTGTGCTACCTGTGCGCTGGGCCTTCTGCCGGTCATCCTGCTGTATCTGTTCCTGCAGAAATATATTATTGAAGGACAGATTGACAGTTCTGTAAAATAGCGGTTAAAATATAACCAAATATTATATAATACAGGAAGGAAGACAGACAATGAAGCTTTATAAACGTAAACCAGATGACAGGGCTCCTCTCGGCCAGCCGGACCCCTATATGATCAAAGCCGGCGACGGCAGATATTATATCTACGTCACAGGGAATCCCGGCCCCCAGCTATTTTGCAGCGACAGTCTGCTTGACGGCTGGGAATACAAGGGCTGCTGCCTGGAAGCGCCGGGGCAGAAGAATTGCTGGGCGCCCTGCGTGATCGAAATTGACGGTAAATATTATATGTATTATTCAAGCATGGATGAAGACAGCGATGATGAGCATGGCCAGACCATGAGAGTCGCGGTTGCTGACTGCCCCGGGGGACCGTTCCGGTTTGTGAAGAACCTTCTCCCTCCGTTCTCCATCGATCCCCATATGGTAGTTACCCCTTCAGGAATGTATTTATTTTACTGTGTAAACGAATACGAGGCCCAGCGTGTAGGAACGGTAGTAATGTGCGATAAAATGACAGATCCGTTTACCATGGAAGGAAAACCGGTGTGCGTCATCCGTCCCACCCTGGATGAAGAGATTTATCAGCGCGACCGTTTCAAAAAGGGAGAGCACTGGCATACCATAGAGGGCGCTTTTTATTTCAATCAAGGGAATACGCATTATCTGATGTACTCCGGCGCCTGCCACCAGAATCCTACATATTTTATCGGCTACAGCGTGGCGCACGGGGATCCGGACGCGGATTTACGAACGCTGGACTGGAAAAAATTTCCTGACGATACCACCTACGCGCCGCTTCTTTCCAAAAATGATTTTGTGGAAGGGATGGGGCATAACAGCGTGATCTTTGATAACGGAACATGCTATATCGTGTATCACGGGCGTGATATTGGAGACATAAATCTGCCGGAGGATGCCCGGTCTGCCAGAATTGATGAAATGAAAATAGACGGAGATGTCCTGTCCGTAGAAGTTACAAGATAACAGACTGGAGCGTATCTAAAAAGGACCGGCAGGTTTTGCCGGTCCTTTTGTTCACTTTGAAAGCTCTTCTAACGGATCCTCTTCCTGGTAATTGATATGTTTTTTGAAAACAGGCTCCTGCAGGTAGGAGGAGAGGAAGAAGAAACCGGCAGGCACGATAAACAGCAACGGCGGATAATAGATGGAAAGTTCAACTGCAAACAGAAACAGGCAGAGCAGCAGAAAATTTTTTACAAGATGACCGAAAGTAAGTCTGACCAGCAGGGTAAACAGCTCCTGTCTTCTGAGGCGGAATCTTCCCATCAGCGCAAACCCGTGTATCTGAACCGTCAGGCACACAAGAATGGAAAAGAGGGAGAAAAAAACATACATACCTGCAATCATGCTGTCCGGCCTCTGCCAGCACACATAGCCGGTGACGCCGAACAGGGCGTAGAGGAACAGCAGAAGGGCGGTAAAAGGAAGCGTCTGCCTCAGGTTTTCCTTAAAGGAATCCCGGAAGGTGGCAAAGGCATATCCCCGGTTCTGCCGCAGGACACGGATTGAGGTATGGTACAGGGCGGCAGAGGCGGCCCCGATCGTGAGCACGGGCAGGCTGCATACACACCACAGCACGCTTAAGATGACCATATCCGCCGCTTTATTCAATATTGTTACCAGAGTGCTTTCCTGATTAAACATAACGTTCCTTTCCGGGCAAATCAGCCGTTTTCGTATTCTACTTTCATTACAATGTCCTGGGCATAGTCGCCGAAATGCTTCCCGAACAGATTCATGCCCCCTACATGCTGGCTGTCACTGTCCACTTTCAGGATGAAGGAGAAGAAATAATCATTCAGCAGCCCCAGGCTTTCAATGGTTTCATCCGATATTTTCTGATTGTCCATGTAGCAGCCGCTGTGGGTGACATAAATTTTCTTATATTCACCGAACTGTGTGTTGGATTCACTCCACCAGCTGGGATTATAGATTCCCTTCCTTCCGCCATAATCCCCTTTGGTAAGGAAGGTTACGATTTTCTTATGGTTCAGCTCAAAGGTGATATCGGACGGCCAGTTATTGTTATAGCCGGGCGCCTCGGAGCATACCTCAAAGGAAAACTCAATCTGGGAGACTTTGTCCTGAAGCAGGGAGTAGTTGGAAAACTGGTATTCCAGAAAGCCCCTGGTAAACCACAGCAGGGAAGCATCTGTGCGATCCGGGGAATAAAAGCCATAGGGGCTGTCTTCATAATAAAGATAGGAAACAGCGGAGGCAATGCCGCATGGCGGAGAAATTTCGCAGTTGCAGTAGTGCCCGATTGGCATATTGACAAAGGCCGGCGGCTTCCGTGTGATTTTGTTCACATGGGCAAATACATCCAGGGAAACATTGGCCGTCTTAATGCCGCACAGCTTCTGTGAGCCCCGCATTCCAGGCTTGGGCACCACCGTAATCAGATTGGCCTCTTTCAGTGTCTTGATGTGCAGGCACATGGAAGACATGGGCAGATAGAAGGCCTCCGCCAGTTCGCTGATGGTCATGGCTTTCGCCACCAGGCATTTGAGAATTTCCAGACGGGTTTCAGAAGAAAGGGCCCGGCATATCCTGGCGGTAGTTTCCGTGTCCGATAGATCCATAACGATGTCTTTTTTATTTTTGACTTCTTCGTACATAGGATACTCCTTCAATAATGGGTGAAACGTCAGCCCTGCGATGGAAGCCGTCTTTCGGGCCGTATATGTTATGTGATTATAAACAAAGTATAGACAATCACTGTCAAAAAAACAATAGATAGATACATAAAAAATGTATTAAATGAATGCATTGCATATAAAATGTATATTATTAATTTATTATATTGAATTTTAATGTGTAATTTATATAATCAAGATAGGTATAGGTACATAATTTTTGGATGTATATTTCAGGAAAACAGCTGTGTCGGGGCGTGAATCCTGCCATCGGCCTCCCTGATTTCAATGTCTGCTAAAGCAGACAGATCGGAGCACTTTATGAATATTTTGTGGATTTGTACGGAGCAGCAGCGGTTCGATACACTGGGCTGCACGGGAAACGAATGGGTTCATACCCCGAATCTGGACAGACTTGCCTCCGAAGGGGTGTTGTTTGAAAACGCTTATGCACAAAGCCCCGTATGCGCGCCCAGCAGGGGAAGCTTCCTTACCGGCCGTTATCCCAGGACCTGCGGCCCCAGGCAGAACGGGCAGGATATTGATGCAAAGGAACGGCTGCTTCCCAGAATTCTTGCCGATAACGGCTATTACTGCGGCCTGGCAGGCAAGCTTCACCTGTCGGCCTGCCACGATAATACAGGAAGGCTGATGGAACCCCGCATTGACGATGGCTATCATTTTTTCCAATGGTCCCATCATCCGTAGCCGCACCACGGTACGAACTGGCCCGCCAATGCCTATAACCAGTTCCTGATGCAAAACGGCAGGGATTATCTGACGCCGGACCGAGAGGACTGCCCCTATGTCCAAACCGGCGTGGAGGAAGAATGACACCAGACTGCCTGGTGCGTCAACGAAGCCATACACTTTATGGAAAGCGCACGGATTTTTAAGGAAGGAATGGATGTTCTCCCTGAACTGCTTCAATCCCCATCATCCCTTTGATCCTCCGGCAGAGTATCTGGAGAGATACCTGAACAGACTGGATGAAATTCCGCTGCCCAATTACGAAGAGGGGGAGCTTAATAACAAGCCGGTTTTCCAGCAGAAGGATCATGAAGGAGCCTATGATACGAAGGACTATTATGCTTATGAAAAACACCCCGCCGCAAGCAACGGGGCATTTGACCCTCGCGGCAGTCGCCAAGTGGACGCACGAGTGCATCCGTTTGGCTCGTTGCCCGCGGAAATACAGGGAACAAAGCCTGGAATCAGAAACCAGCGCTTGGAAAACCGGCAGGCACAAAGCCGGCCGGTCATAGATGTAACCGCATTATGCGGAGAAACGGAGGGTTTCTATGGGACTTATGGATGTAAAAAGTATCTTGAAAATGGCGGATGAAAACCGGTTTGCGGCGGCGGCCATCGATGTATTCGATTACCAGTCCGCGCACTGGGTGGTGGAGGCCGCGGAAAGGGAAAAGATGCCCGTACTGCTGATGTTTTACCCGGATATGAGCTGGTTCATTCCATTCAGCACTATGGCGGCCATAGCGGTGGATCTTGCCAGGCAGGCAAAGGTGCCGGTAGGCGTCCATCTGGATCACGGCAAATCCTATGAGATAGCGGTGGGCGGCATTGCGGCAGGCTTTCCTTCCATTATGTATGACGGCTCCGCGCGTCCCTTTGAAGAGAACCTGTCGGTTACGGCAAGCGTGGTAAAATGCGCCCATCTGCTGGGAGTGGATGTGGAGGCAGAGCTGGGAACCGTGGGACAGGGCAGCAGAAAAGAGGATTTCTGCAACGAGGAGCTTTATACAAAGCCTGAAATGGCAAGGGATTTTGTTGCAGGGACGGGCGTGGATTCCCTCGCCGTTGCCATAGGCAACAGCCATGGACATTATGTCTGCGAGCCGCACCTGGATATCCGCAGGCTGGATGAAATCAATAAAACCATCGATACCCCTCTGGTCCTTCACGGCGGCTCGGGCATTCCGGCAGAGCAGATGATCGAATCCGTAAAATATGGAATCAATAAGGTAAATATTGGAACCGAATTTTTTGAAAAGTGTAAAAACTGTATTGCAGCGCATATGGGAGAGGACGGATTTGTCCTGGAGCATTACAAAGAAGCAGGGGAAGAGGTAATCGATTTTGTCAGAGGACGGATTGCCCGGATTAATCCTTACCATTTCTCATTATAGGGAGGGAAACTATGGATGTTGTGGGAATCGGGATCCCTTACTATGATATGGTGATCAACGTGAGCAAAATGCCCGGGCTGGACGGTGCGGCGGGCGCCAACGAAGCTTTTTACCAGGGGGGAGGCAAGGTGGCGACCGCAATGGCCGCTGCCGCCAGATTGGGGAGAAGCGCAGGCATGATGGCCAAGGTAGGCGAAAACCACAGGGGCCAGTTTATCATCAATGATTTCCGCTACAATGGTGTGGACACCTCCGCCATCATCGTGGATGCCCCGGGGACCTCCAGTCCCTTCTGCCTGTCTCTTTCCGAGGAGGAGCACAAAACCAGGATTTTTATCGGCAAGGAGGGCACCGCAGGAGAACTGCTGCCGGAGGAAATCGATTATGAATATCTGGGCAAAGCAAAATACCTTCATTTGGAAAACGGCAGACCTGCCAGCGCGGCGGCAGCTCTTTTTGCCAGGGAGCACGGCATTGTAACGGTGATGGATGCGGATAATTATCAGGAGGGGATTGTGAAGCTGCTTCCCTGTCTGGATGTTTTTATCGCCTCGGAATTTTTCTACCGGGATATGTTCGGGAATCTGCCCTATGAGGAGGGCTGCAGGAAGCTGCTGGAGGCCGGCCCGTCTACGGCGATAGTTACGCTGGGAAGCAGGGGAAGCGTGGGGATGACGGCGCAGGATGGTTTTTTCCGGACGGAAAGCTTCCAGGTGCCGGTCAGGGATACCACGGGCGCCGGGGATGTTTTTCATGGAGCCTATATCGTGGGGCTGCTGGAAGGGATGGACGCGCCGGAATGCGCCAGGTTTGCCAGCGCGGTTTCCGCCATAAAATGCACCTGCTTCGGAGGAAGAACCGGGATTCCCAACCGGGAGACGGTGCAAAGGTTCCTGGAAACAGGCGAAATCGACCGGACGGAGGCACAGCGCAGACTGGCTTATTACAGAAACAATTTATAAACGGAGGACGTGTCCATACACGGCACGCCGTCCTCCAGCAGAATGGAGGGTTATTTTATGGGAATGGTGTCATTGGGTAAAACAAAGCTTCAGGTATCCGAAATCATCCAGGGTACCTGGTTCATGGGAAAGGATTACTGGGGAGGGGCCGAGGACAGGGAATCCGCAGAGGCGATACAATGCGCGCTGGAACACGGAATCAATACCTTTGATACAGCTTATATTTACGGAAAGGGGCATGCGGAGGAGCTGCTCGGGGAAGCGCTCCGCGGTGTGCGGGATAAATGTGTTATCATTACAAAGCTCTGGAAAACAGATATGGCGCGGGAAAGGGTGCAGCCAGGGCTGGAAGAGGCCATGCGGCGGCTGCAGACGGATTATATAGATGTCTTCTTCATCCATTATCCTTCGGAAACCGTGCCGATCGAAGAAACCATGACAGAGCTTATGCGTCTGAAGGCCGAAGGAAAAATCGGAGCCATCGGCGTATCCAATTTCAGCCTGGAACAGATGAAGGAGGCGCTGCGTTTCGGGGAGATTGATGTGATACAGCCCTGCTACAGCCTTCTCTGGCGCTTTATTGACAGGGATATCCTGCCCTTTGCCATTGAGAACAAAATCGCCGTAATCCCTTATTCGCCTCTGGGACAGGGTATTCTTACCGGCTCCATGCAGCCGGGCCATACCTTCAGGGAAGGGGATTCCAGACAGAATACGCCGCTGTTTGCACCGGAAAACTTTGAACGCGCGCTGGCCGTAACCGAACGGGTGAAGGAGGCCGCCGCCAGATATGGCAAAACACCGGCGCAGACCGCCATCCGCTGGGTAATGCAGTGTGAAGGCATGACGGCGCCGATTGTGGGCGCCAGGAACAGGAAGCAGGTAAATGACAACGCAGGCGCATGCGGATGGGAGCTTTCCGCAGAGGATATGAAGTATCTGGATGAGTACAGCCGGGACTTCGCTTACAGCCTGCCGAATTATAAAACGTTGTTTGACAAAACTATTGTATGGTGCAGGCGTAACGGTATATGAAACGGACAGTTACCGGTTACTTACAGACATATTTCACATGCCCGTTGGGACGGGCAGATGGGAGCAGCTATGAAAAATCTGGACAAACAGCTGAAAATAGGCCTGGTTCCTACCCGAAGAGAGGCCTTTGCCAATGAAACTACCACCCGCCGGAAGGAAGCCGTCGTTAAACGCTTCCGGGAGCTGGCGGAAGAACTGGATTTTGAAATCGTTACTATTGAGGACATTAATGAAGAAGGCCTGCTGATGACATATCACGATGTGAAAGCGGCTTACAAAAAGCTGACGGCTGCCGGCGTGGACGCCCTGATCTTCCCCCACTGTAATTTCGGCCAGGAGGAGGCTGTGGGCAGGCTGGCGAAGGATATGAATCTGCCGGTTCTGATCTGGGGACCCAGGGACGGCTGCCCCAACGGCCTGGAATGGCGGCCCACCGGCCTGGAATGGCGGCCCACCGACAGCCAGTGCGGTATGTTCGCCACCACCAAGCTGCTCATGCATTACGGCGTAACTTTTTCCTACATAGAAAACTGTGCAATTGACAGTGATATCCTGAAAAAAGAGCTGGCTGATTTTCTGGCCGCGGCCAATGTGGTAAAGGCCTTCCGCGCCCTGCGCATCGCCAGGATCAGCAGCCGCCCCAAGGAATTTTTAAGCGTCATGGTCAATGAGGCGGAGCTTCTGGAAAAATACGATATCGAAATCGTGCCCGGGGAGCCGACGGTGATTCTGGACAGGGTGGACCGGATACTGGCAGAGGACAGGGAACGCATGGAGGCGCTTTTGCAGGAGCTGGTGGACGCAGGGCTTGATATCAGCGCGCTGGGAGAAAAAAGATATCCTCTGGCCGCCATTGAGCTGGCGCTGATGGACTTTGCCGAAGCAAACGACTGCAATGCCCTTTCCTGTGAATGCTGGAACCTGTTCCGCAAAAAATACGGTGTATCCCCCTGCTTTATCCTGGGAGATTTGAATGACCGCGGCCTGCCTGCCGCCTGTGAAAACGACGTCCACGCGGCAATCACCTCCGTAATGGCGGTAGCCGCCGCAAGATACAAAACGCCCTCCTTTGTGGCGGATCTTACGATAAGGCATCCCGAAAATGACAATGCGGAGCTTTTGTGGCACTGCGGTTCCTTTGCCAAGAAGCTGAAGAAAGCGGATGCAAACGGACGGATTGTGAAAGAGGGGAAGGGCTTTTATGAGCTGGAGGGCGGTCCGGTCACCGTACTGCGTTTTGACGGGAACCATGGAGAGTACTATATGTTCGCAGGAGAAGCCAAAGGCGTGGACGGGCCGGTTACCAACGGGAATTATCTGTGGATCGAAACGGACAACTGGGTAAAATGGGAGAAAAAATTTATTTTCGGGCCTTATATCCATCATGTGGTCGGCATCCATGGAAGCTATTCCCATATCATCCAGGAAGCCTGCCGTTATCTGGGAATCCGGATTGATCTGCCGGATATGCCGAACCGGTATTGATGAGCCGCCCGCTTCGGCAGGCAGATAGGAGCGTTTCCACAAAGATATAGCAAAGCAAAAGGAGACGGATTTTTTATGAACGAAAAACATTCCCTGCTGGCAGGTCTGACCTGCCTGGCAGACGCAAAAACAAGATCCATCAGCCCGGAAAATTTCCATGGGGAAAAGGGAAAGGGAGGCATGGCTGTGGAAGGAACGGGAAAGGAGTGCGCAAGAGAGCTGGGACAGGGCTGGAAGATTTCCCCTTCCGTTGAAATTCCCGGTAAGGAAACCCTGGTCCTAGCTGACATCCAGGGCAGCGGCATAATCCAGCACATCTGGCTGACCTGCCCCCATGAAGACTGGCGTTCTTTAGTGCTTCGTTTTTACTGGGATGCGGAGGAGACGCCCTCCATAGAGGTGCCCCTGGGAGATTTCTTCTGCATGGGCTGGTGCGAAACAGGGCTTCTGCAGTCGCTTCCTGTCTGCGTTAATCCCAGTGGCGGGATGAACTGTTACTGGCAGATGCCTTTCCGGACAGGTGCAAAAATCACGCTGGAAAACCTGACGGATAAAAAAAGTGTGATCTACTATCAGATCACCTATGCGGAAACAGCCGTAGAAGAGGATACTCCCTATCTTCACGCCCAGTTCAGGAGGGATAATCCGCTGGAATATATGAAAAACCATGTGATTGTCGATCGGGCCGAGGGCAAAGGGCAGTATGTGGGAACCTATCTTGCCTGGGGCGTAAACAGCAACCGCTGGTGGGGCGAGGGTGAAATCAAGTTTTTCCTTGACGGGGACACTGATTTTCCTACCATATGCGGAACCGGGACAGAGGACTATATCGGCGGCGCCTGGAACTTCGAATATCCAAGAGGAGAATACTGCCGTTTCTCCACACCTTATTCCGGGCTGCATCAGATTATCAGGCCCGACGGCCTGTATTGCTCCCAGCAGCGTTTTGGCATGTACCGTTTTCATCTGACGGATCCTATCCGGTTCGATACGGATCTGCATGTGGAAATCCAGGCCCTTGGCTGGAGGAGCGAGGGCAGATATCTTCCCCTGCAGGACGATATCGCTTCCGTAGGCTACTGGTATCAGCTGGAGCCGCACAAACCCGTCCCGCCGCTGCCGGATGCCAACGCGCTGGAAGTGAATTAAACAGGAAAAGAGGTGAGCACGATTAAAACTGACACTTACAATACTTTTACCTATAAAAAGGACCGGCAGCGAGCCATATCCTTTCCCGTGGGAGGGCTGGGAAGCGGCAGTATCGGTATTGCGGGAAATGGCTGCCTGATCGACTGGCAGGTTTATAACCGCCCCGCCATGGGAACAAGAAACGGATACAGCCATTTTGCCGTGAAAGCGCAGGCGGGTGATGAGCTGCTGGATGCCAGGGTACTGGTTTCGGATCTGGAAAAGCCCTATCTGGGACAGGTGGACGAAAGAACCATGCTCGGCATGCCGCATTTCCGGGAGCTGGTATTTGAGGGGAAATACCCTATGGCGGAGCTTTCCTTCCTGGATGAGAGATTCCCTGGAAGGGTTACCGTGCGTTACTATAATCCGTTCATCCCTCTCAATGACAGGGATTCCAGCATTCCGGCGTTATTTGCAGACATTCTGGTGGAGAATACCACAGATCGCCCCATTACCTATACCACGGCGGGAATCATAACAAATCCGTGCCAAAGCAGCTTTACCCGCAACCGCTTCCGGGAAGGAAACGGCATCCGCGGAATCCATTTCACCACGGAAGAGATCGATAAAGGGGATGTTTCCTACAGTGATTTTACGCTTGCCGCAGATTCGGAGGCCGTCTGCCAGGAATACTGGTTCCGCGGGAACTGGCGGGATCATGTGGAAACCTACTGGCGGGAATTTGCCTCGGCAAAGCCTCTCGAAAACCGCCGTTATGAAAACGGGAAAAAGGATTACAAGGATACGGGCATGCTCTGTATCTCTAAGGAGACTGCGCCGGGAGAAATACAGGAATTCCATTACGTGCTGACCTGGAACGTGCCTAACTGCAGCAACTACTGGAGCGGTCTGGATATCAGCACCTCCAATATTCATTATGATGTATGTGACCGGACGCCCTGGAAGTACACCAGTACCGCAGGCCTTCCTTATCGGAACCGGAAGCTGAATGGCAGGGAATGCTATACAGTGTATTTTCCGGTAAATACTGTCTGCCACTGAGCAGATGTGATATGATATTCCTTAAATATCCCATAAATCAAATTCCCACAGCGTGAGAAAAGAGGCCGAGTATGTACGAGTGTGAAGAAGCCATTTATCAGGATGCCTTATGGAAAGCATCTTCTTTGAAGGATCGGAACGGAAACTACATTCAGGAGCTGCGCCTGAAAATGAGAACAGAAAGCCAAAACCGCAAATTTATCTGCCCGGAGTGCGGGGAGCCGCTGATATTGAACGCCGGAAATATCAGACAGCCCTATTTCAGCCACTATACCGGCAGTGAATGTGTGCTGACCAACAAAGAGCAGGGAGAACGGAACCGCCGTATGCGCGATGCCATGCTTTATTTCGCCTCCCTGAGCTTTCCCGATGCGACAATCCTGCAATATGAGCCTCTCCGGGGAAGCCTGCGCAGCCAGATCATGGTGCATACGCAGGATAAGAAACAAGAAATTAAGATGGAAATTAAAATTGCCCTGAATTATGTTTCCGATTTTGTCAAGCATACGCAGCTGGAAAACAAGATGGACTGCATGAAGGAAATGGGAATCCTGCCTATATGGTTCACACCCTGCCGCCCCAACGGGCAGGAGCGGCTGACAACGGCGGAATACCAGATCAGCACACAGCAGCCGCTGCTTTTAAGCATTGACTGCAAAAACAGCCTTATTTACATAAAAAAGTGTGATGATAAGGGAATCCGGGTAATCCGGGAAAAAGCTTATCCCCTCTCTGAAGTGAGACTGAATGAGCAGGGTCAAATTGTATTTCGGGAACAAACGGAACCAGCCGGCCAGACTGCGGCACAGATGAGAGCGGATGGACAGAGTGGGCAAGCAGAAGAGAATGCGAAAGGAAGGGAGCGCCTGGAAAAAGGTGACACCCATGAAAAAGAAAGCGACTATACTGCGGCTGACAGCTATGAAAAAGCTAACTGTGAAAAAACTGGCAGTTACGAAAAGCTGTCCTTCGGAAAGATTCTGGCTGCCCGCATGTTCGAGTTAGCAGAAGAGTCAGGAAATTCCCGGCAAAGCTATTCCCTGGATCAGGTGGTTTTCCGCATATCCCAGGAGGATTACATGGCTATTGGGCCGAATGTTTACAGCCAGGCCCATTATATGAAATCCCTCGGATTATACTGGCTTCCCAAGAAGCTTAAAGGCAGTTCCCAGGAAAGAAAAAATGCGGCTGTGATCAGAGATTGTTTTCTGGAGTATGTGGACAATGAACTGATAATCTCTCCCGGGAAATGGGAAAAAGGGGACTGGGCCGGCAGAGTGCTTCAGGTATTGGAGGAATTCAGGGAAAGCGGCATCTGGCTTAAGGCGGCGGATGATTTGAAATAACTGCGAAGGGACTGAAAAGATACACGGGATACTTCTGAAAGGGACGGATTGTTTTTCGTGGAAAAATAGAATATACTGATGTAGCCAGGAAGCTGCGGAACAGTCTTATCCTGATAAAAATCTTTTCAGACATTGAGAGAAAGTTGAAATAGAGGAGCCGGCTATGACCACCATTAAACAGATTGCAGAAGAACTCGGCGTAAGCCCAACCACCGTATCCAATGTAATAAACGGACGCACCGGGAAAATGTCCCTGGAAACCAGGTGGAAAATCGAAGAAGCGCTCTGGGAAAACCATTATGAGACAGCAGGAAAAAGCAGCGGCGCATCGTCGGGGGAAAATATGATCGCAGTGGGCTTTTGCATGGGAGGATACTGCAACGTCCTTACTGATCCTTTCTGCGGAGAGCTTCTGGGCGCCATCCAGAAAGCGGCAAAGGAACAGGGAAGATATATCGTTTACGACGTACCGGAAACAGAAGAGGACATGCTCCGCCTGTGCGCCCCCTGGAATATCGATGGCGCGATAGTTCTTGGCTGGAAGCCGGAGGAGTGCGCAAGGCTTGCGAAAAAGACCGGAAAACCCATGGTTTTTATTGATTCCTGCTTTGCGGACAGTGAAGAATATGACAATATCGGACTGCAGGACTACGAGGGTTCCTTTGAACTGACCTCCTATCTGCTCCGCCTGGGGCACCGTTCCATTGCTTTTTTCTGTGATCAGGAACAGCCTTTGGCAAGCAACGGTGAACGTCTGCGCGGCTTTCAGGACGCCCTGTTGGGCTTTGGCCTGTCTTTTTGCCGGGATGATTTTTATTATCTTCCTGAAAACAAAACAATGCGCCACGAGGTGCTGCGGCAGTTCGTGAGGAAATCCGGGAAACGCTACAGCGCCGCTTTTTTTGTCTCCGATTATTATGCCAATGAAGCCATTACCATATTTTATTCCAAGGGGCTGAGAGTGCCGGAGGATATTTCCGTAACAGGCTTTGATGACAACATCTATGCCAGGCTTTCCCGGCCGGCGCTCACCACAGTACGCCAGCTGCCGGAGGAGAAGGGCAGACAGGCGGTAAGCCTTCTCATGAAACGGATCAGGGGGGAAGAAACCCCTGTGCGTTCGCTCGCCCTCCCTACGGAACTGATTGTGAGGGAAAGCACAAGAGCTGTGATTCCGGATTTGCCGCTGCCCTTGCCATAAGAGTACCTGTTCATACCCTCACAGGTATCATTATTTATAGTAAATAACCTGATGTTGTGCATCCTGCCCGATATCAGGCTATTTTTTTGTGCAGAAAATTGGTTTTTCACAACACTTATTGAATAACCAGACAAAACCAACTAAGCTTTTCTTAGAAATGCGGCGGCGTGGATATTGTTTTTACACAGCTTTCGTGATGAGTATAGTATCAGTCAAAATGGATTGTTTATGCTGCCTTATGCAGCATGACGGAAAGGATGGAAATAATTATGGAAAAAGAGCAGACAAAGTGGTGGCAGAAGGCGGTTATTTATCAGATTTATCCCAGAAGCTTTTACGACAGCAACGCAGACGGCATCGGCGATCTCCAGGGAATTATCCGGAAGCTTCCCTATCTGCAGGAGCTTGGCATTGACGCTATCTGGCTGTCTCCCGTATTCCGCTCCCCTCAGGACGACAATGGCTATGACATTTCCGATTACCAGGATATTGATCCTATTTTCGGAAACCTGGCTGACATGGACGAGCTGATTGCGGAGGGCAAAAAGAGAGGGATCCGCATCGTCATGGATCTGGTATTGAACCACAGCTCTGACGAGCATCCCTGGTTCCTGGAGGCAAAGAAAAGCAGGGAAAATCCTTATCACGATTTTTATGTCTGGCGTGACGGCGTGGAGGGGGAATATCCCAACGATTTGAAATCCGCCTTCTGCGGACCTGCCTGGGAATGGGTGCCGGAATGCGGCCAGTATTATCTTCACCAGTTCTCCGTAAAACAGCCGGACCTGAACTGGGAAAACCCGAAGCTGCGTCAGGCAGTTTATGACATGATTAACTGGTGGATAGACCGCGGCGTAGGCGGCTTCCGCTTGGACGTTATCGATCTCATCGGCAAGGATACGGACAACTGTGTCATGGCGGAAGGCCCCATGCTTCATCCGTTTATCAGGGAAATGAGCAGCCATACCTTCCAGCGGGCCGATTTGGTGACCGTGGGAGAGGCCTGGTCCGCCACGCCGGAAAGAGCGTTTCTTTACAGCAATCCGGACGGTTCGGAGCTCTCCATGGTATTCCAGTTTGAACACATGGTCCTGGATCAGCAGCCCGGGAAGGAAAAATGGGATCTGGCGCCGTTCCCCTTTTTGAAATTCAAAAAAGTATTTACCAAATGGCAGCAGGCGCTGTATCAGAAGGGATGGAACAGCCTTTTCCTGGATAACCACGACCTTCCCCGCGCGGTATCCCACTTCGGAAATGATGAAAAATATCGCGTGGAATCCGCCAAAATGCTGGCAACCATGATCCACGGCATGCAGGGAACCCCTTACATTTATCAGGGCGAAGAGCTGGGTATGACAAATGTCAGATTTGACATTGAGGAATACCGGGATATAGAACTGCTGAATATGTATAAAGAACGTATGGAAAAAGGGTATGAGGAACAAGAGATTATGCGTTCCATTTATGCCAAGGGAAGGGACAACGCCAGGACTCCCATGCAGTGGGATGAGAGCGCAAATGCAGGCTTTACCGAAGGAACGCCCTGGATTAGATGCAATCCCAATTATACATTAATAAACGCACAGGAGGCGCTGGTAAACCAGGATTCCATATTCCATTATTATCAGAAGCTGATCGCTTTGAGAAAACAGGAGGCAGTCCTGATTGACGGCTGGTATGAGCCGCTGATGGAAGAGGATGAAAATATTTTCGCCTATACAAGGACCAATGAGCTGGAAAAGCTGCTGGTATACTGCAATTTCGGCGATACGCCGCAGACTCGGACTCTGCCTGAGGAATGGAACGGCGGGGAAGTGCTGATTTCCAATTACCCGGACAGCAAACCTGACGGAAGCCTTCGGCCTTATGAGGCTATGATGGTGAAGATTAAGAGAGGGTAACAGGAGAGTAAACCGGCAGCAGGCGCTGTACTTTTGCTGCAAGGTTTCCCTTTTGCACTGATGTTTCATTCGTGTCTGCTAATTGAGCATTCATATTTGTGGCTCAAGCAGCAGACACGAATCTTATAATACTTTTTTCCAGAAAATCATTTTCAGGAAAATAATTTATTTCTGGTCAGTTTTAAACATACATTTCCAACATTATTGGCGTAGGAAAGCATATATTGTTTTTTCAAAATCGTATCGATTTTTATGATGTTTGTGTTTGTGAAAAACGCGGAAGATGGTATGATTTATGCCGCTATTTCTGTATTTGCCACAGGAGCAGGAAATGTATTAAACGCAACGTATTCTCATAATTATATTAATTATACAAGATACTCCAATTACGAGATAAAACGCCATTTAAAACCTATTTTTATTCTATTTGCCACTACGTTGGCAGTGAATGTCTATTCACAGCTTGATACAGTAATGTTAGGACTGTTTCATGGGGATTATGCCACAGGAATTTATTCGGTGGCGGTAAAAATAAAAGTTATTTTATTATCGCTAATATTTTCTTTTAGTGTAGTGATGATGTCTAGATTATCATTCGTTGGAAGAAAAAGCGAACAAGATATATACTATTTATTAAAAAAATCATATGAACTGATCATTTTTGTTACGATACCTATGTGTGCTTATTTTATTTTAATGGCAACAGATAGTGTAGTATTTCTTGCAGGTGAGGCATTCATTGATGCAAATGTGCCAATGAAAATTTTAATTCCGACAATTGCAATTTCATCTGTTTCACAGATTATCGGAAGTCAATATTCAGTTTCTATTGGAAAAGAAAGAAATCTAATGATAGCGGTAGTTGTCGGTGCAGTCATGAATGTGATATTTAACACAATATTGATTCCAAAATTTTCTTATAACGGTGCTGCTATAGGAACAATTATCGCAGAGGTAACGCAGTGTACTATTCAGATTCTATTGGCTGAAGAGATGGTAAGATGCGTTTTTTCTATAAAGAAGTTTTGGAAGGTGAGCCTAGGAACGATAGCAGGCATTCTTTCGGTTTTACTTCTTCGTAATTTTGTGAACTTTACTACTGCTTTTACATCGTTGCTTTTTAGCGCGATGGTGTTTTTTATAATCTATTTTGCGGTTCTTTTCGCGGTGCGATATGACTTGTGTAGTGATTTTGTTCTGTTGGTATTGAGAAAAGTGAAATAGACAACAGGATAATACAATTTATCCCTCGAAAAATTGACAAAAGGCAGTTAAATTTTGATATTTTACGGTACTTTCATGAGAGAGTTTTTTGATTTGTCGTAGGAAGCATCCGGAATTTACTGCATAAAAATAATATGAAGTAAAGTGACCCACTTTGTCAAGACAGTTTTTTGCTAAATTTATCGTTAGGTGCTAAACGTATGTTCCTGGATATATCTGGAATATATTATCCCTTTCTTTCCTTGGTTACAAGAAACTTGGGGATAATCAATGTGTCAAGGACTTGCCGCAGCGCGGTGTGTATACATCCTTGATACATTGATTATTCTCAAGTAAAATCATGAGCGGAAAGAACGGCCTTTCCCTTCATGATAAATCTGGCTGGGTGTTTTATACCCCAGACTTTGATGTGGGCGTTCATTGTTATAAAACTCCATATATTCTCGGGTCCCTTTTCGTGCTTCCCGGGGATAACTGTAATCTTTAAGATAAATATCCTCATATTTCAGACTTCGCCAAAATCGTTCTATGAAGATATTGTCATATGCGCGTCCACGGTGATCCATACTGATTTTGGAACCTGCCTCCAGAAAGAGTTCTGTATATTTTGGGCTGGTAAAATGGCTTCCCTGATCACTGTTCATGATTTCAGGCACAGAGCCGTCAAGTGCCTTTGGGCAGGTATCCAGAACAAATTTGATTTCCAGAGTGTCATCTATCTCCCATGCCAGGACATACCGGGAATACCAGTCTATAATGGCAGTGAAATAAAGCCAGCTCTTCTGTATCGGAATATAAGTAATATCAATACTCCAAACATGATCCGGAAAGGCAGCCTGTATCCCATTGAGAAGATAGGGATATACTTTATTGGCAGGGTTCGCTTTACTGGTGTTTTGCCTGGGGTAAACGGCTTGTATCCCCATTTCCTGCATTCTGGAAAGCACTGTTTTTTTATCTACATGAAAACCATAATAACTGTCCAGCCATGCTGTGATACGGCGATATCCAAATTCAGGATGCTTTGTGTAGGTTATATCAATCAGGCGGTTAAGCTTCAGATCCCATTCAGAAGAAGGGCGCGGCTTATAATACAGGGAAGTGCAGTTCAGACTCAACATTTCAGCCTGGGTGGATATTGAAAAAACTGGGTCAGTAAAATCAACCATGGAGATTCTTTCATCTCGATGGAAACTGGAATTCCTGGTTTGACGGCATCATCCTCATGAATAAACCCACACAGTATCCCCTGCAGAGCTATCTGCAGACCATCATTATCCAGGGGGACACCTCCGTCAACAGCACCACGGACTGGCAGACAATGGCGCTGATCTCCGACAGAACCGTAAAATGCACGCAGATTTTTCTGTCCACCCTGCCTATTGTGGCAGCTTATCCTTTTTTACAGAGATATTTTGTAAAAGGAATGGTTATGGGTTCTGTAAAAGGGTAGTAAAGCGAAGCACTCCGGATAGCCGGGCTGCTGCAGTAATGCAGCCGGCATTCGCTGGCTGTCTTCCGGAAAAATGCAAAATCACAGGACGTTATGCTAAAATAGTGTTGGCCCGGCCATAGTTACCGTTGGAAGAAGCAAGTGAAAAACGCTTCCGGCCGGCAGGGCGGCCGGGCAGATTGGGGGAGGCAGATGTACCATTCCAGAACATTTCATAAAATGCTGATTTCCATTACACTGGTATGTCTTTGTTTCTACGGGATCGGACTGTTCAGCAATCAGTACAGCAGGAATGTGCTCTCCCATCAGATCCAGGACACGTTGGATTCCAAGGTCCATTTCTGGGAGGCTGCCTGGTACAGGACGACTATGGCCTGCCCGCGGAAATCTGTTCCTGAATACCAAGGAAGGCCCCGCGATCTGCTGCCACAAGGAAGGGGAGTCCCATCATTTCACCGAAAACATATTTCATTTTGTAAAAAGCCCCCGCGACGGCTGGCAGAAATCCTCTTTCCATAAAAACTGGTATAGCGGCGGCACAGAGCTGCCCGGACAGGACAGCCAGGCCATGACAGATCTGCCTTTTTCCCTGGAGGAGCTTACAGAGCATGTTCCCGAATCCAGGGAAGCCTGCGGCGGATACTGGGACCGTCTTGCAGCGCTCGTGGAAACGCAGGCTTCTGTTAATTAAGGAAGAAATCACACTGCCTGTAATGCAGGTATATATCATGGTACAGTTTAACATCAGACTGCTCACTGGCTGGGCAGTCTGATGTTATTGTGTAAAAAAATGCAGAAAATCATCTCGCTGCGATAATGGATATCTTATCAGAAAATGGATAAAGCGGTTGAATAACGGTTTTATTTATGATATTATTTGGATATCAGGAAGGGGTTGATTGTGATGACGATAGAAGAGATGCAGGAACGTAAGAGGGAGTTGGGGTATTCTTATGAGAAGCTGGCAGAGATTTCAGGCATTCCTTTGGGAACCGTGCAGAAAATTCTGGGCGGTATCACGAAGACTCCGCGTTATGAAACACGAAGAGCCCTGGAAACAGCGCTTGCAGGTAATTTACCCGCGGAAGACGGGAAAGAGGGAGCCTGTGGTATTTATCCCGGCGGCCCTTCGGGAACCTCTGTTGTACAGGAAACCGCCGCGGCCTATGGCGGGAAGAAGCGGGGAGAGTATACGCTGGAAGACTACTATAAGATACCGGAAGAACACAGGGTGGAGCTGATTGACGGCGTTATTTATGATATGGCTTCCCCGACCAGTATACATCAGCTTTGGGGAGGAGAGGTTTACCGTGAACTGGCGAATTATATCCGGCAGAATCAGGGAAGCTGTATTCCTCTGATTTCACCGCTGGATGTACAGCTTGACTGCGATGACCGCACAATGGTGGAACCGGATGTGCTGGTAGTTTGTGATCGGAACAAGCTTAAAAAGGGTATCATTTATGGAGCGCCGGATTTTATCGCAGAGATTCTTTCTCCATCCACCAGGCGCAGGGACATGAGCCTGAAGCTTGCGAAGTATACCGAGGCCGGCGTACGGGAATACTGGCTTGTCGATCCGGATAAGAAAAAGGTTATTGTTTATGATCTGGAACATAATGAACTGCCCTCCATTTATACTTTTGAGGATAAAGTTTCAGTTTGCATTTTTGACGGGAAATGCATCATCGATTTTTCAAAAATTTATGAGAACATCCGATTCCTGTACGAAAGCGAACAATAACAAAGAATGAAAAGAGATATGGACAGCTTCTTGATTTCTTCTTCATAAATAGATAGAATAGAAAAAGCAGGGGAGGGAAGCTGCGATTCCCTCCCCTTGCAAAAACGAATGGGGGACAAGCCATTGAATTATAAGAAAATGAAAAACCTCTTCCTCAGGCAATCCTATCTGGATTCCTGGGAGGATTATGAAAACAGCCTGAGAAAGCCCAGCTTTATTAAATGGGACTATCTGATTCTGACCGCATCCAACGAGGAACAGGCGCGTACATACAGAGAACAGATTGATTACAGGCTGGCACAGGGACTGCTTCCCGCGGGCACCCATTATGCGGTGCTTCCCGATCCGGACGGCAAACGGGTAGGCTCCGGCGGCGCAACCTTTAATGTTCTCAGATATATTGCAGAGCAGGAGCCGTCGGCCGATCCTGCCGGTTTATTCAAGAACCGCCGGATTCTCGTCATCCATTCCGGCGGAGACAGCAAGAGAGTGCCCCAGTACTCTGCCTGCGGGAAGCTGTTTTCTCCGGTTCCAAGGCAGCTGCCCAACGGTTATGCCTCCACGCTGTTTGATGAGTTTGTCATCGGTATGTCCGGCGTGCCCTCCCGGATTCCGGAAGGAATGCTTGTGCTTTCCGGGGATGTGCTTCTTTTGTTTAACCCGCTGCAGATCGATTTCAATTATCACGGCGCCGCCGCAATCTCCATGAAGGAGCATGTGCAGACAGGAAAAGAGCACGGCGTTTTCCTCAATGACGGCAATGATTATGTGGGCCAGTTCCTTCACAAGCAGAGTGAAGAACGCCTTCGTGAGCTGGGCGCCGTCAACAGCCAGGACAACGTGGATCTGGATACCGGGGCAGTCATAATGGACACGGATTTGCTTCAGTCCCTCTATGGCCTGATCAGCACGGACGGAAGGACGGATGAACAGAAATTCTCCGAATTTGTCAACGAAGAGGCAAGAATCAGCTTTTACGGCGATTTCCTATATCCGCTGGCCCGTTCCGCCAACTTGGAACAATATTACAGGGAAGCGGCGGAGGGAGCGATCAATGAGCGGCTCCTTGGCTGCCGTGCCAAAATATGGGAGGCGCTGTCCCCGTTTTCCATGAAGCTCATCTGCCTTTCTCCTGCGGAATTCATCCATTTCGGGACTACAACAGAGCTGCGCAGGCTGGTAACGGCGGATGTGGAGGACTATGAATTCCTGGACTGGAAAAAGCAGGTTTCCACCACAGCGCCGGAAACCTCGGCCTATGCCGCCCACAACAGCTATGTGGGAAAACGCGCCCGCATCGCCTGCGGCGCTTATTTGGAAGACAGCTATGTGCTGGATGAAAGTGTGGTAGGCAAAGGAAGCGTAATTTCCAACGTAAAGCTTCGCAATGTAACGGTTCCTGAGAATGTGGTGCTGCACGGGCTGAAGCTTCTTGACGGCAGGTATGTGGTGCGTATCTACGGCGTGGAGGACAACCCCAAGGGAACGCTGGAAAAAGATGCCTGCTTCCTGGGGACAACACTGTCAGCCTTCCTTTCGGGCAACGGCCTGACACCCGAAGCGCTGTGGAAGGATGGAGAGCATTATCTCTGGTTTGCCGCCCTTTACCCTGCGGCTGATACGATGGAGGAAGCGATCCGTTCTGCTCTTATTGTAAAAAAAATGGCGGAGCATTCCGCTTCCCCGGAAGAGATAGAATCCTGGAAAAATAAGGAGCGCATGAGCCTGTATTCCAGCTTTAACGGAGCGGATGTCCTTGCCATCAGCAAATGGCAGCATGAGCTGGAAAGCCGGATCCTTGCCAGCAAATTCGTATGGGCCATTGAAGCAGGCACCTATTATAAAGAAGCGCTGCAGGTATTCGGAGCCCATGGTATCAGCCAGGATATCTATGAAATGCTGCTGGAGGATGCCGGGAAAGCCGGATTTTCCCTGAAAATCCGTATCTATTACGCTCTGGCACAGTACATGAAGGAAAACCGGATCACCTTCGGCCAGACAGGCTATGATGCCCTGGAAGCCATGTGCTTCGGAACCATCCAGAGGACGATTTATGACAATGCGGCGGCCAAGCTGCCCTCCAGCCAGGATTATCGGATAGCGAAGGATGAGGTGACGGTGGAACTGCCTGTCCGCGTCAACTGGGGCGGCGGCTGGACCGATACCCCTCCTCACTGCAACGAATGCGGCGGTGTTGTGTTGAATGCCGCGCTGAAGCTGAACGGCATTTACCCTATTCAGATCCAGGTAAAGAAGCTTAAGGAACTGCATGTGGAATTTGCAAGCACGGATATCGGCGCCGCAGGCAGCGTGGAAACCGTGGAAGAAATCCAGGACTGCCATAATCCTTACGACTCCTTTGCCCTGCACAAGGCGGCGCTGATTGCCTGCGGCATCATTCCCTTAAGCGGCGGGAACCTTCAGGAAATCTGCAGCCGGCTGGGCGGCGGCATCAGCCTTTCCACCCGGGTTGTTGGAATCCCCCAGGGCTCCGGGCTTGGCACCAGCAGCATCCTTTCCGGCGCCTGCGTGAAGGGACTGTTTGAATTTTTGGGAAGAGAAGCCTCGGAGGAGGAGATTTACGATATCGTCCTGAATATGGAACAGATCATGAGCACCGGCGGCGGCTGGCAGGATCAGGTCGGCGGCCTGACCCCCGGCATTAAATTTATTTCCACCATGCCCGGTATCGATCAGAAAATACGCGTGGAAAAGGTGGAAATCCCGGAAGCCACGAGACAGGAGCTCCAGGAGCGTTTTGTCCTCGTATATACGGGCCAGCGGCGGCTGGCCCGTAACCTGCTCCGTGATGTGGTGGGCGGTTATCTGGGAGGCCGGCCGGAATCCATCGATGCCCTGGAAAAAATGCAGAGCCTTGCTGTTCTCATGAAATTTGCACTGGAACGCGGGAATATGGAGGCTTTTACCGATCTGCTCAATCAGCATTGGGAGCTGTCCAAGCAGCTGGATGCAGGATCAACCAATACCTGCATCGAACAGATTTTCATGGCTTGTGAGGATATGATCGACGCCCGTTTTATCGCGGGAGCCGGCGGCGGCGGATTCCTGCAGATGATCCTGAAAAAAGGGATTACAAAGGAGATGCTGAAAGCCCGCCTGCACGAGATTTTCCAGGAGAGCGGTGTGGATGTCTGGGACAGCACTTTTGTATAAACAGCGAAAAGCCGGTTTTTACAGACAAAAAGTGACATTTCAGGGTATAGCCGTTGAACTTTTCCGTCCGGAATGATAGGATAGAGACAGGATATCAGAAAAGGAAACGGAAAAGGGAAAAAGGGAGGGACGGTTATGTCAGCACTGCAATGTCTGTTACTGATTTTCGCACTTATAATCCTTGTCCCGACAGCAGGTCATTTCCTGCGGAAATGGGATTATGAGCGGCAGATAAGCGGCAAACGGCCGGAGAGAAAGGCAAAGAAAAATATGCGGCTTCCGGAAGAAAAAGGCCCGTCCAATATGGATATGGAAGTGGATGCGGTCACCTATGAAACCCGGATTAAGCAGGACAGAAACTGGAGAAGGTAAGAACGGACGGCTATTTTAAAGCAAAAGCGGCATTCACTTGTTCCCACTTAAGGGAAAAAGGAACGCCGCTTTTTTTGCCGCCTTTCAGGACAGAATCGACTGCATCCTGGAAAAAATGCGCGTTCTTGGCATCTGAAGAAATGCCTATCTGATGCTCCTGGCCATTTCCAGCATTCTCGGATATGCATAAGAAAAGAAATCCTGGTAGCTTGCGCAGTAGCTGTTAAGCCCCGGCGTCCTTCCGTCGGGCAGAAGCGCGCGGTCGCGTCTGCAGCCGTTACGGCAGAGCGGATACCAGCGGCAGTCCCGGCATTGGTCCGGCACATGGCGGGAGAGGCTGACAAAGTCCAGTTCCTCCCGCTTTTCATTCATCTCTTCAAAGGATGCGGTGCGGATATTCCCCAGCTTCCATTCATCCAGCACATAAAAATCGCAGGGATAAACGCTGCCATCCGCCTCCACCACCCACTGCTCGGAACAGATTCCCATCATATTGCAGGATTCCGGCGGATAATTATGCAGCATCCCGATCCAGTTTTCAAAGGTACGGTTATAGACCGGATGGCCTTCCTTCAAGTCCTGATACCAGTAATCAAAAAGATCCTTCAGGAACTTCCCATAGCGATCCGGTGTCAGGGAATAGGAGAGGCTTCCTTTATTCTCCTCAAAGGGATCAATGCAGGGAATGTACTGCTGATAGGTAAATCCCTGGCTTTCAAAGAACTGATAGGTGCGCCTGATACGGCGGGCGGACTGCGCGGTGACCACCGTAAGGATGTTAAATTCCACCTGATATTTCTGGAACAGCCGCGCGGTTTCCATCACACGCCCAAAGCTGCCTGTGCCGTCGGGAAATTTCCGATTTTCATCATGAAGCTCCTGATACCCGTCCAGGGACAGGCCCACCAGGAACTGATTGTCATGCAGAAACTGCGCCCATTCCTCATCAATGACGATGCCGTTGGTCTGCAGGCTGTTATGTATTTCAATCCCTTTGTGGTTATGTTTTTTTTCAATTTCAATTAAGGAACGGTAAAAATCCAGGCCGGCCAGCGTAGGTTCCCCGCCCTGAAAGGCGAAGGTTGCCATGTGGGTTACCTGATTCAGGGTTTTTTCCACCAGCGTATCCAGTGTCTCTAAGGACATCATTCCATAGGTGCGTTCACTCCGGATATTCATCTCATCCGCATAAAAGCAGTAGCGGCAGCGGAGATTGCAGCTGCCGGATGCCGGTTTGATCAGCAGCGTGATAGCGGGCTGTTTTGCCATAATAAAGTAAGCTCCTCTCAAAGTATCTTTTGTCGTAATTTTTGCTGTTTACCTTTTGTAACAATATAGTCCAGCATAATACAAAAACGCAGCTTCCGCAATGGTACATTCCATTCCGGCACGGACATCTGTTTTCCGCCTGCGCCCGGGCTGTCTGTTCCTGGCCCGGCGATGCGGCCGGGTATTGTTTTCCGTACAGGCCGTTTAAAAACGGCGGCACATTTCCATGAAGCGCAGCGCATTTTCCGTCAGATATTTATTCTGGTGATAGATGATGGAAAAGCTTCTATGGAGCGCAGGGGCGTCGAAAGGAATCTGCGCCACAATGCCCTGGGCCAGCGCATCCTCAGCCAGCAGGCAGGGGAGGGCAGAGATACCGATATTTCGGCTCACCGCGCGCACCAGAGATTGGGTGCTCACGCTTTCCCACAAAATTGTCATGGGCAGCTGGCTGTATTTTAACAGATCCTCCGCAGCCTCCCGGCCGGCGCTGCCTTTTTCCCTGAGTACAAAAGGGCAGGCGGAGATATCCCTCAGGGATACCTTCTTTTTCTGAAGCAGCGGGTGATCCGGCGCACATATAAAACAGATCCGATCCTCCATAAAGGACTCGCATATCAGCTGCGGATTCTGTGAGCAGCCTTCCACCAGGGCAAAATCCAGCTGATTATTCAAAACCGCCTCTTCAATGAAACCCGAATTATTGATGGTAACCTGCGGACGGACGGCAGGGGCTTCCTCCTGGAATTTCTGGATCAGGGTGGGCAGAAGGAAATTGCCGATGGTTACGCTGGAACCAATCCGAAGCGTGCCCGCCTGCTTCCAGGCCGGAATTTTTTCTTCCATTTCATCGAACAGGGATATGATATGAAGCGCATAATTATACAGCTGTTCCCCCTGCTCCGTAATATAGATCCGCCTGGAATACCGCTCAAAGAGCCGGATGCTGTAATTATCCTCAAGCTCCTTGATGGCAAGGCTTACGGAGGGCTGGGCCAGATGCAGCCGGTCCGCCGCCCTGGTAATGCTCCGTTCCTGATATACCGCTACAAAAATCCTCAGATGCCGTAAAGTCATATCCGTACCCCCTGTCTGTGCTTCCCTTGTCAGGCGCTTCCTTGGCCTTGGCTCCGGCCCCATGAATTCCTTCCGGCTTTCCCTGGCCGGGTAAAGGCCCGGGTAAAGTTAATTCATAACAAATTCATTATGTAATATATAATATAATACTATTTTACTTATATAACAAGGGGGTGTATACTCAATCTGTCGGATAGGAATCCGGTTACCAAAGGAACGGCAACACAAATCCGGCCATAAAAATAACAATAAAAGAACAAAGGGGCGCTATCATGGAAAAGAAAAGCAAGGTGCTGAAAAAACTGTTTTTTTCAACCCTGTACTTAAGTACCTTCACCTTTGGCGGAGGGTATGTCATTGTCACACTGATGAAAAACAAGTTTGTTGACGAGCTTCACTGGATTGATGAAGAGGAAATGCTGGATCTGGTGGCAATCGCACAGTCGTCGCCGGGCGCAATTGCAGTAAACGGCGCAATCGTGGTCGGCTACAAGCTGGCGGGGCTTCCGGGCGTGCTGCTTTCCATTCTGGGAGCGATTCTGCCGCCCATGATTATCCTCTCCGCCATATCCTTTTTTTATGACGCCTTCCGTTCCAACCTGATTGTGGGAACCATGCTTAAAGGAATGCAGTCCGGCGTGGCCGCTGTCATTGCTTCCGTGGTTTTTGATATGGGCAGCAATGTGGTAAAGGAAAAAGACTGGCTGAATATCGCAATTATGGCGGCCAGCTTCCTCATCAGCTATCTTTTCGACATCAACGTGGTGCTGATTATCATTGCGGCCGCCATCATCGGCGCTGTGCGTACGCTCCTGCGCGAAAGAAAGGGGGCGAAGGCATGATTTATTTACAGTTATTCTTAAGCTTCCTCCAAATCGGGGCCTTCAGCTTCGGCGGAGGCTATGCTGCCATGCCCCTGATTCAAAGCCAGGTGGTGGATCTCCACGGCTGGCTTACCATGCAGGAATTTACAGACCTGATTACGATCTCCCAGATGACCCCCGGCCCGATTGCCGTGAACTCGGCCACCTTCGTCGGCATCCAGATAGCCGGGCCTTTAGGTGCGCTCGTTGCCACCCTCGGCTGCATCCTGCCGTCCTGTATTTTCGTAACGGCCCTTGCTTATATTTATATGAAATACCGGAAGATGAGCCTGCTCCAGGGCATTCTTGGCTCCCTTCGCCCCGCAGTCGTTTCCCTGATTGCCATAGCCGGCGTGACGATCCTGATTTCCGCAGTCTTCACAAACGGCGCCGTGGAATTCCGGGCAGACAACGTTTCCGTCCGTGCCATTATATGGTTTATCATTGCAGTAATCCTGCTGCGCAAAAAGAAAATGGATCCCATCCTGGTCATGGTTTTGTGCGGCGTATTTGAAACAGTTTGTACACTGGTGATGAAATGGATATAAAAAACCTCTTTACCATAGGCGAAATGGGCGGACTGTTCCGTACAAACATCCGTACCCTGCGTTATTATGATGATATCGGGCTTCTCAAGCCGGAGGTTGTAGACCCCAAAACCGGCTACCGTTACTATTCGGCAAGACAGTTTGAACGCATGAACACCATCAAATACCTACGTAACCTGAACATGCCACTGGATAAAATCAAAGCCTTTTTTGAAAACAGGGATACGCTTGTTATGGAGCAGATCCTGGAAGAACAGCTTCAGGAAACAAGAGCCCAGCTTGCCCGTCTGCAGGCCATAGAACGCAAGCTGACCACCCGTCTGGAGCAGCTAGACTACGCCATGCACGCCCAACTGGACCAAATCCACGCAAGGCACCTGCCCGCCCGTCCCGCCGCCGTCCTCAAAAAAGAAATACGCCAGGGAGAAAACCTGGAATATCCCATCCGGGAGCTGGAACGCACCAGCCAGCTTCCCCCGGCCATGTTCCTGGGAAAGGTGGGTGTCTCCATCCGCCGGGAAAATCTGCTGGCAGGACAATTCGACCGTTTTTCCGCCATTTTTGTCCTGATAGAAGAGGAGGACAACTATAAAGGAGAGACAGCCTGGCTTCCCGAAGGAGACTTCCTCACCATATGGTATGCCGGCACCCATCAGGACTCCGCCATATACTACAAAAAACTCCTTGCCCATATGGACACACTCGGCCTGGAATGCTGCGGCGACTCCGTGGAAATCACATGGATCGATTCCGGTTTCATGGACGACACCGAAAAATACGTAACAGAGCTGCAGCTCCCCGTCCGCGCAAAAGCCCCCCCCATCTTTAACCCATCCTTCCAAAAAACCTGATTCGTAAAAAAAGTAATTGACCCTCCAGCAACTGGAGGGTTTATTTTATCTCATAGGAAAGTTTTCCTGCCAAAGATTCCTGTTTCACATTAAACTACAAAAATTAAAGCAAATATTTACCCACGAAAGACATCATAAATCACAATCTACAACCAAACAAACAATCAGGAGCCAGAAAATGCAAAAAGAAAAAACAATAACAGAAAACAATCTGACCAAAGGAAATGTATTGCGCATACTATTCACGTTCTCCCTCCCCTTCATCGCAGCGAACCTCATCCAGGCGCTATACGGCGCAGTCGATCTGTTCGTCATCGGCAGATACTGCACCCCGGAAAGCGTAGCAGCGGTATCAACAGGCACCCAGGTCACACAGATCATCACCAGCATGATTACCGGCCTCACCCTGGGAAGCACCATCCTGGTGGGAAAATACACCGGCATGCAGGCAGAAGAGGACATAAAGAAAACAATCGGCACCACCCTCACCATCTTTGCCGCAGCCGCACTTATCCTCACAGCCGCCATGCTCCTGGCCACCGACCCCATCCTGAAACTGCTCAAAACACCGGCCCCCTCCTTTGGCCTGGCCCGTACCTACGTAAAAATCTGCTTCTGCGGCATCTTTTTCATCTGCGGCTACAATGCCATCAGCGCCATCCTCCGAGGCTACGGCGACTCCCGCAGACCCATGCTCTTCATTGCCTTATCCTGCGCCCTCAACATCATCGGTGACTTTACCCTCGTAAAAGGAGCCGGCCTCGGCGTAGCAGGAGTGGCCCTGGCCACCATCGGCTCCCAGGCCGTAAGTATGATCGCCGCCATCCTATACCTCAACCACAGACGCTTTATCTTCGCCTTCCGCCTCCAAAACCTCCGCATTGACTGGAAAAAAGCAAAAGAACTCGCAACAGTAGGAATCCCCATATCCCTACAGGAATGCATGGTCAGACTATCCTTCCTCTACCTCACCAGCATCACCAACCGCCTTGGGATCTACGCCGCCTCCGCTGTAGGCGTAGCAAGCAAATACGACGTATTCGCCATGCTCCCCGCCACCTCCATAGCCAAGCCCTGACCGCCATCACCGCCCAAAATTACGGTGCAGGGAAACCCGAACGCGCACGAAAAAGCCTCCTCGCCGGCCTCACCTTTGCCCTCGCAGCCTCCTCCCTGTTCTGGCTCTGGGCACAACTATCCCCTCAGACCATGATAGCCGTCTTCTCCCAGGACCCCGCCATCATAAAGACCGGCATCCCCTTTTTCACCGCCTGCAGCTACGATTACCTGGCAGTCACCCTCGTATTCTGCATGAACGGCTACCTCAACGGCCGCTCCCAGACCATATTCACCATGATAAGCAGCTGCTTCGGCGCCCTGATCCTCCGCATCCCCCTCATATACCTCGTATCCACCCACACCCCCGACAACCTCACCCGAATCGGCTCCATAGCCCCCGCAGTCTCATTTTTCATGGCCGCCTACACCTCCTTATACCTTCTCTACAGCTACCGCCATGAAAAAAGAGCCATGTCCCAATCCACTTATTAATAAAAGAAAATTTACCCACCCTATATTTTCCTTGCCCTTTCTTTCCCTCCCTCGCCCCCACCGCCGACGAAACAGGACGACAGGCTCCGGCAGCCCTCCGGCCCAAACAAGATACCTGGACGGATGTGTTTATCCCGTCCTTCATTCAAAAAGCGCCATTGCGGAAACACATTGCAATGGCGCTTTTTTTACACTATAATTAGCATTGGCAATAACGGCTGCGGCTACCAAATTTACTCCAGAATCAATTCAATTACCGGAACCAGGGTATGCGGCTTTACCGGAGGAAGATACAGAATCAGATCCCCGGCGTCACCATTTTCGTCCTTAGCGGAGAAATGGTCAATTGATCCTTCCGTATAGAGGACTTCGCTTCCGTCATGCAGGAACTGGGCATATTTTACCTTGCCGGCAAGACCGGGCAGACGAAGATGGGCGAAGGGATATGCGAACATATGCAGGTACAGACGGCTTCCGTCCACGCTCTGGGTATAGCGGCAGTCGGCAGGAGCGGTGAACTCCGGCTCGGCCATGGTGCAACCGTAAATGGAACGGCTGTTGTATTTCATCCAGTCCGCGTAAACCTTCAGCGCCTCCTCAGCGCGGTAGTCCAGATATCCTCTTGAGGTAGGGCCTACATTCATCAGCAGGTTTCCGCCGCAGGAGACGGTATTTACAAGCATCCGGATGAGCATTTCCGGGGATTTCCAAGTCTGCTCGTCACGGTAGTATCCCCAGGATCCGGAAAAGGTCTGGCAGGCCTCCCAGGTAACCAGTTCCCCGGTTTCCTGGTGGGTTACCCATTTCACAGGCTGATATTGTTCAGGAGTCCAGAGATCCTGCTCTATGTCCGTACGGTTGTCAATAATGATGTCAGGCTGCAGAGAACGGGCGGTGGCAATCAGCTTGTCAGCCTCCCAGTCGTTTTTCCCCTTGCCCTTCATCCAGGACTGTGCGCCCTCGCCGTCCCTGCCGTCGTAAGAGAAGTCAAACCAGAGAATATCGATCTTGCCGTAATTGGTCAGCAGCTCCGTCACCTGGTTTCTCATGTATTCGGCGTACTTATGCATATCGCGGCCCTGGCTTTGCTCGAAAGCATCCGCATCGTCCCTGCGGGGATGAAGGACGTCGATGGGGAAATCCGGATGATGCCAGTCAATGAGAGAGTAATAGAAGCCCACGCGCAGCCCTTCCGCACGGAATGCGTCCACATACTCCTTAATGAGATCCTTTCCGCAGGGTGTATTGGTGGACTTATAATCCGTATACTGGCTGTCAAAGAGACAGAAGCCTTCGTGATGCTTGGTGGTCATGACCACATATTTCATGCCGGCCGCTTTTGCCTGTCTTGCCCAATCCTCGGGATCATACAGATCCGGATTGAAATATTTGAAATAAAGATCGTAATGCTCCTCGGAAATTTTTTCATTGGTCTTTACCCATTCGTGGCGCGCCGGCATGGCGTAAAGCCCGAAATGGATAAACATGCCGAACCGGTCATGGGTGAACCAGCTGGTGTCTCCGGGAGTTTTGCGTGTTACATAGCTTGTCATGATTCCTCCGTTCCGCCGTAATTTACGGCTATCCTTTTTTGCCTTATTTTTGTCCGGCAGGATATTTTATGGCTTTATTGTAATGAAAAAGGGTAGAAAGGAACATGTCAAAATAGAGAAAAAATATGGAGTTTTCAGCATGATTTACTTAACGAATTCCAGGTTTTTAACGCTGTGGAAATCACTCCGGCTGGAGGTCGCAGACTCCGGCCTTGCCCAGGTGGACACCACCTGGAATATGGTCAATGTCTGCTCCCCCTATTCCCGGCTATACTTCATTTCCCACGGCGGCGGCATCCTCGCCCTGCGCGGCAGGGAGATCCCGTTAAGGGAGGGCTGCGTTTACCTGATCCCGGCAGGCCTTTTATACAATTACCGGTGCGACGCCAGCATGGAGCAGCTTTATTTTCATGTGAATATTACCCAGGTAAACGGCATGGATCTTTTTTATGGCTGCGACAGCGTGTATGAACATTACGCTCCGGCAGAGGATCTGGAAAAAGTGCTTGCGCTTTACCGCTCCCAGCGGATGGAGGATGCATTTCTCCTTCAGGGACTTCTGTGGGAGGAGCTGGGACATTTTATACAAATGGCAGATCTGCAGGAGGCGCAGACAAAAATATATTCCGGTATGGTGGAGCAGGTTTTCCGCCTGGCCCAGAATCCGGTCAGCGCAGGAAACCACGTACGCTCCCTGGCGGACAGGCTGCATGTATCGGAAAGTACGCTCTCCAAACGCTTCCGGGCGGAAACAGGCATGTCCCCCGGCGTTTATCTGGAGCAGCTGGTCATTCAGAAGGCCTGCCGCCTGTTGATAGAAGAGGATAAAAGCATGGCGCAGATAGCGGAGGAGCTGGATTTTTCGGATCAGTTTTATTTTACCAAGTATTTTAAACGGAAAATGCATATGCCGCCCAGCGCCTACCGCAGGCAGATGCGGGGAAACTGATAAAATTACATGCGAGAAAAAACAATACAAAAGACAGGACGGAGAACAGCGATGGTCAACACAATTTTTGAACTGATATGGTACTTTTTTATCTATTCCTTTCTCGGCTGGTGCGCGGAAATCGCTTATGCGGCGGTTAAACATAAAAAATTCCTGAACCGCGGCTTCCTGAACGGGCCGCTTTGCCCGGTATACGGCTTCGGCATGGTGCTGATTCTGATTTTTTTCAGTTCCCTGAAGGGAAGCTTTGTTTTCCTGGCGCTGGGCTGTGCGGTAATGGCGGCCCTGGTGGAATTCTTTACCGGCGCCATCATGGAAAAGGTATTCCATTGCAAATGGTGGGACTATTCCGGTTATAAATATAACCTGGGCGGCTATGTATGCCCGCAGTTTTCCGCAATTTGGGGAATCGGGGCCGCGCTGGCCATCACCTTCCTCCATCCGTTGTTTACGCCGCTGATCGGCATGATCCCCTTATTTCTCGTAAAAACCCTGGCAATCGCCCTCCTTGTGGTCACGGCTGCTGATTTTCTGTCCGTGACCGGCGCCATTCTCAAGATGCAGAGAACCGCTCGCATTGAAGAAATTGCGGCGGGAATGCAGGAGGTTTCCGACAAGCTGGGCGGCGCAATTTTCCGCTGGACACAGAAGCGTATGGCAAAGGCATTCCCCAACCTGGCAAAGGAAGGGGAAAATGCTCTGCCTCAGGCGTTTAAAAGAAAACAGAAGGAAAAAAGCCTGGTATTTGCCGAAGGCTGCAGCTTCCATAAGCTGGTATGGCTGTTTTTTATCGGCGCCTTTCTGGGGGATATTACGGAAACCATATTCTGCCGGATCACCGCAGGCATCTGGATGAGCCGGAGCAGCGTGCTGTATGGGCCGTTCAGCATCGTCTGGGGAATCGGCGTGGTGGTTTTGACAATGATGCTGCATAAGTACCGGGATAAGGACGATCGGTACATATTTATATTCGGTACAATAGTAGGCGGCGCCTATGAATATATATGCAGCGTTTTTACAGAGCTGGTATTCGGCACGGTATTCTGGGATTACAGTAAAATCCCTTTTAACCTGGGCGGCAGAATCAACCTGCTGTACTGTTTCTTCTGGGGTCTGGCCTCCGTGCTCTGGATTAAAAATGTCTATCCCTTCCTCTCTAAGTGGATAGAAAAAATTCCAAAGAAAGCCGGTGCCATACTCAGCTGGCTTTTTCTCGCCTTCATGGTGGTAAACATCGTGCTTTCCGCTATGGCTCTCGGCCGGTACAGCGACAGATATGCGGGAAAACCCGCAGAAAACAGTGTGGAAAGCTTTCTTGACTCCTATTATCCGGATGAACGCATGGAGCGCGTCTATCCGAATGCCATAATTAAGGAGTAGAAGCCGTCAAAAACATCCGCGAAGCTTCTTTCGGGAAGCCCGTCCGGCAGCTGCCTTCTGATGCCAACCATATCCAGAAGCGTCTGGTATGGGCAGATGGCTCAGGCTGCATGGAGAGGGCATTTATGAAACCGATATTATCAAGCCCTATTTTGAAAGAAATGTGAAATACACTGCCAAAAATAATATCCGATATGCTTTTTATCTCTACGATGACTGCGTCCGTCTGCCCCTGCGCGTATACATTACTGCCGCTGAAGACATAAAGAGTGTCAGGCTGATGAGAACCGGCCAGGAAATCCCCTTTAAAAAACAAGGCAGCCAGCTCCTCCTGGATACTACAGACGTAGACAGAAACACAGCCTTTTATGCAGACTGCTTTATCCTGGAAGCTATGCCGTAATATTACAAAAATGACAGCTGCAAATAAGTAATGTATCAAACTCCCAACATAAATACATTCTCCCGGAAGCATACTAAGCTTGTCGGAGGATGTATTTTTTTGTGGTAAAAAGACCCTTTTTTACTTAAAAAAATACAGATTCCGGCGGCATGAAGCTACGAACTCCATGTCATTTTATGCAACAGAAAGGAGTTTTACAATGGATAAAAACGGTAACCAGCTTGCTATTGCAAGCATTTCCTGCCAGAAGTGGAAATCAGTCTATGAACCTGCGGCGGCATTGAGAAAAGGAACCATTTTCCCGGAGCTGAACCTGCCATTTTTTATGGCTGACGACACAGAGGAAATCCCCGCGGGCCAGGGTTTTGACAACGGCGCTGAAGAAAAAAGTACGCAACAGGAGGAAAGAGAACAGCTGCTTTCCAAAATTGACGAAGCCGGCTTTGTGGTAAATGACCTGACACTGTATCTGGATACCCACGAAGAAGATGAGGAAGCCCTCCGCATGTTTGAGGAATATTCCAACCGTAAAGTGCAGCTGACAAAGGAATTCGCACAAAAATTTTACCCGCTTTCCGAAGCAGCCATGGTCCTTTGCGGCAAGGAAATGAAAAAATTCAGCTGGACAGACGGTCCGGCCCCCTGGGAAGGAGCGTGTGTATAAATGTGGGCATATGAAAAAAGACTGCAGTACCCCGTAAAAATTACCAAAACCTGTCCGAAAACAGCACAGCTGATCATCAGCCAGTACGGAGGGCCGGACGGTGAGCTGTCCGCCTCCATGCGTTACCTGGCGCAGCGTTATTCCATGCCGGTAAAGGAAGTGGGCGGCCTTCTTACAGATATTGGTACAGAAGAACTTGCGCATATGGAAATCATCTGCGCCATGGTTTACCAGCTGACGAAGCACCTGACCGTAGAGCAGGCACAGGAAGCCGGCTTTGACGCATATTATATCGATCACACCGCGGCCCTTTGGCCTCAGGCCGCCGCAGGCGTCCCGTTTACAGCACTTGAGTTTCAGTCCAAAGGCGATGCCATTGCGGACCTTACAGAAGACCTGGCGGCAGAACAGAAGGCCAGGACCGTATATGACAACCTGCTGCGCATGATTACCGATCCGGAAGTCAGGGAACCTCTGAAATTCCTGCGTACCAGGGAAATCGTCCATTTCCAGAGATTCGGTGAAGCACTGGAAAAAACAAAGGATAAGCTGGATCCCAAAAACTTTTATTATTTCAATCCTGAATTTGATAAAGAAATGAAGGATAAGAGCAAATTTAAGCTTTAACCCTCGCACCATATCCGAGAAAGGGGCAGTCCTGCAAGCATCAGATGAACGCTACAGTATGCCCCTCTTGAAACTGCCTGGGTACCCATTATCGGTTACAATTATTATTACCTGTATTGCCTGTGGGTATCCGGCACCTGCAAGGGGAAAGGGTATGGGAAAGCCCTGATGGCAAAATTAGGATCCGGCAGACTGACATGCAATTCTTTATCAGGGGAATACTAATCTCAGATAAAATTCAACCCTGTATTCCACATTGGAGAAAATTCATGAAAAGTAAAAAGCCCGGTCTGTTATATGTCCTGTTCAGCTTCAGCACCGCCTGCGCCATGCTTTATCTGTTGGGAGCCCATGCGCTGAGAAAAAGTCTGCTGTATTTTCGCGTTATCTATTGAAAACCGCGTCTTTTTCTGTGCGTGTTCAAAGCTTCGTCAGTTGGCTGTATAAATCATATTCCGCGTCATGCAGCGCCCTGATTTCTTCAGATATATGGAGCAGGAGACCGCTATGCCCTTCTTCAGCCACCTTCCACAGTTCATTTGCCACAATATCCCACTCCTCTGCAATTTCAAAGAAGTGTGAGCCAATTGTCCGGATACGGCTGTTTTCAAGCAGTTCTGCCGCCTCAAGCAAAAATCCGCCGTACATTTTTCTGAAAATCCCGCCGCCGGTCCCCCATCCGCACTTATCTGAAAATAGTTGGTTATTGCCGCCGTCCGCTGCTTTGCCGCATCGAAGGAACCCCATTTTATAATTTCCTTCCCAAATTTTTCAATACCGCAGATTCCCTTCAGCCTGGCCTGGGGATTTAACATTTTATCACACACTGCCATGATACCGCCGAAATGGCTGTCCGGATCCAAGGACATATACGGAAGATATGGCATATCCGCATATATAAGTACCGGCTGGTTGTCATCAATCATTTTCCTGGCCGCTTCAAAGCTCTTGTTGTTATCGCGTCCTTTCCTGAATTTCATCCCCACTCCAAGGCGTTTCGATAATATCCCCTCAAATTCTATTATTTTCGAACGCCCCGATACCATCGGCGAATGGGCCATATTTATGTATGCAAAGTCAAGGCCTTCGCCAAGTCCGAACAGCATTTCCTCCGATAAGGGATGCCCGTAGAAATTAAAGATTTGTTTCATTGCGTTGGTGATGCAGTGCATGCCGCCTGCAGGCTGAAAATTATCCACTGTTTTTTCATTCCTGTTCCCGCTTTCTGTAATGAATACCGGCATTTATTTTCAGATCCGCCGTCTTGATTTTGGTTGCTGAATACAGCATAACGCCTCCTCTGCGCGGGGGAAGGTCAAAGGGCATTTGATTTATCAGGTGTACATTGACGCAGGCCGGCCCATGCAGCGGCTTCAGTTGGAAAAAGAAGGTGTCCCAGTAAAGGATAACAGAGTGGATTTGAAAAAATATGCCTGGGACAATACCATGGAGGATACGCTTTATTTGAAAACATGCTTTGAAGAACAGGGAATATAAAAACATATGCCCGGCGCAGGAAAAAGCATCCGCAAATATAAGTACCGGCTGGTTGTCTGATATTTCCTGCGCCAAGCATATTATTTTACCCCAGATGAATCGCGCCCTGACTGCGGATGGTGACGGGAAAAACATTGTCACATCCCGCATAAGCGGAAATATATTCCCTGTATACATCGGCAGCTTCCCGGGGAAGGATGCACATGATGACACCGGCGAAGCCCCCTCCATGTACCCGGCAGGCCCCTTTTCCGATTTTGGCCAGAAACAGCTCTGTAAGAGCGAGCATTACGCTCACGCTTTGCTCTGCCGGCTCAGAAGGGACACAGCAATTCTGAAGATATTTCCAGGAAGAATTGCCTGACTGGCTGACAAGAGAAAGAAAACCGGGAATATTGCTTTGACCAAGCGCTTCCCTGGCGTCGTCAACCCGTCTGTTTTCTTCAAAAAAATGGATGGCTCGCAGCAGGCTGCGGTCACCGCAGGTTTGCCGGATAGCCGGCGCTTCTATCAGGAGCGATTCCAGGCTGGTTTCAGACAGCTGCTGTTTTCCAAGACAGGAAGCTGCCTTTTTCATCTCCGAAGGGATTTCCGAGTATTCCCGGCTCAGGTTTCCGTGGCCTTTTCCGGTATTTACCAGGATGATTTGATAGCCCTCCTGTTCCAGCGGGAGAGTGAGTTTTTCCACCACCGGATTCTCCTTATCGGAAAAATCAAGAAAGACCGCTCCGCCCACCGCACAGGCCAGCTGATCCATAAGCCCGGACTGCTTTTTCCAGTAATGATGCTCCGCATACTGCCCGATTTTTGCATAGTCAAGGCAGGACATACGGCCTTCATTGAAGAAATGATTGATAATGGCGCAAATCAGCATTTCAAAGGAAGCGGAAGAGCTGACGCCGGCCGCGCTGATTACCTCGGTGGAAATACAGGCATAAAAGCCTTCTACCTTAAAACCAAGGGTACGGCACCCCCGGAAAATACCCGCCAGCAGGGAAAGGGTTCCGTCCCCCTCCGGTACTGCATCCAGATGTCCCAAATCTAAAACAAAGGGCTGTGAAAAGCCCTGGCTTCGCACAATGACACATTCGGAATGATTCGGCCAGGCAGCAGCGATGGTATCCATCCCAATACTGGCCGCAAGCACCTTGCCTCCATTATGATCCGTATGGTTCCCTATTATTTCCGTTCTTCCCGGAGCAGTAAAATATTCGGCTCCCTCCGCATTAAATTCTGTTTTCAGCTGCCGTTCAAGCACAGTGAAGCGGGCAAGGCTCCGGGTTCCTTCGCCATAAACAGCATAGAGCATTTCCTTCAGACTTTCCTTTGATTTACACATTTTTTTCTTTCCTTTCCGTTTTTATCCGGGCGCCCTTTACAGTTATTATTATAGCGTTTTTAGTTATATACTCCTTAAAAATTCTGCGCATTATAAGGAATATATTGCGCAGAATATAAAATAATAATTGCATTGCCAGTCTGATAATGCTATCCTTCTTATAAGAAGGTTGTAAGTAGGGAATGTGGGCAGATTGCAGAAGGAACAGTCCCTTGCACGGACAGGAGAGCAGATGGACAGGCAGGAAGAAAAAACACAGATAATCACCAACCCCTCCGGCCAGGAATTAAAGGAGCACGGAAGCTATCGATTTCCTTTCCTAGTCAGCAGGGAAAGGCTTTCCCGCTATGAGACAGGCTCTTTTCTCTGGCACTGGCATACGGAAATTGAATTTACGCTGGTAACGGACGGATGCATGATTTATCAGATAAATGACAGCAGCATCAGCCTGAATGAAGGAGACGCCCTGTTCGGCAATTCAGGAACGCTCCATTCGGCGCACAGAGCGGATGAAGGAGACTGCCGCTACATTTCCATTACCTTTTCTCCCAGGCTGCTCTATGGCTATGAAGGCAGCCTGCTCCAGGAAAAGTATGTGGAACCTCTGATCCATAATTCCGGCCTGGCTTTTCTGCATTTTCACAGAAAAGAATTTTTTCACGGCAAAGAAAATTATTATGGCAAAGAAAGCTTTAACAGAGAAGAGAGCTGGCATGGGGAGGTAATAGAAGGTCTCCGGCGGATTACCGCCGTATATGAAGAAAAGAAGCCATTATATGAACTGCGCTTGCAAGAGGAGCTGCTTCACATCTGGAGACTGATGCTGGAGCACTGCTGCCTGGACAAAGTCTGTAACAGTAATGGAAGGGATGAAAAAAATTATGAAAGGATCCGCAGAATGATTACCTTCATCCAGGAAAATTACCAGCAGAAGCTGGAGCTGGATGATATCGCCCGGCATGTGCACCTGTGCAAAAGTGAATGCTGCCGTATTTTCAAACGATATATGAAGGAATCTCTGTTTGACTATTTACTGAAGTACAGAATTGAACAGAGCCTCCCTGATATTCTGGCAGGAGAGGAGAGTCTCACGGAAATTGCCCTGCATTCAGGTTTTGCGGATTCCAACTATTTTTCCAAAGTTTTTCACAGGCTGAAGGGCTGTTCTCCCCGGGATTACCGCAAAAAAATCTATCATTTTAAATCAGTTCCAGAAAAATCAGATCCGGAAAAGGAGATATCATGGACGACAATATAATGAAATTTGCCAACAGAACAGAATTCAGGGCCTGGCTGGAGGAAAACTGTCAGACAGCCAGCGGCATATGGCTGCTGTTTGGCAAAGCGGGCGGGCCTGAAACGCTGACGGCCGGCGAGGCACTTGAAGAAGCACTTTGCTTTGGCTGGATTGACGGTCAGATGCAGAAAATTGACGATAAGAGTTATAAAAAATATTTTTCCACAACGGCTGAATAAAAACCTGAAGCCCATGTAAACAGGGATGCCTGGTGCCTGTCATTTCTCCTGTATTACGTGGACTGCATTTTTAGCTTTTGTTCTTTTAAATGATTAATTACATAGAAGAGCATCATAGCTTACAAATAGGACTATTCGCAAAACACAAGTTTAACGAATAGATAGTGCTTTTTAACACATAAATACGCTTTCAATCGTCCTTTCCCATTTTCTGCCTGCCAAAATAGTCCTCTGCAAGAATTGCGTAATTCACCTTAACAAAGATACCGCGGTTACACAGGCAGGCCTGGCGCATAGTGCCCTCGTGCAAGTTCAATTTGTTTAAGCCGATCCTCCGAGTGCATGCCGAAGAACCTGCCGATGACATCGCCGGATGCTTTCAGCTGGATTGCCCAGCTGTATCTGGAATATGCGCCCAGCCATTCCTCAGTAAACATCTCCGCAGTCTTAACAACATCTTCAGTGGTTTTCATAGGCTTATAATTTGTCCACTGCCAAACCTCAGGCTTGCTCCAGCAGTTATTAAAAACCGGCTCAAGATCGTCAATAGTAAACCGGCGAAGGATAATGAGTTATTGTCAATACAGAATCCTCCCGGAAAATAATTTGTGTGCCAAGAAGTTTAACGAAATGTTGCAATGCGAAATCTCCGGCGCGCAATTGATTATAAACAGCAAAATATAACAATTCACGCAAAAGGTTTACATAACAATATTATGTAAACCTTTTGCATGAATTTCCCCGTCCTGTTTACATCAGCTCCTCTGAATCAAGCACAACAGTAAACGGCCCGTCATTCACCAGTTCTATTTTCATATGCGCACCAAAAATTCCACACTGCACATTACCGCATTCCTTACGGCATTCTTCAATAATATATTCATACAGCTGCTTTGCATGTTCCGGCGCCCCTGCCTTCACAAAAGACGGCCTGTTACCCTTTCTGCAGTCGGCATACAGGGTAAACTGGGAAACGAGCAAAAGGCTGCCGTTTACGTCCTTGAGCGCCAGATTGGTTTTTCCGTTTTCATCTTCAAAGATTCTGAGGTTCAGCATTTTACGAAGCATTTTATCGGCAACAGCCTCCGTATCGGTATCAGTTACACCGATAAGCACCAGGAAACCGTTCCTGATGGCTCCAACAGTTTCTCCTTCCACAGAAACGCTGGCGCCGGTTACTCTTTGAATCACAAATTTCATGATGTATAATCTCCTGTATGTAATATTCATTTATTCCGGAACAATGACTTGCCCAATCCGTTCATCAATACGGCGTACAACGCCCTGGGTATAGGCGGCAAAATATTTGGACCAGAATCTATCGGCTGTTGGGTTTATACTTTCAAAATCTACGCCAAGGCGCGTATATCCTTCTTTTTCCAGAATGTCCACAGCATAGTCCAGCAAATTTTGATACAGTCCTCTTCCCCTATATTCCGGCAGACAAAATGCGCCTGTAACAGCTTTCCAGCCTGCGGTTCATAAATCCGCCGCAACGTATCCAACTGCTGCATTGTATCCAACCGCTGCATTGTCCGGATTGAATCCACGCAGCGCAGGCCGAATCCATAACGGAAAAACTGCCCCAAGGCAGCTTCATCATGGGCATAAAGGCAGACCGCATGGCTGTACGCTCCCGCCTGCACCCACTTAAACGCAGCGTACTGATACAATGCGGCATAGATTGCGGCCCTGTTTTCCAAAACGGAGCATTGGCCAGCATAGGTGAAAAAACACCTTTCACATCCGTGGATCGAAATACATTATCAAAAGGGGCAACCGAACACAAAAAGCCAACCAACCGCCCATTTTCAAGGGCGGCTGCCCCCATATGATTGTCTGCAAAGTCTTTCAGGGCCGGCACCGAATGGATTTCCGGCAGAGCCGGAACCTCTCTGCGCTCCTCATCATAGCAGGACAGCGCCAGCGCCTCCGCCTCCGGAATGTGCTCATATCTGAAATCTGTAATTATCATAATTAATTAAACCATCTCTTTCAATTCACTTATCTTCCCTGTCGTCATCCGTTCCCTTCACAGAAGACTCTGAAGCGGACCCTGCCTTCTCCGCCGGCTTGCCATCCGCATTTTCCGGCTGGTAAGGAACGAATTCCCTGCTGCCTTCTTTAATACTTCCCAGGTTTTTATATTCGTCCGTTTCTGTAGGCAGATTCTTTTTCTTCAGATTACGGTTGATGCGGCGCCTGCACAAAGCATAAATTACGGCAAAGGTCGGAACACCGATTACCATTCCGGGAACTCCCATGATACCGCCGAACAGGGTGATCGAAAAGATTACCCAAAAGCTGGAAAGCCCCGTGGAATCGCCAAGAATTTTGGGTCCGAGGATATTGCCGTCAAACTGCTGCAGAATCAGGATAAAAATCAGGAAATAGAGACACTGCATCGGATCGATCATCAATATCAGGACCGCACTGGGAATGGCGCCCAGATAGGGCCCGAAAAAGGGAACGATATTGGTAACGCCGATAATAACGCTGATAAGCACGGGGTAAGGCGTACCCATAATACTGGTTCCTGCAAAACAGAGAATTCCGATAATCAGGGAATCCAAAAGCTTGCCGCTGATAAAACCGCCGAAGGTGCGGTGCACGAAACGGATGTCTTCAATAAAAGCATTGGCACGCTTGATATCCATGGCCGCATACACAGTTTTCTTTGCCTGTCCGAAAAATTTTTCCTTGCTCCCCATGATGTATACCGAAATAATCAGACCGATTATCAGGTTCCACATGGCCTTCAGAAGGCTGAACGCGTAGTTGGAAACCACCTTGAGTACGGCGTTCATCTGAGGCAGCAGGGTTTCATTCATCCAGTTTTTCAATTCAGGTGTATATGTGCTGATGAGATCGTTGATAAAAGTCTCCACATCAGGGTTGTCCGCCAGGACCTTTTCCAGCCAGACGGTAAGGTTGTTCACATATACGGGAAATTGAAATACAATGCTCTGTATACTCTTGAATAACTGAGGAAGCACCATGGAACAGAATGCGTAAATGATAAAAACAACAAACAGCAAGGTAAGCGTAATGGCGGACATTCGCAGCATTTTACGCTGCTTTTCAGTCATATCCCCTCGCTTTTTCTTGAAAATGTATTTAAGAGCCTTATGTTCAATAAAATTCAGAACCGGAGTGAGCAGGTAGGCAAGAATCAGGCCATCGATGATGGGCATGGAAATAGCGATGATTTTGGAGACTCCGTCCTTGAAATTGGCGCCCCGGAACATCAGGAAAAAGAGGCATATGCTGGCTCCTATGACCAGAAGGGCCGTGATGCCCCAATAGAGATATTTTTTGTCCCAGCGGAATTTCATAATTGCATGGTCTCCTTTTGTTTATGTATTGTCGGCAGGAACCCGGATATAGGTGTGCACGATATCTATTATATAACACCCGCATTAAAAAATTAAGCAAAATTAATGAAATTTCTCTAAAATAATTGTATAATATCTATTCAGGATTTATAAAGAGACACGCTATACAAAAGAAAGGATGATTTATGAGACTGCAACAGGTTTTAAGCTATGTCCGCAAGGCTGTGGATGATTACCATATGATCGCCGACGGGGATAAAATTGCGATAGGTATTTCCGGAGGAAAGGATTCCCTGACGCTTTTATATGCGCTGCACGGCCTGCGCCGCTTTTATCCGCAGAAGTTCGATATCCATGCGGTGACTGTGGATCTGGGCTTCGGCAATCTGAATTTAAGCCGTATTGAAAGCATCTGCGCCGACGAACTGCAAATTCCATATACCATTGTGAAAACGGATATTGCAGATATTATTTTTGAGCAGAGAAAAGAGTCCAATCCCTGCTCCCTTTGTGCTAAAATGAGAAAAGGAGCCTTAAATGAGGCCATCAAGAAGGAGGGCTGCAATAAGGTTGCCTATGCCCATCATAAGGACGATGTGGTGGAAACCATGCTGATGAGCCTGATTTACGAAGGCCGCTTCCATACCTTCAGCCCGGTCACCTATCTGGACCGGATGGATTTGACGGTGATAAGGCCGCTCATGTATATGAATGAGGCGGATGTCATCGGCTTTGTGAATAAGAACCAGATCCCTGTGGTAAAAAGCCCCTGTCCCGCCGACGGCTATACCAAACGGGAATATGTGAAGCAGCTGCTTAAGAAACTGAACCAGGAAAATCCCGGCGTAAAGCAACGCATGTTTACAGCCATCCAGGACGGCGGAATGGCAGGCTGGCCGCCGCCGGACACCAGCCGCAGGTAACAATCGTACCACCATTCCACAAAGATCATGACAACGGAGGGACTGCAGCGGAGGAAAAAGAAAATGGCAGAGAATAAAAACTATCATGACGAATTAAATAAAAAAAATATACTGAAGCTCCGGGAGCTGCTCGCTGCTCTCCCGCCCTTCTGCAAACAGTTTTTCCGCGGGATCGAGGATACCACGGCATCCAGGACGCGAATCGCCTACGCCTATGATTTGGGCGTCTTCTTTGAATTCATCCACGAGACGAACGGCGTATACCGGAAAAAGGATATCGTTGACTTTCCGCTGTCCATTCTTGATGAAATCGGCAGGGAGGATATTGAAGAATACATGGAATACCTCTCCTATTATGTGAAGGACGGCGTGGAGTATACGAATGACGAACGAGGAAAAAAGAGAAAGCTGGCCTCCCTGCGCAGCTTTTACAATTACTATTACAGAAATGAGCTGATAGAAAATAATCCTGCCGTTCTGGTGCCTCTTCCCAAGCTTCACGACAAGGAAATCATCCGTATGGACCCAAATGAAGTGGCAGTCCTTCTGGATGAGGTGGAGGACGGCGGCAGGCTGACAAAAAACGAACAGCGCTACCACAACAAGACAAAAACCAGGGATCTGGCGCTGCTGACGCTTCTTCTCGGCACCGGAATCCGTGTGTCCGAATGCGTGGGCCTGGATATCCAGGATGTGGATTTTGACAACCAAAGGCTGAAAGTGCGCAGGAAGGGCGGCTACGAGGATATCGTTTATTTCGGTGAAGAGGTGGAGGATGCCCTTTATGATTATCTGGAAGAACGTGAGCGCATTATTCCTCTGAGCGGTCATGAGAACGCTTTTTTCCTGTCCATGCAGAACCGCAGAATTACAGTCCGCAGCGTGGAGAATCTGGTGAAAAAATATGCCTCCAGGGTAACCACCCTGAAAAAAATCACCCCTCATAAGCTGCGCAGTACCTACGGCACCACCCTGTACCAGGAAACCGGGGATATTTATCTGGTTGCCGACGTACTTGGACATAAGGATGTGAATACCACAAGAAAGCATTATGCCGCCATGCAGGATGAAAACAAACGCAAAGCGGCCAAAGCCGTAAAATTAAGGGAACCGTAACCGTCGCGGTTCCCTTAATTTATGGTGCGCCTGACTTAAATGGCATTTCACATCAGGAAAAACGTATCCTGTCGATCAGGCTCTGCTTCCGGAAGCTGCACGCCAGAATCCAGGTCATGAGCAGCTGGATTGCCGCTATGGCAATAAAAAGAACCAGCGTCTGCGTATATGGATAATGGTAGCTTACGATACTTAAAAAACCTGAATCCTTTGCTTTTACGTAAAACACATAGCCAAACAGGCTGCCAAAGGCTGTGGAAAAAGCGAGGGAGCCAAGCGTATAGAACAGTCCCTCCAACCGGAACAGCCGTGACAGCTGTTTTTCCGACATGCCCAGCGCCTGCATCATTCCCAGCTCACGTCTGCGGACATAAACACTGTTGGTCATGGTGTTTATCAGGTTCATAATACAGATTCCGCCCAGGATAGAAAGGAACAGATAACATATGGCCGAGGTGAAGCCGGAAAGCTCGGCACGTTCCGCAAGCTCTTCTTCAAAAGTTCTCAGCCTCAGGAACTGGTTTCCCTGAGCCATCTGACGCAGCTGCGCCTCTGCCGCCTTTAACTGTCCGGGTTCCGCCTGGATGGACCAGTGATACGTCTGATTGTTTACACACAGCTTTTCCAGCACTTCGGAAGGTACCATAAAGGGCGCATAGAAGTTCAGGTAAACCGGCGGTTCTGCAATTGCCGCGACAACGAAGGTCTTCGGAATCTGTCTGCCGCCGTCCTCTATCAGCATGGAAATCCTGCTGCCGATCTGCCATTCCGGAGACCAGTTATAGGCTTTTTTGTTCAGTATTATTTTATCCCCGTCAAGTAGCTCTTCATAGGAAACCTTACCCTGAATCACCGATTTTTCCATGGCATCTGCCAACTCTTTGGGAACGCCGGAGACAGAGGTAGACCAAAGCTCATCCCCGTCATATACATCCGTCAGCAATACATCGGTACTCAGCTGGCGGATCAGCTTTGTAACCCCGGGAATGCTTCGCACCTGCTCTTCCAGCGCGGCATCCAGCGGATTGTCCTGCTGAATGGATGTCCATTCGAATTCAGGACGCATTTTATCACCGGAAACGGAATAGATGGAAAGCTCAAAATCGTACAAAATCCGGTCATGGGCGATTTCGGAAGGATTGGCGCAGGAAAGGACGGCGGATACCGACAGAAATAAAACTCCTGTCACACTGAGTGCGGCAAGCGTGATCATAGTCCGTTTCCGGTTGCGTGACAGATTGGCCCTGACAAGACGGAAAAGGCTGATATCCGCATAACCTTTGCGCTGCTTTGCTTTCGTCCGACAGCCGGGACCATCATAACGCATGGCTTCCACCGGCGATAAAGGCGCCGTAGGATGCCCCTGTCCCCGTCAGCAGTCCCACAGGGATGGCCAGAAGCGCAGTCAGCATTCCTTCCCTGAAAACAATGCTGCGAACCTGCTTTGAGGTAGCCCCCAATGCTTTCAGTTTTCCGTATTCCTGTACCTTGTACATGGTAGATACATAGTAAATACTGTAAATCGTAATAATGCCCGCAAGTACAACGATAATAAGAACCACTGCAATAGCGGAATAAAAGGTCGGATCAATATAGTTCGCTAACAGATAAGGGGAATTTTCGGAAATATTGCCTTTGGGAATGGAAAAAGCTTCAGCGATGTTTTCCCCCTTCTGAATAATCGCATCCGTGGTGTAGGACCGTGCATTTGAAAAACGGACCATAACCCTGTACAGCCGTTCTGACGCAGGAAGCAGTTCCCTGACAAACGGCTCTGACACAAGAGCGGAATACAGCCGGTTATCTTCTTCAGCTTCCGGCGTAGGCAAAATACCGCATATGGTAAAGGTATACTCCTGCTCAAAGCCAAGCCCATGGGCTTCTATCGGCTGGATAGGCAGTGTTATCTCATCTCCGATATCCGCTGAACCAGAAATGGAAAAGGCCTGCAGCATGCCCCGGGAAACAGCGATCTCATTTTTTTCAACAGGGAAACTGCCGCTTTCCAAATCTATCCTGCCAAGCTCCCTTCCTGTTTCATCCAGGTATATCAGCCGGCATATGGTATCTTCCTTCCGTATCTGTGCCGTATCCTGCCTCAGCCCCAGCTTCTCAATATCTGCGCTGCGCGCCAGCTCTGCGGCAGTCTGTTCCGGGACATCACGGTACATGATTTGATAAGTCGGGTACAGCTGATTGGCCGCATGGAACTGAAACCGGATCACGCCGCTTCCCAGAGTGGTAATGGAAAAAATAAGGAATGCGGTGAGCATGATGGCGATCCCGGTGAGAAGGTTCCTCCCCCTGTTCAATTTCAGGTTCGCACAGGCGGTTGCATTGATGGTATTCATTCGCTCACCACCTTCCCGTCTCCTATAATCAGGATGCGATCCGCCATTTGAGCGATAGTTTCATCATGAGTAATGACCACAAGCGTCTGACAGTAATCATTAACACAGGATTTCAGGAGTGCGATTACCTCCAGCTCCGTTTTGGAATCCAGATTGCCGGTAGGTTCGTCGGCAAGTATGATGGCCGGCCGGGCCGCCAGGGCGCGCGCGATGGCAACCCGCTGCTGCTGTCCGCCGGACAGAGTGTTTGGAAGCGCCCTGAGTTTATCCTGGATACCAATACGTTCCACAATGGAAGAAACAAACTCCTTATCAGCCTTCTTTCCGTCAAGTCCTATGGGCAGAACGATATTTTCCCATACATTCAGGGAAGGAACCAGATTGTAATCCTGGAAAATGAATCCTATTTTCCGCCGCCGGAATCTGGCCAGTTCTTCATCCTTCAGGCAAGAAATATCCTGTCCTTCAATCAAGACATTCCCGGAATCAGGACGGTCGAGTCCGCCGAGCATATGCAGAAGCGTACTTTTTCCCGAGCCGGAACGCCCTACAATCGCCGTAAATTCTCCCCTTTGCAAATCCAAAGAGGTATGGTCAATGGCCCGGACCAGATTTTCACCGCTTCCATAATATTTTACAAGATCCCTGGTGAGCACGATGGGATAGCGCTGCCCCTCCGGCTGCTGTCCCGCCATCTGCCGGCTGTCCTTGTCTGATTGCAAATGTTTCATAAACAGTCATCCTTTCTGTGTTATCCTTTATCATTCCATCATAGCCCCCGATTCTTACAGAAGGATTGCAAAAAGAATAACAAAATTGTAAGAATGACACGGATTATTCTATTTATCATCTGCTATGCCAAACCGGCGTTTGGGCAGCGTAAGCTGAAAGATGGAGCCCTTTTTCCCTTTCTTAACACGAATGGTTCCGCCCTGTTCCTCAAGGATTTTCCGGGTCAGGTAAAGTCCCACCCCGCTCCCCTCCTCCTGCCTGACCTGCAAAGAAGCCCCGCGGTAAAAGCGCTGGAATATATGGGAATACTCACTTGCGGGAATGCCTATTCCTTCATCCTCCACCTCTATAAAAATGTAACTCACCACAGGTATCACCCGTATTTCGATATGGCTGCCGGAAGGAGAATATTTAATCGCATTGTCCAGCAGGTTAATCAGGGCTTCCTGGGTCCATTTGGGATCATGGGGAAGCACGAAGTCCGTAAAGTCATTCAGTTCTATGGATATCTCTTTCCGGAACGCCTTCATGTAAACTCTGTTTACCGACTGGATGATAGTATCCTTCAGACCGGAATCCACCGGCTGTATACATATCATATGGGCTTCCAGGCGGGAAAGCTGCAAAAAGGTATCCAGCAGGTTCTCAATTTTCAAAATTTCCGCAAAGCCCTGCTTCACGAAGCTTCGCTGTTCCTCAAATGTCAGGCTCTCGGTATCTGCCAGCTCATAGCTCATTTTCAGAGAGGCCAGCGGATTTTTCAGCTGATGGGAAATATCTGTAATCAACGCCTTGGTCTTTCCTTCCTCTTTACGTAATCTGTCCGTGACAAGCTGATTTTTTTCTTCCTGCGTCCGCATCTTTTGCTTCAGCTCCTGATACTCGTCCTCCAGCCTGCGGCGGCGCACATCACTGCTCCTGAGAGCCAGAAAGCACAGAACGCCGGCAGTACCTGAAAGAACGCAGAACAAGAAAAAATATCTGCCAACCAATAAAGTCGCAGACCTGTTGAAAGCATGATAACCATAACGTTTTTCCAGTTCCCGTCCTGCCTGGTAATAAAAATCCCGACGGTTTATTTCATCCAGGAATTCTCCGGCCTGCTCCGGCGCCTGGGCGGACATAAACCCAAGAAGCATGCGTTCCCTTTTTTCCAGATTCCAGGCGAGAGAGCCAAAAAGGAGCAGACAGCCCATAGCAAGGGCTGCCGCCGCCGTAAGGCTCAGAATTCTTTTGTTACGGAATTTGTCCATAGATACCCCATCCCCCTGACATTTTGAATGAAATCCCCGCCAAGCTTCCCGCGCAGCCTGCTGATATTGACCGGTACGGTATTGTCGTCTACGAATTGACCGTCCTGCCCCCAAACCGCATCCAGAAGCTGTTCCTTTGTGAGAATCTGTCTGGGATTTTCCATAAAATACGCCAGCAGCAGCCATTCCTTTTTGCTCAGTTCCACAGAGACATCCCCCTGCCATACCTTCATTTCCCGGTAATCAAGACAGATATCGCCGGAAGAAAGACGACAGCCGGCCGGTGTTTCCACACGCTTCATCAGGGCATTTACCTTGGAAAGAAGTATGATCAGGCTGAAAGGCTTGGTAATATAATCATCCGCACCGATATCATAACCGTTTACAATATCAATTTCCTGATTCAGCGCGGTGAGGAAAATCAGGTATACGCTGCTGCTTTTTCTTACCTCACGGCCAAAATCCAGTCCGCTGCCGTCCGGAAGAGTGATGTCACTTATGATCAGTGATACCTCATTCTCATGAAACAGCCTGCGTGCCTGGGAAATATGAAAGGCTGGCAGAACACGGTAGCCTTCCTTTTCCAGCCTCAGTGAAATGCCTCTGTTCAGATTTTCATCATCCTCCAAAAGTAAGATTGTTTTCATAAATAGCTTCTTACGATTCCTTTCAGTACATGCCGAAAACCGCTGCACGTACAGGCGGTGCAGCGGTTTTGGTATTTATTCTTCCTCTGTCTGATTTTTCTTCCGTTCTTTTCTGATCCTTTTTTTAAAGAAGGAACCTTTTGGCTCCGATGCTTCCTGCGGCACAGCTGCAGGCTGGGAGTTCATGTCCTCCTGCGAAAAAGGAGGCCGGGTATTCTGCCAGGCTGTATTAGGCGCAGGCTGTGTTCCCATGCGTCCTCCGCCCGGATAGCTTCCGCCATTGTAAGGCGCAGCGCCATAACCGCTGCCGTTTATTGGCCGGCCGGCGCCATAGCCGGTGCGGGGCATTTCCTGCCCGGCGCCGTAATTTCCTGTGCGGGGCATTCCCTGGGCGCTTCCGTACATTCCGGGATACCCACCGTAAAAGTTCTGCGCGGAGGGGTTATTGTACATACCTGGCCCGCCATAATAACCCTGGGGATTCTGTACGGGATAAGGTATCTGCTGCCTGGAAAAAGTACTGCTTTCACCGGTAAGCACGTTATTTTGCTCAGGCTTTTCTTCCTGTATGGAAACGGCTTTCTTCTTAAACCGGAGGATTACCTTAAACAGGTCGCCGTCTATGGCAATCTGCATGGAACCTCCCTGCAGCTCGGCAAAACTCTTGGCAATTGCCAGGCCGAGTCCGCTGCCTTCCGTATTTCTGGAATCATCTCCTCTGACAAAACGTTCCGTCAGCTCTTCAGGGGCAACGGACAGTTCCGTTGCAGAAATATTCTTCAGCTCTACCCTCACATAATCGCTTTCATCTTTCAGATTGACATAAACCCTGGTCCCACTAAGGGCGTATTTGATGATATTGCTGTACAGATTGTCAAAGATCCTGTAGGTTTTCTGGCTGTCCAGAGGAAGGATAATCCGTTCCTTTGGCAGGTTGAATTTGAAATCCAGCCCGGCGGCTTCAATACGGTCATCCTGTTCCAGATAGGCCTGCCGTAGCAGGTTGCAGATATCCACGTCCACAATCTGCAGGGTTACGGATTTGCTGCTGGCCTTGCTGATTTCAAACAAATCCTCTATCAGCACCTTCAGCCGGTTGGACTTGCGCTGCAGGATATCCAGATATTCCGTTTTCTTTTCCTCTGTAATATCCGGTTCCCTGAGCAGCTCTATATAGGTAATAATAGCGGTCAGAGGCGTCTTCAGGTCATGGGACACATTGGTGATCAGCTCTGTCTTCATGCGCTGGCTCTTTACTTCTTCATCCACTGCGCGTTTGAAGTCCATCTGAATCTGCCGCAGCTGTGATTTATAGCTTTCGAATATACCGAAATCCTCGGAAAGCGCAGTATCCAGATTGCCCTGGGCAATAGAACGGGTAGCACCCAGCAGCTTCCGGTATTTGCTCTGGATATCCTTCACATATCTTTTCAGAATGAAGTAAATGATGACTGAATAAATAACCAGGCCAAATATACCGGCAAACCAAAAGCAGCATATAACAAGAAGGATGGCAAAATTTACAAGGATTACCTTTATAATAATGCTGTTGGCATCCGTCCCGATATCATAGGTCACCAGATCTGTGTAAAAGCTGTGGCACAGACTGCGTATCTTACCAACAATGCGGTTCCAGTATTTACAAATCAGGCTGTGCTCCTTCAGAAAGCCCTTTCGGAAACCGGATAAACCTGAGCCTATCAGGAAGGAGGCAATGAAAATGACCGTAAGCATGAGGAACATAACCGTTTTGTCAAGGGGCAGAATGCCCAGCTTGCCATTGCCCCCGATTCCTGCCCTCACATTGCGCAGAAACAGGTCGTTTTGATATTCATAAATATACTGGATAACCAGGGATGTAGTGGAAAATAAAACCACGGCAGCAACGGTCAGAAACTCTAACGGAATAAGGCTGATGAACGGCAGCAGCTCCTCTGAGTAAAGGCTTTTCTTCCTGCAGAGGAAAAAACCGGCCAGGGCCATCGCCAATATAAAGGCCAGATAGGCCGGAGCGATACCCGCTTCAAAATAACTGTCCCGCCCCGCAAAATGCATGCTCTGGAAATTTGCCATATAAACATAATAATTGTCAGGCTTCATCAGCTCCGTATACTGCGCCTGTGTCAGGCCATAAATAATTCTCATATCAGCCGGCGAAGATATGCTCAGCCGCAGCGTTGGTGAGGAAGCGTTTTCATAATCACCGCTGTAAAGCGTATACTCGGCAACACGGCCATTCACCTCAGCATCATAATCATAGGAATAAGAATACCCGTTGGGAGTTTCCTTACTCAGCTTCAGAGGGAACTCATGCCCTGCATTCTGGACGCGGCTTAAAAACTGTTTTGCATTATTCCTGCACTTTACATTGACATTGGTGATATTGCCGGCGCTGTCATACTGCAGGTTCAGGTAATACATATACTCGGAATTCGCCTGCTTATCGGAAGCATCCTCTCCGCCCACTGCATCAGGCAGGCCGGATCCGCTGTTTGAGATAACAGTTCCGGTATTCAAATCCTCAACATAATAATCCATCATTTCACTGAGGGAACTCAGCATGCTTTCATAGGACGTACACTGGCTGTTAATCGCCTCCCTCTGCAGAGCAAGGAAGGACTGTATACTGGAATCCATATAGGAATCTGAGGGATTATCTGATGCCGGCATCTCAATATCAAGATAAAGATCCGAGTATTCATATTGCTTTTGATCTGCTTTTTCACGAAGGTATTTATATTGAACCAGATTTATTGAAAACAGGTCGCTTATAAAGTCCTGTTCTGTAAGAGGATCAATATAGCTTTCTTCCGCCTTTTTCTGAAAAAGAGGAAACAGACTCATGAAAAGAATGCTGGCAGCCGCACTGATCGCAATTACCGGCAGCAGAAAAGAGCTTTTTTTATTGCTTTTCCATTTTGTATCCAACGCCCCACACCACCTTTAGATATTTCGGATTTTTAGGATCGATTTCGATTTTCTCCCTGATTTTGCGGATATGGACCATAATAGTATCTGTATTGATTGCTTTTTCGTTCCAGATACGTTCATATATTTCATCTGCACTGAATACCCGTCCCGGATTTTTTATGAGAAGAAGCAATATCTTAAATTCGATAGGCGTAAGCTTCACAGGATTGCCGTCTACAAAAACTTCCACCGTTTCCTCGTTAACCTCAATGCCGCCCAGACAATGATATGTATCATTTTCCGGCTCTGCGGCTTTGTTTACAGCGTCCAGATAACGGCTGTAGCGGCGCAGATGGGAATTTACCCTGGCCAGCAGCTCCATGGTAGTAAACGGTTTTGTCACGTAATCATCAGCGCCCATATTCAGCCCCATGATTTTATCAACCTCTTCAGATTTGGCTGAAAGCATGATAACAGGGAAATCATATCCCTTATCTCTTACCTTCATCATCATGGTAATGCCGTCCATTCGGGGCATCATAATATCTACAATAGCGAGATGAATCTCTTCCCGTCTAATAATTTCCAGGCCTTCCACTCCATCTCCGGCCTGAAATACCACATAGCCCTGATTCCTAAGATATATTTCAATTCCTTCTCGGATATCCCGGTCGTCCTCAACTACCAATATACGGTTTGCTTCCAATTTTAACATCCTCCCTCTGCTGTCAGCAATTTTTTGCAGCTATCCGGCCGCATTTATAAAACATTATAGCATACTTTCCTCCTTTTTTCCTCTAAATTACAAAAACATAAGAGGTAAACAGTGGTAAAGCAGTTACAGGGCAGCCGCAGGCTAAGCTGTAACGTAAAGTACATCCGGGGAAAAGGCACAATCAGGTTTATAAACAGAATAGACCAGAAAACTGAAAAATCCATACAGAAAAAACCAAAGAATTTCTAAAGAAACTCTTTGGTTTTATGGAAATCAGGCAGTATAAAAGCTCTTATATATCAAATTGGCAAGCTCTGTGGCAGTTACTTGAATTCTGCCGAATAGTACGGGATGATCAGGTAGTCTCCTGCGTTAATATTCTCATCCAGGAGATGGTTCGTCCGGATTACTTCCCTGATAAACGCTTCCCTGGATTCAAAATTTCCATCCGCATAGGTGTCGGCAAGTGTCCAGAGTGAATCTCCCGATTCAATACGGATGCTGGTAAAATATTTATAATAAACGGTCTCCCCGGGAGCCTGTGCCCTGGATATGAAGCTGCCGCCGGCAATAGCAAGAACAAGTATAATGGCGGCAGATACGACAAAAAGAAGGATATGCCGTCTGAGCTCCTGTTCTCTTCTGATTCTGTTAAGACGAATTCTTTCCTCAATCATGATCTGCCCCTCCTGACCTGTCCGAACAGGTGTAACGAACACACGTTCTTTATGTTTTGTATTATATCGAACATAGATTCGATTGTCAATACCCTGGAGTAAAAAATCGAACAGTCATTCGGAATATATGTTTGCTTTTTAATTTTCCCTATGATATACTAAAAAAAACGGCACCGGCAGAATACTACCGGTGTCTGTCAGGAATTTAAAGGAGGATGAAATATGGCACAGGGTAAAATTACTGCAAAGCAGAAAGAAATCCTGGACTACATAAAAGAACAGATACTGGAAAGGGGATATCCGCCGGCAGTAAGGGAAATCTGTGAGGCGGTTCACCTGAAATCCACCTCTTCCGTGCACTCCCACCTGGAGACGCTGGAGAAGAACGGATACATCAGAAGAGATCCCACCAAGCCCCGTGCGATTGAGATTTGTGACGACAGCTTCCAGATGGTCAGGACCGAGCTGGTGAGCCTGCCTGTGGTCGGCAATGTAGCGGCCGGGCAGCCCATACTTGCGGAAGAGAATATTGAAAGCTACTTTCCTATCCCCGCAGAGTATATACCGACCGGAGAACCCTCATTTATCTTAAAGGTACGCGGGGATTCCATGGTCAACGCGGGAATCAATAACGGCGATCAGATATTTGTACAGAGCTGTGCTACGGCGAGGAACGGCGATATGGTGGTTGCCCTGATTGACGATTCCGCAACGGTCAAGACCTTTTACAGGGAAAAAGGCCATATCCGCCTGCAGCCGGAGAATGACAATATGGCTCCCATTATTGTAAATGACTGTAAGATCCTCGGTAAGGTGTTCGGTGTGTTCCGTATCTACCATTAATCGTTTCCGCAGGCCAGAGAAGCTCAGCCATAATAAATAAACAATAATTTTTCCAGACATAACAGCGCCCGCTTACGAAAAGTCCCATTTCTGTAAGCGGGCGCTTAAAATTACTATAATTTTTTTGCAGAGACCAAACCTCGTTTGTGCTGGACATGTCCGCATCGGTAGCAAAACAAGCTATTGACCTGGTCGGTCATTCATCGAAAGTGCAAATCCAGAAGCCAGTTAACGAAACATAAAGGTTATTTCACAGCCGTCCGCTACTCTTCTGCAGATATTTACCGTCCTGTCCATAATCAGGCTGAAGCTGTTTTCCTCAGCCTCCACATCCAGTTCCTTTAAATCCTCAGAAATACTGACCGAACGGACGCCTTCCAGACCGTCCATTTCACGAAGAATTTTTTCAGCCTTGCCTGTATCCGTCAAATGGGTCAGATGATAGCTTCTTAACATAAAGAGTCTCTTCCTTTCCGGTTTTATCTGAAGTATTACCGGAAATTGGAAGTTTAAACAGATGCTGGCCCGGAATTGGTGCATAAAATAAAACGGGATACAAAAAGGCACCTCCCAGTTTATCTGATGCGGTACCAGTAAGTATAGACTTCTTCAAAACCAATGCTTTGATACAATCTGACAGCAGGCCTGTTGGCGGCGGACACCTGAAGGAATGCGGTATCGGCTCCCTCTCTGCGGCCTTCCTCCATTATGGCGCGGCAAATGCGGGCGCCGATTCCTTTCTGGCGGAAATCATTGTGTACCCGGATATCATACAAGCCTATTTTGCCATCCTCCACAACACCCAGGCCGCAGCCGATAATTCTGTCATTTTCATATAAAGCGGCACAGTATACAGGATTTCTGATTGCTGTAAGCATGGCCCTTGCGGATTCCGGGCAGATGCAGTCACCGCCGTCGAGAGAAAGAAATGCCTCCAGCCAGCTATCGTCCATTGTACGGGTCAGCCGGATTTGGGTGCCGGAAGCCGCTGATGCGCCTGCGGCATCTCCCTGTGCGTTTTTGAGGCTTTCGCCTTCATTGGTCAGGCGGCATTCCATAATATAGGTTTTGTCCTGCTGCTCATATTCCCTCATTGCCAGCTGCTGATCCAGAGCGGCCGGTACGTTGGCTGTCATTTTAAATACACAGGGAAGCCCTTTTTCCCTGAATTTATTTTCACAATACTCTATTTTATCCTCATATGCTTTTGTAGAAAGATAAAGCGGATTGACACAGTTCCCCTCATGGGCCGTTCCGCCGGAAAACCGGAGAATCCAGCCATCGTAAACCTCAGTATGCAAAACGGGAAACGCGTTAAGCGCAAGCTCTTCATAACGCAGTGCTGCAAAGTTCATAGTGTAAGCCTCCTCTACTATCTTCTATTTTACCCGGCATTTTCCATACAAAAAACAGAACAGGTGCTTTCAATCTTGCAAATTGTGCTTTATAATAAGGAATAAGAAAAATTTATGTAAGAGCATGTTTGAAAATTGTTCCAGTGTTGTCAGGAGAGTGAAGATGGAAAATTATGAAAAGACGGGGTATCTTAAGAATGATTTCAGGATTTTTCATTTGAAGGATGCCAGAAAAATGGATATTGCCTATCATTATCATGACTTTGACAAGATTGTTTTGTTCCTGAGCGGGGACGTGACGTACTCAATTGAAGGACGGCGGTACGAGCTGAGGCCTTATGATGTTATTCTGGTAAATGCCGGAGAGATCCACAGACCAGTGATTCACAGCGATATGCCTTATGAGAGGATTATTATTTATGTGTCTTCCGGGTTTATGCGGGAGTACAGGGATGAGAATTATGATTTGAGCCGGTGTTTTCAGGAAGCGAGGGAAAAACACGGGAATGTTCTGCGCATAGATAATCTGGAAAAAAGCAGCCTGTTTGCGGTGTGCAGGGAGCTGGAGCGTTCTTTCTCCAGCCAGGAATATGCCAATGGGCTTTATCAGAAGGTGCTTTTTCTGGAGTTTATGATATGGCTGAACCGGGCGCTGATTAACAATCATGCGAATTATCTTGAAAATGAAGTGTCCAACGAAAAGATTGCGGCTATTGTGGATTATATCAATGCTCATTTGAAGGATGAAATTACTGTGGATGGCCTGGCAGAGCATTTTTTTGTCAGCAGGTCTTATCTGATGCATCTGTTCAAAGCGGAAACCGGATATTCCATCGGTTCCTACATCAGTGAAAAGCGTCTGCTGCTGGCGAAAACACAGATTCAGAATGGAATGAGCGTTACGGAAGCATGCTATGCATGCGGTTTTAAGGATTATTCCACTTTTTCCAGGGCGTTTAAGAAAAAGTTCCAGACCACGCCAAAGCATTCTGGTAAGATTATCTGAACAGCTCTGTGAAATTATGAATCGAAGGAATCCATGAATCGCCGCAATCATTTCGCAGACAGGTAATTTGCCGGGCTTTCGCCAACTAACGGGGATTAATTGAAATCTTCCCGTGCAATTCTTTTTCCGTCTCTCCATATTCTTTCAAGATCGTAGAAAAGACGGTTTTCACGGTCGAAAACGTGGACGATAATATCGCCGTAATCCATGAGTATCCAGTTGGCGGTGTCATAGCCTTCAATTTGTTTCGGGCTGTAGCCGGCACGGCCCAGCTTTTCTTCCACGCTGTCCGTAAGGGCCTGGATCTGGCTGCGGTTGCTGCCGCTGGCAATCAGAAAATAATCTGCCAGAACGGATACTTCGCTGATGTCAATAATGCTGATGTCTTCCGCTTTCTTATCTTCCAGGGCTGTAATAGCCAGTCTGGTCATTTCCTTGGAACGTGAATCTGTCATAAAAGTACCTTACCTTTCCGTATTTTGTTCTCTCAGTGATTTATAGTAATCATAGGTCTGACGGGTGGCTTCATCTATTTCCATCTTGGATGCGGTCAAATAATCAAGCGTATCCCCGAGTATCCGGAACAGACAGTCGTCCAAATCCGTGAAGGCAAGCCTGCGTACCTCCGGCAGTCCAGGAGCCTGGCTGCGGCCAGGTTCGATATAATCCGCAATGTAAATAATTTTATCCATAACGGTCATATCAGGGCGGCCTGTTGTATGGTAGGTGATGGCATCCAGGATTTCCCGATCGGAAATGCCGTATTTCTTCTGTGCAAGATAGCTTCCCACCTTTGCATGGAGGAGGAAAGGATTCTTCTCCTCAGCGGCATTGATTGGAATATTGTTTTTCCGGCAGATGTCCACTCTCTTCTCATTTGTCAGATTTTTGGCGCAGTCATGAAGGAGTCCCGCCGTCTGCGCTTTGTGCACATTCTGTCCGTAACGCATGGCCAGGGCGGCCGCTGTATAGGCGACGCCCAGCGTGTGCTCATATCTTTTTTCTTCCAGGGCCTTACTTATGGCCTTTCGTAAAGCAATGATTTCCTGATTTTCTTTGGGACGCTTTGCATCGGAATGTTTTGCTTCTTTATTCATGTCTGTTCTCCTGCGAAGCCGGGACTGTTAAATCCCGGTAAAGATTATTTTTTTCAATATATTCCCGGACGCTTTCATGGACAAGATAGCGGATGGAACGTTCCTCACGGACCCGTCTGCGGATATCCGAGGAGGAAATATCTATATTCCCAATAGGTACCAGATGGATCTCGGCCTTAAATTTATCCTTCAGCTGCCCGGCCTTTTCCAGAAGCTCTTTTATATCACGGCCCTCACGCACCGCCGCAAGAATAACGGCCTTCTGAAAAATAATTTCAGGATCCTTCCAGCTTTCCATCTGGAACAGGCTGTCGGCTCCCAAAATAAAATAATAATCAGTTTCAGGATTCTCTTCCCCCAGCTGTTCCAGCGTCTGACAGGTATAGGTATAGCCGCCCCGGTCAATTTCCATGGAGGACAGGGAAAAATGCGGATTATCCGCAATGGACAGCCGCGTCATATGCAGCCTTGTGGCGCCGTCCAGAATTTCCGTCTGATCCTTCATATAAGAACAGCCGCTGGGAATAAAAAGAATTTCATCCAGCGAAAACATGGAGTAGGCATTTTCTGCCAGGAGCAGATGCCCCATATGCACGGGATTGAAGGTTCCTCCCATAATGCCCACTCTTCTGTGCCTTTTTTCTCCTTCTAAGGAGTGTGACTCCTGGTCTTTGCCTGTATTCATGAGGGATTCCTCCATTCAGACAGTTTTTCCTCTTACTATTTGGGAAGCTCGATCTTTTTATGTTCCTTGCTTTCCTTGTAAAGGACGATTTTTTTACCGATGACCTGAACTACCTGGGATTTTGTCCGTTCTGCCACGGTAGCGGCGATTTCGTTCGGATCATCAAAACAGTTCTTTAAAACGGCGATCTTAATCAGCTCCCGTTTGTTAAAAGCCTCCGAAATAGCTTCTGTCACTTCCGGAGTCAGGCTCCCCTTTCCAATCTGGAAAATTGGTTCCAGACTGCTGGCAAGGCTTTTGAGATAGGCTCTCTGTTTGCTTGTCATTTGTATTCCTCCCGCGCTTGCTTATTTATAGTAATCAAATTTCAATCCGTACATGCGGACCGTATCCCCCTCCTGAATTCCCAGTTCCTCCAGCTGTTCCAGTATGCCGGTTTCCTTAAGGAAATTCTGGAAGAAGGTGAAGCCCTTTTCCGAGTCCAGATTGGTATAGCCCAGCATCTTTTCGATACGGGGGCCTTCCACCACGTACTCATTTTCTTCTTCGTTATATTCCACGGTGTAGGGTTCGTTGGAATAACCGTTTTCAAATTCCGGAAAATACTCCTGTTCGAAAACGACCTGCTTTACCTCAGTCTGATCCAGCAGGCTGCTTACATAATAAAGCAGCTCCTTCAGCCCTTCCCCGCTTACCGCTGAAATCGGGAAAACCCGGATCCCCTTCGGCTCAAACTCAGCCTTCAGGGCATCAATGGGATTGTTTTCTGTATCTGTTATGGCATCAATTTTATTAGCTGCGATTACCGTGGGGCGGGAAGCGATTTCCATATTATATTCTTCCAGCTCCTTATTGATGGCATAAATATCTGCGATCGGGTCACGTCCTTCGGTTCCCGCCGCATCCACCATATGAATGATAACCCTGGTTCGTTCAATGTGGCGTAGAAACTCATGGCCCAGGCCGACACCTTCCGAAGCGCCTTCAATCAGCCCCGGGATATCCGCGATGACAAAGCCCTTTGCGCCGTCCATATCCACCACGCCCAGATTAGGGATGATGGTGGTGAAATGATAATTGGCAATTTTAGGCCTGGCATTGGTAACTCTGGAAAGGAGAGTGGATTTTCCCACATTAGGAAAGCCTACCAGGCCAACGTCAGCTATCATCTTAAGCTCCAGAAGCAGCTCCAGTTCTCTGGCCGGCTGCCCCGGCTGGGCATATTTGGGAGCCTGCATGGTGCTGGTGGCATAATGCTGGTTGCCGTTGCCGCCGCGTCCCCCGGTGAGGAGAACGATTCGCCGGTTGTCACCGGACATATCAGCAATGACTTTTCCGCTTTCGGCTTCTTTGATGACAGTGCCTTCCGGAACCTTAATTATGATGTCTTCGCCATCCTTGCCGCGGCAGTTGCGTTTGCCGCCTTCCTGCCCGTCTACCGCCTTATATTTGCGGACATGCCTGAAATCGGTCAGGGTGTTCAGGCCTTCGTCCACCTGGAAAATAACATCTCCGCCCCTTCCGCCGTCTCCGCCGTCAGGGCCGCCGTTCGGTACATACTTTTCTCTGCGGAAAGAAACGTGACCGTCCCCGCCTTTGCCGCTTCTGACATAAATTCTCGCTCTGTCTGCAAACATAATTAATCCTTTCAAAAAACCGCAAAATGCGGCGAACTTTACAATAAATAATAATGGAAAGGGCTTCAAACAAAAGATGTTTGAAGCCCGGCAGATACGTACTTATTTTTCTACAGGATAAACGGAAGCCTGCTTTTTGTCTCTTCCTTTTCTTTCGAATCTCAGTACACCGTCTACTAATGCGAATAAAGTATCATCGCCGCCGCGTCCTACATTAACGCCGGGATGAATCTTTGTTCCACGCTGTCTGAAAAGAATGTTTCCTGCTTTAACGAACTGTCCATCAGCTCTCTTGGCGCCTAATCTCTTGGACTCGGAGTCTCTGCCGTTCTTTGTGGAACCAACTCCTTTTTTATGAGCAAAAAACTGAAGGTTCATTTTTAACATTGGGTCTACACCTCCTCGAATTGAAGTTTCAGGTATTTACTACCATATTGTTCTTTCACTTCCTGCAAGCCAAGCAGCATGGAATCCATAAGGAGTGCGGTCTTCTTATTAACAGGATTGGCAAATCTGACATCAATTAAACCTTCCTCTTCATTGGTAATTACTGACATCTCCTCACCGGCTAACTGCTCGATGGAATTGATGGCGTTAATTACAAGGACGGATACGGATGCGCAGACTATATCCCTGCCTGCTGCGGCAAAACCGCTGTGGCCGATACAGGTAAACCCTGCATAGCCTCCTGTGCTTGTCTTTCTGACTAATATCTTCGTCATGATTTCTGATTAAGCGTTGATCTTTTCAATCTTAACCTGTGTGTAGGGCTGTCTGTGACCATTTTTCTTATGGTAACCGGTTTTTCTCTTATACTTGTAAACGATGACTTTCTTTCCTTTGCCTTCGCCTACTACAGTAGCAGAAACGGTAGCGTTAGCAACATCTTCGCCTACTTTAAGGCCGTTGTCACTCACTGCGATTACCTGGTCAAATGTAACAGCATCTCCTTCTGCTACGTTCAGTTTTTCAACCTTCAGAACGTCACCTTCGGAAACTTTATACTGCTTTCCACCTGTTGCAATAATTGCGTACATAGGGCACCTCCTATTTCCAAAACTCGCTAACTGCGGTGATGTCCCTGAGGACACACTTTTACCTCGTTATGCGGCATACTCATATATAATAGCATCGAGCCGGACAGGTGTCAACAAAAAATACGAAAAATTTGCCATAAATTTTTTGCCATGAATCTGATAATATCCATAACGGTTCTGATGAGAGAGCTTTCATAAATTACCCAAAAAGGTAAATGGTAATCTCCTGCGCATGAAAAGTATCGCCTTCCCAGAAGCCGTTCATTATCAAGCTGCGGCCGACCTCCAGATCCGCCTGGGTTCCCGGCGTGTTTGTCGAAGTGATTCCTCCGTCAGAAGAGCTGCAAATGGTAAAAACAGTCTGAGCATTATATTCGATATTAAGAAGCGTCTTGTCTTCATCGGAAGAATAAGCGAGCATTGATCCATCGTCCAATGTTTCCTTAAAAATCTGATTCACCACAAAGCTGCCGGTCCCGATGGTTTCAATATAGCCTGACAATTCGATGAGGTCATTGCCTTTGTCCGAAGCCTGTCCTTCTGTCTGCCCGCCGTCTTTGCCGGCATCATCAGCGGATGTATTCTTTGAAGCATTTCCTGAAGCAGGGGCATTACTGCTTTCCAGTATGTCTGTATCTGACTGGCTGCTGTTTTCTGCAGCGGAAGGGGTTTCAACTTCACCGGGCCGGGAAGAAGGCGCGCCGCTCTCCTGCGTTGCCTGTGAAGGGGAGGAATTCTCCTGTCCGGATTGGGAAGGACTGCCGCAGGCAGCCAGAATGGCCGCGCACAGAAGGATTGCGCACAGGCACCCTGAGATTCTTTTCGTTTTTCTGTCTTGTTTTTTCATTTGCTTTTTTCCTTTCCTGTATGTAATCAGGCGGATTGCCGCCGTCAAAAAACAGGATATCAGGTTTATCTCTAAGAACCTTCTAAAGGAAATAGTAACAATACGGACGCCCGGACTGTTACCGGAAATGGGCAAAGAAATAGGCGGCGGTCTGGGAACGGGAGCTGAACTCCTCGGTTCTAAGCATGGCCTTCAGCTCTTCCCGGGTATAAAGCCCGGCGGTAATTTCTTCATTGGCAGAGGTATGGTCGGAAAAAGTTCCTTCAGCTTCCAGTATTACCATGTAAGTGCTCGTATCGGAAAAACCTACCGCAGAATAAGAGGGCGGCAGGATATCCAGGAAACGGGCGACGGTAAGGCCCGTCTCCTCATACAGCTCGCGGCGGGCGCAGTCCTCCACGCTTTCACCCTCCTGAAGCATCCCGGCGCACAGATTATATATGGATTTATTGATGCTCATACGGAACTCCCGAAGCAGGAGCATGCGTTCCTTTTGAAAAGCAATAATCGTAACGCCGCTTGCCTTCCTGCCGATATCCCGGGGAGAAGCAAGGCGGTTCCGGCTGACCAGTTCGAATACTTTTTCTTTACCGCTTTTATTCAGATAGGTAAGCTCGTAATGCTTCAGATAGGCGCCTTCATGTATATTTTTCATACGGAGCAGCCGCATTGTTTTTTCCTCCAGCGAAAATGTTTGTAACCGGCAAGTTCAAAGCAGCCGGGAAAAAACTACTGTTCCAGCTGTTCTTTTAAGGGGCGGCGGATTTTCTTCCGGGTGATTTCCACCAGGCCCAGAGGGGTCATATCAATCAATGCCGTTTTTACCGGATCCCGTTTTAACTGTGCGGACAGGAATTCCAGCAGTTCCTGTCTGTCGTCAGCCTCCTCCATGTTTATGAAATCCACCAGGATAATTCCGGAAAGATTACGCAGGCGCAGCTGTCTGGCAATTTCCAGGGCCGCCTCCCGGTTGATCATGCGGAAGGTGTCACGAATGCCCTTCTTACCGCTGTATTTGCCTGAATTTACGTCGATAACCGTGAGGGCTTCCGTCGGTTCTATGACGAGGTAGCCGCCGGATTTGAGCCATACACGCGTTTCTGTGGCCTCCTTAAGCTTTGCAGACAGCCCGTACAGATTGGAAAGGGATACCCGGGGGTCCTCATAAAACTGCAGCCGGGACAGTTCCTCCGGGTACTGGGTTTTCAGAAAATCAGCGGTTTCCTCATATAGTTGCCTGTCATCCGTTATAATTGCATCAAACTGGTCGGTATGGGTGTCCCTTATTTCCATAAGATAAGGACTGGCAGGACGGTACAGACAGCTGTAGCAGGTACGTTTGTCGGCAACTGACAGAAGCTGGCAGGCCAGCGCAGAAAGCTTTTGGATATCGGAAACCAGCGGTTCCTTCTCCGTCAGCTCCCCGGCGTTGGTACGAATGATGAGGGAAGCATTTTTCAGGACTTCCGTCAATTCGTCTGCAGGGAGGAAATCCCTCAGCCGCTTTTTGACTGCAGTATCCAGCTTGCCTGAAAAGACCAGCCTGCCGGGAGCTTCGGAAGGAATAAGGACCGCATAACGCCCGGAAAAGGAAAGCTCCGGAGTCACCACGGGATCCTTGGTTTTAACGGCCTCTTTTTCCACCTGGACAAGGATCTCGTCCCCGGCCAGCAGCCGTCCGTCATAGGGGCGGTTCAAAAGCCTGGGCTCCGCTCTGCCGTCCAAAGGAAGGAATGCCCGTCTGCTCTGCGTGAGATCCACAAAAGCGGCATTAATATTTTTCACCACATGGTTGATTTTCCCTACATAAATGCTGCCCAGAATGCAGGTATCGGCATCCGGGGCAGCGGGCGCGCAGGCAGCCGGCTGGTAGGCATTAACCTCCGTCAGCCGGCCTTCATTAAGGAGCAGGGACAGAATATGTCTGTCCTGTCTGAGTAAAATCAGTTTGGAATCGTTCAAAAATCTTCCCCCACTTCATCCAGCGGCACGAAAACGGGAGATTCCGCCGTACCGGTGTTGGTATAGGTTTCTTCCCGGACCTGCTGAAGCGCTATGGAAGGCAGTTCTTCCTCCTGCGCATAAGGCTGTCCCGCAAAGTATGGCAGCCGCTGCTGCCCGGCAAACCGCCACAGGGCGTTTATCAGCAGGGCCGGCTTGATATTGCCGCCGCTGCTGGCATCCACCAGAAATTCCAGACTGCCATCTGCCGTTATTCTGCACTCATAAATTCCGGGTCTCAGATCCATCTGAGAGGTTCCTTTTTTTGTTTCCTTGGTAACCATAATGGCAGGCTGGGCAAGAAAGTTCTCCAGACAGGAATCAAGGAAATGGAAATCAAACGCAGGATCCTTAAAGTATACAGTATATCTGGCGGCCGCCACACTGGCCATGGCATTGCCCGCATTTTCCGGCAATGCCTTCACACTGAGGATTTCAATGCCGGGAACGCTCACTTCATTCAGCCTGCGGCACATCTCTGCCGATGACATTTGCGGTTTCAGGGCATTTTCTGCGGAAGTTTTCACCTCTATGTCCATATATTCCCCATTACTGTACATTCCTACTCCCAGCGGAGAGGCAAAGCTCATGATTTGGTGTGGGCTGTAGCCTGTGGAATAGGCCACGTCAATACCGGCCCTGCGAATCGCTTTCTGGAAAAAGCGCATCACATCCAGATGGCCGATGAATTTCATGCAGCCATATTTAGCAAATTTTACACGTACCTTCATGCCTGCGCCCCTCCTCTCTCTTCCTGTGCCGGCGGCTGTGTTTCTCCTGCAATTTCGCCGGTGTCCTGATGCAGCTGGGCATATTCTGTCAGCGTGCGCGCTGAACCGTCTTCAATTTCCCCCTGCGCATTTCTTTCCTCAAAACAGATGCCTCCTTTAAAGCGGGAAGCACCGCAGCCCTGACACTGCTGTTTACAGTTGGGGGTTACAATTCCCTCCTGAGCACGGAGCCATTCTCTCTTCAGGAATTCCTTGGAAACACCGCAGTCAAGAAAATCCCAGGGGAATATTTCATCCAGGCTCCTTTCCCTTGTGGTATAGAAACTGATATCAAGGCCGCATTCTTCAAAAGCCGCAAGCCAAACCTCATTTTTGAAAAATTCACTCCAGGAATCATAAAGGCAGCCTTTTTCATAGGCCTTCAGGATAACGGAGGCAATCTTTCGGTCGCCTCTGGCAAACACACCTTCCAAAACGCTTACATCGGCTTCATGCCAGTTGTATTTGATTCTTTTCTGGTTCAGCTGCTCCCTGATTGCCGTTTTCGTCAGATGGGCTTTTTCCAGGAATTCCTCCTTTGTGCTCATCTTCGCCCACTGGAAGGGGGTAAAGGGCTTGGGAATGAAGAACGATGTACTGGCCACAATCTGCACCTGTCCCGTTCTTTTTTCCCTGGGAACCGTCTCAAAGAAAAGCGCGGCAATTTTATTGGAAAGCTCGGCGATGCCGCGGATATCCTCTTCCGTCTCCGTGGGCAGGCCCAGCATAAAATACAGCTTCACTCTTGTCCAGCCGCCTTCAAAGGCCATAGCTGCACCCTTGAGGATTACCTCCTCCGTCAGGCCTTTATTGATAACATCGCGCAGTCGCTGGCTTCCGGCTTCCGGCGCGAAGGTCAGGCTGCTTTTTTTCACATCCTGTACCTTGCTCATGATATCAAGGGAAAAAGCGTCGATACGCAGGGAAGGCAGTGAAATATTCACCATACGTTCCCGGCAGGTATCCATAAGGAAGGTTACCAGCTCTTCCAGCATGGAATAATCGCTGGAGCTTAAGGAGCTGAGGGAAATTTCCTCCTGCCCCGTGCTTTCCAGCATATCGATGGCATACTTCTTAAGCATGTCCACATCCCGCTCCCTCACCGGGCGGTAAAGCTGCCCGGCCTGGCAGAAACGGCAGCCTCTGATACACCCCCTCTGAATTTCCAGCGTAACCCTGTCCTGGGTGATTTTGATAAAAGGAACCACAGGCTTCCTGGGGTAATAGGTATCCGTCAGATCCATCTGGATCTGCTTGAGAATCCTGGAAGGGATTCCTTCCACATTCGGAGTAAAAGAGGCGATGGTGCCGTCTTCCTTATAGCTTACATCATAAAGAGAGGGAACATACATGCCAGGCAGCTTTGCGGCCTCAATGAGAAACTCCCTGCGGCTGTTGCCGTTTTTGCGGTATTCCTTATAGAGATCCAGAAGCTGCCGGTAGATCGTCTCTCCTTCTCCAATATAGAAAATATCAAAAAAGTCTGCGATAGGCTCCGGGTTATAGGTACAGGGACCGCCCCCGATGACGATAGGGAAGGTTTCATCCCTGTCACGGGAAAGCAGCGGAATTCCCGCCAGATCCAGGATCTGCAGAATATTGGTGTAGCACATTTCATACTGGATGGTGATGCCTAAAAAATCAAAATTTCTCACAGGCTCCTGGGATTCCAGCGCGAACAGCGGGATATGCTTTTCACGCATTATTCTGTCCAGATCCACCCACGGGGAATAGACACGTTCACACCAGGTATCCTCCCAGCTGTTGAACATGTCATACAGGATCTGAATCCCCAGGTGGGACATGCCGATTTCGTAAACATCGGGGAAACACATGGCAAAGCGGATGTCTACCTTGTCTTTATCCTTCACAACCGCGTTTACCTCCCCGCCGATATAGCGGGCAGGCTTCTCTATATTTAACAATATTTCATCACTTAACGCTAAATTGCTCGTGATTAATTCTCTTGTATTCGTCGAAACATTGTTTTTTGTGGTTATTTTGTTCATTCTTTTTTTCGCCTTTACTGTGCAATTAATACGATTAAATTTTCTCTTTTATTTTGACTGGTTACAATTGTCATTACAATATCACTGGCTGATAAATATCATGAAAATCTGGGATAAACTGCTTTTGCTTTTCATACCATGCCCGTTTTACAATGAGTTCATCAATCACCCAGGCTGGAACAGGAACGCACCGGATACTATTTGAAGTTCTTGTTTCAACTTTCTGTGTCGTCAGAATTTCTGTTTCCGCATTGATATTACTTCCCAGCTGTCTCTTAATATATATTGCACCTGATGAAAAGTCAACATCTTATCCGCCAGGTGATAGTTTGACATATATTGCCCTGCTATACGAATCGTATATCTCTCCACATCAAAATTTTCATGCCGGAGACCACGAATCTCTCCTGATCTGAGTCCAGCAAAAAGGCCAGGGAGAATTTCAAAATAGCAGCCAAGATGCTCAGATGATTAATTTTTTCAGCTTCTCCAGCCTCTTTTTGGCTTTATACCCTCCTTCCAGTGTGTCTTTCCGTACGCTGGGGGTTGTGGCTCTTCTTCAGCCGCTGCAGACCTGGGCGGTGAACAGAATCGAAATTTATTTCCCATGGGACAGCCCTCATGAATACGGTGCGCCAGGTGGGCGGTTCCATCATCAGCGCCCTTTTGGTAACAGTCATGTCCGTTTCTGCCAGGGACAATGGGGATATGAAGGGAATTGAGACTTCTTTTCTGGTAACTTCCATTCTTGTTTTTCTCTCCCTCGCTGTCAGCGCCGTATTGATGCGCCCGAAAAAAAAGTGCGGAAGAAAGCAGGGAAAAAGAATCTGCCCGCCGCTTTGCCGGAAGATTCTTCCCATATTATCATCACAATTGCCCGGGAATACGGGAGCGGCGGCCGGGAGATCGGCCTGAAGGTTGCCCGGGCATTGAAAATCCCTTTTTATGACCGGGAACTGATCGCCATGGAAGCCCGTGAATGCGGATTGTCCAGCGATTATGTAGAATCAACTGAGGAAGGCCTTTCACTGCGAGATACCGCATGGAACTGGGCCGCTCAAAGCTATGGTGCCTTTGAGACCCATCTTTTTACGTCTCTTTCAAGCACAGCGGCAGGTCATCAGGCAGATCGCCCGAAAAGGCTCCTGCGTCATTATCGGGCGGTGCGCTGACTATATTTTAAAAGATTATCCCGGCTGCCTGCGCATCTTTATCCGCTCTGATCCAGACCAAAGGCGGCAGTGCATCAGAAGATTCCTGGCAGTTTCTGTTATTTCACAACTCCTTAGCTTATTGTCCGGTATCTGACTTATCATGTAAAGTATAAGGAAACTGGCTGATAAAATCAACGAGTTTTGTTTCCTGCACATTGACAGCCGCTTCAATCTGCTGTGCGGTGATGCCCGCAATACTGATATCCTGCCCCCGGCAAAAATAATAAATACCAAATAACAGCACTGCAATAACAAGCCGCAGGCCAAAGGAGGACATATGTACGCTTTCATCCGGACGGGAATACTCCGCCGCAGTCAACGGATAGCCATATTCGTCAAAGCCGCCGTAGCTGTCGCTTTTTCCATAAAGAATTTCTTCCCGTGTGCGGATACGCATCTGGTTATTGTGGTTTTCTTCTCTTATCAGGCGCATCAGCTCCAGTCTGCGCTGGGTGTTATTATCCTGGTTCATAAACGACCTCCGGCTCCGGAAGCTTTTTTAATTCCCGGAGCCAGTTTTATTCTTATTAAAAAATATGACCGGATATGTCAGGACATACCAGTTTTTTTGTGGGACAGCCTGCGATATTCCCGCAGGAACAGAATGCTGGTTACAGTAACCGCAATCGTATCAGCCACCGGTTCGGCCAGGAATACGCCGAATACCTTATCAGGAAGTATGGCGGGCAGCAGGAAAATAAGCGGTATCAGCAAAATAACCTTTCTTAAAAGCGCCAGAAAAACAGAGGTCAGCGCGTTGCCCAGGGCAATAAAGGTTTGCTGACAGGCAATTTGGATGCCAAACAGCAGGGATGCCGCCATATAAATACGGATAGCCCATTCCGTATAAACAGCCAGTTCTGCATTGCCTGTAAAAATGGCAATAAAAATCTGTGGCAGGAACATGGCAATCGCCCACAGCAGCGTGCTGTATGCAAGGCATGCAACCAGCAGCAGGCGGAAAGCCTTCTTCACACGGTCAATGCTTCCGGCGCCGTAATTAAAGCTGATAATGGGCTGCGCGCCCTGGGTCATTCCCTGAAGCGGGAGCATGGAGAACTGCATGACACTGGTCATAATAGTCATGGCCCCTACTGCGATATCTCCGCCGTATTTTAACAGAGAGGTATTAAAGCATACGGAAATGATGCTTTCCGTAAACTGCATAATAAAGGGAGACACGCCAAGACCGATGCTGGGAAGGATAATGGCCGCCGACAACTTCAGGTTTTTCCTGCGGATGCGCAGAGAACTTTTATCGGAGGAAAGGAAACGAAGCACCCAGCCAAAGGATACTGCCTGGGAAAGAATAGTGGCGAGCGCCGCACCTCTGACGCCCATATTCAGGCCGAAAATAAAAATCGGATCAAGGATAATATTGCAGACAGCGCCGATTGCTACGGTAAGCATACCGGTTTTGGCATAGCCCTGGGCATTGATAAAGGCATTCAGGCCGAGAGATATCTGTACAAATAAGGTTCCTATGCCATAGATCTGCATGTAGGCCCAGGCGTAGCCGATGGTATTTTCACTGGCTCCAAATAGCAGCAGAATCGGCTGGCCAAACAGCAAAATTACCGCCGTGAGCACAATTGCCATCAAAACAAGCATAGTGGTACAGTTGCCCAGTATTTTTTCTGCGGTTTCGTTATCCCCTTTTCCCATCATAATTGAGGCCCGCGGCGCACCGCCCATGCTTACCAGAGCCGCAAATGCGGAAATGGCCATGATAACGGGCATTGTTACGCCTACACCCGTCAAGGCGCTGGGACCCACCTCCGGTATGTGGCCGATATACATGCGGTCAACCATGTTATACATAACATTGATGATTTGTGCCAATATGGCAGGCAGCGCCAGCCTGAAAAGAAGCTTCCCGATACTGCCGTTTCCAAGATCGGCTTCTTTTTCCTTTGTTGCTTTCATAGATAAAATCCCCTTTCAATAGTTGTATTGTGGCTGCCCTGAGGGATGCCGCCAAATACAGCATTCTTCTGTCCTGGCTGGGTAGCGATATCTGGTATACCTGTGAAACCTCAGGCTTTTTCCTAACGCTGGCAGTAATTGAGTTATTGTAACGGCCTTGAATATAATAGACTTTCAAGGTTGGAGCCTCAGATACTGTCCTCTCTTTAAATAAAATAACTTTCGATGACTTTCATAACAAATCATGAGCCTTCCCAGGCATATCAGAATTTTTCCATTAGCCAGGAAAAACAGTGCTTCGGATAGCGGCATATTCCAGTAGTTTTTTATATATTGATTTGTTCTAAAAAGAACTAATCTGATAAATAATATACAGTGAAAGCGGACGGTTGTCAATTAAATTTCTCACTTCCTAATATATTCTTTTTTTCGAAAATACATGGTGCGAATATTCCGGGGTTTTTATGTTCACTTCACATTCGAACCAGCATCTCATACTCAAACAAACCTTTAGTATTCTATGTTCTGCTTACATTATCCACAAAATAAATCTTCACATAAAATTAGACTGAATAAGAAAAAAGAGGCAGGCCTTCAACTTACCGGCCTGTCTCCTGAATACTGCATTTATTTCTATTCTTTTTTGTATAATCAGAAACTAACCATTAATTCCGGACAAAACTACTTTTCCAAAGCAAAAATCAAAGAAAAAGGATCTATCGATTTGCCAGCTCCGCAGTAATTTCTTCCCAGGTAACATCTTTTTCAGCCATAAGGACCATCATATGGTAAAGGAAATCGCAGATTTCATACTTAATCTCATTGGGGTTGGGATTTTTGGCGGCGATAACGATTTCGGTGGCCTCTTCTCCCAGTTTTTTCAGGATTTTATCAATGCCTTTGTCAAACAGATAATTGGTGTAAGAGCCTTCCTTGGGATTCTCCTTACGATCCTTGATAACGGCAAAGACATCTTCGAAAACCTTCAACGGGTTATGCTGAGTGTCCGCGGTGTCGTCCAGGGTGAGTATTTCGTTGAAAAAGCAGCTGTAGGAGCCTGTATGGCAGGCAGCCCCAATCTGTACCACGCGGGCGAGGATGGTATCCATGTCGCAGTCTGCGTGAAGGGATTTGACATACTGATAGTGGCCGCTTGTTTCGCCCTTGATCCAAAGCTCCTGGCGGCTTCTGCTGTAGTAGGTCATTTTACCTGTATGTATGGTCGCCAGATAGGCTTCTTCGTTCATATATGCCTGCATGAGAACCGCGTCAGTTTTGTAGTCCTGTACAATTACGGGAATCATGCCATCGGAATTCAGTTTGAAATCAGACCACTGATAGGCGGCGGTAATTTCGGAAACCTCTATGCCGTTATCTCGGCAGAGCTTTTTCAGCGCTTCGATTTCTTTATAGTTATCATTCACAAGCTTGCCTGCGATGCCGTCCACATTTTCCATTTTCAGGATTTCAATGATTTTTACCAGGGAGATCTCAGGAAGCGTTGTAATGACAGGAACAGGGCTGATTTCGGCCGTTTCCTTCAGGATGGCCGGCTCCCGGACGAGAACGCTGCTGATATATTGGTTGATCAGAGCGCACTGCTCCCTGATCACCTTACTGCTGTCTGTCATCGCAAGCAGCTTATCCGCGCCGAATTTCAGGGAGACCTCACGGGTGACTGCAATATTATCTTCTTCCGTATAATCAAGCACCGCCTGACGGCATCCGGCATAGAGTAGTTTTTTCACGTCTTCCATGCGGTGGATCGCACCGGCGCCGATTACGGGAACGGCCACGGTGGCGCATATTTCTTTGATGATGTCTATGGCTTCCTCATGCTCCCTGTCAGTGGAGGAAAGGTCGAATACGATGATGCCGTCGCATTTGTTGTCACTGTAGCTCTCTGCCAAAGCCACCGGATCAATGCTGACCTCATGCCAATCATCAAGACCTCTTACCGCTCTCTTCTGATACAAATAAATACATGGCAAAAATTTTTTTGAGTTCATTGGCTCTCCTGCTCTTTCGTTTGCTTTTTCCGTAATACTATCCGCACAGTTCTTCCGGCACGGCGGAAGAAATCCCGGAATTATGCCGGAAATTCCTTCCGCTTACAGGCTTCCCTTGGTGCTCAGGACCCCGTCAATGCGTTCATCGTATCCTGTAGCCATATCAAGCGCCTTGGCAAATGCCTTGAACATGGCCTCCGCCATATGATGGCTGTTCTGACCGGACAGCATTTTCAGGTGGAGGTTCATGGCGGCGCTATAGGATACTGCATAGAAAAACTCCCGGAGCAGCTGGCTGTCCAGCGTGCCTATTACAGGCGTGGGAAAGCTGCAGTCGAATTCCAGCCAGGGTCTTCCGCAAAGATCCACGGCGCTTAAAGCAAGCGCATCATCCATGGGAAGCATGAAAAAACCATAACGGCGGATACCGGCCTTGTCTCCTGCAGCCTGGGCAATGGCCTGGCCCAGGACGATCCCGGTATCTTCCACAGTATGATGGCCGTCCACATGCAGATCACCGTTGACCTGGACGGTCAAGTCAAAAAAACCATGCTTGGCAAAGCCCTCCAGCATATGATCGAAAAAACCGATGCCCGTATGAATATCGCTTTTCCCGCTTCCGTCCAGATTCAACGTCAGAGTGATATCTGTTTCTCTGGTGGTTCTTTTCATGCATGCGCACCGCTGTGCCCGGTGTACTCCTTCCGCGTCCTGTCCCATGACCAATCCTCCTGAAAAAATAATTATTCAAATCTAACTTTAATCGAATTTGCATGTGCAGTCAAGCCTTCCCGTTCGGCAAAAAGCTCGATATCCTTATGGGCTTTTTCCAGAGCGTCCCGCGAATAGGAAATGATGCTTGTTTTTTTCATAAAATCATCCACATTTAAGGGTGAGAAAAATTTGGCGGTTCCGTTGGTGGGAAGCACATGGTTGGGGCCGGCGAAGTAATCACCCAGCGGCTCGCTGGAGTATTCCCCAAGGAAAATAGCGCCGGCATTCCTGATCTTTGTCATAACGGAAAAAGGATCCTTTGTCAGGATTTCCAGATGCTCAGAGGCAATTTCGTTGGCGGTTTCCACCGCCTCGTCCAAATCCTGAGCAATCAGGATATACCCGTAATTGTCCAGTGATTTTTGAATGGTTTCCCTGCGGCTTAACGTAGTAAGGAAGCCGTCAATTTCTTCCGATACCTTTTCCGCCAGTTCTTCACTTGTGGCGATGAGGATGGCGCTTGCCAGCTCATCATGTTCCGCCTGGGAAAGCAGATCCGCCGCCACATAACGGGGATTGGCCGTTTCGTCGGCAATGACCAGAATTTCACTGGGACCTGCAATGGAGTCAATGCTCACATAGCCGAAGCAGGCTTTTTTTGCAAGAGCGACAAAAATATTGCCGGGGCCGGTAATTTTATCCACCTTGGGAATGCTTTCGGTTCCGAAGGCCATGGCGGCAATGGCCTGCGCGCCGCCCACCTTGTAGATTTCATTGACGCCTGCCACAGCTGCCGCCGCCAGTGTACCGGGATTTACCTTCCCATCGGCGCCGGGGGGCGTTGTCATGATAATGCGTTCCACGCCCGCCACCCTGGCAGGTATTACATTCATCAGGACGCTGGAGGGATACGCAGCCTTTCCGCCCGGCACATATACGCCTGCAGTTGCGATGGGAAGGTGCTTCATGCCCAGAATGGTGCCGTCCGGCCTGGGATCAAACCAGCTGGAACGCAGCTGCTTTTCGTGGAACCGGCGGATATTTTCCGCGGAACGTTTCATCACCTCCAGGAATTCGCTTCCTACCGATTCAAAGGCCTCTTCGATTTCCTCTCTGGTGACAAGAAGATTTTCAGCCGAAATTTCACAGTGGTCAAATTGGCGGGTATAGGAAAAGACAGCCTCATCCCCTTTTGTACGTACCTGGAAAATGATATCGGCCACAATGTCCTCATACTGACCATAATTGTTGGGGCTTCTTTTCAGCAGATCATTCAGCAGGTTCTGCTTTGTATTTTCAGATAGCTTTAATGTTCTCATGCTTCCTCCTGTATGTACCGGCGCCGTATGTACCGGATGGAAAATATGATACCAGGCAGCTGTACATGTCAGAACAGCCGCTGACATTTTCTCATGTACACTCTGCCGGCCGGTGATATTTTACAGCTGCTATTGCTGCATCTGCTCCCGCAGCTTCTTTATCAGACTTTTTATCCGTTCAGGCTGCATCTGCATGCTCACCTGATTGACTATCATTCTGGCGGACAGAGGACAGACCTCTTCCAGCACCTCCAGGCCGTTTTCCCGGAGAGTACTTCCCGTTTCCACGATATCCACGATAACATCAGAAAGCCCCACGATAGGCCCCAGCTCCACAGAGCCGTTCAGCTTGATGATATCCACGGTCTGATGCTTCTTATTATAAAAATAATCCTTGGCAATGTTGGGGTATTTGCTGGCTACCCGGATCATCTCGTGATGTTTGAGAAGCTCCCTGGCTTCTGACGGCCCGCAGACGCACATACGGCATTTCCCGAAACCCAAATCCAGCACTTCATATACCCGTCTGCCCTCCTCCAGCAGGGTATCCTTGCCCACAACGCCGATATCGGCGGCGCCGTATTCCACATAGGTGGGAACGTCAGGCCCTTTTGAGAGGAAAAATTTCAGTTTCAGTTCTTCATTTACAAAAATCAGCTTTCTGGAGGACTTATCCTTCATTTCTTCACAGGTGATGCCCACCTCTTCCAGAAGCTCCAGTGTTTTATTGGCAAGCCTGCCCTTGGCAAGGGCAAAAGTAAGATATCTGTTCTCGTCCATTTTCATCCGTATCCTTTCATTTGCTGCCCGGTACCGTATCAGTCCAGGATTTCTTCCGCACATCCGCCTTCCGATGGCAGATAATAAAATGCCTTCTGCATATGCGCCCGGGCTTTTTCCCGGTAAATCCTGATTCTGTCCGCAAAGGCGCTGTCCTGGGCCGTTCTGGAGGCCACGGATGCGGGGATCAGTTCCGTGGGAACACCGTCCGCCCGGAGAGCTGCCGCCTTTTCCAGCGCATCCCGGAAGCGTCCCTCTTCATATATAATAAGGATACCCTCGGCGGCAGGCTGAGGCTTACGCTTCTGACGGGACAACGCCTCCAGCAAATCATCCACTACAATGACAAAACCGATGGCCGGCGCATCCTTCCCGAAATATTTCAGAAGGCTGTTGTAACGGCCGCCCTTGGCAACCGCGTCACCCACGCCGTAGGTATAAGCCTTAAAAATGACGCCTGTATAATAACGGTATTTACTCAGAAGCCCCAAATCAAAGGAAACATACTTCTCCACACCGTATTCGCACAGAACCTGATACAGCTCCTCCAGCCGTTCCACAGCCTGGAGGGAACGCTCGTTGTTCACAAGCTTCCTGGCCTGCTGCAGCGCTTCCGCAGAACCGAACAGATCGTTCACCTTCAGCAAAATCTCACAGTAATCCCTGCGGACGGCCTTCTGCTCCAACAGCTCCTGGGCGCCGAAAAAATTCTTGCTGGATATAAAATCGCGCAGCTCATTTTCCGTTTCTTCATCCAGTCCGGCCTGGGAGCAGATTCCCTTGAAATATTCCACCTCACCGATGCTCACCTGGAAATCCTCCAGCCCGGAGGCCTTCAGGGCTTCCACCACCATGGCGATCATTTCACCGTCCGCCTGAACGGAAGGCTCCTGTATGAGTTCGGCTCCCAGCTGGGTCACCTCCTTCAGCTTCCCCTGAAGGCTGGAGGTATTGGTAAAGGTATTTCCCAGATAGGAGAAACGGATGGGAAGCTTTTCATCCATAAAGTATTTTGCGGCGCAGCGCGCCATGGAAGGGGTAAAATCAGGCCGCAGAACGAGGGTATTGCCCTCCTTGTCAAAAAATTTATATAGCTCCCGGGATGGTGTGGTGCCGATTTCCCGGCTGAACACATCGAAAAATTCAAAGGTAGGCGTCTGGATATCCTGATAGCCAAAGGAACGCAGGGTATGGTGCAGCTTTTCTTCCACCAGCAGCTTTCTCAAATATTCTTCGCCGTAAATGTCCCGGACTCCTTCCGGGGTATGTACTAATGGTTTACTCATCTGAACCTCTCTCCTTTTGTTTTTCACTTCATTACATTAACGTGCTAATTTAGTACCATATTAGCAAAGCAAACTATCAATACTATACTAAACAGCCCGCAGGCTGTCAAGTATTTCCTTCCGGCAGTAAGCTGCCGGTCATGTCTTTGCCGTTCAGCTGCCATTCCGCCAGCCTGTCTCCCTCATAACGCAGCTTCAGAGAAAAAAACGGAGCGTTTTCTTCCAGCAGCCGGAAAAAAATCAGATCTCCCGTCCAAAGATTCAGGTTGGGAATTTTTGATTTAGGGACCCATTCCAGACAGCCCTCATCACAATCCGTCAGTTCCCCTTCGAAACCATCTGCCGTATAGAGACACATGTATTCCGTCCCCCATTTATCCGACACAAAAGTGACCAGCCCCCGGAACCGGTAGGAAGTAAGAAGAAGCCCCGTTTCCTCCATTGCCTCCCGAAGCAGGCAGTCCTCCGGACTCTCCCCCTCTTCCGCATGTCCGCCGATGCCCACCCATTTATTTTCATTGAGATCGTTTTTCTTTTTGACACGGTGGAGCATCAGATAGCTGTCCTCCCGTTCAATATAGCAAAGCGTTGTAACCTGGCTTCTCATAAGCGCCTCCTTTTACCGGCTATTCTTCTCTTGTATCCAGATCCTTCTGGATCATGTCCAGATAAGGAACCAGTATCCCCTGTTTTTTCGGGAGGAAATATTCCGGATTTAATTCATCATACCGGAAGCTCTTGCGTCCCCCCTCTTTTGCCCTGTCCCAAAAATAACGCAGATGGGCATAAGGAAGATAATAGAACTGATTTTTATGGGAAAAAAACAGGAGAAAAAAAGCGACTCCTCCCTGTTTTTCAAAATTTTCCATAAAATTCACCTGATGCTCATGGATGTTTGCCAGGGCAAAGGTATCCGCAGCGCATTCCTTGGCATCAAAGCACACCGGCAGGCCCTGTACCGCGCCGATATAGTCAACAGTGCTTTTCTGGTCAAAATAGGCCAGGGTGATATGGCGTTCATCCTTATCGATTCGGATAGGGGTGATCGGCGTGGGGATTTTCTGGATAAGAGCCAGTCCGTTTTCCTGGTATTTTTCATTGGTGCGGTTGATCAGGTCTTCCAGTGTGGACCCCCGCAGCCCTCTTGAATTCCATGTTGCCATTGCTCTCCTCCCTGTTATTGCGTTTTCAGCCGCAGAAAGGCTTCCGGCTCCGGCGCCGTGAAGGATTTCCCGGAAAGATCGGCAAAGCAGCCGTCCATCACGGGAAACTCCACGCGGAAGGCATGGAGCATCTGAGAACGGATTCCCAGTCTGCGGTATCTGTCATTACAGGCTTTGTTTCCGTATTTGGCATCACCGATAAGGGGATGGCCCAGCGCGGCCAGGTGGGCGCGTATCTGATGGGATTTCCCCGTAAACAGCTCCACCTCAGCGTAGGTATACTCCGGATAAAAGGTAAGGGGACGGCAGCCTGTCACGATATGGGCGGCAGCCTTATTCCCTTTAGGCTCGGCGGAAAGAATCCGCACCTGGTTGTTCTTTTCATCCTTGATAAGCCAGGCCTGCGTCACGCCTTCCAGCTCCATTCTGCCTGCCGCAAAAAGCCGGTAGTATTTATGGACGGTGCGTTCCCTCAGCAGTTCACTCATCTTCTGGCTGCCTGCCAGGGTTTTGCCGCAGATGACCAGGCCGCTTGTATTCCGGTCCAGCCGGTTGCATACGGAAGGCCGGAAGGTCCGCAGCTGATCCGCAGTGATTTTTCTCTGGGAAAGCAGGTAATCCGTCAGCCATTCGTTCAGGGAATAATCCTGTGCCTCCGCTTTCTGCGTAAGCAGTCCGGCAGGTTTATTCACCAGAAGGATATGCTCGTTTTCAAAGATAACTGGAATTTGAAGTTCCGGCTTTAATGAATTGGATGCTGTTTTGTCCGGCGCCGTTACTTCTCCCGGCGCTCCCCGGAATTTTTCCAGGGTTTCCTCCGCCAAAAAGAAGCATACCCGGTCTCCCGCCGTCAGCTTTTCGCTGCCGTCGGCTTTGGAGCCGTTCAGCGTAATATTTTTTTTGCGGAGCATTTTATAAAGGAAGCCGCTGCCAGCTTCCTTTAAATATTTTTTCAGAAATTTATCAAAACGTTGTCCGGCCTCGTTAGCGCCTATCGTCACCTCTCTCATTGCGCTCCCCCTATATGGATATGGCCTTTACCAGGGAAAGCACCGCTTCCGTCTGGGTGTCCCCGACGGAAAGCTCCTGCAGCTGATCCAGCCGGTTTAAGTATTTGGGAATATCCTGAAAAATCTTGATATTTACGTCCCGGATACTGTTCTGGGCGCACATGGCCTGCAGGTGCTTTTCACAGGCAGCCGTTTTGCATTTGGGATTTACGGCAATACCTATCAGGTTGTTTCCGCAAAATACCATATGCGGGATCTCAAAAGTGGACTCATAGCTTGTAAGGACGTTGTCGTAAAGGCAGGGGAGCGTTCCGGTGTGGGCGGACACCTTTTGATAAAGCTCTTCGCTGCAGCCCCTGGCGCGAAGGAACATAATCATATTTACCGCACACTTGCTCGCCGGAAGGCAGCCTAATATGGCGACGATGGTGAGCAGGTTTTTGTTGGTTCCCGTGGTGATGTAGCCTCCCAGGTATATGGCGAGGGAAAGAAGGAACAGGGAAAGGGTTTTGATAATTTCTATTTTCCTCTGGCTTTTGATATAGCCGTACTGGCCTTTTTTAATTCGATGCATTTCGGGAAATCCTCCGTCTGGTTTTATCTGTGTGGTCATAATGAAAAAATGGCAGTCTCCGGATCCGGGCCGTACTCCCGGTTGAAAGCCCTTTATTCAGTGCCGGAGCATGCCGGATTGGGCTCTCGGGCACGCTCCTGTAACAGTGTAACACATTACGGCAAAGAAATCCAGAATTGGCTGTTAACGATATTGCGGCCACGATACACAGAAAGAAGGTCTCTTGAGTGGACACCGCCGCATTTTTGTATGGTTTTCAGGGAGCCTGTGTTGCTTTTGTCGCAGTCCAGCATTACTTTTTTTAATCCGAACGTGCGCGCATAGCAAAGGACCTGACGCAGCATGGAAACCGCATAGCCCTTACGCCGCTGGGAAGGGCGGACACTGTAGCCGATATGGCCGCCCAGCTCCTCAAGGGCCGGATTCAGATGGTGGCGGATTTCGATGTTACCCACTATCGTCCAATCATCGGGACTGTCACGGCGGATGGCGAGGAACGTGGTTACGGGAACGCCGATATAGCTGTTGTTGTCTTTTTCACAGGCCTTTATCTGCTCCAGCCAGCCCGCTATTTTTTCATAATGGTGAAGTCCGCGGCTGCCGTTTATGGTATCGCCGTTTTCCAGGAATTCTCTGCGATATTCCTGGATTTTATGTTCCCATTCATCGTAATCAGCAGAATCGGGCTGAACGGCTTCGACAGGCATAATCAGAGTGATTTCCTGTTCCATTGGCATACCTCCTAAAAATAATTCAAGCTGTTTGTAAAAACAGTGCCTGATTTCTCCGTCCTTTAATTTCAGCGTTACATAACGAAGGGAAATATTTTTCAAATCCTTTTCCGTAAGGCCGGTTTCCTCCTCCAGCTCCCGCAGGACACATGTCCGGGGATCGTTTAATTCATCCGGCTCAAAGTGTCCGCCGATTCCGCACCAGGAAGGCGGCACCACACGGGAGCCGATGCGATATAGAAGAAGAATTTTTGTGCCGCAGGATATGTAGATGGAGGTCATATTTCTCAGTTTTATGTCAGTATTGGTATCTGCGTCCATATCAGCTTTCCTCCTGAAGGATTCTTTTTTCGTATCCGGTGAGGGTGAGGCTGCCTGTGGGTTTTCCTGTGAACGTACTGTAGAAGCCCAGCTTTTCATATAAATGGCAGTTTCTCTCTTCTTCCATTATGGTGACAAGCCTCCAGGTGAATACCTCAGGGTACATGGTGAACAACTGGGTCAGGGCCTGGGAAGCGGCGTGCTTGTTCTGCTCCTCGGGGATGATAAAAAGAGGGGAAATCACATGCGCATCCCTCTTTTTCACCACCCTCACAGCGCCTACACTCTTTCCTTCCAGGGCGATAAGCCAGTAATCGGTTTCCTCCTGAGCCAGCTGCAGCTCCACCTTTTCCGGCGGATCCAGCGCAGGGGTTGTTTCTGTGTCATGGTATTTTTCATAAAGCGGCATAAATGCGCTTTTTTTCATCTGGTGAATGAGCAGGGCATCCGTTTTCTGTGCAAGAATCAGCTGTACCGGATCTGACTTTGTAGTAACCATTTTTAATCCTCCTGTTATACGGAGCAAAATGCGAGTCCTCTGATGGACAATGGATTTTCCTCCTGGTCTTCTGAAGGAAAATTCGAAGCCTCTGTCGGCCATGGGATTTTCCTCCTGTGGAAAGTTTGAATGTGAGGGAAACAGCCGGGTAAGTATATTTTCGGCATTAAAAAACCGCATCAAACAAAAAATATGTCTGATGCGGATAAAGAAGCGAAAAAATATAGGTAACAATAATCAGCTCCGTCACTTCTGCACAGACATATAAGACCTACCGGCTTGTATCCTGTGCATGAAACATAAATTCTGAATAAGAATCATTCCTGCATACGGTTACAAGCAAATACGTCCGTAATAAAAACAAATATGCATATAGGAGCGGATTTCACATCCACAGATCTGTAAGCTGCGATTCATTGTTTTCCTCTTTCTGTTTATGGGATTTCCAAAAACTTTTTATCATACTAGCACGTTGAAGTAGGGCTGTCAATAGGCACTTATAAATGATTTTCTACGCAAAATGGCAGAATTTTGCCAAAGCAAGATTAAGATGTCAGTGCTGGAACCAGAATAAGGTTATTTTCAGTTAAACCAGCTGCTATGATTTCCTTTCCAAGAGCTGTGATCAGATATTTACGTTCCTTTTCTTTCTGCGGATGACTGACTTCAGCCAGCTTTTTTCTTCCGCTACTGTGGTCATCGAAGGAAGAAATGAATTCCAGATATCGATAGTTTGCAGATTTCATAATTGTGAACAACTGGTACAGACTGTAGATGCTCTTTTTCAGCGGAGCTTTCTGCACACTACTGGAACCATCCCGGTGATTGACTTCCCGTTCAACACGGAAAGTACCGATGTCATTGCAGGTAGATTCAATCCGCAGGACATGTCCGAACTTATCATACATTTTGATTGATACATCACCCATATGGTGTTTGATTCTCGTGCCGAGAATTCGTTGATTGTAATTGGTCCCGATTTCCTTGATACAGTTATAGGTGATTCGTTGTCCAAGGAACGTGGCGATATTATCCGGTTTTACTGTAAAGATAGCAGTGCGGATGATTTCATCATAAAGTGGTTCGAGATATTCCGGTTTCTGAAACGTGACGTCTGTTGCGCATTCAATCTGCTGGACGGTCCATGTATAGCCAAGACCAAGAGAGCCAGGAACAGGACTATAGCGTTTGGCAAAGACATCAAGAATCTTATGGAGATCTTCTGGATTGATGCGGTCAGAAAGTTTCTGTGCAGTTTCCGTATCAGAAATTTCAAGGAACGCATTGTCATGCATCCTATAAGTGATTTGCTTTTTGTCTAGTTTGTGGGCAAGTAGATTGTGCCCGTTCATATAAAACTGAAGGCGGAAAGGCGGCCAGGTAGGAACACGAAGATAACAAAGACCAAGTTCTCTGTCGATAAAGTAAAAGTAATAGTAAAGACATTTGCTTTGGTCAAATTTAAGGAATGTTTTGCCGGTTATTTTATCGTGCCAGGGTTTATAGGTATTGCAGCATTCCATGGCAGAAAAGATATGAATTAGTCCTTCTGTTTTCCCGGTTTGAGAAATAATTTTCTGGATGCGGTCATCTTTTCTGAAAGCATGAAATTTTCGGATGAACTCGATTTCAATTCCGTTGTCACAGGCAATCTGTTCCGCATTTTCCCGGACTTGCTCTGTAAGGGGCTGGGAGAAACTGGGATAGTCAAAAATACGGAAATTATTTAGTTTCATATAGGTTGTCATAGCTTCAGCATGACTCCAGTTTGGGATATAGCCCTGAATGATTATGCGGTCATAACAGGTGATGATGCCGTGAATTTTATCAACGTATTTATCCGTAAGCAACATGTTAAACCCCCCTTTTTCTTTAGAATAGCGTAAAGGGGAGAAAATAAAAATAACTTTTCCGGTTTATCCGGGTTAGGTAAAAAGAACGGAAATGTAAAAGCTGATGCTTTCTCCTTCTTCAAGCCCTTCAATCAGTTCCAGCTTATAGCTTTCGCCGTTATTTTCCATGAAGGCTAACGCCTCTTTTTTACTTTTTTCATAAACCTGCAGCGAAAGAGATTCCTTAACAATTTTTCTCATTTCCTCTTCCACAGCCTTTAGATTCTCCTCTGAAAAGGAAAAGGGAAATTCAAAATCATAATAAAATCCATTTTCAATTGCAGGACCAATGGCACATTTCGTATCCGGATAAAGATGCTTTACTGCCTGCGCCAGTACATGGGCGCTCGTGTGCCAGAACGCTTTCCTCCCCTCCTGTTCCTCAAAACTCATTTCTGCCATTTCACCATTTTTTTGCAGAACCTTCATACTCTTGTTGCTCCTTTCTTTTTTGCGGCCGACAGCCGGTTATCAGTATTGAACAACATAAGAAAAGCACCCATAAGACCATAAAAAATAGTCTTAAGGGTGCATTTAACACGGTTCCACCTTAACTTTTCACTTCAGATTCCAATAAGTCCTATCCTTTAACGCAGGCATACGGTAACACTTACATCACTTCAGCATTACAGCTCTGGAATGGTATTCGTCTATCTTACACATAAACAGCTTTCACCAAATTCTGTTCTCTCTGGATGTTTCTGAATAAACTACTCTTTTCCGTCATCGCTCTTCTTATATTATTGGATAAATATTAACAAACAATTGCCCTGTTGTTAATTACTTTTGAAAAGAATCTGTCATAGAAAAAATATATAGTATGACAGTTTAGTTATCTGAGTAGTATCTTTGCTATTTCCAGATCGCTTTTGGAAGAATCCTCTGTTATCAAATTGATTACCTTTTGTACATAAGCATCTTCCAACTCCAATGCTTCTGAAATTGCAGTAACACTAAGCCCCTTTTCCAGTTTTCTTCTTATCATAGATACTAATTTTGCTTCTCCTTCGGCACGGCCTATTTTTAATCCATCCTGCAATCCATCTTTTCTTCCTTCTTCTCTTCCTTCTTCTCTTCCTTTTTCAATACCAATCTCAAGAATATTCATCTTTACAGCCTCCCATTCTTCCGATTGCTTCACTTCATTTACGATTTCATTCAACGTAATAATCCGTTTATCCTTTATCTTGACCTCAGGATTATCAATCGTGGTATTTTTCATATACTGCAGCAGGCTTATCAGCTCAGGACGGCCATTTTTACTGGTCATGTTCAGAAATATTTTCTTCGTGCCGTCATCCAAGGGCAGATCTGAAAATTCTTCACATTGTTCCGTAAAGGTATAGATTGCACGGTCCCGTCCGAAAATGTCCTCCTGCGTGATAAAAATAATAACAGTTGACGGCAGGTGCTTATACCGGGTCGTCTTTCCTGCCTTTAAAACCGGGGTATCAAGCAGGCCCTGATAAAATCTCGCTCTCCGCCTCACATCGTCCGCTTCCGTATCATTCTGCATTTCCGTATTAAAACGGCGGTCAGATACATCCCGCGCCCAGGCATCCAGCCGGATAGCCCGTTTCCCGCTTTTGTTGAGCACTACCTGCTCCACCTCTACCTCCGCCAGCTCCAAATCCGGCTCATCCAGAATAATGCTCAACGTACTTTCATAGGCAGTTTTATTTCCGCGAGCAACGAGCCAAGTAGCCATGCTTGCATGGCTATTTGGCGACTGCCGCGAGAGTCAAATACCCCGTTGCTTGCAGCGGGGTATTTGACTCTTCATGACAGATAAGAATAAAGCAAAATCACTCAGATTAAACTGATAGTTTTGGGACAGCGCCTGCGTGGCAGCCGTTCCGGTTGTCTTAGAATTCATAGGCATTCCTCTCTTTCTTTTTTTGCAGAGAGAACCATGCCTTCTGCGGCTGCACAGATATCCGGCAGCCGCTTTGTACTCCCTGCTTATTCTTTTGTCAGCAAGGAGTTCATGCATTACCGTACACATGTAAAAAAGAAAACCTCCGTCAGGCAGAAGTCTGTACATATGCCGTCCATGCACACGCGAAGCTGCGTACAGATACCGGTCTGTGGGCTGAATTGCCTTCACAGAGCGGCGCAGAATCTTAAAAGATAAAAAGATTTGTTGAAATCATTGCTTGTCACGATTGTAGCATACGAATATAGTTTCTGCAATAATTTCCGATAATATTTATTTGTATAACCGTTACAGGCATCCGCCATTTTGCTACTTAACCAGTCTCATAGCTTTCAAAATCAAGGTATGCGGGATTACCTTGGTAAGAAGACGAAAGGCTTTTATCAGCTGGCTGTATGTGGAAAGGGGGCATTTCCTGGCAGAGGCGGTTAAAGCAGCGCGGACTACGGACTGCGGGGTGACCATCGTATATTTTTTGATGGCAAGGGTGGCGGCGTATTTTTCAGCGCGGTCGAAGAACTCGGTCTGAACCGGGCCGGGGCAGACGGCAGTGACGTAGATTTTTCTGGATCGAAGTTCTTCGCTCAGGGCGCGTGAAAAGCTGAGGACGTAGGATTTGCTGGCTGCATATACGGCGAAGCCGGGCTGGGGCAGGAAGGCGGCGCTGCTTGCCAGCTGGATGATGCGGCTGTTTTTTTTCATATAGGGCAGGCAGGCATGGGTGATTTCTGTGAGGGCCCGGCAGTTTAAGTCAATCATGCCAACCTGTTCCCGGGAGTCGATTTCGGAGAATTGTCCCATGATGCCATAGCCGGAACAGTTTATGAGCATACGGACTGCGGGGCGTTCTTTTCTCAGAAGGGCCCGCAAATGTTCCATATCCGCTTTCTGAGTCAGATCAAGGGGGATTGTTTTAGCCATGTGGTCCAGGTCGCAGGCAAGATCCTCCAGACGGTCTTTTCTTCTTGCTATGAGCCAGAACTCATCTATCGTATAGAGTCCGGCATCCAGCTGCAGGGCAAATTCTTTTCCGATTCCGGAGGAGGCTCCGGTGATAATTGCAATATTCATGTCTCTTTCTCCTTTTCTATTTTTCCAGCAGATAACCGTGGAAGGATATATAAGTGTAGTTTTCTCCCACACGGTCATAATCATAGGACAGGTATTCTAAATATAGTTTCCGATAGGGATCAATGGGTATTTCATGGTGCTTCTCAAAATAGGCCTCTGCGGTTTCTCCGCTTTCGTCCGGGAAATTGTTAAGGTAGGCGGCAAGGTTCACAATGGCAGAGCTGCTTCCTCCATAGACGATCTGATAGGCGGTAAAATTTTCGGTGTTGTCTCTGGCCGATACCTGTATGGGATAACAGGTATTATAACCTGAAATGTCAATTGCGGTATTTTTGATGGAATAGTAAAAATGACGGAGAGCTTCATATTCTATCGGACTGCCGGATTTCAGATTTTCCAGCTTTGCTTTATCTTCCTCCGGAAGCGACTGCAGCCAGGCCTTTCCGGTTGGTTCTTCCCTCAGGTACCAGTAGGCTCCGGCAGCTTTGTCGATCTGTCTTTGGGTGAGTGCCGATGATTCTTCTGCCATTATGTATTTATGCAGGGCGTTTTGCTGGCTGTTCAGGGAAAAGCGGGCCATGTTGATCCCGGGAACAAAACAGGCTGCTGCAGTAAAGACGGCAAACAACGGTATCAGCAGACACACGGCCTGTCTTTTGAAATAATATACTGAGACATATATGATTTCAAAAAACAAAAGCAGCACGCAGAGATATCTGAGGGGCGTTACGCCGTTTTCATATATACGGATGCCGATGGAATAAGCCTGCAGCAGAATCAGCGGTGAAAACAGATAAGGGAGCAGCCGGGTAAGCTTCAGGAGAGGATTTTTCTGTGAATAGCAGGAGTTCATCGTCCATACAGGAAGCCCTGCGGCGAACAGACCCGTAAGGATACGGAATACCGCATTGGATGGCATATCCCGGAAAAGCAGGATTTTCAGCACATAGGCATAAATAACTGCAAATGCACTGATAACAAGCCCGCTGAGAATATATTTGATCAGTACCTCCGCAAAACGACTGTCCTCTTTTTCATCCGGAAGCACGCTGCGAAGCAGGGCCGGGATATAATACAGGCCAAGGAGAAGGCACTGTACCTGAATGTAGAGAGAAAAAGCTCCGTCAAAAAGTTCAATGAATATGCCGACCACCATGCTTGTGCCTATCATCAGAATAAAATAGATAATGCTGATACGCACAACTGCGGCAAAAACACGGCCAAGATATTGTTCAAGCGACAATCTGGTCCTTAAAAAACACAGATAAACGGCTATGGAAATAAGAATCACTTCATAGCCCGCAATATATCTGGGAAGATAAAAGCTGATGGTGAGGGCATCCTGCCCCAGAAAAAAGGAGTCCGGTTCCAGATATAACAGCCATGTCAACAGAAATGCAGGAATCACGGACAGGATATACAGGACCGCCCTAAGCCGCAGCTTTTCCGTCTTCTGGTACACTGCTTCCGCAAAAAAGCAGCCGGTCCCATAGAAAACCAGAAAAGGAAGGGCCTTTTCCAGGACATCATAGATGGACTCGGAGAAAAGTTCTCCCAGCATAAGGGTAAAAAACAGGGTAAAAAGCCAGATACAGCCCTGTGCTGCGGGAAAATATACGAACAGACTTTTAAGTTCCCGGCCCAGGCCGCGCAGCTTATCCCAGAAGAAGGCCTTCCAGTCTTTTTTAGAGCCAGCAGGGGTTCGCTCCTCCATTGTCACTTCCTTTCCCGCAGCTTTGACTGCGCTTTGGCGATCAGATCAATTTTTGTTCCCTTTCCGTGCAGATAATCCAGAAACGGCAGAAAATGCTTCTGAAGCATCATGGCAGCCAGGATGCAGGAAAGGACGCCCGTCTCACTGCCATAAACGGTAAATGCCGGCCATAAAAATAATAGGGGGATAGCCAGCGCTCCCAGTGTCAGTGATTTACTCAAGAGGACAAGACAGCCTCCTAAAACACAGGAAAGAAGGCCGAAGCCCGGTGAAAATATAAATAGTGTCATGCAGGTTACGGCAACGCCCTTCCCGCCGCGGAAACGGTTCCAGAAAGGAAAATTATGCCCTGCCGCCACACCGATGCCCGCATAGAGAACAGCATTCCTGCCGAGCCGGGGAAACAGAAGAAAACGGCAGAGCATGCAGGGAAACAGCGTCTTAAGCAGATCGCCTGCAAGAACAAGCAGCCCCCATTTGACTCCCAGCTGGGCCATGATATTGGCCATTCCCGGGTTCCCGGTTCCAAGCTGGGAGGCGCTTTTTCCTGCGGCATGTCTGGATACCGCCTCCGCCGTAAGAAAACATCCGCACAAATAACCAGTTAAAATACATCCTGTCCGGTACAGCATAAATACCCCTTCTTTCTCAGGCCTCCTTCTCAGAACAGCCCATCTATGACAAAACGGCCCGCAGATACATTTTCTGCGGTTCCCGGAAGATATTATAGTTTGTACCAAAGGATACGGTGATTATACAGCTGCGGGGAACATTCGCGGTCATTCTTTTAAGAAACCGCCCTGTCCGGCCAAAAACCTTCCGCAGCCATACTATCATTGTAGCATGTCTGCGGAAGGTTTCAACAAAAATAATATTTACTTATGCCAGCCTGCTGTGCACGGCAGCAGTTTGTTTTTCGGTATTGCAGCAGCGCAGGTCCGTACCGCCGTACGGAATGGCTTCGTGACCGGACTATGACTGACAGTGTTCGCAGTAATATATGGTTCCGCCCAGATAAGTTCCCTTGCGCAGCTCATAGCTGCAGCGAGGACAGGGAGACCAGAGTGTTTTCTTACTCAGGATGGTGGTATAGCCGCCGGGTCTTGCAAACAGATCCTTTTCCGTATCTGATGCTTCGAAGGGGCTTTCCCTTCTTCGTAAAAACGGGGCGAAGCGCCGTCCTGTATCAGCAGCCTGCAGTCCTGCGCTTCTATTTCCACCATTCCTCCCACCGCCCGGCTGCATCCGATTTTCTTTCCTGAGAGCAGGTCGTCATAAAGCTCCGGTTTTTCGGAATACCAGGTAAAGGAATGAGGGGTATGGCCGGCCTCAACGAAGGAGATGGTCTTCCCCCGGATTGTTTCATTGAGCTGTCCGGCAATTACATGGCTTTCAGGAATTTCCAGCATGGTTCATCCTCCCTTTTCCTTTAATTGTAACATGGAAAAGCTGACAACAGTATGTCATATTTTCTTCAGATATTCACCTTGAAAGATTTTCGCCTCAGATATTTTCAAGAGACTTTTGCAGCATATCCGCTATTTTTTCCTTCAGCCACAAAGGCTCGATTATCCGCACATGAGGGCACAGGGAAATAATCAGGCTGTATACCCAGTCATCCGCCACATATGAGGTGTTCACAAGGAAATTACCGTTATCCATAACAGAGATTTCCTCCTCTTCAAAGAAGTCGTATATCCGGTACGTCTGGGATGCATCGATCTCCAGCCTGATGTCTGTCGCCGGATTTTCAGGCGCCGCATTTTGGGCAGTGTCCGACTCTTCCGACACAGGCATGTTTCGGGGAAGGAAATACTCATCCAGGCATTCCGGACGCTTGATGCGCAGGATTTTGAAGGTGCGCATGGCCTGCCTGCCGCAGCACCAGGCGCGCAGGTACCAGGCACGGCTTTTAAACCACAACTGGACCGGCTCCACAACGCGCCGTTCCACCCGCCCGTCGCTTGTATAATAATCAAAAGAAATAACCCGGGATTCGAGGATGGCATTTTTCAGAAGATTAAACAGTTCCTGCCTTCTCCCGCTCCAGTCGGAAAAGTCCACGGAAACCCAGGCGGCAGCGGGCGTCTGGAAAAAATCACCCAGTTTCCGCAGCAGCTGTGAGCTTTCGGAAGGCTCCACCTCCTGCAGGCTTTCCAGCGCGGCCAGGATCTGCTTTTTTTCTTCCGGCGTGATGAACATTTTATCAATAAGGCTGTGATCCAGCAGGGAGATGCCGCCGCTTCTGCCCTTGCTGGCATAGATGGGGACGCCGGCCATACTGAGTATTTCCACATCACGGTAGATGGTGCGTACCGACACCTCATATCTTTCCGCCAGCTCCTTTGCAGGAATTTTATCCCGCTGCATCAGCTGGTAGCATATTCCGAACAAACGGTTGACCATGGGATACCTCTACTTTTTCCGGTGGACATTCCGGATGGTTTTCTTTTTTGCAGGCTTTTGTCCCGTTTTTGCCCCGGGAGCCGGGGATTTCAGGTTTTTCCTGCCGTAGGAAAGATCCATATCTTTCCCGGCGCCTTTGGCATTGCCGACGCTCTGCCTGCGGGGGCGTATCAGGCATTTTTTATCAAAGCCTATCAAATCCGTCCGACCGGCTTTTGTGAGCGCTTCGCATACCAGATCGTAATTTTTTGGGTTCCTGTATTGGATCAGGGCGCGCTGCATCGCCTTTTCATGAGGATTTTTGCATACATATACGGACTTTCCGTCCCTGGGATCGATTTCCGTATAATACATAACCGTGGATACCGTGGAGGGTGTAGGATAAAAATCCTGCACCTGCTCCGGCATGTAGCCAAGGTCGCGAAGATATTCGGCCAGCTCCACTGCTTCCTTCAGGGTGGAGCCTGGGTGGGAGGACATGAGATATGGCACCAGATACTGATTCATTCCCAGTTCTTCATTGAGCTTCTTATATTTTTTCCGGAAGCGCTCGTATACCGCATTTTCCGGTTTTCCCATACGGCAGAGTACGGCGTCGGAAATATGCTCCGGCGCCACCTTCAGCTGGCCGCTGATATGATGAAGAACCAGCTCCCGGAAAAAAGTATCATCCTTATCCGCCAGCAGATAGTCGAACCGGATGCCGGAACGGATGAAGACCTTCTTGACGCCGGGCAGACTGCGCAGGCGGCGCAGAAGCTCCAGATAGTCCTGGTGATCGGCTTTCAGGTTGGGGCAGGGCCTGGGGAACAGGCACTGACGATCCTTGCAGACGCCGTGAACCAGCTGTTTTCCGCAGGAGGGCGCCCGGAAATTGGCGGTGGGGCCGCCCACATCGTGGATATATCCCTTAAAGTCCTTATCCTTGGTAATCAGCTCCGCCTCTTCCAGAATGGACTCATGGCTCCTGACCTGCACAGTGCGTCCCTGATGGAAGGTCAGCGCACAGAAATTACAGCCGCCGAAGCAGCCCCTGTTGCTGATCAGGGAAAATTTGATTTCACTGATGGCGGGGACGCCGCCTTTTTCCTCATAGGAAGGATGGTAGGTACGCATATAGGGCAGCGCGTAAACATCATCCATCTCTTCTATGGAAAGCGGCTCCTGGGGCGGGTTCTGTACCACATACTGACCGCTCGGATAGCCTTCCAGGAGGGCTTTTCCGTTGAAGGGATCCGTATTGGTATACTGAATCATAAAGCTGTCGGCATATTTTTTCTTATCCGCTTTCATCTCTTCATAGGACGGCAGCAGGATTCCGTCATAGATTCCTGAAATGTCCTTCGTCTTATAAACAGTGCCCGGAATAAAGGTAATATCCTTTACCTCGATTCCGCTGTTTAAGGCATCTGCAATTTCCACGATGGACTTTTCCCCCATGCCATAGGAAATCAGATCCGCCTGACTGTCCAGAAGAATGGAACGCTTGAAGGAATCGCTCCAGTAATCATAATGCGCCATTCTGCGCAGACTGGCTTCTATGCCGCCGATAATGATGGGAACCGTGCGGTAAACGCGGCGGATCAGGTTACAGTACACCACCGTGGCATGATCCGGACGCTTTCCGGCCTCTCCCCCCGGCGTATAAGCATCGTTCGGCCTGTGTTTTCTAGATACAAAATAATGATTCACCATGGAATCCATATTTCCGGCGGAAACAAGAAAGCCCAGCCTTGGGCATCCAAAAACGGCAATGCTTTTTTCATCCTTCCAGTCGGGCTGGGATATAATGCACACACTGTAGCCGTGGGCTTCCAGGATGCGGCTGATAATGGCATGTCCGAAGGAAGGGTGATCCACATAGGCGTCGCCTATGACATAGACGAAATCCGGCTGTGTAATGCCTCTCTCTTCCATCTCTTTTTTAGTAATCGGTAAAAATCCGGTAACTGACATTTTTGCTCCTATCCTTGCGCCATAGCGCACAATTTATTTCCGCGGGCAACGTGCCAGGTATCGCCTGCATGGATATTTGGCGACTGCCGCGAAGGTATTTGATGGATGAAAGCATACGCTTTTACCCCTGTAAAACTTCCGAAAAATGACTGATATAATAATCGGCAAGCGCCTTTTTTTCTTCCGCCTGTTCCAGAGAATAGGCATCCTCTACAGCGCAGACCTTCATTCCGGCGGCCTTGCCGGCTAAAATTCCGGGAATGATATCTTCAAAGACAAGGCAGGCCCGGGGCGGTATGCCCAGTTGTCCGGCGACCGCCAGATAAATATCAGGGGCCGGCTTTCCTCTGCCCACATCGCAGCTTGTCATAATACATTGAAATACATGTTCCAGTCCATGTACCCGGGCTATACTGTTTACAAGCTCCCGGGAATTGCTGGTGGCAATTCCCAGCCTGATATTTTTGCTTAAGCACCAGTCCAGGTACTCGCCGACACCGTCCTTTAAAGGTACCTCATTCATATATTTATCCCAGGCCATCCGGTTCCAGTCCGCCTTAATCTGCTCCACAGAGTCCGGCAGGCTGAAACGCTCCTTAAAGTAAGCAGCTGTTTCCGAAAAACTCTTCCCTTCAATTTCCCGGGAAAGATCCGGCGGAGGTACCAGGCCGAAGCGTCCCAGATAATCGATATCAATATCCTTCCATATCCACATGGAGTCCACAAGCGAACCGTCCAAATCAAAAATCACCGCTTCTATTCCATTCATCATCATTATGTTTCCCCTTTTCTTACTGCAGGTCCGAAAGCTCCTTAGCAGTCAGAGGCCTGAAAGCGCCCGGGGCCAGCGTTTCATCCAGCAGCAGCGTTCCCATACGGAGCCGTTTCAGATAAACCACATTTCTCCCCACCGCCTGCATCATACGTTTTACCTGGTGGAATTTTCCTTCCGTAATTGTCAGCTGCCATGCGGATGCGGCATCGGCATGGTGAAAAGACAGCCCCGGCATTTCTTTCAGTATGGCGGGACGGGTCAGGCTTTTTTCTCCGATATCCACGCCCTCCTGCAGGCTGTTTTGCTGCGCATCGGTGAGCGGGCCGTCAATTTCCACATAGTAGGTTTTCTCCACATGCGCCGCCGGGGAAAGCAGCCGATGGGCCAGTTCTCCGTCATCCGTAATAAGCAGAAGCCCCTCCGTGTCCTTATCCAGCCGGCCCACGGGGAAAAGCTCCCTTTGCAGCAGGGCGTCATCAAAGGCTCCCTTTTGCTCCCGCATCAGCTGAAGCACTGTTTTGTCATGGTTGTCCTGCGTGGCGGATACGCAGCCTGCAGGCTTGTTCAACATGAAGTAAACATGTCTGGCATAGGAAATACTTTTTCCGTTTACACAGACCTGATCGGAATTTTCCTCTATTTTCATCTCCGGACTTTTGACAGGGAGGCCGTTTACCGTAACCTGCCCTTTTCGGATAAGCGCCTTTACCTGGCTTCTTGTACCGGCTTTCATATCACATAAATATTTATCCAGTCGAAGCATTTGTATTTCCTTTCTTAAGCGGCAGTTGTCCGGCGGCTTTGAAATAACGACGTTCACATTTTTACTGTTACCGTTATCGCTGTAATTCAATAATTCTGTCATTCCGGGCGCCAGAAGAACATAGCTTTTATTAATGGGATTGAATGCAGCGGTCCGGCGTTCCTGAATCGTTTTCATGTATCGCTTTCTTTAAGCAGACGCAAATCCCCGGACTGCCGGACAGCTACGTAAAGTATACATGATTCCCTGCATTCTTACAAGTCGGGACTGCAGGCGTTGGAAGGAGGACTTAAGAATGTTTTTCTTTAAACAGCAGCCCCGCTTTGCAGCAAAACGGCAGGAGCGGGCGGCGTATTTGAAAAAAGTATCGTTTCTCTGCCTGTTCGCTTTTCTGACGACAGCCATGCTTCTGGAAAGTGACAAAGCGCTGATCCTTTCCCTCACAGGGCTGAATCTGTGGTTCCAGAAAATGATTCCCACGCTTCTTCCCTTTATGATTCTGTCCGGGATACTTATCCGTATGAATCTTTCAGACAGCTTTGCCCATCTCTTCTCTCCCGTGCTCAAACCGCTGTTCAGGCTGTCGGATTCCTGTCTGTACTGTCTGGTTATCGGTTTTCTGTGCGGATTTCCCATGGGGGCGCGGGTGACGGCGGAAAGCTATCAGCGGGGAAAGCTTTCCCGCAGGGAGGCAGAACTGATGCTGGCCTTCTGCAATAATATCGGTCCTGTTTATTTTACAGGCTTTGTCCTGCACCTGTTTCCGGTGGAACGTCCGCTAATCTTTCTGGCAGGAATGTATCTGCTTCCCTTCCTTTACGGGCTGGTTCTGCGCTATACGCTCTACAGGGATATTCCCATGCGGGCATTCCTGCCCTCCTCAGCCCCATCCGGCAGGGCAAAGCCTTCGGGAGAAAAAAACGGGCTTCATGCAGCCTCCATTTCCCCAGCATCTCCGGCAGTCGCCAGGGCTCCGTCTTTGCTGGAGGAAACACAGAATTCCATCGTGTCTGCCCTATGCTCCATCGCCTCTTTGGGGGGATATATGATTCTGTTCAATCTTCTGAATCTGATTCCAGATATCCTGCTTCCCAGCAGGCTGACGAAGCTGGAAACACTGCTGGGCTGTGTTCTGGAAATCACCAGCGGGCTGTCACGCCTTCCCCGTTCCATGGCTTTCTGGGGATATGTGCTTCTGCCCTTCGGCGGGCTGTCCTGTATTGCACAGACCTACAGTATGATTCGGGAAACGGATCTATCGCTGGGAAATTATGTGGCTCATAAGGTCGTTCAGACGGTGGCCGCCTTTGGTTTTTATTTGTGGGTGTTTGCCGGTTAGCTGATGTGCACTGAGGAAATTTTCCTACCCTGTGTCCATATTCAGATAGCGCCATTAAGAAAAGCTGCCGTTTCCGGCAGCTTTTCGCTCAGCGTGTTGCAAAGGTTCCAGGGATAGCGATATTGCTTTCGGCTTTGATGTCATAGCCGTTGTAGACGCGGCACTGGAGAATGGGAGTGGTGTTGGCGGGCACTGTGATGGAGAACTGAATGGTGTTGGTGCCTGCGCAGGGGTACAGGGTGGACCAGGTAATTCCGCCGTCCAGGGTGTAGCTGTAGTATAAAAGGCCTGACTGGGGATCGGAAGCGGTCAGGGTAATATCAACCTTTCCAGTGGCCAGGTCGGCGTTGTTGACGGTCATAACCACATTTTCCGGAGGCGTTGTATCAGGAGCCGCGGTTCCTGAAGGAGCTGATATCACCGGATATTGGAACCCGGTATAATCCAGCCCTAGCGCCGGAGATTTTAAACGGAAGTATTTAGCCACGGCGATCGCATCACTTATGCCAAAGGCCGCCAGCTTCTGTGGTGTGTTAATCTGGGGGCTGTCAATGGCATGATCCATATAGCAGTGCTCGATGATGACACAGGGAAGATCCAGTGCCCTGGACGCGCGGATAACGCCGTAATAGTCGGTTCCGCGGCTGTTGAGCCGCGTCTTTACCCCTTTGGCATAGAGTCCGTATTGGGACATCTCAGCCAGCTGCAGGCGGCCGAAGGTCTGGCCCGCCGAAAAATATTTACCAAAGGCGGAGGTCCAGACCTCCGTTCCGTACAGATTATGCTCTTCTGACATATTAAAATGAAGAGAAAACAAAAAATCAGCATTGCAGGCTTTTGCAATCTGAGCCCGCTGTTCCAGGGAAAGCTCCTGGTCGTTAATCCTGGTAAGGTAGACCTGGACCCCTTCAAACTGTTCCAGTGTCTGTTTCATGGACTGTGCCACCTGGAGTGTCAGATTCTTTTCCACGTATTGCGGAAGGACTTCTCCTCCCCGGTTCTGATCCCCGCCGTGACCGGGATCAATTACCACGATGACCGGTTCCTTTGCCTGCGCCTGTGTTTTCGGAATGAATGCCAGCACACAGGCAGCCAGAAGAAATACTGCAGCTGCTGTTCTTTTTTTCATATGTACTCCAATCTGCGTGCCGGGCACGCTTTTAATTCAGGAGGGTTGAGATATCCTGTTTCAACCTGGCTCCAATGTACGTGCTTTGGCACGCTTTTACTAAAAAAAATGAATGTATCTCTCTTCCGCGTTACTCCGGTATAAAACAAGGCTGTGTTCCAGGTGATGAAACACAGCCCGAAGGTTGAATTATTTTGTGGCAGTCTGCACCGGATTGCCGTAATTACAGAATATCCAGATTCAGATTGCTGTTGTCTCCGCCATCCTCCGCTGCGGAAAGGTTGGGCAGGGAGGAGGTATCATCCTCTTCATCCGGACGCAGCTCCATGCGGTTGGACTGTACAATATTCAGGCAGCTGTTCAGATCATTGATGAGCTGGCCGTAATGATCGGTGGCAATGTCAATGCCGTGGCCGATGATGCTTTCCAGATTGGCAAGGATGTCGTCCGTATACTGGATTGCGGAAGCTTTCACACTGTTAGCCTCCACTGTGGCATTATCTAGGATTTCCTGCGCCTGCAGGGTTGCAAGGTTGACGATTTCGTTGGCCTGTGCATATGCCTGCTGCATGATTTCATGTTCATTTATCAGTTCGCTGGTATGTACGGTAGCCTCGTTGATCAGGGCCTCCGCCTTTTCACGGGCATCATTGAGAATGGCTTCCTTGTTATTGATAATTTTCTGATAGCGCTTGATTTCATCAGGAGTCTTCATCCGAAGCTCTCGAAGCAGTTCTTCCAGTTCTTCCTTATTCACAATAATTTTGCTGTTGGAAAGGGGCTGGTACTTACAGCTGTCGATATATTCTTCGATTTCGTCAATTAATTGTTCGATTCTGCTGCTCATGCTTTTCTCCTTTATAAGCGTTCTGCCAGGGGCGGCTGCTTATATTCATGTCCAAATTTTTCATATACAAGTCTTGCCACAAATTCCGGTACGCACTGGGAAATATCGCCGTGAAATTCTGCGATTTCCTTCACACTGGAGGAACTCAGATAGGCATATTCCAAGCTGGTCGTTAAAAAGATAGTATCCAGCTCTCCACCGGAAAGCTTCCGGTTCGTCTGGGCTATCTGCAGTTCATATTCGAAGTCCGTTATAGCGCGCAGACCGCGTATCGCCACATGTACATCCTTCTTCCTGGCATAATCAATCAGAAGCCCGGAAAAAGAATCCACTTTGACATTAGGCAGATCCTTTGTGGCTTCCTCTAGTATTCTAACACGTTCTTCCACAGAAAACAACGGAGTCTTCTGGGTATTGTTCAACACGCTGACTGTTAATTCGTCAAAAATCGACGCGGCCCGCCTGATAACATCAAGATGGCCGAAGGTAACCGGATCAAAGCTGCCCGGATAAATTGCTGCTTTCATAATATTATTGCTCCGTTTTCCTGAGTTTCATAAAAACATGTTTATTCGTTTTATATTTCTTCTCTCTCACCACTTCAAAGCCATAATCTTCTGCAAAGGAAAAGTCTCTGCCAAGTTCGGCTTCCATAATAATGAGCGTATCCTCCGTCACATAGTCCGCACGGGATAACGCCCCCAGGACAGGCTCTTCCAGACCGGCCTGATAAGGAGGATCCATAAAAATAATATCAGCCTCTTTTTCATGGATGCTGCCCAGTGCGGATACCACATCCTGCTTAAGAAGCACTCCCCTGTCCGTAAACCTGGTAAAATTCAGGTTGTCCTGAATACATTTGGCGGGCTTTGCTGCATTTTCCACAAAATAAGCTCTTTTCGCCCCGCGGCTTATGGCCTCGATCCCTATGGATCCGCTGCCGCTGCAAAGGTCTATAAAAATACTTCCGGGGATATCTCCCTGCAGTATATTAAACAGCGTTTCTTTTATACGGTCCGTAGTGGGCCTGGTGTCTATCCCTTCAGGCGCTTTTAACGGAAGGCTCCGCGCCTCTCCTGCAATAACTCTCATATTTTCTCCTGACTGTAGCAATAAGTAGTTAACGTAATCTGACCATCACCGTTTATAACCTCTACGGCTGCATCTGATACACATTATAATTGTTTGTGAAAAAAAAGGCAATCCCTGGTGAAAATGTTTTCAATTATTCCTATGCGCGGATTTTAGTGCCCTTTCCGTCCCTCTTTCCGGCTTTTATCTGATTCAGCACCAGGTCGCGGCTCTTATAATGAATGGAGGTATCCTCCGCATTATGCGTAAAATAAACCGCTTCTATACTGTCGCCTTCGTTGAGCCTCATGCCGCGGACGCCGATTGCGGCTTTTTTCTTTTCAGGGATTTCATCCACACCAAAGCGGAGGAAATAACCGTCTTTAGACTGCAAAATAACGTTTTTTTGTTCCTTCATCATGATGACGCTTACCACTTCGTCACCCTCCTGCAGCTTTGTAGCGGCGACCGTGCGTTTGGCAACGTCGAATTCCCCGCCGTCCACCACCTTTATCATCCCCATCCGCGTGGTGAAAATAACACGGTAAAGGTTCAGCTCGGACTGGCTCGTCACAAGAAGCAGTTCTTCCTGAGAGGAATTGAAGTTGCTCACATTGTCAATGGGAATCCCCTTATCCCTGAATTTGCCAAAGGGCAGATCCTGCACTTTTACGGTATACAGCTGGCCGTTGTTGGTAAACAGGCAGATTCTACCCGTATTCTTACACTGGAAAACAAACTTGTTTTCCGCATCCGCCGCCTCACGGTTTCTGTCATAGGCGGTTAAATCAATGGTTTTCGCATAGCCGAAACGGTCCATCAGGAATACAACATCCATTTCTTCCAGCTTTTTCTCTTCAAATACGGCTTCCCCGCAGTTATCTATCACTGTTCTGCGTTTTCTGCCGAATTTTTTCCTGATATCATCCAGTTCATTCATAATGACCTGGGCCATGGAATCTCTTCTGGCAAGAATATCCTCATAACGGTAAATATTGGCCAGCGTTTCCTCATGCTCCCTGATGAGCGCCTCAAGCTCCAGGCCGATCAGCTTGTACAGACGCATTTCCAGAATGGCATTGGCCTGATTGTCGGAAAACTGAAGCTGCTGGGCCATAATGCGGGATTCCCTGGACTTGAATTTGATACCGTCCACTTTTCCTTCCACAAGGCAGGCCTTTGCCATGGCTCTGTCCTTAGATCCGCGGAGAATCTCAATGATCAGGTCAATTACATTGCAGGCCTTAATCAGGCCTTCCTGGATTTCTCTCTTACTGTTTTCACGGGCAAGCAGGTTTTCATATTTTCTGGTGGCTGTCTCATACTGGAAATCAACGCTTGCTTTGATAATACCCTTGATGCCGAGCGTCTCCGGCCTTCCGTCCGCAATGGCGAGCATATTTACGCCGAAAGTATCTTCCAGCCGCGTCTTTTTATAAAGCATGTTGATGAAGTTTTCCACGTCTGCGTCTTTGCGCAGCTCGATTACGATGCGGATGCCTTCCTTGGAGGACTGGTTGGATATATCGCTGATATCCTGGGTTTTCTTATTTTCAGCCAGAGCTGCCACATCCATGAGAAATTTGGATATATTGGCGCCGATCATGGGATAAGGGATTTCAGAAATAACGACGTTTACTTTGCCGCCTTTTCCTTTTTCCACGTCCACCTTGCCACGGATCTTTATTTTTCCCGTGCCGGTTTCATAGATGGAAAGCAGATCGTCTTTATTGGTTACGATGCCTCCGGTGGGAAAATCAGGTCCCTGGATATAGCGCATCAGTTCCTTTGTTGTAATGGCTTCATTTTTCATGTAAGCCTTGGTGGCGTCAATTACTTCAGCCAGGTTATGAGGCGGTATGCTGGTCGCCATACCAACTGCAATTCCCTCCGAACCGTTGACAAGGAGATTGGGGAATTTAACAGGGAGAACGCCCGGCTCTTTTTCCGTTTCATCAAAGTTGGGTTCGAAATCCACCACATCTTTATCCAGATCCGATAAAAATGCTTCCTGTGTAACCTGCTCCAGCCTGGCTTCCGTATAACGCATGGCGGCGGCGCCATCGCCTTCTATGTTTCCGAAGTTGCCGTGACCGTCAACCAGCGGCAGACCCTTCTTAAAATCCTGAGACATCACCACCAGCGCTTCATATATGGAGCTGTCTCCGTGGGGATGGTATTTACCCATGGTATCGCCTACGATACGGGCGCTTTTTCTATAAGGCCTGTCGTAGCGTATACCAAGCTCATGCATATCATATAAAACCCGGCGCTGCACCGGCTTCAGCCCGTCCCTGATATCGGGAAGCGCACGCGCCACGATGACGCTCATGGCGTAATCAATGAAGGATTTCTGCATAACCTCAGAATATTCTGTTTTTATAATCTTTTCTTCCAATTTTTACTGCTTCCTTTCCTATATCTGACAGATTGTCAAACACCCCTGCCTCTTTCGGCAGGATATTTGACCTGCTGGCAGCCGGCAAGCTCAGGCAAACCCGGCTCCGACCCGCTGCCCTCCGGAATCAACCTTAAATATCAAGCTCCGCATCCGGTGCATAATCATAGATGAACGCTTTCCTGGGAGGAACATCCGTACCCATAAGCAGTTCCGTAACCTCGGAAGCCATTCTGGCATCCTCGATTTCCACCTGCTTGAGCATACGCGTTTCCGGGTTCAGTGTGGTCTCCCACAGCTGCTGCGCGTCCATTTCACCCAGACCTTTATAACGCTGCAAGGTAAACGGGCCTTTATGGCGTTTCCTGTAGCGCTCCAGCGCTTTATCATCATAGAGATATTCTTCACTCCCTTTGGAAGGCATGGCCTTATACAAAGGAGGCATGGCAATATAAACATGTCCTTCAAAAATAAGCTCAGGCATAAAACGGTAAAAAAGCGTCAGCAGCAGCGTGGAAATATGCGCGCCGTCCACATCCGCATCGGCCATGATAATAATTTTGTTGTAGCGAAGCTTGGAAATATCAAAGTCATTCCCGTAGCCCTCTGAAAATCCGCAGCCAAAAGCATTGATCATGGTTTTGATTTCCGCATTGGCCAGAACCTTGTCAATGCTGGCTTTCTCCACATTCAGGATCTTACCCCTGATGGGAAGAATCGCCTGGTAGGAACGATCCCTTGCCGTCTTGGCGCTGCCTCCGGCGGAATCTCCTTCCACGATGAAAATTTCACATCTGGAAGGATCCCGGGATTCACAGTTTGCCAGCTTTCCATTGGAATCAAAGGAAAACTTCTGCTTGGTGAGCATGTTTGTCTTTGCTTTTTCTTCGGTTTTCCTGATCTTGGCAGCTTTTTCCGCACAGCCTATGATACTTTTCAGTGTTTCCAGATTTCTGTCAAAATAGCGGGTGATTTCATCTCCCGTCACCTTGCTGACCACCTTGGCGGCATCCTGGTTATCCAGCTTGGTCTTGGTCTGTCCCTCAAAACGGGGATCCGGATGCTTGATGGACACCACCGCCGTCATGCCGTTCCTGACATCGGCGCCGGTAAAGTTGGCGTCCTTCTCCTTCAGGATATTCAGCTCCCTGGAGTAGGAATTGATCACGCTGGTGAACATGGTCTTAAAACCGGTCAGATGCGTGCCGCCTTCCGCATTGTAAATATTGTTGCAGAAGCCGAGGACATTTTCATGGAATTCGTTCAAATACTGAAGCGCCACTTCCACGGAAATCCCTTCGCTTTCACCGGAAAAATAAATGATATCGCTGACGGCTTCCTTCGTCTTATTCAAATCCTTGATAAAGCCCACAATGCCATCCGGCTCGTGGAATTCAATAACCTCAGGAGTCTCCCGCCGCTTGTCCTCAAAAACAATGGTAAGCTGGGGATTCAGATAAGCAGTTTCATGAAGGCGGCTTTTTACTTCATCCTCTTTGAAACGGGTCTTTTCAAAAATGGTGCCATCGGGTAGGAAATTAACACAGGTTCCGCTCTCACGTGATTTCCCCACCACAGGAAGCAGGCCGTTTTCCAGTTCTATGACAGGAATACCCTGTTCATATCTGTCTTCATATACCAGTCCGCCATTTCTGACCCGTACGGTCAGTCTTGTGGACAGTGCGTTGACCACGGAAGAACCCACGCCGTGGAGGCCGCCGCTCGTCTTATATGCGGAATTATCGAATTTACCGCCCGCATGCAGTGTGGTAAAAACAAGACGTTCCGCACTGACTCCCTTTTCATGCATCCCCACAGGAATTCCCCGTCCGTTGTCATCTATGGTAGCAGAACCGTCAGCCTCCAGGGTGACCCGGATTCTGTCGCAGTAGCCGGCCAGATGCTCGTCCACCGCATTGTCCACGATTTCATATATCAAATGATTCAGACCCTTGGTAGATACGCTTCCGATATACATACCAGGTCTCTTTCGTACTGCTTCCAGTCCTTCAAGGACCGTTATGCTGGAAGCATCATAATTATTGCTTTTTGTCATGTATAACCTCACATTCTGCCGTAACGGCGGCATTGGAACTGATTTGGGAAAAGAAAAAACGGGTCAGCCGCCTGTCCTTCCCGGGTTATTGTAGCACAAATGTTTGGGTAAGAAAAGGCAAAAATTATGTTTGCGGTATAAACGCACCTGTCCCAGCCGGTTTCCTTCCGGGCCGGGGACCGGCCGGGAAGGACCTACTGGGACAGATGCGCTTATTCGGGCAATCTATGTTGGGTATAAAAAATTATAAACTGCAGGGAATACAGGCCGCTGCCTTTTCCTGAACAGGATTTATTACCTACTGCGGATTGTCCCAGGGATTTCCGTTACCGTGAGGGGCATTACCGCCGTAGGGGCTTCAGTTGCTGTCAGGGGCATTGCCGCTGTAGGGATCCCCGTTGCTGTCAGGGGCGTTGCCATAAGGAACATTTCCATTATAAGGGTTCCGTTGCCATAAGGAGCACAACGGCAGTTTTTATCTGGCTGAAAAAGCCTTTCTTTTCTTCGTTCTGTATATTTGACATTTATATACCTCCTGCATATCACAGTTTTTCATGCGATACTGCATCAATCAGCGGTTTGAAAGGAACTTTCACTTTTACTCCCCGTTCCTGGTGGTACAGGTTACGGCCAGGGCACCGGGGCCTATGTGGCAGGCCACACTCAGTGACAGATGATCCACATAGCTTTCGCATCCAGGGAACTGTCCCAGGACTTCTTCCCGGAAATCCAGGGCTGCCGCATTATTGTTGGTATGAGCAATGTCAAGCCACATGTCTGCCTGCTCCGGCTCCTTTCCGAAGCGTTTGGTGATGTCATTTTTAATGGCATTCATCATGATCTGCTTCCCCTGGGCGGTGGTTCTCGCCTTTGCGAAGGCATCCAGCTTTTCTCCCTGAATCTGGAGCACCGGCTTTATTTTTAAAATGGTTCCCAGTGCCGCTGCAGCCGGCGTGATGCGTCCTCCGCGCTTCAGATAAAGAAGTGTATCTACCATTATATAAATGCTGGAATTGTATTTATCCTTTTCCAGAAAATCTTTGATTTCTTCTGCCTCCATTCCCTGGGCGGCCAGATATCTTGCATCCAGGACGGAACGGCGCTGGGTAACGGAAATCCGCTGATTATTCACAACCTGCACTCTGCCGTCAAAATCCTGGGCCAGCATAAGGGCCGTCTGACATGAGCCGCTCAGGCCGCTGCTCATGGGAATATGCACAATACTGTCATAGTCCTTCAGAAGGTCTTTCCAAAGCTGCAGGACAGATTCCGGAGAAGGCTGTGAGGTTGAAATAGCTGCGCCTGTTTTCAGTTTCTGGTAGAACTCCTCCTGGGAGAGACTGATTCCCTCAAAAAAAGTCTTGCCTTCTATCATAAAGGGCATGGGAAGAACGCTGATGCCAAGCTCCTGTGCCTGCTGTTGGGTAATGCCGCTGTTACTGTCTGTTACAATTGCAACCTTTGACATAATTATACTCCTTTTGAATGTCTTTTACGGTAACGGTCCGGACAACAGTACTGTCACCTTTTCCGTTTCCCCTGCAACACCGGTTATGCTCCGAAGGCAGAGAATAAATTCATTCTACCGTCAGATGCTCCTAAAGTCAATGGAATTCCAGTTCTCTTTTTCCTTCTCGTAAAGCAGGCTGTATCTGCTGCCGGTTTCCTCCGGATCCTCAGCTGCGATCCGGTCAGCCAGGCTGCTGGCGGAAAGCAGAAGATCGGAATCCTGGTAAATATCTCCTATTTTAAAATCAAGCAGCCCGCTCTGCCGTATACCGAACAAATCTCCGGGACCTCTGAGCTTGAGATCCTCATTGGCAATATGAAAGCCGTCATTAGAGCTGTTCAGTATTTTCAGGCGTTTCATGGTCTGCTCATTGTCATTACCACTGATAAAAATGCAGTAGCTCTGGGCATCGCCCCTGCCGACCCGCCCCCTGAGCTGATGCAGCTGCGCCAGGCCGAAGCGTTCCGCATTTTCCACCATCATGACGGTTGCATTGGGAACGTTGATTCCCACCTCAATAACCGTGGTGGAAACAAGAATGTCGATGTCCTTTCTGGCAAAAGCATCCATAATGCTGTTTTTTTCCGCAGGCTTCATCTTTCCGTGAAGTGCGGCAATCCGGATGGTGTCAGGGAAAACAAGCTTCAGCTTTTCCGCATAGTCCAATACATTTTCCAGCCCGTCCATCTCTCCTTCTTCCACCATGGGACAGATGACATAGATCTGATGTCCTTCTTCAATCTGCCTGCGGATGAAAGCATAGGCTGTCTGGCGGTAAGAGGTGTTTACCACACAGTTTTTTATAGGCTTACGGCCGGCAGGCATCTCGTCCAGGACGGATACATGCAAATCTCCGTACAAAACAATGGCAAGCGTTCTGGGAATCGGCGTTGCGCTCATGACAAGCACATGGGTGTCCTTTCCCTTATCCGCCAGAGTCTCCCGCTGCCTGACGCCAAAACGATGCTGTTCATCGGTAATGACAAGGGAAAGCCGCCGGTATATCACCTTTTCCTGAATCAACGCATGGGTGCCGATGATGGCATTGACCTCCCCGGCTGCAATTTTTCCGTAAATTTCACGTTTTTCCTTCGCGGTCTGGGAACCGGTCAGCAGTGCGGGACGTATGCAGAGTCCATATTCTTCGCTCATCTCAAGAAGGGCTTCATAATGCTGGGCGGCAAGCACCTCGGTGGGCGCCATCAGGCAGCCCTGCCTTCCGTTGGCCGCACACATGAGAAGTGCAAGAAAAGCCAGAATTGTTTTCCCGCTTCCCACATCCCCCTGCACCAGCCGGTTCATAGCATTTACACTGCACATGTCCGCTTCAATTTCCGACCACACCCTCAGCTGGGCGCCTGTCAGCCGGTAAGGAAGGCCCGCCAGGAGCCTTTGCGTATCCTGCACGCAAGCAAGCGGCTCTTCCACCCTGCGGACCTGGTTGTCCTCCTTCAGCTTCCGAAGCGCCAGGAAAAACTCCAGGAATTCGTCAAAGGCCAGCCTTCTCCGGGATTCCATCAGTTCCTCCGTACTCTGGGGGAAATGGATCTTTTCCAACGCATCTGCATAGGGTATGAGACGGAATTCCTCCCGAATGTCGGCCGGAAGGTATTCCGTCAAAGTGATGCTTTCCAGCGCCCTTCGCACCGCCTTGCTCACACCATTATTGGTCAGGCCCATGGTTAGCGCATATCTGGGCTGGAGAGTTCCCTGCAGGAGGGCATACTCCTCCGGCTTGTATATCCGGGGCTGCTCCATGCGAAGCGGCTTTCCCTCCTGGCATACGCCGCGGAATACATAGGTCATGCCGGGCTTAAGCATATTGCGCAGGTAAGGCATGCCGAAAAAAGTAATACGAAAAAGGCCGGTTACATCCCCGGCCTGAACGGTAGTGATTAAAAGATTGCGGACATGCTTCGTGGAAGGCGTTCCGATAACGGAAGCCCTGACCGCACATACCCTCCCGGGGACAAGACCTGAAACCGTTACGGTGGATTCCATCTTGTCATAATCCCGCGGATAATGCATTAAAAGCTGCCCCACTGTCATAATATGAAGCTTGGAGAAAAGACCTGCCGTCTTTTCTCCAATTCCTTTGATTGCTGTTAATTCCGTATTGATATCCATTTTTATACCGTCTGCATACCGCAGGCCTGCCCGCGGCATTGCATGAATCAGTCGTCTGAAAGAAACCTTCAGGCTTATTCTGCTGAAATAATATAGTAATAAATCGGCTGTCCGCCGTACTGCAGCTCAATGTCACAGGAAGGATATTCCGCTTCGATTCTGCCCTTCAGCTTCTGTGCCGCCTCTTCCGTGATGTCTGCGCCATAATAGATGCTGATAAGCTCAAGATCCTCATCCATCATGGCTTCCACCATGCGGAAGGAAACATCTTCAATATCACCGCCTACAGAAAGGATGCCGGCATCCCCGATGCCCATGTAGTCTCCCTGCTTGATCTCCTTATCGTCAATGACAGTATCCCTTACGGCATAGGTAACCTCGCCGGTCTTTACATGGCAGATTTCCTCTGTCATGGAGGCTTCATTCTCTTCTGCGCCCATATCCGGGACATAATTAATCACAGCCGTAATACCCTGGGGAATGGTCTTGGTGGGAACTACGATCACCTTCTTATCCTCTACCAGATATTTCGCCTGGTTGGCTGCAAGAATAATATTTTTATTATTGGGCAGCACATAAACCGTATCCGCATTTACCTGATTGATGGCGTTTATTACATCCTCAGTGCTTGGATTCATGGTCTGGCCGCCGGCTATAATATGGTCAACACCAAGTCCCTTAAAGATCTCATCAATGCCTTCGCCTACGGAAACCGCGATAAACCCGGCTTCCTTGCGTTCAGCCGTCTCTTCTTCTGCCGCGGGTGCTTCCGTGGTATCCTGTGCATCCCCTGACATCTTGAAAAGCTTCTCCTGATGCTCCAGACGCATATTGTCTATTTTCAAATTGGAAAGAGCGCCATACTTCAATGCCTTCTGGATTGCGAGTCCGGGGTCATTGGTATGTACGTGCACCTTGACCACGTCATCATCCGCAACCACAACAATGGAATCGCCTATGGATTCCAGATATGCCTTGAAATCCATCTCCTGCTTGATATTGAAAGTTTTGCTCAGCATTATGATAAATTCCGTACAGTAACCAAACTTGATTTCCATATTGGCCTGCGCTTCCAGGCTGGCATTCACGGCAGACTGGCGGGATGAGCTCTGTACAGGTTCGCTGATCGAGAAATCAATCTCCTTGCCAAGGAAAGCGTCAAAGGAACCGTGAAGCACCTCAATAAGCCCCTGTCCGCCTGAATCCACCACACCCGCCTGCTTCAGGACAGGGAGCATTTCCGGTGTCTGACTTAGAACATATTCCGCGTGCTCAATGACTTCCCGGATAAACTTCTCCATATCTGTCTCACCTGCGTCAGCAAGCTCACGCGCTTTCATGGAAGCGCCCTTTGCCACGGTAAGAATGGTTCCCTCCTTAGGCTTCATTACCGCTTTATATGCGGTCTCCACAGCCTTTTCCCCTGCAGCGGCAAGAATCGGGATGGTTATCTCATCATACTCGCGGATACCCTTGGTAAAACCGCGGAAAAGCTGGGAAAGGATAACGCCAGAATTCCCTCTCGCACCGCGGAGGGAACCGGAGGAAATAGCCTTTGCAAGAGTCATCATGTCGGGTTCTTTCATTGCAGCCACTTCTTTGGCGGCGGACATGATTGTGAGGGTCATATTAGTACCCGTATCTCCGTCAGGAACCGGAAATACGTTCAGTTCATTAATCCATTCTTTTTTACTCTCAAGATTCTTGGCGCCTGCTAAGAACATCTTCGCAAATACCTTAGCGTCTATAGTATTTAAACTCACAACTAAAGTCCTCCTTAATCAATCACTCGTACACCTTCTACGAAGATGTTGATTTTCTCAATTTCCATTCCGGTGAATTCTTCCACTTTATACTTCACATTATCTATCAGGTTGTCCGAAACAGCCAGAATACTAACACCATAGGAAACAATTACATGGAAGTCCAGTGTCAGTTTATTATTGTTAATTGTTACCGTAATGCCCTTGGCCAGATTATCTTTTCTTAAAAGCTTCACTACGTCCTTCACGGTGATTCCCATGCCGACGATACCGAAGCATTCCATTGCCACTGTACCAGCATACTGCGCAATAACTTCTTTATCGATGGTTATATTGCCCATATGGGTATTCATAGAAGAGCCCTTCATGTAGTACCTCCTTCTTTCTTACCGAAAAATATAAGATTATTATAACCGCTTTCCGGAAAAAATGGAAGTCTTATTTAATTTTCAGATAATCCGGCAAATTTTGCTTGCCAAACAATTATTTTTCTGGTATTATACACATGTTGTGGTCTGAAAAATTATTATGGTTTAGGAGGTGCGAAGATGGCAAAATGTGATATTTGCGGTAAGGGTGTTCATTTTGGAAACAACGTAAGCCATTCCCATAGAAGATCCAATCATATCTGGAACTCAAATGTTAAAAGCGTGAAATGCAAGGTGAACGGCGCATCCAAGAAAATGCACGTATGTACCAATTGTCTTAAGTCCGGCAGAGTAGAAAGGGCATAAAAGGAACTGTTTCCTGAGATTTAATCTCCCAAGGAATTATATTCCGGGGAATGAATCCCTTTGCTATGAGGTCTGTTGAAATGATTGACACAAAGACAAGACTGTCAGAATTCGGTATCGAATTTACAGACAGTCTTTTTTTGTGCCTTAAATGTGTGATGCAGGCTGGAGCATATTTGAAAATTGCCCTAAGGCCGGTATGTCTGGGCCGTATTGCCTGATACTGCTCTTACTCTATTTTTCGCAGAAAATCATATTATAGCTCACCAGCAGCAGAATAACTGCCACGATAAGCCCGGCAAGCCTGTTGGAAATGAGCAGTGTTAGAACCATGCCAAAGGCGATACTGAATACGATAATTCCTACGAACTTCCACATTTGCTGCATCTGCTTACTCCTGACGGCTTTACTAATATAGTATGCCGGCGCAGGCCGTCCGATGCTTTGTTGCCCGAACTATTAATGACAAAAGAAAAACCCCGGCAGCAAGCCAGGGTTTTTCTTTTGAAACTCTCTAATCGATTACCTCATCACCTTCCGAAGGAAACGCCGCTTTTTCAGCTTCCTCATCGCTCATCATCGTTTCATCCTTGGTAGTGAACTTATCCACCAGGTCGGGAATCATATCCAGTATCTTGGTAACGCTGTCCTGATTTTTAATATTAACCAGCTTCGTCTGGCCGTTTTTAATCAGGAGAACCGCACTGGGAGTCATTTTCCCGGACAAGCCTCCGGCTCCGCCGTCCTTGCTGCCGTTGCAGCTGGCTCCCGCACCTACGCCGAAGCTGACGTCAACAAGAGGAACTATAATCGTATCATCGATTTTTGTCGCCTCTCCCACCACCGTCTTAGTTGACATCAAAGCATTGGCGCCTTTCAGCAGGGATTCCATTACGGAACTGATGCCGTTATTTTTTTCTGCCATTTGTCATTTCCTCCTTTTTAAGCCGTCTGACGAATCTCCAGGTCTTCTTATCAAGTATAATGCGGAGCACCGCGGCAAAAGCCACCACGAACCGCACCCTGCCGCGGATATAAAACTCTCCCTCCAGGCGGGGTTTTTCAAAATCGGGACTGATATGGACAGTCTCGCCAATTATCGGGTACAGCATTCCGTGTATGGCCAATATCTGGCCCGTAGATGCGGGATCCCCGGTTCCAACAATGAAATCCACCTTCATTTTCCGGGGCCTGAGATGCCGCAGCAGCCTTCCGGCCTCCCCATGTACATTTTTCAGGATCAATTGTGTCTCATCCAATGTGAGAACATCTATATAATAATCTATATTGTCCCGGATCTGCTTTATTTTATCACAGAGCTTACTGATTGTGTACTGAATATTCTGAAAAGTTTCCTTAACAGCTTTAAAGAAAGAAGAAAGCATACCACTGAGGCGTACCAACCAGGCGGTTTTGTGTGAATCTGTTTTCTTTTCTTCAGATTCCTTATTTGACTTCCCTTCCGGTTTTGACTCTTGTTCTGATTCTTCTTCCGGTTTCTTTCCCTTTATCTCTTCACCCTTCTGTTCTTCACCTTTACAGCTTCCGTCCTCCCGGCCTTGCGCGCTCCGCTCTTTGCCGGTGTCTTTTTCCTGAAGCTTCTGAACTTTCTGGACAGCTTCTCCCGAACGCTGCCCTTCGTTTTCCGGCTTCTTCTCCTCTTCCGCACTTTTTCCGGCATCATCCCCGCCCGGAACAGACTTTTTTTCATCAGCCGCCGCTGCCTTCGGCACCTTCTGCTTCATACGGAAACGAAAACCGCATATTTTCAGCTGTGAAAGATAATTCTTCTCATACTTGCCCGTGTCATACTCCAGACTATAGCTGAGGAAAGAAAAAAACCAGGTCAGACGGATAATTCCATGAGGCTTACCCTCTGCCGGAATTTCGCCCCTGGCCCGATATCTGACCGGAACAAAAAGAATCAAACATAAAATCAGAAGGAGAACGGCCAGAATGATGAGCAGGATAACGCCCACTGTTTTTAAAATACCGATTACGATTCCCATGGCTTCAGCTCCTGCTTTATCTGTGCTCCAGAATATATTTTTTGATATCCGCGCCCCCGGTTTCCCTGACCACCTTTTCCGTCATGGCAACTACCATATCCACGGCTTCCGTATAGCTTGCGGCAAGACCTACGATAAACAGATCCTCCTTATCGTAAAACTTCTGCTGCAAAAGAGCACAATGGAAAATGTCCAGCTGATCATCAGACTTCGCCAATGCAATAATATAGATGGAAAACTGCCCGGCATTCGCCCTCAGCTTCCATTTCACTTTTTCCGGATTGCGGATGCTTTCACTGACATACAAATGTCTGTAGAACTTCATTGTGCCTGTCACTTTCTTTCCGAAGCAGATTACGGCATTGCACTGCAGCAGCCTGTTACCCTGAACATTTACCTGCTATTTACAAATTTGCCTGTTTCTGCCTCTTTTATACAATAAGGAAGAATTTGATTGAAGAAAGGCGGCATGGAATAATGTCCATTCCGCCTTACCGCCTTTTTTGTGTAAAATTCCCGGACGGCTGCCGGAAACCTCAGAAATACTTTTTGCTGCCCCACAAATTCTTCTTCTTGAGATCCAGATATTCATGATAGGCCTTCTCCAATATCTGCTTCTCATTGGCAAACTTGAGCAGATGATAAGCCTCATGATACTTATAGAATCCGGAGTCAACAAAATATTCCTCACGTTGTGGTTTACTGTAATAACTGTCGGCCATCATCAGATACCAGTGAACCTCCTTGTCCACCGTATCCTCCGGCACACTGAAGGTATACTCACTCTTCCCGATATACTTGATAATGGATGCCCTGGCACCGCTCTCCTCAAGAACCTCCCGGAGCGCCGTATCCTTATATTCTTCTCCTGCCTCTACCGTTCCCTTGGGCAGCACCCAGCCTTCATACTTGTTCTTGAAATTCTTATACAAAAGCAGAATCTTCCCACGGAAAATAACCACACCGCCACAGCTTGTTGCTTCTATCATTGCAATTCCTCCTGTTTGGTGTGAGCCGCGCCCCATATCTCAAAACACAGAACGCATATTCAATTGCATAAACTACATAAAGTATATCCCAAAACCCCCCGTAAGGCAAGTACAAAATTCTTTATTAGATGTGTAGGGAGGACGTCTATACGAGTTACTGTTCCGGGGCTGTAGGGCGGGTTTTCTGGGCGGGAGGGGATTGGGGGGCGCTGCCTGGCCCTGTTTCCGGGACCGTGGGGGGGAGGTGGGGTGTTTTGGGAACCATTGGAAAAAACGGGGTGTTTCTAATTGTTCCGAAACAACAGAATTCTGTCAACGCGGCTGAAACTCCTCACACAGCGGCCTTTGGCCGGCTGCGTTCGTCAGACAAGCCGCTACGGGCGACAGAATTCTGTTGTTTCGGAGCAATAAGAAACATCACCGTTTTTTCCAATGGTTCCCAAAACACCCCACCTCCCCCCCACGGTCCCGGAAACAGGGCCAGGCAGCGCCCCCCAATCCCCTCCCGCCCAGAAAACCCGCCCTCAGCCCCGAAACAGTAACTCGTATAGACTAGACTACACATAAGATAAAGTTAAAAGAAAAAACAAACAAGGGAAGGAAACGCTTTATTTAAAATATTCCCAAAATACTTAACTACATCCATCTCCCTTAATTAACTGAAAATCCTTCAATTTCGCTGTCCTTGTCCTTCATACCGCCTGCTGAGGGGTGCCGCTGTCTGTTTTTGCTTCCGGGCCCGGCATACGCTCCGGGGCGGCTGTGGGACGTGGGGGGATTTTTCTGCTCCATTGGAAAAAACGGAGATGTTTCTTATTGCTTCAAAACTGCAGAACCCTGTCGCCCTTAGCGGCTTGTCTGACGAACGCAGCCGGCCAAAGGCCGCTGTGTGAGGAGTTCAGCCGCGTTGACAGGATTCTGCCGTTTTGGAGCAATTAGAAACACCCCGTTTTTGAGACTGGAGCAGAAAAATCCCCCCACGTCCCACAGCCGCCCCGGAGCGTATGCCGGGCCCGGAAGCAAAAACAGACAGCGGCACCCCCCCACCCCCATCAAAAACCGGCGTTGAAGTAGGCGTCGAAGATTCTTTTGGCTATGGGGACGGCGTAGTCGCTGCCGGATCCGATGCCTTCTATGATGACGGTAACGGCGATTTCCGGGTGGTCGGCGGGGGCGAAGCCGGTGAACCAAGCGTGGGAATCGGCTTTGTTCTGGTTGAATTCGGCGGAACCTGTTTTGCCTGCGGCTGTGTAAGTAAGGCCGGAGAGGCGGGAGGCGGTGCCCTCTTCCACCACGTCGGTCATCAGGCCGCGCAGTGCGGCGGCTTCTTCAGAGGTCATGAGGCGGCGGTACTGCTGTGCCTGGAATTGTTTGATGATTTTACCGTCCGCGCTTTCAATGCGTTCCATTTCGTAGGGGCGCATCAGAAGTCCGTCGTTGGCTATGGCGGAGGTTATCATGCATAAATGCAGAGGGGTGATCTGGGTCTTGCCCTGGCCTATGACGGTCTGTATGAGATCCTCGTCACCGCTGTCGGCGGTTAGCTGGATGTGGCTTTTGGAGTAGGGAATGTCAATGGGAAGCTCCTGGTTAAAGAGGAGATCCTGCATGGTGGAAACAAAGCTTTGTTTATCCAGCGTCATGCCGATGTTGGCGAAGGAGGCATTGCAGGACTTGGCAAAGGAGCGTTCAAAGGAAACCTGGCCGTGTTTGCTTCCGTGGAAGCAGCGGATGGTATTCTCTCCATGGGTATAGCTGCCGTTGCACTGGTAGGTGTAATTTGACCAGGTATTCGGATTTTCACGGATGTATTCCAGTGAAGTCACGATTTTAAAGGTGGAGCCTGGCGGATATACGCCCTGGGAGGCTCTGTTCAGCAGGCTGGAATTTTCGGTGTCCGCTGTGACTTCGTCCCAGATTCCGGCAATTTCATTGGGATTAAAATCCGGTTTGGAGACCATGGCAAGTATTTTCCCGGTATCGGGTTCCATGACCACAATTGCGCCCTCATATATGCCCATCGCTTTATAGGCAACCTCCTGAAGCCCAGTGTCCAGGGTAGTATAGAGGTTGTTTCCCGGATTCTTTTTGCCGGAGGCGGAGTTGCCGGCCTGCTGGGCTACAGTGGCCGAGGTGTTGATCAGGTAGTAGTTGGCCAGGCTTTCCAGTCCGGTTTTTCCTTTGTCGGAATAGCCTACGATATGGGCAAACATGTTGTCATAGGGATAATTGCGGACTTCTTTTCCTGATTCATCCCTGATTGTCTGTGCAAGGATTTCTCCGTCCGCAGAGTAAATGGTGCCGCGGGTGTTTTTCGTTGCAAGGACAGCCTGCCGGCTGTTGTAGCTGTTATTGAACAGGGCTTCGGAATTGGAGGTGACATAGGTGCACAGATAGATAATAAGGCCCGCAAAAAGGCAGCAGAAAAAAGCTGCTGTGCCGATCAGGTTTCTATTTGCCCTTCGGGTATCGTATATTTTTTCTTCCGTTCCAGGGCGCTTCCTCTTCATCGTCCCAGTAGATTTCTTTTTCCGGGCCGTTGCGGTAGTCTTCTTCAAAGTCGTCTTCTTCGTACTCATCTTCATTCCAGCCTTCTTCTTCATAATCCCCGTCTTCCATATATTCGTCATCCACTGCATCATTTTCCATATCGTTGTAATCCTGATAGTCTTCTTCTATATAGTCTTCCTCATACGGCTCTTCCCCGACGCCGCTCCCATCATACGCCTTTCTGCGTCTGCGGTTTTCTTTTTCCCATTCGTCCTGTTCCCTGAGCCAGATTCCCTGCATGATGGAAAAAAGGATCAGGGTGGTCATGACGCTGCTTCCTCCATAGCTGACCAGAGGAAGAGTCACGCCGGTCAGCGGGATGAATTTGGTGCCGCCCCCGATGGTGAGGAAAATCTGAAAAATATACATTACGCCGAAGCCCGAAGCAATCAGGCGGAAAAAGGGATCGGAGGAATAAAGGGCAATTTTTAGAATCATAAAAAAACAGGAAATACATATGAAAATCAGGCAGATGGAAAAAATGATTCCCAGTTCTTCCGTCACCGCGGCAAAAATAAAGTCGGTCTCCACATAGGGGATGTCCTTCGGCGTACCCTGGCCGATTCCGAGGCCGAACCAGCTTCCCCGGGACATGGCAAAGAGCGACTGGGTAATCTGGTAGCCCTGGTTGTCAATTACGCTCCAGGGATCCTTCCAGGCCTGTACTCTGACCTGCACGTGCCTGAATATCAGGAAAGCCAGATAGGAAGCCACACCTCCGGCGCCGGCCCCTGCCAGCAGATATCGGTATTTTCCGGTGGCAAAGAAAACCAGGAATACATAGGCGGCGAAAAAAATCAGGGCGCTGCCCAGATCCCTGGAGGCCACCAGGATCAGAATGTGAGCCGCGGCAACCGCGCCGCTGAGGGCCACATTTTTAAAGGAGGAATCCTCCCAGAGGATGGCGGCCATGCAGAACAGGAACAGGATTTTCACAAATTCCGAGGGCTGGAAGGTGATTCCTCCCAGGGAAAAGGACAGCTTGGAGCCATGCGTCACCTGCCCTAATATGAGCACGGCGCCGATGGCCGTAATACCTGCCCCGGCATAGGCCCAGGTCAGTTTTTTCCAGAAGCGGCATCTGCGGATAAACAGTGGGACCGCCAGGGCGACGGCCAGGGAAGCGGCCGAGATAAACAGCTGTTTTCCGGCTTTGTGCAGATCCAGTCGGGTCAATATCACAAAACCGGTCCCCAGCAGCAGACACATATGATTCACCAGCAGCCGGTTGATTCCCGGATAAATCATGGAAAACATCATCATGGCGGTAAAAATGGCTATCTGGGACATGGCATAAAAGAACAGATAATCCACATCGCCTTTTTCCACGCATATGGTCAGAAATGCGGCAAACTGAATGACAAATATGAAGGCACTCTGCAGGTTGTCATATTTTTTCCGGCCTGTTTCCGTGCAGAATACCCGAAAAAAAGAAAGCACTGTATAAAGTATCATGAACAGAGTGATTATGTATTTGGAGTAAACAATGATGTATTGTTCCATGCCCTGTTATTCGGCTCCTTTTTTAAAGTGTCCGGTGGTAAATTTCCAGTTCACCTGCCTGTTGATAAGCTCTGACGCCTCCGCACTGCGGGTGATGCAAAGGCGGTGAAAAATTGACATGCGCTCCGCCGTCTGTGCTCCGCTTTCCTCCAGGAAATCCAGGCGGACCGCTTCGGCGCCGCTTTCCGCGATTTCTCCCAGATATGCATGAAGTGAAAGGGGAACGGAATTGTAAATGATATTGTAGCAGTAAGCACAGTCTGTTTCCACGGGGAACTCCGCCTGGTATCTGTCAAGCAGACGGTATTCCTGCATAACCGCCTGTTTTAAGGCTTTGTCTGAATGCAGAACTTCACAAGATGTCCCGGCCGTTGTTTTTCCCCGGCGGCTTTCCGTCTCCCTCAGACAGCTTCCCGCGGTTTTACGGATACAATTTGCCGTTACCATCATGGGAATCCTGCCGTAAACGAGAATCTCCTGCCCTTTCTTTGGCAGCGCATAAATACCTTTGCGGTTCAGCTCCAGCGGCGCGCAGTAGGTATCCATTTTATCCGCCCAGAAGCCATAGGTTTCACGGTTCCACAGATACAGCCTGTGATCCAGGGCAACACCGCCCTTCCAGTCCTTTTCGTACAGCCACTGCCGTCCGGATAAAGATGCCGCCTGCACGCCGTCAAATAATCCGGTATTCAGGGCAGCAGACAGGCGTTCCAGCCTGGCTTCATCCTGTTTACGGAGAATAACGGGGAAGGAAAGATACAGTTCTGCTCCCGGAAATTCATTTTTCATGTCTTTTAAAGCAGCTTCCCAGTCTCCCCGGAGGAAGGTATGGGGAAAATACAGCCTGACCGCGCCTTCCTTCAGACAGCTGTATGCCTGGGATATGGTTTTTACAGATGCATGCACAGAAAGCGGACCGTGGGGAATCCCGCTCCTTTTTTGTGTATTTTCCGAAACCGCGGCCGCACAGGATGGTATCCCCTTTGCTGTTGAAGGTGCGTCCGGCCGGCACTTATTTGCTGTTCTTACCGGGCCGTTTTCCTGTGCTGTTTTCTGCTTCAGAAGATCCAGCACCTGACGTCTTGCTTCATTCAGTGCTTTGACAGGCAAAAATGCGTTGTCCGCCATATCCAGCCGGATATCCTCTGCCCGGAAGCCGCTTCCGCCGGTTCTGCGCAGCTGCTTTTCCACGTCCTCACGGCTTAGCGGCCGTTTGGAGGCAGTCTGTACCTCCTGTCCTTCCACGGAAACTGCCGCAGGAATATCTTTCCCGGCCAGCACCGCCTTCAGACGCAGGGGCTGGCCAGGGTGAAGGCTGGCCTCCAGTATTACGGGAACAGTAAGCTCCGGTTCCAGAATGCCGGAACGGATATTTTGCAGAACCGCTTCATCACAGCCCACATAGCCGGGCTGATCCAGTGTTATCATTTCCCTGCCGTTATGTCTGTGATAATAATCGCCGCTGATTTCACTGCGGATATAGAGGGAAGATAGTATATGCATATCGGATGCAGATACTTTTCCCGCTCCATCCGGACTGTCCAGGCAGGCGTCAATTCTGCGGCGGTAGACACTGGTTACGCCTGCCACATACTCCGGTTTTTTCATACGGCCTTCGATTTTAAAGGAATCAATGCCTGCTTTTATCAGCTCAGGGATAAATTCTATCGTGCACATATCCTTCAGGCTCAGCGGATAGCATTCCTGTCCGTTCTGTCCGGGCAGGATCCGGTAGGGCTGCCGGCAGGGCTGGGCGCACCGGCCGCGGTTCCCGCTTCTGCCTCCCAGAAGGCTGCTGAAAAAACACTGGCCGGAATAGCAATAGCACATGGCTCCATGGATAAAGGCTTCCACCTCCATGCCGCTTTCCCGGCACAGCGCTTCTATTTCCCCAAGGGTCAGCTCTCTTGCCGGAACGACACGGCAGACGCCCAGCTGCTTCAGGAATTCGGCGCCCCGCACATCCGTAACGGTCATCTGTGTGCTGGCATGAAGCTCCAGTCCCGGAAAAAGGGTACCCAACAGTGACAGCGCCCCGATATCCTGCACGATTACGCCATCCAGCCCCGCTTCATAAAATGGGCCGATAAAATCCTCCAGCTCCCCTATTTCATTTTGCTTTAGCAGCGTATTTACGGTAAGATAGAGCCTTTTCCCATAAAAATGCGCCTCCTTCAGGGCATCCACTACCTCTGTGTCACTGAAGTTTCCGGCATAGGCCCTGGCCCCGAACCTCTGTCCTCCTATATATACGGCATCCGCGCCGGCCTTCAGCGCCGCCTGAAAACAGGTATAGTCCCCAGCAGGCGCAAGTAATTCCGGTTTTTTCATAATATCCATTCCTTCTTTCGCTTTGCTTTACCGGCATCTGCAAAGTTGACAAACGCAGCCTGCCGGGTTAACAGGATAGAAAAAGACTGTCCTGCTAAAGACAGCCTTTGTATATACCATTTATGAAGCTTAATTCCTCTGATGGGTATCACTGCTTCCTTTTTTCTTATTATCTGCCAGCTCCGTCTCCAGGCGTATGATTTTCTTGGAGCTTTCATTCAAATCACGCTGCAGGCCTTTCATGGATTTCTCCGTGTTTTCCAGCTTGATCTGGGAAGCGATCAGTTCATGCTTCAAATCATAAAGTTCCTTTTCCTTAGCCTGGATATCTTCCTCAAGCAATGCTATCTGCTTCCTGGCCTTGAAATAATCATCCGCAATGTTCAGCTGAAGCAGAACGCTCTGCCTTTCAATCGGCTGTTTCCGGAAGCTGTCCAGCTTGCCGTATTCCGTCATTTTATTATTGATGTAGGAAGCGACCTTCTGCAGGTATTCCTCACTCTCGTAACCGCTCAGAGTAAAGACCTTCCCGCCTATGATTACTTCCGTATCTGTCTTAACGGCCATAGATTAGCTCCTTTATACAATACCCGATATTTATATAAAATCTATTATAGATCAAACTACTGCGGAATTTCAAGTCCTAAATGCTGATAAGCCAGTACGGTTACCACTCTTCCTCTGGGTGTGCGGTTGATAAAGCCGTTTTTCAGAAGATACGGCTCGTAGACTTCTTCGATGGTGCCTGCATCTTCCCCGATGGCCGCCGCCAGCGTATCCAGCCCCACCGGGCCGCCGCTGAATTTATAAATCATGGTGTCCAGCATGTTCCGATCCACATGATCCAGCCCCATTTTATCCACATCCAGAAGATCCAGCGCCTGATTTGCCACCTCCTGTGTAATTACGCCGTTAAAGCGTACCTGGGCAAAATCACGGACTCTTTTAAGCAGACGGTTAGCAAGGCGCGGCGTTCCACGGCTTCTTCTTGCCAGCTCCCTGGCGCCGCCCTCATCGATTTCCACATCCAGTATCCTGGCGGAATGGCGGATGATGGATTTGAGTTCCTCCACCGTGTAGAATTCCAGCCTGTGAATGACCCCGAAGCGATCACGCAGGGGCGCTGTCAGCAGGCCGGCTCTTGTCGTTGCCCCCACCAGGGTGAAATGCGGCAGATCAAGGCGGATGGAACGGGCGGAGACGCCTTTTCCAATCATAATGTCAATGGCATAATCCTCCATGGCGGGATAAAGCACTTCCTCCACCTGCCGGTTCAGGCGGTGTATTTCATCCACAAACAGCAGGTCGCCCTCCTGAAGATTATTCAGGATTGCAGCCATTTCCCCGGGCTTTTCAATTGCCGGGCCGCTGGTTACCTTCATATTGACACCCATTTCATTGGCGATAATGCCTGCCAGCGTGGTTTTGCCCAGGCCGGGCGGCCCGTAAAGCAGAACATGATCCAGCGCGTCTCCGCGTTGTCTGGCCGCCTCAATGTAAACCTTCAGGTTTTCCTTGGCCTTTTCCTGGCCGATATAATCATCCAGGGTCTGGGGACGCAGCGTCCCTTCGATCCGGATATCCTCTTCCGTAATGTTTGTTTCAATGACTCTCGGCATGTAATCCTCCATGCAGCTGTAAGCCGCTGTGCAGCCGCAGCGCGGCCCTTAAATAATATGTTTTAATGCTGCCTTCAGCAGAGCTTCCACATCCATGGCTTCCGCATTTTCCACCTGTTTTACGGCGCGCAGCGCTTCTGTGGCGGAATAGCCCAAAGCGGTCAGCGCTTCCACCGCTTCGTTCCGGGTATCCGTAAGTCCGGAGAAATTCTCCACATAAGCGGTGCTCTCCCTGGAAACAAAGGTGTCCTCCAGGGAAACCTTATCCTTCAGATCGAGGATGACCCGCTGTGCCGTCTTGGCTCCGATACCGGGCGCCTTCGCAATTGTTTTGGCATCCTGGGACATAACCGCCATGCGGATATCATCCGCGCTGAGCACGGAGAGTACGGCAAGTCCCCCCTTGGGGCCGATGCCGTTGACAGTGATGAGGAGACGGAATATGTCCAGGTCATCCCTTGTAAGAAATCCGTACAGCTGAAAGGAATCCTCCCTGACGCAGGTATAGGTATGTATTTTTATCTCTTCCCCGATTCCCGGAAGGCTGGAATGGAGGCTGGAGGGAATTTTTATATTATAACCGATATGGTTGACCTCCAGGACCAGGTTATCTTCTGAAATATCGGCGATTTTGCCTACTAAATATGCAAACATGCAAACTCCTGTCCGCGCCGGAAGGCGCTTTTTTCATTCATTATCCGTTCGGTTCCTTCACAGCTGCAGGCAGTCTTTATAAATCACTTCTCCAGGCCGGCAGGCGCTTCATCACCTGTCCCGCCGTCAGTCCGAGGCACAGGCCGGTAATACAGCCTGAAACGAGCAGAAACGGCAGATAATATATGGTCTGGTACGTCTGCACCACAAGCATGGCCACTACGAGCTGGGCACAGTTATGGGCTGTCCCTCCCGCCACACTCACTCCGGTTATGGAAAAACAGGGAAGCCTTTTGATCGCCAACATGACAAGGAAACTCACCAGGGCGCCTGAAAGGCTGTAAAGAATGGCAGATAGATTTCCAAATAAAAAGCCGCCAAGGAATACCCTCGCAACATTTACTATCAGCGCTTCTTTGTTCCCAAAACGGTACATGGTAATCAGCACCGCCAGATTCGGAAGCCCCAGCTTCATTCCGGGGACGCCGAAGGGAAGCGGGATCAAAGCTTCCACATAACCCAGAATCAGCGCGAAGGCAAGCAGCATACTGAGCAAAGCTGTTTTTTTCATGTCTGCCCCCATCTGCGCGCAGGGCGCGCATGTGATTAAAGCCGCATGCAATCCAGGGAGGCCGGAACCTGTTTACGCCGGCCTGCCCCTTTAGTCCAACATGGCATCCGGCGCGGAAGAATCCGTTTCTGCACGGCCTTCTATCGTTATGACCAGCTTATGAGGCAGGCAGATGATGCTTTCCCCGCTGCGGCTGATTGCCCCCTGCCTGACACAGAGCCTGTCCGGACAGTCAGCGTCCTCCAGACGGACACTGCCCCCTTCTATTACCAACAGATTCTCGTTGCCGGAAGCATCCTGCAGCAAAAGCCTAGTATCCTCCGAAAGAGGAAGGCGCTCCTCCACTACTCCGTCACGGCTGACCACTACCCAGCCGTCTCCCGGCCCTGCAGTAAAATGCCTGACCAGCAGAACCCCTGCAAGAACCAGTATAGCCGCTGTCAGCAGAAAATCTGCCTTCGTCATTATAGCATGTTCGAACATATGTTTCAAGAAGCATCTTCTCCTTTATGAACGCAGTAATTGCGCAAAGTTACTGTTCAAAAAGGCCAGCGCATTCAGCTGCGCAGGCCAGCGCTTTGCGCTGACAGTAAGAAAGTGATTCAGGATTGCCAAAATCCATCGCAAAAGGCGATTCAGGATGGGTTTTGGCAATCACTGTGAAGCATTTGAACAATTGCAGCACAGTTTTCACGAAGCAGTCTCGTGCCCTCCGACTCACCGAAGGTGGAGGCGCTGACGGAAGCCGCCTTTTCATAAAAGGCAAGGGCTGTTTCATAATCCTCGCGGCGGAAGGCGGCCTCACCCAGTCCTGAAAGCGCCGCGGAGTAATGGGCACAGTGCAGCTCTTCCCCGTCTTCTGCCGCGCCGGACAAATTTTCGGAAGCCTCATAAAGAGACAATGCCAGCTTCAGCAGTTCTTCCCCTTCTTCGTATTTTTCCTGTTTAAAACGCAGCAGAGCGGCGCTTGTCAGCAGATCGGCCCGCTGTTCCTTCTCTTCCGGCTTATTCTCCAGTATGGTGGCCGCCTTTTCCAGCAGCATCGCCGCCTCTTCAAATTCATTGCGGCTTTCCAGAAGCATGCTCATATTCTGATAAAGACGTATAAACCTTATATCCCCGCCGGACAGAGCCTGCTCATATATTTTCAGGGCGCGTACATCGTAACGGTAAGCCTCCTCGTCCCGTCCGGCCGCCTGGCAGACAGCAGCCACATTGATCATGACCGTGGCAAAATGCTCCGTTTCCTCCAGCTGCAGTTCTTCCATTAAAAGAAGAATATCCTCAGACAGGTTCAGCGCCTTCTCAAACTGGCCGGTTTCCCTGTAAAAATCCAGAAGTTCATTTCCAATGGTAATATATATCCCATAATTCTTCAATTCTGAGGCGTTTTCCATGCAGCCGGTAAGAAAAGGCTCCACCTTATCCCATTCACGCCGTTCAATCAGTCCGTTCAGCTGCGCAAATATTCCGTCAATCGTCATCATTTATTCTTCTTCCTCCGTAATCAGTGTCCATCCCAGGCCGGCATCGTATGCCATGCAATTCCAGATAATTTCTCCATCCTCATCCAGAAGCGGCGAGTCGTCCGCTCCGTCCACCGGAACCTCATACAGAAGATCAATACAACGATCCCTCTCCACATCAACGGCCCTGGCATAAAACAGATATTCCACGCTGGGTTTGTTTCCCAGATTCAGTGGCAGGAACCATTCCTTATCCTCAGGAGAGGGGAAAACAAACGCTGCCAAGGGGCCATCCTCCGTCTGCTCTTCGGATCCAGCCTTTTCTTCCTCCGGCCCCTGCCCCTCTTCCAGCTCTGCTTTCAGGGATGCTTCGATGGCCTCTTCCGGAATCACCTCCGGCCGGCGGAAAAGCTCCTCCCGCAGCTCCTGGCAGAATTCATTATCGGCAAGAATCACCAGATTCTCCCACTTGCTTTTAAATTCCTGAAGCTCGGTATTGTGCGCTTCCAGCTCCGCCTTCTCCTTTGTCAGACTGCTGACACTGGCCCTGGCGGATACCAGCCGGCCTGCAATTTCCTTTTTCTCACTTCGTTCCGTATAAATGACGAAAGCCTCCACCAGCATCGCTCCCAGCAGTACCGCAACCGTAATATATGTGATAACCTTGGCAAAAACATCTTCTTTAAAATTCATTCAGGCAATCAGTCCTTCCTTTTCAAAAAACAATATTTCCTTCCTATTTTACACCATCTTGTCATAAAAGTCATTGAAAAAATTGCGGTAGCTGTAAAGGACTGAACTGCGACAAATGCGTGCATTGACAGAATCGCCGGAAAAAGCTATAATTACTGTGTTTTGAAATTCAAAGCTTTTGAAAATCAAAGGTAACTGTATCGTTAAAAACAGCTGCCAGAAAGATAACAGGAGGGGTTTACCCATGCAGAAGTATGAAATTACCACTGATTCCAATTCCGATTTACCTGTTTCCTACGCGGAAAAGTTTCAGACCGTCATCATCCCGCAGTATTATGCCTTTGGGGAAGAGGTATACGGCGATGAAAAACATATGCCTCCGGCAGAATTTTATGAACGCATGAAAAAAGGAGAGCTGCCCTCTTCCATGGCCAATAATCCGGCGGTGATCCGGGAAAAATTCGAACGTATTTTGAAAGACGGCAATGACATCCTGCATATTGCCTTTTCCTCCGCATTGAGCGGCAGCTACAACAATGTTTATGTAACCGCCCAGGAGCTGTGTGAAGAATATCCTGACCGCAAAATTGTGGTTCTGGATTCCCTGAATGTTTCCCTGGCGGAAACCATTCTTGTAATTAAGGCAAATCAGCTGCGGAAGGAAGGAAAGACTCTGGAGGAAAACGCGGCTTATCTGGAGGAATATAAGAAGCATCTGCATGTGCAGTTTACCGTGGATGATCTGTTTCATTTAAAAAGAGGCGGCAGAATCTCCGGTGCCGCTGCCGCAGTGGGAACCGCGCTGAACCTGAAGCCCTTCCTTTATGTGGGCAGGGAAGGGACCCTGGTTTCCGATGGGACTACCCGCGGCAGGAAAAAATCCATCCGTACCCTGGCGGAGCGCGTGGCAAAAACCCTGGGTGATGCGCCCGACCGCACGGTTCCTGTAGGCATCGTCCATGGAAACTGCCCGGAGGACGCCGGACTGGCGGCGGAATTCGTAAAGGAACTGACCGGGATCGAGAATATTATTATTAATGATATCAGTCCCAGCATCGGAACGCACGCCGGTCCCGGAGCACTGGGAATTCTCTATTATGGAGAGGAAAAGAAAAACTGAAATCCGTCCGGAAATGCCGTTTCCTATAACAGACTGCTATTTTCCCGGACATAGAAGGAGCGCAGCTTCGGCCCACCGGCCGGCTGCGCTCCTTTTATGATGGCGGCAGAAACGTCTCCTGCGAAACCCTCTCCGCTTCTTTTTACTGCTTGTTATTGATATAATTGACAAGTCCTTCCGCATCTATAATTTTCTGCATGAATTCAGGGAAGGCCTGCCCCTGGTAGGAGGTTCCCTTTGTCACATCCGTGATGACGCCGGAATCAAAATCCACCTCTACTTCATCTCCTGCCTCAATCGCTTTGGAGGCTTCCGGGCATTCAATGATGGGAAGGCCGATATTAATGGCATTCCTGTAGAAAATACGGGCAAAGGTTTCTGCGATAACGCAGCTTACGCCCGCCGCTTTAATGGCTATCGGGGCATGCTCCCTGGAAGAGCCGCAGCCGAAGTTCTTTTCCGCAACAATGATATCGCCTTTTTTCACATTTTTAATAAAATCCTTATCGATGTCTTCCATACAATGCGTAGCCAGCTCCGCCGGATCGGAGGAATTCAGGTAACGGGCAGGAATGATTACATCGGTATCTACATTATCGCCGTATTTGAATACGGTTCCTTTTGCATTTTTCATTTCTCTAATCTCCTTTGCTTACTTTACAGCTGGCAGGGGCAGGAAATCTTTCCTGTCACAGCGCTTGCCGCAGCTACGGCGGGGCTTGCCAGATAAACCTCGGAACCCACATGGCCCATACGTCCCACGAAATTTCGGTTGGTGGTGGATACGCATCTTTCACCGGCTGCCAGGATTCCCATATAGCCTCCAAGGCAGGGACCACAGGTAGGTGTGCTCACAACCGCGCCCGCTTCGATGAATATTTTCAGAAGGCCCTCTTCCATCGCCTGAAGATAAATAGCCTGTGTGGCGGGAATGATGATGCAGCGCATGCCGGAAGCCACATGGCGGCCCTTAAGGACCTCTGCGGCACAGCGCAGGTCGCCGATACGTCCGTTGGTGCAGGAACCGATAACTACCTGATCTATTTTCACATCCTCTGTGATCTCGTCGATGGTTTTCGTGTTTTCAGGCAGATGAGGGAATGCGATAGTCGGGCGCAGAGCACTTAAGTCGATGGTATATTCCTCATCATAAACGGCATCTTCATCCGCTTCATAAACCACCGGTGTCTTCATGGAGTGCTCTTTCATATAAAGCAGCGCCTGATCATCCACCGGGAAAATACCGTTCTTTCCGCCGGCTTCAATAGCCATATTGGCAATGGTAAAACGGTCATCCATGGTCAGGCTGGCAATTCCGTCTCCCACAAATTCCATGGATTTGTAAAGAGCGCCGTCCACGCCGATCATACCTATAATATGTAAAATCACATCCTTGCCGCTCACCCATTGGGAAAGCTTTCCGGTGAGGTTAAAACGGATGGCTCCGGGCACCTTGAACCATGCTTTTCCTTTGGCCATGCCGGCAGCCATGTCCGTGCTTCCCACGCCTGTGGAAAATGCGCCCAGCGCGCCGTAGGTACAGGTATGGGAGTCCGCGCCAATAACTACGTCACCAGCCACTACCAGGCCTTTTTCCGGAAGAAGGGCGTGTTCAATTCCCATTTCCCCCACTTCAAAATAATTGGTAATCTGGTTGCGGTAAGCAAATTCCCTGACGCATTTGCAGTGTTCCGCTGATTTGATATCCTTGTTGGGTACAAAATGATCCGGTACCAAAGCGATTTTGTCTTTGTCAAAAACGCCGTCCACCTTCATTTTTTCCATTTCCTTAATAGCTACGGGACTGGTAATATCATTGCCAAGCACCAGATCCAGATCCGCCTCGATCAGCTGGCCCGCTTCCACTCTTTCCAGGCCGGCATGGGCTGCCAGAATCTTCTGTGTCATTGTCATTCCCATAATTTTTCTTTCCTCCGTTTCCGCTGTTTTGCCAGCATCTGTACAGGCCGCTCCCGGGCCGTTCGATAAATTTAGTGTATCATAACCCTGGCCTCAGGGAAAATACTTTTCTTTCATGTTTACTATAATTACAAGTTATAGTATAATATCATAAAATACAGTGTAGTTATAGGAGTTGGTTCAATGGAACAGAATCTGAATTTATACCATATTTTTTATACGGTGGCCAAATGCCGGAATATATCCGGGGCGGCACGGCAGCTTTTTATCAGCCAGCCGGCCATCAGCAAAGCGATTTCCCGTCTGGAGCAGAATCTGAACACCACTCTGTTTCTGCGTTCCTCCAGAGGGGTCAGGCTGACGGAAACAGGGGAAATCCTTTTCCGGCAGGTGGAAAGCGCCTTCGACGCCATCTGTCAGGGGGAGGAACAGCTGCGAAAGGTGCAGGAGCTGGGAATGGGCCATCTTTCCATCGGCGTAAGCTCAACTTTGTGCAAATATGTACTGCTTCCCTATCTCAGCCGTTTTACCAGGGAAAATCCGCATATCCAGATCTCCATTTCCTGCCAGTCCACTTATCAGACCATGGAGGCGTTGGAAAAAGGGACTGTGGATATCGGGCTTATCGGGGAAAATGAGCGGATGGAAAAGCTTGTTTTTTATCCGGTGCAGGAAATTGAAGATATTTTTGTCTGCACAAGGCGTTATCTGGAAAACCTGTGCAAAAGGGTATCTTTTCCCGGAAAGCCGTCGGCAGGGGATTTGATTTCCCACGCGACGCTGATGCTTCTTGACAAGGAAAATATTACCCGACAGTATATGGACAAGTATCTGTTCAGTGAAGGAATCAGCGCGGCGCAGATACTGGAAGTGACCTCCATGGATCTTCTGATTGATTTTGCAAAAATCGATTTGGGAATCGCCTGTGTCATTGAAAGCTTTGTGCGGGAGGAGCTGGAAAGCGGAAGGCTGATACGGCTGGCGATGCCGGTATCCGTGCCTGTCAGGAAGGTAGGGTTTGCCTACATAAAAAATGCGGCCTTTTCGTCTACTGCCGTGAAGTTCATGGATTTCTACATGGAATGCTGTGAAGGAAATGGGAAGTTATGATTAGATCAAAAAAGAGACTGGGGAATGTATCTAACCGCAGTCTCTTTTTGTGTGTAAATGTTATTATGTAAGCAAATCCGGCCCGAAAGAGGGGGATTGTTTACGGGGTTTTAGTTTTCGATCAGTTTGTTGGTGTCGTTCCAGCTGTAGAGTTTGCGGAGTTCTGCACCGGTTTTTTCGAGCTGGTGGGAGGCTTCTTTTTTCTTCATGGCGTTGAAGTGAGGGCAGCCTACCTGGTTCTCAAGGAGCCATTCTTTTGCGAAGGAGCCGTCCTGGATGTCGGAAAGGACTTTCTTCATGGCTTTCTTGGTGTCTTCTGTTACAATCTTGGGGCCGGTGATGTAGTCGCCGTATTCTGCGGTGTTGGAGATGGAATATCTCATTCCGGCAAAGCCGCTTTCGTAGATCAGGTCAACGATCAGCTTCATTTCATGGATGCATTCGAAGTATGCGCTTTCGGGTTCGTAGCCTGCTTCTACCAGTGTTTCGAAGCCTGCTTTCATCAGCGCGCATACGCCGCCGCACAGCACTGCCTGCTCGCCGAACAGGTCGGTTTCGGTCTCTTCACGGAAGGTGGTCTGGAGAACGCCGGCTCTTGCTCCGCCGATTCCCAGTGCGTATGCCAGTGCCAGGTCATGTGCCTTTCCTGTGGCATCCTGCTGTACTGCGATCAGGCAGGGAACGCCTTTTCCGGCCTGGTATTCGCTTCTTACGGTATGTCCGGGTCCCTTGGGTGCGATCATGGCAACGTCAATATCTGCCGGAGGCTTAATCTGTCCGAAGTGGATGGCAAAACCATGTGCGAACATAAGCATCATGCCGGGTCTTAAGTTGGGTTCGATGGATTCTTTGTAAAGTGCGCCCTGCTTCTCATCGTTGATCAGGATCATGATGATGTCGGCTTTCTTTGCAGCTTCTGCAGCTGTATATACGGTAAGTCCCTGTGCCTCTGCTTTCGCCCAGGATCTGGAACCTTCATAAAGTCCTACAATGACGTTACAGCCAGACTCCTTCAGATTCAGGGCATGTGCATGGCCCTGGCTGCCGTAACCGATTACTGCGATTGTTTTATCCTGCAATAAAGACAGGTCACAATCTTCCTGATAATAAATCTTTGCCATTTTTCTTTCCTCCATTTTGTTTGAATGACTATATAACTGAAAGGCCGCAGCGATGGCTGTACCTCAGAGTCCTGTTATGCTTCGGGCGCAGCGCGTCCGGTATTGAGTGTTGCTGTCCGGTAATTTCTCCGCCATCCGGCGGAAGGGACTGTTAAAACATAAAATCAGACGATGGAGCAGTAATCTTCCAGGTAAACCACATTCCCGGTTCCGCGTCCCAGGCCTGCGATGCCTGTTCTTGCCAGCTCCAGGATTTCGTAATTGCTCAGAAGATTGATGCAGGCGTCCACCTTGCTCTGGTTGCCTGTGATCTCCACAATCAGGCTTTCCTGGCCCACGTCGATAATGTTGGCGCGGAATATGTTGGTGATGGCTATGACGTCCTGCCGCTTTTCGGCGCTGACCTTGACCTTTATCAATGCAAGCTCGCGGTAAACGCTTTCTTCAGGCTTCAGTTCCCTGATGTCCCGTACATCCACCAGCTTGGAAACCTGCTTCTCGATCTGTTCCAGGATCTCATCATCGCCTTTGGCGACAATGGTGATTCTGGTAATTCTGGGATCGGCAGTTTCACCTGCCGTTATGCTCTCAATATTGTAGCCGCGTCTGGAGAACAGGCCGGATATCCGGCTCAGAACACCCGATGTATTATCTACAAGCAGCTGAAACACTTTTTTACGCATTTTATGTACCACGCCCCTCTTTGTCCGAAGGCCCGAAGACCCGTCCGGTGCTGTCTTTTCAAATTATTCTAGCAACATTTCCAACCCTTGTCAACGTATGATAGTCAGTCATACTTTTTATAACCTCAGGTTATGGTTATATTAAAATACTGAAAAATACGTTATACAAGCAACGATATACTATGTGTACGGAACGCTGTTTTAAATATCGTTTTCCAGGCATTTGGGAAGGGCCAGGGTTCCGGTGCGGGCTACCTCCACGATGCTGATGGACTGGAGCATTGTGAGGAAGAGCTGCACTCTTTCCGGGGTGTCGCATATCTGGATAAGCATCATGTGCTTGGACATGTCCACGATGGACGCATGCATGATAGCGCAGTTTTCCATAATATCCTTACGGTTGTTGCGGTTGTACTTTACCTTGACAAGCATCAGTTCGCGGCTGATGCTGGACGTTTCGTCAAAGGTCTTTACCTTGATGACATCCAGCTTTTTATTCAGCTGCTTCTCGATCTGTTCAATGGTCCGCTGGTCGCCGCTGCTGACAATTGTCATGCAGGATACAGCCGGGTCATCCGTTTCTCCTACCGCAAGGGAATTGATATTAAAGCATCTTCTGGAAAACAGGCCCGCTACCTTGCACAGGACACCGGATCTGTTTTCAACAAGAACAGAGTATATTTTTTTCATTCCGCCACCTCCATGATTATTTTACCAGATCCATCGGGTCTATCATGCATTCCATAAGATAAGAGCAGTCATCTTTCAGGAAGGCGTCCAGCGCCCCGTCAATTTCTTCATTGCGGCTGACCCTGATAAAAGGAATATCGTAGGCCTCCGCCAGCTTATCCAGATGGGGCGTTCCCGCAATGTCAACTACCGAGTACCTGTCTTTATAGGAGTAATGCTGATATTCCCTTACCATGCCCAGATAGTTGTTGCGAAGGACCACTATTTTCACCGGGATATGGTACTGCTGGATGGTTGCCAGCTCCATCATGGACATCTGGAAGGAGCCGTCGCCGCATACGGCGATTACCTGCTTGCTCATGTCGCCCAGCTTTGCGCCCATGGCGGCCGGAATGGAATAACCCATGGTGCCCATGCCGCCGGAGGTGAGGAAACGGCCTTCCCTGACCACATGGAAAGCGCAGGACCAGATCTGGTTCTGCCCAACATCAGCCACATAGACGCCGTCAGGCTTCATTTTTTCTGAAATGCGGTGAATCAGCGCTTCCGGATCCACATAGTCCGGATTGGGCTTCCGAAACTGCTTCATGCTGCTTTTGTAGCCCTCCAGGGTATGGAGCCATTCTTCATGCTCGCAGTCAATTTCCTGTTTTTCAAAATCTTCAAAAATGTATCTGGCATCTCCTACCAATGGAATGGTGGGACCGGCATTTTTGCCGATTTCAGCCGGATCAACATCAATATGTACCAGAACCTTGTCATGGGTGATCAGGTCGGGCTGGTTCACGGAACGGTCCGCCACACGGGCGCCTACCATAATGAGCAGGTCCGATTCATTCATGGCGCGGTTGGCATAGGATTTTCCGTTATTTCCCACCATGCCGAAATACATGGGATGCTCCGTGGGCATAACGCCGATGCCCATCATGGTGGAAACCACGGGGATCCGGAACTTTTCGGAGAATCTGCGAAGCTCTTCGCAGGCGCCGCTGAGGGTAACACCGCCGCCGGCATAGATCAGAGGGCGTTTTGCCTTTTCCAGCTCACGGATAACCTTCTTGATCTGCACCGCATGGCCCTTGACCGTAGGCTTGTAGGTTCTCATATTAACTTCATCCGGATAACGGAATTTGGAGATTTGGGCATTCTGGATATCAATGGGGACGTCGATGAGGACAGGCCCCTTTCTTCCGGTATTTGCCACATAAAAGGCTTCCTTGAAAATTCTGGGAATATCATTCACATCCCGGACAAGGTAGCTGTATTTTACAAAGGATTCCGCCGCGCCCGTAATATCGGCCTCCTGGAACACATCGCTGCCAAGCAGCTCGCTGTTCACCTGTCCGGTAATGCAGACCAGGGGAATGCTGTCTGCAAAGGCTGTTGCAATGCCGGTGATCAGATTGGTCGCCCCGGGGCCTGAGGTCACGGCGCATACGCCCACCTGGCCGGTCACTCGCGCCAGGCCGCTTGCCGCATGGGCCGCATTCTGTTCCGTCCTGATTAAAACAGTACTGATTTCAGAATCCAGAATGCTGTTATAAAAAGGACAGATTGCCACACCGGGATAACCAAATACTTCCTTTATCCCTTCCAACTCCAGACACTTTACTATCGCATCCGCACCATTCATCTTCTATCCCTCCATTATTTTCTAAATTTGCCGAAAAACTCCGCCAGCGGAGCTATGACATCATTCAAATCGGAAATTGCCTCATTCAGGCTTTCAATGTCCATCTGGTCTACCTTCTTCATGGTCTGCTCCACTGCCAGGCTGCTGGAATCCACCAGGGAATTGACATTGTCGGCCACATCCCCCAGTTCATCCAGCGCATCCTCCGCCATGGTCAGCGCCGTCGAGGCCTGCTCCAGAGTTCCTGAGGCCTGCTCCAGCGCCCTGGTCAGCCCGGGAAGCACACAGGCCACAAATATGAGGACAAGCGCTGCCAGAACCAGATTGGAAACCGCAAATATGCGGGTGAAAAACAGCTGCTTTTTCTGTAAGGCCGTCCGTTTTTCATCGGATTCCTTCAGCTGCTCCATCAGCTGCCTCACGGCCAGCTCAGTTCCGTCAGCCTCCCAGAGCTCGTCATGCTGGCTGTCATGGGGAAGATCATCCCACAGCTCTTCCTTTGGTTCCTCCGGCTCCCTTACTGCCTCTTTTTCATTCATTTCCATAGGTGCCTCCCATTCCCTCCCGGATACCCAGAAGGCGTCTGGCCAGTCTCACCGCATCCGCGGCGTCCCGGGCATAACCGTCTGCATGGATTTCGTCCGCATATTCCTGCGTAATGACCGCGCCGCCGATAATGATTTTGGCATCCAGGCCTTCTGCACGGGCCAGCTCTATCACGTGTCTCATTTCCTGCATCGTGGTGGTCATCAGCGCTGACAGGCCGATAATGGAGGCGTGATTTTCCCTGGCGGCGCGGACGATGGTTTCCTTGGGAACATCCTTGCCCAGGTCAATGACCTGAAAGCCGTAATTTTTAAGCATGAGAGCCACCAGATTCTTGCCGATGTCATGGATATCGCCTTCCACCGTGGCTATGACCACAACAGGCATCTGCTCCCGCGAGCCTCCCGCCGAAAGCAGGGGCTCGAGAATGCCTATTGACAGCTTCATGGCTTCCGCGCTGGAAATCAGCTGCGGCAGGAAATATTTTCCCTTATCGAAAAGCTCTCCTACCTGATTGATGGCAGGGATCAGGCAGTTATCCAGCAGTTCCTTAGCCGGAAGCCCTGCATCCAGCGCCCGGCGGGTAATCTGCCCGATGCCGCTCCGGTTTCCTTTAAGAACTGCGTTATAGACATCGGAGGAGGGGGAAGCTTCTGCGGGCTGCGCCGCTTTTGCTGCCTTTGAGACGGCCTTTGCGGGCGCTGCCTGGGCGCTGACGCCTGTGCAGGAGGCCGCGTACTCGATATAACGCAGATCGCTGCCTTCCTTGTGAAGAAGCATATCCGATGCAAAAGCGCTGGCAACAAGCAGCTCCGAAGAAGGATTGGCAATCGCCATGGTAAGCCCTGCCTGGATTGCCATCGTCAGAAAGACGCTGTTTACATAGGCTCTCTGAGGCAGGCCGAAAGATATATTGGAAAGCCCGCATACGGTCGCCAGCTGTTTTTCCCTGCAGTAGCGGATGGTTTCCAAGGTTTCCAGCGCCGCATTGGGATTGGCTCCTACCGTTGTGACCAGGCCATCCACAATGATATCTTCCTTCGTAAGTCCACAGTCAATGGCCCGCTCCAGAATTTTACCGATAATGTCCTTCTTCTCCTGCAGGCTTTCGGGGAGTCCCGCGTCGGATAAAGGAAGAAGGATAAACATGGCGCCGTATTTTTTTGCAATGGGAATCAGCTTTTCGAACTTTTCCGTTTCCAGGGAAATGGAATTGATAAGCGCCCGTCCGGGATAACGGCGCAGCGCAGCTTCTATTACGTCAATATGGCTGGAATCGATGGAAAGAGGCAGCTGGCTGACTCCCGCCACCTCCTCCATGGCTTTCAGCATCATTTCCTTTTCGTCAATACCGCTCATGCCCATGTTGACATCGAGAATGGAAGCGCCGCCCTCCTCCTGTTCCTGAGCAAACCTGGTTACCATTTCAAAGCTGCCCTCACGGAGCTCGGCCTGAAGCATTTTTTTGCCGGTAGGATTAATTCGTTCTCCTATGATAAGAAAGGGATCCTCCAGCCCGAAGGCAACCGTCCTGCGTTCGGAGGCCAGGAAGCGGGTTCCTTCCGGCCGGCGGCCGGTCCCGGCCGGCTTTACGGCATGGAAAGCTTTATGCAGGGCGGCGATATGCGCGGGTGTCGTTCCGCAGCAGCCGCCGATAATGGAAGCGCCGGCTTCACATACATCCCGCATTTCCCCTGCAAATTCCTCCGCCTGCATGCTGTAGACCGTCTTTCCCTCCGCATCCAGGGAAGGGAGTCCTGCATTGGGCTTGGCAATCACGGGAACCCTGGTCACGGAAGCCATACTGCGTATGATCCGGGCCATCTGGCCGGGGCCTGTGGAGCAGTTCGCGCCTATCGCATCGGCTCCCAGGCTTTCCAGCACCACAGCGGCAGTTGCCGCGTCCGTACCGTACAGGCTCCTTCCGTCGCCTTCAAAGGTCATGGTGACCATGACCGGAAGATCCGGGCAGGTCTCTTTGGCGGCGATAAGGGCGGCCCTGGATTCCTGCAGGCTCATCATGGTTTCCACAACAAGCAGATCCACGCCGGCCTCTTCCAGAAGGATTATCTGTTCTTTGTAAACTGCAATCAGCTCTTCCAGCTCCATGCTTCCTATGGGGGCCAGCTGTTCGCCGGTCATGGTCAGATCTCCGGCAACCAGCGCCCTGCCGGACGCAGCTTTTCTGGAAACAGCTACCAGTTTATGGTTCACCTGCCGTATCTGCTCCTCCATGCCGTATTCCCTGAGCTTGCACCGGTTGGCCGTAAATGTCGGCGCATATAAAATATCAGTCCCCGCTTCCACATATTCCTTCTGCAGGCCAATGAGGACATCTTCATTTTCCATTATCCATTTTTCCGGACAGACCCCGGCGGGCATGCCTCTCGTGATAAGGTTGGAGCCTGTGGCACCGTCCAGAAAAACCATTTTTTCCTTTACAAAATCTCTGAATTCCTGTTTTGTCATCCTTTTTTTCTCCATTTACAAATATGTAACATTCTAACATGAAAATAAACAAAAGAAAAGCGTCACCTTCGTTACTGTTCACTCCGTGACCAGTAACTGCATAAATCCATTAAAAATCGCCTGCGGCGATGGGATTTATGCACTCTTGAATCACTTTCTTACGTACTGTGCAGTAAATGCACAGTACTGAGTGAACAGTAACTCACCTTCTCCGCCTTTATCATACCCTTGATTTCAGGCGCGGAATATGGTAAGTTGAATAGGAACATAACCGGAAAGGTACGATAGTGATGATAAAAACAGGAAAGACAGGCCTTCTGGCCGCCGCGTTTCTGGCTGCCGCACTGCTTGCGGGCTGCGGAAAGAATGCGGAGCTGGATAAATTTCATACGGAAATGGAAAATTTTACCCAACAGGCGAACGAAACCTTTGATGTGCTTAATAATATTGATCCGGAATCTGATACCGCGATGGAGGATATGCTTACCGCGCTTGACGATCTGGCGGCGGAATTCAATACGCTGGCGGAAATTGAGGTGCCCAGGCAGTTTTCCGCAATAGAGAACCTCGCTGATGAGGCAGGGGACAATATGTCCCAGGCGGCAAGCCTGTACCGGGAAGCCTATGGCGGAGAAGAATATAACGAAAATGTGGCCGCTGCCGCCGCTGAATATTATAACAGAGCAATAAAGCGGATCAATTATATCTCAGAGATTCTGCAGGGAGAGATGCCTACGGATGATTCCATAGTTATTACTACGGAAAACGATGCGCCTGGCTTTAAAGAGGATGCCGAAGAAGGGGGAACGCAGACGGGTGATACCGGTGCCGAAGGCGGTGAGGACGGAACCCCGGCTGCGGAATAACCTTCTGAAGGCTCCATGGAGTATGGAAACAGAAAAAACAAAAAGTCTTTCAGTGCTTTCGCATTGAAGGACTTTTTTTGATGGTCATTTTATCTGTTTTCCCTGCAAGTCAGTTCTGTTACCTCCAGTTTGAATATACAGGCATTCTCCGGCAGAGAGTTTTGGTCTTCCGCGAATTTTCTCCGCGGTTTTCTCCTCTAATTCCAATAGGCAGTGTTCATTCTGTCATATACGGTATCCATCAGTTCCACGGTCTGCTGCCGTTTGTTGGCACTTTCGGCAGGATACACCGGAGGGAGTATTTTCAGGGTAAGGCAGGGCCTGCGCTTCAGGATACCAATCAGACCGCCGGGCTGTCTGTAGGAAATCACCATGGGAAGTACCGGCACGCCGGTTTCACAGGCGGTAAGGAAGGCTCCCCGTTTGAATCCGCGGATTCCCTGATAATAAGGATGCAGCACCACCTCCGGATAATAATGGAGCAGGTTTCCGTTCTGCACCCATTTCCTCGTCGCCTCCATAAAGCGTTTGAAACCCTGCTTGCTCTCCGGAATTGGAATAGCGCCCAGCAGACGTATAATATGGCGTATCAGCGGTATCCGGAAGTTGGATTCCAGCGTGGGGAAACATACATTACGGCTGCGCAGCACATAGGAAACCATGATGCAATCCAACAGATGCACATGATTGCATACGGTGACAGCCCCGCCCTTTATGGCCTTCAGATTTTCCTTTCCTTCTATTTTCAGCCCCCAGATAGGTTTGATTATCAGCGCTACCAGCAGGTAAATGATAAGGCGTATCAGCCCTCCGCCCAGGATAAACAGAGGATTTGCAGGAAAAAAGTTATAATTTCTCCGCACCTTGAAATGTAAGGGCGTCCACATCTTAATCAGATGCTTTTCTTCATATACGACACCGTCCCTGCTCTTGCCTTCCTGCGTGAATTTCCTGCAGTTTTCAATCCGCCGGTTTTCCCTGTGAAAGTCTCTCAGTTCCTCTTCAAACATCTGCTCCATTTGCCGGACACAGCCATCCAGAGCGAAATTCTTTCCATGTTCGCTGTATTCTACTTCCATACGCGCGCGCTCTGCAGGTTCACTCAGCCAGTAATCGATCTTTGCGGCAAGATCGTCGCTGCTGCCGGCCTGGAACAGGCTTCTTTCATCCAGGGCAAACTGCGGAGTGGCCGATTTGGGACTGTTGGCGATTACCGGGACGATGCCGCTGGAAAATGCCTCAATACAGGAGATAGCCTCAATTTCCGCATCCGCCGCATGGACATACACATCCGTTTCGGAAAGCAGGTTCACCAGCTGTTCATGGGAGAAGAACCGCATGACTGGTTTATTGGTCAGCTTCTGGGAACGCAGGCGGTAGCTTCCGTATTTCAGCCCCTGTCCTGCAAGCACCAGCTGAATACGTGATTCATATCGGGATTTGGCGATGGCGTCAATCAGCACATCCTGCCGTTTTTCATTGGAAAGCCTGCCGATCATGAGCACAATGAATTTATCCTTAAGCTTATCTGATTTCTTCTTTTTCCGGTAAACAAAGTCCGGATCCACACCATTGGAAATCACATGAAGCTTTGCAGTATAGTGATTCGCCTTCAATTCCTCCGCTATAAATGTACTGGGGCAATGGATATGGCGGAAATTCTTATAAAAATTGTCCCAGAAAAAACGGTACAGCCAGGCATTCACATTCTTCTGGCGGCCCAGATGCAGCGTATAGGTAATGTTTTCCGGCTGCACATGGAATGCGGCGGTATGGGGCACGCCCATTTCCTGAGCGATATGCAGCCCCCTTATGCCGAGCCAGAAGGGAAGCAGGAAATGCACCAGATCCGCCCAGCCAATGGCTTCCTTAAGCACCTCTTCGTCCGGCTTGGCAAAGACCATTCCCTGCTTTGTTACGATATGGTGTACGATAGGCGGCAGAAAATATTCCTTCACCAGGTACTTCCCATTGCCGGAATTTCCTGTACTGACCACTCTGACCTCATGTCCGTGTGCATTCAGCGTGTGCGCCAGGCGCTGGGCAGTCATTGTGGTTCCGTTATTTCCTCTGTCATATTGATCGATTACTAATAAAATTTTCATATTTATTTACCAAGTATATTTCTTAAAATGCAGTTCTCTCAGGTCGCGCACTATCAGATAAGCAGCGGCATTTACAAAGAGAAACACCAGCAGGTTTACCCTGAATCCATGGCTGCCGGGAATCAGCGCATTGATTAGGAGTGTCAGAAGAAGCCAGCCTCCGTATACCAGTATCTGGAAAAGCTTCTGTCTCATATGGAACAGCCTTTGGTAGAAATATTTGGATAAAAACCATGCAACCAGGGGAATGACAGCCAGTTCAAGCACATAGGTCAGGGAAATGGGGATAAGCAGCACCGCATCCTCCCCGCCTGACAACGCTGAAACTGCCACCACTGCAACAAGAAGCAGATGATAACAGCAAAATACCTGTACCGCACGCTCTAATGTAAAAATATACCTTTCACAGACGGTCTGATACTCTTCCATATTACTGGCTTTTTTCCGGGCATATTCCTCCGGCGGACATCCCAGCGCCTCCTCCATGGATTGTTCCTTTTTGATGGCGGCCTTTGCAGTTTTTACCAGTTCCTCTCTGTTTTTTTCCAGTTCATATGCACACATGCGTTCTTCCTGGAGATGCTCGCTGATTTCTGTAATGATATCTTCATTGCGTTTCTCCTCTATTCTTCCGTTTTTCTCGCTATAAACAGTTCAAAAGCATCTTCCGGCATGGGTTTTGCAAAATAATAGCCCTGACCGATATCGCAGTGTATGGAATGTATGAATTCCGCCTGGTCCGCATCCTCCATACCTTCCGTTACCGTAGTAATCTGAAGCTCCCGCGCCAAAGTGATGATATTTTTCATAATGATATCCCGCTTTTCCTTCTCAGCCGTGTCGGAAAGGGAAACTCTGTCCAGCTTCAGTTCGTCAAAATCCAGCTCCTTTAAAATGTTCAAAGAAGAATATCCGCTTCCGAAATCATCCATGGAAACGGCAAAGCCCATCTTATGCAGTTCCCGGACAAGAGCCTTCATGATTCTTGACTGATTGACCGAAATACAGATATCGGCATACCCGTTTTTCTCAAGCCGGTTCAAAAAGGACAGGCTTCCTCCAGCATATACATATCCAAATCAGTAATAAAACCGTTTTGTTCAAATACAGGTATAAATTCGTCAGGATATATCCCAGCGCACAAGAGCCTCTGCACCGCAAACAAGTGCTGTAAGGATTCCTGCCGCTACGATAATCTGTTTTTTCAGGTTCCTGTCCTCTTTCATGATCTTCTCCAAAAGCGAATGGTATTTCGCCTTTCCATGTATGTATTTGTTGAGTATAAATGACAGACAATATGCTTATTATAACCTAACCGATCATTTTTGTACAGCTTATGAAAATTCAAACAGCGCCGAAAGGCGCTGGATCCGCCCGGTGGTAGTTGGCAGAAAGAATTGGCTGTTCTCCGACACAGTGAACGGAGCGGAGGCCAGCATGGGCATCTATATGGTCGTGGAGATGGCAAAACTTCATGGTCTGGATCCGTATAAGTATATGAAGTACGTCCTGGAGCAGCGGCCTGACTACAGATCATCCGACGAAGATTTAGAGAAACTTGCGCCGTGGTCGGCCAATGTTCAGGAAGTATGCAGGTAAATTTTATTCTGATTTAATGTATAGATTTATTCCGGGGTGAATTACCCCGGATTTTAAGCGCTTACGATTTTTATTTTGAATTTCACTCTATTACTTGGAATTTCTCCAAAAAGCACGAACGCCACAGATTAAAAAAACCTGTGACATTCATATAAATAATATTTTATTTTTCACCTATTCATAAACAACTCAGATAGCTAAACATTCTTCATTGTCAACTGACATTAAGCTTTTCTTGCCTCTCTTAATTCTGCATTTGCCTTTTCCACTTTCATTTTAGACATAATGAATGTAATTAAAAGTGTAATAATTACTGGCAACCATAAATACATAATATGTAACATGTTAATTGCAGAATCCGGCTGAACAGCTAATGTTCCTTTATATCCAGCAAGTTCTAATAACCATCCCTGAATAGCAACGCCAAGACCACCACCAAGTTTTACTCCTAATGATGTACAAGAGTACATTGTACCTTCCACACGTTTTCCTTTTGTAAAATAAGTATACTGAGAACATTCTGCAATCACAGCGTTCATATCTCCCTGCCATGGTCCCATACCAAATGCCGCCACTCCTGTAAACAGGAACATCAACGGAATATTTCCCATATAAGCTGCTACTACCACTAAAGCACGTCCAAGTGTACCAACAGCATAACCATACATATTTAATTTATACATGCCTTTCCACTTTGAAACAAGAGATGGAGTAATAATAAGTGCAATGATTAATGGGATATTAATGGCCCATGCAAAATAGGAGAAAAGGTTTTCATTTCCCATGACATATTTCATGTAATATGTACCAACACCAAGCATCGCACTATATAACTGTTGAAGAATGTATGTTGCGCAGATCATTAAATAATACTTATTTGCAACCAATAACTTCGCAGCATCGATCAAACTATATTTTTCATCACCAGCCGCTTTATCTGCATTTTCATCATCTTCCCTCAATTCTTCATCAGACAACTCTTTTACGGAGAATACAGAAAGTGTATTTGTGATTACACCAAGGATTGCATAAATAATTGCAACCATTCTCCATGCTTCTGCTCCACCGCCAAGTTTTGCAACAAAACCGATTGTAATAGCCTGGATTAGTAGACTTGTTGAGAATGCAAAAATAAATCGGAAGGAGCCCATTTCCACACGTTCTTTATTGTTTTTAGTTACTAAAGACGTAAGTGCAGAATATGCAATATTGTTTGCCGTGTAGAATACTGCATTTAATAATGTATAACAAATGAAGAACCACGCATACTGTGCTGTCTTTCCAAGGCTCGTTGGAATAGCGAAGATTCCTACAAGAGTAATGGCACATCCAAAATATCCATAAAGCATCCACGGTCTTGCTTTACCCATCCTGCTTTTTGTTTTATCAATCATTGATCCAAAGAATAAATCCGTTACACCATCAAACAACTTTGATACAGCAATCAATGTTCCTACGATACCTGCATTTAATCCAACTGTATCGGTCAGATAAATCATTACAAACGATGTAAGAAATGCATACACGACGTTCCCAGCGATATCGCCAGATCCATATCCGACTTTGTTATACCATTTTAAATACTTCTTTTCGTTCATTTTCTCTCTTTCCTCTCATATTTTATTTATTTGTAAGTTTTTTTATCTTGAATTTGCAACTTACCTCTTTTTCTGAAAAACGATATTTTTCTGACAAATCAGGTCCACAGGAAGCTGTTCCAAGACCAGATACCTTGTAGTCAATACGTACATGTACATTTCCATCTGCATGTAACTCGTCTGTATGTTTTGCCTGATCTAAATCTTCAATTGTATATTTTGAAACATTACATTCAAAATCATCTTCTGATTGAAACTCTAAATTGCCCAATGTAAGTCGTTTTACATTCATATGATTTCCGTGTTCTTGCGGGAATACGTAATTTACATACTCAGAATCCACATCACTTTTATACGTCCCAACGCTTGCACAGTGACACATATCACAGTAGTTTTCCCATGGTCCTCTTCCATAGTAAGAAAATGCACTTGCCTGTTCTGTTAAAGTAAATTCCATACCTAATCTAGGCATCCATGTTGCATCTTCTCTAATCTTTCCGTTAAATCCAATTTCTACCGTTCCAGCTACTGTTATTTTGATTTCCATATCATATAACAATACTGGTTTTCTAGAAATTCCTGCTAAAGATCCCTTAAGAAGAATTTTGTCATCACAAATATCACATTCATATATTTTTGTAAATGCACAGTCAAGGTTTTCACCCTGCCAGATATTCACATTTGCCCAGAATGGTCTCATCTTCGCATCATTATCTGTTGTTGCACGGAACATGGAGATTTTGCTCGTTCCAGCTAATTGTTCCACCCCATCTATAATCATGCTTGTGAATCCGCCGTAAAGTTTAGAAAATACGTATTGGAATCCTTCTCCTGAAGCGTAAATATGATACTCGTCTTCTGTTAATGTAAGTGATTTTTCCCTTACAGTTTCTTCTACTTTTTTATATGGAAGTTCATGTTGTGTCTGTGCGCATTCTTTTTCTGCCTTTGTTAATCTGGTATTCAAATACACGCCGTATCGGCAAGTAGTTTCTTCATATGGAATTTCCAATGCTACGCTTTCGTGAGGTGCCACATCTAACTTGAGAGTTACTTCTTCTTTCTTGACACCATCTACTTCTACCCAATATGTAAAGTCATATTCATTCAGATTTGAAAAATCAAGGCGATTAAATACGCGAAGCACTCCCTCTTCATAAGATGTGCGAATTGGTTGGAATGCTGCTTTTGCTTCCATAGTTCCTGCTTTAAATGTTCTATCTGCAAATACAAGGCCATCACAGCAGAAATTACCATCATGTGTTAATTCTCCTTCAAAATCTCCGCCGTATTTCGCAACACCATCTACCATAACAACATGATCCGCCCATTCCCAAATACATCCACCGATTAATTTTGGATATTTATCAAAGATTTCATTATATTCGTATACATCCCCAGGACCATTCCCCATTGCATGAGAATATTCACATAAAAATACTGGCATACAAATATCATTTGTAACTGCTGCTTTTTCTAACTCTTCAAAGCTGATATACATTCTTGAATATACGTCCGCATTATGAATTTGTTCTTTTCTAGAGGCATCTTCACAGTGAATCAATCTTGAGTTATCACGGCTTCTTGTCCAACGAATCATTGCTACATGGTTCACTCCATGGCCACTTTCATTTCCTGTAGACCACATAATAATGCTTGCATAATTTTTGAATGTTTCTACCATTCTTTCCATACGTTCTATATGTTCACCTTGCCATTCTAAAGTAGATGCAGGCCAGTCATTGGACTCCATATCAAAATGGTATTCTACATTTGGTAAACGGCGCAGGAATCCGTGGGTTTCAATATCGGTTTCACAAATGACATACAAACCGATTTCGTCACACATCTCCATGAATTTCGGTGTTGGTGGATAATGTGCGGTACGAACACAATTTATATTTAATTCCTTCATTAAGAGCAAGTCTTTACGAAGTTCTTCGTCTGTCTGGCACCATCCATTGTATTGATGCGTATCATGATGGTTTACACCATGAAGTTTGACTGACACCCCGTTAATTAATAATTCGTATTGGCTAGAAACTTCTATTTTTCTCATACCAATACGGAACTTTACTTCTTCTCCATTTCTCTTTAATACCACATCATAAAGAGCCGGTTTTTCTGCATTCCATAAAACCGGATTTTCTACTTCATAGGTAAATTCATTTTCCATCTGTGTTTGTACTAACTCTTTACCTTCAAAAGCAATAGATACCTCGCAAATACCTTCCGTCACGACATGAATTGTTTTTTCATTTGGAATGATTTGTACATCTTCCATATGACCAATTGGCCTTTGCAAAATATAGGTATCTCTGAAAATACCATTAAAACGAAAGAAATCCTGATCTTCCAAATAACTACCGCAACACCATTTTAAAACTTTGACAGTTACTTTATTTGTTCCTTCTTTCACATAATCTGTGATATCGAATTCTGCTTGTAGATGGCTTCCTTGTGTAAATCCAACATAGTTATCATTAATATAAAGGTATGCACAAGAAGAAACACCTTCAAATAGGTAGTACACTTTCCCCCATTTTTTCTCAAGTTCAAATTCTCTTTCATACACTCCACAAGGATTATCCGTTGGTACGTAAGGTGGATCGCATGGATATGGATAGTTAATGTTTGTGTAGTTCGGATTTTCATATCCATGCAATTGCCAGCAAGATGGAACAGTTATCGTATCCCACTGCTCAATCTTTTCTGGCACATCGATATCTCGATTAAAATAGGCAAATTCCCATTCCCCATTTAATAACAAGTATTGAGAACATCCGCCCGGAATATAGTAACTTCTTGGAGATTTTCTACTCTCACTTGTAAATTGAATATTTTCATAGAATCTCATCATCATTTCATTCCTTTCTTATAATCCTATTTTTTACTTTTGATACGATTTTGACTACATGCATTTTTTTAGACACTGTTATTTAACAGTTTCGATTAGATATCATATCTTTATTTTCTTATGTCATACTTATTCTTGTTAATATTAGTATAATATTATTATGTCTCCTTTTCCATAAATGCTATTAGACAAAACATGCACAAAATGATACTATATTATTAAGAATATTCTTCATCAGAAAGAGGTGACACTTCATGTATACAGATTCCGCCTATTGGCATAATAAACTCCTGGATTTCAAGGACAAAAGCAGACCACTGTTCGTAAGCAGTTGTGGTACATACCATTTATTTACCTGCCCTAAACTTCCAACCCATCGCCCCCGTGGTCGTCTGGACTGGCAGATTCTTTATATCGCATCTGGAAAAGCTCACTTTTACTTCAATGGAGTGGAAGAAATTGTAACTGCCGGTAACATGGTCATTTACCGTCCCAAAGAAGAACAAAGATATTATTATTACGGCATAGACCATACCGAAGTATACTGGGTTCATTTCACTGGAAATGACGTAAAAAATATCATTAGAAAATATGGAATTCCTGATGACGTGCATGTCATCCACACAGGTACCTCGTTGGAATACAAACGAATTTTCACACAAATGATACAGGAGCTCAAATTATGTAAAGAAGACTATGAAGAGCTATTAGTATATTATCTCAAACATCTCCTCATCATGATCCACCGCCTGATCAACGTAAAACCAAAAGGAAAAAACCATGCGCTTATGGAAGAAATGAACTTTGCATTACGATTTTTCCATGAAAATTACAACAAACCAATCTGTATTGAAGAATATGCTGCTACCCATCATATGAGTGTCAGTTGGTTCATTCGCAATTTTAAAGAATATACCCAGTTAACTCCGACACAATATCTTCTTTCTCTCCGCATCTCAAATGCTCAGACACTGTTGGAATCAACCAATTATAATGTCACGGAAATTGCAGAAATCGTAGGATATGACAACCCACTCTACTTTAGTCGTATCTTCAAAAAGCAGAGTGGAATGTCTCCTAGTGACTTCCGTAAGCAATTGCAGAAAAGTGTAACTCCTTCACAATTAAATTAATGATTATCGTAACCGTGTGGATGGCTCTGGTGCCAATTCCACGCGGTTTGAATAATTTCTTTCAGACTACTTCGGCTTCCATCCAAGAATATTCTTTGCTTTTTCACTGGAAGCAATTAACACAGCCTCTCTCTGTCCATTTGGAACCTGCAAAATCAACGGAATCAAGTGGGTTTCAGGATTATGGGCTTCTCCAATTTTACCGCTTACATGAGCACCACAGGCATTAAAGTAGCGCAAGGATACAAATCTAAATCCATGTGCCTTACCCACCCATTTAAACATTTTTTCCATAGATAACTTTGTTTCGCCATAACAATTTGTAGGTTCCGTTTTATCAGTTTCACGAATCGGTACGCTTTCCGGTTCCCCACATATCTTCTCCTCCGCTCCACATGCAGGGGAAATTCCGTTCTCTATTGGTCCTGACACATCACTGTTTGCTCCAATCAACTTTGCACCTGCAAGTACCAGATTCGTAGCTTTTGTCAGTGTATCCAGCGAATAAGCTATTCCTTCCCCAACTACTACATAGTCTGGATTCACATCATTCATTGTAATTCCTGCTTCATATAAAGCATTGTAAAGTCCGGCCTCTCCAATCACATATACAGAACATCCAGGCGCCTGTTCTTTCAAAAATGCAGCTGTCGCAAGCGCACTGGTATAAAAGTGGTCTTCTGCTACATCTAATCCCATTCAAACCTTTTTTTCATTAAAGTTAATCATCTCTATTCCTCACTTTCTTCGTCCATTTGGTAAATGACTTCTTTTTCTTTAAAATCTTTTTTATATTCTCTAGGAGTCATTTTAAACTTTTCTTGAAACACCCTATTAAATGTCCTCTGACTCTGAAATCCTGCTTCGAGACAAATATCTGTAATCGACATGTCTGTATACTCCAAGAGAGAGACTGCATAGTTTAATCTCTGTTCATTCAGATACTGATTAAAATTTGTATGAAAAGTGGACGAAAAGACACGTGATATCGCATATTTACTCACACCTAAATCTTTTGCCATAGAGTCTAAAGTTATTTCCTCTTTAAAATTCTTAGCAATATAATTTACCGTTTGGTATATAACATCATCGCTTTCATAAGTTTCTCTCAAGACCAATTCAAGACAAGGAATGCTTCTGGCTAAAATAATCTGTATATACGCCTGATCCAAAATTTGATTACGTATTTTTTCTTTGTAAAGTTTCATGATTGCCTGACGTATATCAGGATGTACATTCTCCCTTTTAATCACTGGATTCTTAGGACAATACTTCTGCAGTTTATCCATAAAATAACCTGCCATTGACATTTGCGGCGCCAAATAGAACGCCTCATTTTTTCCTTCTCCAAACACCTGGTAATGATGAATAAGGTTAGGAAAAACAATAGCAAAGTCTCCTTTTTCCATAGAATACAATTCACATCCAACTCCGAGAACTAGCGTTCCGCAGGTTACATATACCAATTCCATTCCACTATGAAGGTGCGGTGGAAAATGCTCGGTCGCTTTGTGAATGATATGTAAACTTTCGCTTTTTCTCTCATATAACGAAACCATTCAAATCCCTCCTTTTGCAAGATTTGGCTATTTCTTTTTCACATTTGGCAAGTATTTATTCCTTTTTTGCGATATGATGAAGTTGTAAGAAACAGAAAGGAGAAATAAAAACATGAAAAAAATGATTGAATATTTTCTGAAGTCTATGGAGTTCTACGCTGGTTTCTATAAAGGTAATATTTAAATCTAACTACATATATTATATAGAAACACAGTCATTTACAACTAAATAAACCTTTGAAACTGGCCAATTCTTAGGAACTGGTCTTTTTTTCGTTTCTATAACGGATTATAAAATTTAAGCCTATCTCATTCCATAAATTACATTAGACAAAACATGCACAAAATAATACTTGATTTTTTGCTAGTCTATAGATGGTGGAATGGAGGGCATTTTTATAATGCAATTTCCAAAAAAGAGTAAGCGCTTAATTTAAGGGTGGCTTCCAATCCACTCTCCAGTATGCAATAATGGTTACAGTGCAAGTATTTTACTGTTCAAATAGGCTTGCAATCCCCCAAAGGAGGTAACCCATATGTATGCTGCAAAGAAAACCCCTGAAGAACAATACCAGTTGGTATTGGAGTGCCGCAGGAGCGGTCTGACGGACCGCGACTGGTGCAGGAATAACGGAATCAACCCAAACACTTTTTATACCTGGATCAGCAGGCTTAGTAAGAAAGCGTGCTATGCAATTCCGGAACCTTCTATTTCATCTGTTCCGAATAGCCGTCCGGCTCAGGAGATTGTCAGAGTGGATATTCTGTCAGAGGATCCCCTCCGCAAGTCGGCCCCGCAGGAAAATACTTGAGGTCGGCTATGATCGGTGATATGTATTATTATTCAAGAAATACATTGTAATGATTGTGTATTACAGCGTATTTTGACATTCTTATCAAATAATATTTTATTTCTTTTTTAAGAAATCAGGTATATCATCGTCCTTTTGGGCTTCAATCGATTTATTACTTCCAAACCATGTTTCATTCCATTCACGCAGTTTTTGATCTACTGTTTCTTGCGACATTATGTTTCAAAGTAATCCTCCAACAAAGTCATAAAACCAATTTTCCGTTTACTCATCAAAGACCACCTCCGGGAGCAGCTCTCCGGCAAATGCCTCAAATTTCGTAAGAACGTCTGAGAAGTAATCTCCGCTGTATTTCAGGTATTTAATGCAAGTTCATCTCCAAACGGAATCAGGCACTGCTTACATTTCTTAGTCATGCGGAGAAAGATAAGCTTCCTTTGAAAATCAATATCACTCACCTTGATATTTAGCGCTTCTCCTACCCTTGGAATAAAGCAGTGGAAACCACAGTTTGTCAGATACAACAACAGCTGCCTTATATGATGTATATGCTGTCCCGCGGTATTTACAGAAATCCCAATGCTGACTTCCCTGATCCAGTCTTCGATGACTGGTTCTGGTATTTCTTTTTTACTGCGGCCGATCCGGCATAGATAATCATCGAACAGTCTTACCGTCCTTTTATAGTGCCTATACGCCTCATACCCTAATTCTTTTGCGGAGAGCCATATGGGGCTGGATTTCTCCACTGAAAACCGACCTGTATGTCTCCGGCATCTCACATGCATCTCCCGTTCAGGAAGGCTTGGAATTTTCCTGTCGGTTCAAACGGAACCAGACTGTACCGCCTCAGTTTTTTTACATCAATCCTGGCATAATGTTTGATTGCATTATTCGAACTGTGGCCCAATACCCTTCTGACAGACATGATCGCCCAACTGAATACGACCATTGCAGCCTCTGACTGGAACCATTCAGGAAAAGGATGCGGCAATTGCAAAACTCACGGAGGAAGTGTCTTATCTGCGAAAGAAACTTTTTGGCGCATCTTCTGAAAAACGCCCGGACATTGATCCAAACCAGCTTTCCCTTTTCGATGTTCAGGAGGGAATGGAAATCCCGGTGGCGGACATCGAAGAAGCAGAAGAACCGTTGTCAGGGGGCATATCCGCCAGCGGAAGAAAAAGCTCACGCTGGAAGAACAGCTCCTGCGCTTATTGAAAAAAGCTATGCTACGCCTTCGTTAGTGTCAGATATCTTAAAGAACAAGTTTGTCCTCGGCCTGCCGTTCTACCGTCAGGAGCAGGATTTGAAGCGATCCGGCATACGGATCACCAGGGCATCCATGGCCGCCTGGACCATCCTCGTGTTCCAGCTGTATTTCCAGTGGGTCGTGCAGTTCTTCCATAGGGAACTGCTGAAAAGACAGTTCCTGATGATGGATGAAACGCCCGTCCAGGTGCTGAAGGAGCCGTACAAAAGGCCGCAGTCCAAGTCCTATGTGTGGCTGATGCGCTCCGGGGAGGACGGCCTGCCGCCCCTGCTGTTATACCGGTATTCCCCGACATGGTGGATGGCTTCCAGGGATATGACAAACTAAAAAACGTGAAACGGTGTGCCTGCTATGCCCATATACGGAGGTTTTTTTTGGATGCCATTCCAAAAGGAAGTGAAAAAGACCTGTCAAAGCCCGCTGTGCAGGGCATGGCGTATTGCGACAAGCTGTTCCGTTGTGAGCGGAGATATAAGGAGCAGGGTCTCTCCTATGAACAGCGGCTGAAACGCAGGCTGAAAGACGAAAAGCCTGTTGTGGAGGCATTTACCAAATGACTCGGTGGAGAATCATTGATTTGCAGATTGATATCGACCAATGCCATTGCATCTTTTCCAAACTCTTTTCTAAGATTTTCAACTCGAATCATATTCCTTTTCCTCCTGAGATATTACCTTTCATCAACTGTTTCTGTGAAACAAAGAAGAATACAAGTACCGGAAGCATATAAATCAATGCCAAGGCACAGAAGATACCGTAATCACCGATCATCTTGTCATTGGATGCGACTTTTCTCAGATAAGTTGCTAAAACAAAGAAATTTCGGATAATGAAAGAAGATCCCGGTAATCGAAATTTTCATTCAGATTGTCAGCTGCTGCTACAATTGCCTCTGGAATTGTAATTCTTCAAACTCATGCTGCAGCGTTCTAACAGAATACTCATCAGGAACCAGACTTTCCAAACTTAGTGGCAAAACCATTTGATAGGTATAAAAAAACTGCTGTTTCATGGACACTTCATGTTCTATGAAACAGCAGTTTTTTGTTTTAACATGTATTCTTACGTTTTCCAATTCCAAATAATCAAAACTAAGGATGCATTGCAATCACCCTATTATCTGGATTGAATTCTTTATCATTGACAACTAAAAATGGGCTGGTTTTATAGCGCCTACTAGAATTTGAAAGTACTGAAACCATTAAATTTGTAGAAACCAGCATAGAAATCCAGAACTTTTTGTAAATAATTTTTAATTTTTTTCATACTGTAAATCTCCTTTCTTTGGCTTACATGCATATATTAAATCACATATTGTGAAATTACATGCCAAATATGAAGAAATACTGGTCAAATCTTGTATGATACTTAATATGCGGGCAACCCATATCCGTAAATGGTATCACTGCCTATCACATAAACTTCTTCTCCTGCACATATCGCCACTATTTCCTTCAATCGTATAGACTCTTCCATTTTGCACATACTCCACAATCCCAACATGGCCCACATCTCCATTAACTCCCCAATCAAAGAAAATAATGTCCCCGGATGCTGGAACATAACTTCCATCCATAAATTGTCCTCTTTGGTCGAACCATGCCACACCATCGGAACATAGGGAAAATTTAGGAATCACTCCTTCATCTATATAACCACATTGTTCCGCACACCAAGAAACAAAACAGGCACACCATTCCACCCTGCTGGTAAAGCCATACCAGCTCCAATAAGGTTGTCCTCCCACATTTCCTTCTTGGCTAAGATCATATTTCCTCCACCTGCGCTTTCATCGTATTCATCAGCCCCAGCGCCGCAGATAGTTTCGGTAAAGTCTATCCCTTACGGTACTTGGAAACAGCCATCCCATTAGACGGTCATAACGGTACAAGTATTCTGCAAGAATTTCCAGTTTTTTTCACTCAGTATTATATAGCGGTCCTGACGGTTTTTCGACAGAGGAACATGGATCATCATCTGTTTTCTGCGGATATCTTCATAACGGAGATGGCAGACCTCGCTTACCCACAGCCCCGAAGAATACATAGTAGCAGTAATGGCCTTGTGTTTCGCAATGAATAGACCTTGTGCCGGACATGGTTTATAATGGTATTGCTTATGGATTAAGCAGCCTGCCCAAGGAGATTTTGTAGGGAAGTTTCTGGCAGGCTCCACGCATCAAGATGCTGACACATCATGATGCAGAAGAGGCGGCAGTACCACATCTTGGATGAACGGTATCTGCCGTCTTCCAGTTTGTAGTCCAGTTTCTCACGCTTGTTACAGCGTTCCGCCGATGTTCTGGCATTGTATTCCAGCTTCCATTTTTCACTGCTCCGTGGCGGGTCATTGAAAAGCCTTGGGTTTTCATCCATGACGAGATGCACTGTCCGGCCGTATTTTGCATCGGAACAAGGGTTTTCACAGGTGCAGTGCGGGCTTCCGCCGGCAAAACTGATTTTGGGACATTTGAATTTTGTCCTGCCTTTTATATGTTCCGTGCCATCCCTGCGCATGGCATGCCCTTCCCGGCATATAAATGGTTTAATTTTTCTCTCATAAATATTACCGTCCTTCCTGCCCTCATTATAGTATAGAAGTTATAAGTCGTTCAAAGGTATGACAAAATAAGCGTACCACTATTTCTAATGATACGCTTATCGTAATTCAGTTGCTAATCAAGGTCAATAAACACCTTTACGGTAGTATCTCGCCATTGATTTTTCCTTACATATTGTCCGTTAGCCTTTCGATAGGCTGCTGCTTCCTCGAAACCAAGCGGTAATTCAAAGGAAAGAGAACTCTTACCTACTTTTGATAGCAGCCTGTGCAGCTGCCAGTCTGGCAATCGGGACACGGAACGGTGAACAGGATACATAATTCAGGCCGATATTATGGCAGAATTCAATTGAGGAAGGATCTCCGCCATGCTCACCGCAGATGCCCAGCTTGATATCAGGACGTACCTTGCGTCCCTTATCAGCGGCCATCTTAATCAGCTGGCCTACGCCGTTCTGATCCAGTTTTGCAAAAGGATCGGCTTCGTAAATTTTGCTCTTATAGTAATCTACCAGGAACTTTCCGGCATCGTCCCGGGAGAAGCCGTAGGTCATCTGGGTCAGATCATTGGTTCCAAAGGAGAAGAACTCCGCTTCTTCTGCGATTTCGTTGGCAAGAAGCGCCGCACGGGGAATTTCAATCATAGTTCCGATATGATAGTTAATGTCGGAATTTTTCTCCGCCTTTACTTTCTCTGCGGTTTCCACAACCACATCCTTGACGAATTTCAGTTCCTTCTTATCGCCTACAAGAGGAATCATAATTTCAGGAACAATATGGTAGCCGTTTTCTTCGTTTACTTCTATTGCCGCTTCCATAACGGCCCTGGTCTGCATCCTTGCAATTTCAGGATAGGTTACGGAAAGACGGCAGCCTCTGTGCCCCATCATGGGATTGAACTCATGCAGGCTGTCACAGGTAGCCTTTACTTCCGCTACAGTCAGGTTCATATCTCTTGCAAGATCTTCAAAATCCTTTTCTTCCGTGGGAACGAATTCATGAAGCGGGGGATCCAGAAAACGGATGGTAACAGGGTTGTCCTGCATTACCTCATAAATTCCTCTGAAATCACCCTTCTGGAAAGGAATCAGCTCATTCAGGGCTTCTTCCCTGGCTTCACAGGTGGTGGAAAGGATCATCTTACGGATCTTCGGAATACGTTCAGGATCAAAGAACATATGCTCCGTACGGCACAGGCCGATGCCTTCCGCGCCCAGCTTCAATGCATTGGCAGCATCCTCAGGGGTATCTGCATTGGTTCTTACCTTCAGCACACGGAAAGAATCCGCCCAGTTCATAATACGTCCGAAGTTGCCGCTGATGGTAGCATCTTCAGTTGCGATATCGCCGTCGTAAATCTTACCGGTAGAACCGTCAAGAGAAATATAATCTCCTTCATGATAAGTCTTGCCGCCAAGGCTGAATACTTTAGCTTCTTCATCCACTGTAATATCACCGCAGCCGGATATACATGCGGTGCCCATGCCTCTTGCCACAACAGCCGCATGGGAAGTCATTCCTCCGCGTACGGTAAGGATACCTTCGGCAGCATGCATTCCTTCAATATCCTCCGGTGATGTCTCAAGCCGGACAAGAATGACCCTCTCTCCCTTTTCATGGGCTTCCTTCGCTTCTTCCGCGGTAAAATAAACCTTGCCTGCAGCGGCGCCGGGAGATGCGGGAAGAGCCTGTCCGATAACGGTTCCGGCCTTCAGGGCATCCGGATCAAAGGTGGGATGCAAAAGCTGGTCCAGAGACTTGGCTTCAATACGGAGAACAGCTTCTTCAGGGGTAATCATGCCTTCGTCCACCAGATCGCAGGCAATCTGCAGAGCGGCGGGTGCCGTTCTCTTTCCGTTTCTGGTCTGCAGGAAGTAAAGCTTTCCTTCTTCAATGGTAAACTCCATGTCCTGCATATCCCTATAGTGGTTTTCCAGCTTATTGGCTATTTCAATAAATTCTTTATAGCATTCGGGCAAATCCTGTTCCAGACGGGTAATGGGCTGGGGAGTCCTGATTCCGGCCACAACATCTTCGCCCTGTGCGTTGATGAGGTATTCTCCGTAAATTCCCCTGGCCCCTGTGGAAGGATTCCTGGTAAATGCAACACCGGTACCGGAAGTATCGCCCATATTTCCGAATACCATGGACTGTACGTTAACTGCGGTTCCCCAGTCGCCGGGGATATCGTTCATTCGGCGGTATACGATGGCACGTTCGTTGTCCCAGGAGCGGAACACAGCCTTTACAGCCTCCATCAGCTGGATCTTGGGATCCTGAGGGAAATCCTCGCCCATCTTGTCCTTGTAGATCGCTTTGAAGCGAGTGATGACTTCCTTCAGATCATCAGCGGTCAAATCCGTATCAAAATGAGCGCTCTTGGCTTCTTTAATCTCGTCAAGAACCCTCTCAAACAATGATTTGGGCACTTCCATGACCACATCTGAAAACATCTGGATGAATCTCCGGTAAGAATCATACGCGAATCTGGGATTACCGGTCTTCTTTGCGAAGCCTTCCACGGAAATATCCGTCAGCCCCAGGTTAAGAATGGTGTCCATCATGCCCGGCATAGATGCCCTGGCACCTGAACGTACAGATACAAGCAGTGGGTTCTCGGTATCGCCGAATTTCTTATTCTGGAGCTTCTCCAGTTCGGCGAGCGCGGCAAAAATCTGATCCTTAACTTCATCAGAAATCTGCTTTCCGTTGTTGTAGTAATCCGTACAGGCTTCGGTTGTTACCGTAAAGCCCTGCGGAATTGGAAGTCCCAGATTGGTCATTTCTGCCAGATTGGCTCCTTTTCCGCCAAGAAGATCGCGCATGTCCGCATTACCTTCTTTGAATGAATAAACCCATTTTGCCATCTAATCAGTTCCCCCTTTGAACGAAATATTTGGTATAGGTTTGCGGAACGTTTTTACGCGTTCCGCTCTCGTATTTCCATTATATCACAGTTCTTCCTGGAACGCACGTTAATTTTTGTTGTTTTTTTAATAAATTATAAATAATATATTCAAGCTCCCAATAAAACATTCATTTAAAGTGCTGTTTTTTAAATTATTTTGTTGTTTTGCGCGATGCTTTATGTGGATTTTTCTGTTTTTATTATGTAACCGGTTTCTTTAAAAAGGCTGACAGTGTCCGTTGTACACAGAAAAGTTGTACCATGGGTCGGTTCCGTTCAGTCAGAAGGCGGGGGATTTCCGTTTTTTTCATTGAACATATCAATGGCCGGTTCGTAAGACAGGCATCCGGCGCAGATTCGAAGAGGGAAATGGCTGAATCGGCAAGGAAACATGTGCTGCCGGGTCCATCAAAAAAGCACCCTGCCTGCTGCAGGATGCTTTTATCCAATGGTAAAACAGTTGTCTTTCTATATCAGAAGTCGAATTTATCTGCAAAATAAGCGTCCAGCTGATCGATGGCCACCCTCTCCTGTTCCATGGAATCACGGAAACGCACGGTTACACAGTGATCTTCCCCGGAATCAAAATCGTAGGTTACGCAGAAAGGAGTACCGATTTCATCCTGACGGCGGTAGCGCTTTCCGATGTTTCCTCTGTCATCGAATTCACAGTTGTACTTTTTGGAAAGCTGCTCATAAATTTTCTCAGCGCCCTCGTTCAGCTTTTTGGAAAGGGGCAGGATACCGATTTTCACAGGAGCAAGCGCGGGATGGAAATGGAGCACGGTACGCACATCCCCCTCACCGATCTCTTCCTCATCGTAAGCTGCGCAAAGGAAAGCCAGCACAACACGATCCGCTCCCAGGGAAGGTTCGATAACGTAAGGAATATATTTGATATTCTTCTGATCGTCAAAGTAAGACAGATCCTGCCCGGAAACATTGGCATGCTGGGTAAGGTCGTAGTCCGTTCTGTCGGCAATGCCCCACAGCTCGCCCCAGCCGAAGGGGAACAGGAACTCAATATCCGTAGTCGCTTTGGAATAGAAGGAAAGCTCTTCCTTATCATGGTCACGGACACGCATTTCTTCAGGTTTGATTCCCAGGGTCTGCAGCCAGTCGATACAGAACTGCTTCCAGTAAGCAAACCATTCCAGATCAGTGTCGGGCTCACAGAAGAATTCCAGCTCCATCTGCTCAAATTCACGGGTACGGAAGGTAAAGTTTCCGGGAGTGATTTCGTTACGGAAGGATTTGCCCACCTGGCCGATGCCGAAGGGAATCTTCTTTCTGGAGGTACGCTGTACGTTTTTGAAGTTCACAAAAATACCCTGTGCGGTTTCAGGACGAAGGTAAACCGTATTCTTCGCATCCTCGGTAACGCCCTGGAAGGTCTTGAACATCAGGTTAAACTGACGGATATCCGTAAAATTATGTTTGCCGCAGCTCGGGCAGGGAATGTTATGTTCTTTAATGAAATTCATCATTTTTTCCTGATCCCAGCCGTCAACGGAGCCGTCCAGCTCTATGCCGTTGTCCGCAGCGTAATCTTCAATGATTTTGTCCGCACGGAAACGCTCGTGGCATTCCTTACAGTCCATCAGCGGATCGGAAAAGCCGCCCAGATGGCCGCTGGCCACCCATGTCTGAGGGTTCATGAGAATGGCGCAGTCAACACCCACATTATAAGGATTTCCGGTGATAAATTTCTGCCACCATGCCTTCTTCACATTATTTTTCAGCTCCACGCCCAGGTTGCCGTAATCCCAGGTATTGGCAAGGCCTCCGTAAATTTCGGACCCGGGGTATACAAAGCCTCTCGCTTTGGCCAGAGCCACAATTTTTTCCATTGTCTTTTCCATTTTTTCTCCTCCTGCTTTATCCGTTATGCTTCTTTCTATTTAAATATGATATAGGAAAGGGATTCCCCATTTGTCACCGTTGCCGTCCGGTCATCCGGTCCCATGGTCACATCATCGCTGATGTAGAGTATGTCGCCATAGGTTTTCACCGTGGTGGTTTCCCTTACGACTGCGATATGCTTCTCTCCCATGTCCAGAATATCCTGTTTGTTTATTGTCGCGCCTTCCTCTTTGACGCTGTTAAGCGTAATGTCAAGATCGTATCCTGCATTGAAGGCATCCTTTACCGTACCTGAGAAAAGCGCCTGACGGTACAGGCCTGTGTAATCCTCCGACTTCCTGAAGGTCATTACCAGATGGACAACGCCGTCCGTCACTTCCGCGGACTGCAGCTTGATATTATCGCTGCCGGCGCTTTCGTTATATCCCGCAATCATGCTTTCTGTAGTGGATTTCAGTTCATCCAGATCATAATAGCTTTCACTGAAGTCTTCTATGATGGATTGGACGATTTCTCCGTTTTTCTTTAATTCCAGTGTCGTAGTTTCCTCTTCCTCCGCTTTGGATCCACAGCCTGAAAGTAGCAGGGCCGCACCCAGAACGGTAAGAAGGAACAAATTCATTTTTTTCATACTTGCTCCCAACCTTTGCCGTATGTCTGCCATATCCTAAACATTATATCCGACCTATCCCGGATTTTCAACCAAAACTTGTCAAAGGCTTTTGAGTATCTCCAGGCTTTTAAAGTTTCCATCCAGCGATTGTCTGCAATAATAAGCGGCCAGCCGGCCCAGTTCCTGAAGGACCGGGGGCGTGACCGTAAATGTGTAGAGCTTTTCAACCGGCGAATTTACAATATACGATACGGCATACAGAGTGGACTCCAAAAGTTTGTCCCCATTGGGGATTCCCGGAAACTCTCCATTGATCGCAACCGTCTTGATTTCGAATATGTAGCGGACCAGCTCGTGGGCCAGGTTCTTTGCACACAGGGCGCGCAGAGACTGGTACAGCAGCTTCAGCAGTTCCCTTTCGTCGTTGTTTTCCCTGGTGCAGTAATCACATACTTCCAGAAAATACATTCCGTAATAGGCCCCTTCATAATCTGAGCGGAGGCCTTCAAAATAATTGGAGATGAAGGTCTCCGCCAGTGTATAGGAGGAACGGCCGGCATACAGCCGGAATTCGCCGAAGGAGAAGGGATTGGTGGAGGCCATAAAACGGTTGTTCTGTTTCCTGGCCCCTCTGGCAAAGGCGGCTATCTTGCCCCGCTCCTTCGTCAGGATCACTACCCTTCTGTCATATTCCCCGATAGGTTCCGCTTTCAGTATGAGTCCTGTCACTGTGAGCAACTCCTGCATTCTTGTCTGCTTCCCGCCCTTCCCTTTCGTCTTTTTCCGCAGTAGACGCGGCGTACCTGAGATAATCCTCTACTTTTCCTGTTGCGCAAAAATTTTTCCAGTTGTCTAAATCGCTCATCCTTCACCCAGTCCTCTTCTGTTTTTTGCGAGAGCACCAGGCTCCCTAAAGGCACTACAATAAGTACTCTATTAGGGTTCGCTTTTTTGGATTTTCTATTCGGCGTCTTTCGGATTGTAGCCAAAATTTTTCAAAAGGAAATCACTGTCGCGCCAGTCCTTTTTCACCTTGACCCAGAGCTGGAGATTCACCTTGCACTGGAGCATATCCTCTATTTCCGGACGGGCCTTGGAACCGATTGTCTTAAGCATCTGGCCGCCCTTACCGATGATGATTCCCTTATGGGAATCCTTTTCGCAGATGATGGTAGCGTCGATATCCACAATGTTTTTCCGGTATTTCATGCTCTCAATGGCCACTGCAATGCCATGGGGAATTTCTTCGCTCAGGCACCGGAGGGCCTTTTCCCTTATCAGCTCGGCCACAATCTGGCGTTCCGGCTGATCCGTGACCGTATCCTCGTCATAAAAGGGCTGGCCGTAGGGCAGATATTTGAAAATACAGGAAATCAGCGTGTCCGTATTGGTGCCGCAACGGGCGGATACAGGCACAACCTCCGCAAAATCCAGTTCTTTGCGGTAGGTGTCAATGGCAGGGAGCACATCCTCTTTTTTTACGGTATCCGTTTTGTTGATGACAAGGATGATGGGTGTCTTTGTTTTCTTCAGCTGCTCTATGATGTGGCGCTCCCCTGCCCCGATGTAGGTGGTGGGCTCCACCAGCCAGAGAATGACGTCCACATCGCCCAGCGTGCCTTCGGCGGCCTTGAGCATATAGTCGCCCAGCTTGTTCTTGGCGCGGTTGATTCCGGGGGTATCCAGAAATACGATCTGGCCTTCGTCAGAAGTATATACGGCCTGGATGCGGTTCCTGGTCGTCTGGGGCTTGTTGGAGGTGATGGATATTTTCTGGCCCACCAGACGGTTCATCAGGGTGGATTTTCCCACATTGGGGCGCCCTATCAGCGTGGCAAATCCGGATTTGTATTTTTCATTTACCGGCTTGCCGGCTGAAAGCAGTTCCTCTAAGTCCATTTAGTGTTTCTCCTCATTCTTTTTGATTTCCGGTACGTCCGTTTTACCTTCCTTATCCGGGGCCGTGGGAGCCGGAGCGGCTTCCCGGGCCGGATTCCTGTTGTCCGGACCTCCTGTGGGAGGTGCGAAAGGCTCCTGCCTGCTTCCGGGAACGGCAAAACGGGGATCGTTTTGCTGCATGGGACCGGGACGGTACGGCGTTCCGTATTTTTTCCGGTTCTCTTCTTCCCGCTTTCTGGTAATGCGGATTATGATTCTTAAAATAATTATAATAATCAGAATGATAATAACAAATACGAAGAGAACGGGCAAGGAAATTATGAAGCCGATTCCAAATTCTTTTAATCCATGTCCGACACGGTACATATTTTCCGAAAATCCGGTGCGGATCCGTTCCCAGGTTCCTTTTTCTTCCTGGGGAGTCAGGCGCGTCACTTCGTTTATGTACAGATACACGGTGCTGTAGTTCACCTGATTATCCATGGAACGAAGCTGCGCCTCCATGCTTTCCAGCTGATAACGGACTTCGGTAAGACGGCTTTCCAGGGTAATTATGTCTTCAATGGTTTCCGCTTGCTCCATCAGCGAAAGCAGCCGTTCCTGCTCCTGCCTGAGCATTTTCCTGTGGCTTTCCAGATCCACATACTGGAGCGTGACGTCTTCCACCGATTCCTGACGGGAAATCACATTGGATACCTCGTCCACACGGGTAACAAAGGAATCCAGCTGTTCGGCGGGAATGCGAAGCGTCAGGTTTGCGCTGCGGCCGCCGATGCTGTTTTCGTTATAGGACTCAAACTGTTCAATATATCCGCCCAGCGCGGCCACCTGTTCCTGGATGTCGGTTACCAGCTGTGTGTAGTCTTCTGTTTCCACGGACATATTTACGTTTTTAATGAGTTTTCTGCCGGAAGCCGCTTTTTCATCAAGCTGTGCGCCGGATTCCTCCGGCGCCGCCTCTTCGGGTTCCATTTCCGCGGAATAATTGGAATATACGCCGCCGGCATCATAAGCAGCTGCCTGGCCGGTGGAAATGTCTTCCGTTGTGTTTGATTTGCTGCTGCTTCCGCAGGCGGCAAAAATAAGGGAAAGCAGGCAGGCTGCCGCCGCTGCGGTAATTCGTTTCATCCGTTTTTTCATAAGAGTCCCTCCCGTATCGGTCTTTAATACAGATTTTCCAGTGTTTCAAACATCTCCTGTTCTTCTTTGATTTTAGCATCATTTCCCACAACGCAGATACAGTCGGCTTCCATAAAAGCCCTGATATGCGCGGCCAGGGAACGGATAGCGGCGGCGTTGGCGCCAAGCAGCTCATCCCGTTCCCGCTGATAGTCTTCGAAGGTCTGATTGGTCAGGTAAGCGCTCATGGCGCGCAGCCCCTTTGCCGCAGGATTCATGGGGGTATCCATTTCGCTGATGGCTCCGATGATATACTGGGTCATGGTCCTCTCGTCTCCGTCAAAGCCTTCCACGAATGCAGCGGCACGCTCATACACCTGTACCGTACTCTTCAGGTTCGGATCACGGTAGGATACGAAATAGCTGTCCCCGCTCTTGCCAAAAGCACACATACAGCCATAGGCGCCGCCCTTGACGCGGACCTCCTGCCACAGATATTCGTAGCTCATCATCACCTTCAGCACGCGCAGCGCACCTGTATAGGAAAGGCCTTTGCTGATGAAATTACCGGCGCGGCATACATACTGTACCTGGGATGCGGACATAAAGCCTTCATTTTTCCTGACAGGCTCAATGAGAAAAGGTCTGTGCTCCACAGGCTCTGTGTGAAGCGACTTTTTCACCTGTCCGGCCAGGCTGATGAATTCTTCGTAGTGATCCTGTGTGCCCACATAGTCAAGCAGCAGGTTCTCCGGACGGAAAATATACTTCATCAGGGCTTCCAGCTTGTTCTGCAGATCCTCTCTGCAGCTGTCAAAATTCTTCTCCAGATGATCCACCAGGCGGTAAAAAGGCATGCCGTTGATCTGCTCCTGAATGGCCGCAGGCCTGGAAAAATAAGACATGGCTCTGCTTGCGGCAACGGAATGTCCTGCGGAGATCAGGTTGGACTGCAGTCTTGATTTTAATTCCGCCAGGATTTCATACAGCCGTTTTCCATCGTCGAAACGGGATTTCAGCATGATTTCCTGAACCAGCTCCATTGTTTTGGGAAGATTGTCCTCCAGTGTCTTGGCCTTTATTTCAAAGGTGACTCTGCATTCGGAAAGTTTCTTCGCATTGGTGAAGAAATTGGTGACCGGAACGATACCGCCGGTCTCCATGTTGATTTCATGGAACAGCTCCCCGTAAGTGAAGTTTTCGGTATCCACATAGCCGAGCACGGATTTCAGAATGCCGATATAGGGGAACAGATCCTCCGGCACCTGCCCCACGTCAAACAGGAAACGCAGGTAGCTGATATGGTTGGTGAAAATATCATGATACATCACTGTGGTATCACCCATGCTGCGGATATCATTAATAAGCGGCTCCGCTTCTTTGCGGATATCCTCACGCTTCAAAAGAGGAATCGTTTCCAGCGCTTCTTTGGAATCCGGCGTTTCCTGGTATTCCAGCAGCGCGTGGGTTTCTTCTACGATTTCCCCGATCTGCGCCGGATCCATGCTTTCCTTTAAGGCAGCCAGCTTTTCCTTCAAAAGCTTCTCCCTCTCTTCTGCCAGCCCTTTTTTGGGGGACAGGGTGAGAATGCTCTTGTGTGTATTGTGGATCATGCATTTATCAATCAATTCTTCAAAATAATCGGTTTCGGCCTTTTCACGCAGCGCTTTGTAGGTTTCACCCGCTTCGATATGGATGAAGGGCAAGGCATCATCGTAAAGCCAGCTGTCAAGCACCTGAAGCCCATACATCAGTCCCGCAGGATACGAACCGAAGTCCGCCTCCCTGTAACGGAATTCGTAATAATTCAGGCCGGCGCGCAGCGCTTTTTTATCAATTCCTTCTTTTGCAAGGCGGGAAAGCTCTTTTTCGATGCATTCCACAAATTCCTCCCTGCGGTCCAGGTTGGCATTTTTTGCCACGATGGTAAAATACGACTGGCGGATGCCGCTTTCGTAGTAGCTGTAAATATCCTTGCCGATCCCTTTATCCAGAAGCGCCTGCTTCAGGGGCGCGCCGGGAGCGCTGCAGAGGGCATAGTCAAGAATCTGGAAGGCGATATACTGTTCTCTGTCCAGGCTGTCTCCCACTACCATGTTATAGGTCAGGTAGGTGTTGTCCTCCTCGGGTTCATTTTCCGTAATGGGATAAAACTTTCCGGCCTCCACGCATTTGTCAAAGGGCTTCTGGAAGGCCACCTCGGAATCTACGGAAAAACGGTCAAAATGAGACAGATAGGCCTGATCCAAATACTCCAGCTTCTCGACCATGTCCATATTTCCATAAAGGTAAATATAGCTGTTGGCCGGATGGTAATACCTTCTGTGGAAATCCAGGAACTGCTCATAGGTCAGGTCGGGGATCGCTTCCGGATCACCGCCGGATTCGTTGGAATAGGTGGTGTCCGGGAAAAGTGTGTTGGTGATTTCACGTTCCAGCACGTCGTCGGGGGAAGAAAATGCCCCCTTCATTTCATTATATACAACACCGTTTATGGTCAGCTCATCTTCAGGACTTTCCATTTCATAGTGCCAGCCTTCCTGTTCGAAGATTTTGCGTTCCGTATAGATATTGGGATAGAAAACCGCGTCCAGGTATACGTGCATCAGGTTCTGGAAATCCTTGTCATTGCAGCTGGCGATGGGATACACGGTTTTATCGGGATAGGTCATGGCGTTCAGGAAGGTATTCAGGCTTCCCTTAGCCAGCTCGATAAAGGGGTCTTTTACCGGGAAATCCCTGCTTCCTTCCAGTACGGAATGCTCCAGGATGTGGGCAACGCCGGTACTGTCCTCGGGCGGGGTACGGAAGCCGATATAAAATACTTTATTTTCATCATCATTGGAAAGCAGTGCAAGACGGGCTCCGCTTTTTTTGTGCTCCAGCAGGTAGCTCATGGAGTTCAGGTCTTCGATTTTTTTCTTTTCTACGAGTCTGTAGCTTGTCAGTTCTTCAATTTTCATGCAATTATGTCTCCTACTCTTTTACCCATTCCGGATGCGGCGGTTGGCAGAATCCGGTAATATTCTTCAGTATATCACTTTTCGCAAGTTTTATAAAGGTAATTTCCTGGGGGTGAGCCGGGGTGGGCCGCCGATAATGAGAGAGTTCTGTGGGGCGCGGGGCGCAATGGAAAAGGGCGGGGCCGGGGAGAGAGGGTTTTCAGGTTCCTTTTCAGCCCATGAAGATGAGACTTAAAAATTATGGAAGGCACACCTGACATAATTTTTCGCTCAAGGCTCATCGCAATGCCTGGGCTGACTGGAACCTGAAAACCCTCTCTCCCCGGCCCCGCCCTTTTCCATTGCGCCCCGCGCCCCACAGAACTCTCTCATTATCGGCGGCAGGCAGGTTGTGTAGTGAGGAAGGGATGGAAGGGGGCTTTGGAGCTGTAGAAATGTCCGCTGAGGGAAAAATGGGGAAGGAAAAGCCGGAAGTGTGGGCTTCCGGCAAGAATTGGGATGAGTTTTTTTTGGGGATTGGTGCAAAAGATTACAGAGGGGCTTTTTTGGGGGCCTGGGGAGGGAGGATGGCGGCTCGGAGGAGTTGTTTCCTTATCTGGAGTCCGAGGGCGTAGGCGAGGATAAGGGACAGGATGTCTTTGGGCAGGTAGGGGACGGATACCAGGAGGGCTGACTCGGGGAAGTTCATTCCTGTGAGGAGGCTGAACTGGAGGGTGCCCAGGAGGTGGCAGGCGATGAGGCCGATAAGGCCGGCTGCTACTCCGAGGGGTTTATTTTTCAGTGTGGCTCCGGCTCCGCAGAGGAGGGCGAGGAAGAGAAAGCCCCAGATGAAGCCGCCTGTTTTTCCGGCAATGATGGCGAGGCCTCCGGTGAAATTTGAGAATACGGGGACTCCTACTGCTCCCAGAAGTATATATATGCCGGTTGCGGCTGTTCCGAGTCTGGCTCCAAGGACCGCGCCTGTTAACGCTATGGCAAAGGTCTGGAGTGTGATGGGGACGCCTGAGGGCATGGGAATGGCTATCTGGGCAAGCACCGCTATGACGGCGGCAAACATGCCTGTGATGACTATGGTTTTTGTTGTTAATTTTCTTTCCATTTTTTTGTTCTCCCTGTCTGGGAATTTCTCCCTTGTTTTCCGGGAAAGCAGAAATAGACTTTCTTCCGGTTATGGTGAAAGTCTATCATTATTTTTTGTGATTGTCAACCAGATATTTTATATGGTTGACAATTGTTTTTATTCCCGCGAGCAACGAGCCAAGTAGCCATGCTTGCATGGATATTTGGCGACTGCCGCGAGGGTCAAATACCCCGTTGCTTGCAGCGGGGTATTTGATTCAGTTAATGCACGCTTATACGACGATGGCGCCAAGGCCAAGCTTGCTGATGTGCATTTCTTCCACAATGGTGGTGTCTTTTTTGTCGTGAAGTTCTTTGCTGGCTACGATTTCTTCGATGGAGTATTCCCGGTTGACATAGCCGGCTTTTTTGTGTTTGCGGCCGTCTGCGGGCTGCCATACGCTCATTTTAAAGCGGGCCTTCATTTTCTTGCAGGCCTTAAAGGAGGCGCTGTCGGGAGTCATGTAGAAAATGTGGTTTTCCGGGGTGGTATCGGGGGCTACCTCGGTGAGGAGAATGCGGACAATGACCTCCTTCAGCTTGTGAGGGACGTTGTCATCCTCAAGCATTTCCTCGTAGGTATATCTGGCTCCGATATAAACGTTGGTTAAATCCTGTATTACGTATTTAAAATCCTGGTCTGCCATAGGGTATCCTTCTGTCCGGCGGGACATTTCAGTATTGTACAGTGTATGTTACAGCTGGGTTCCAGAGGTATCAATGTCTTCTATGCTGTCTCCGGAAAACTGGACGGCTTCTTTGATTTCATACAGGGTCATGCCCGTTTCGTCGGCCAGCTCCTGTATGGTAACCTTGCGCCCCAGGCTTTCCGCAAGCTCTTTGGCCTGGTCTGCCACCTGGTTCACCTTTTCCGCCATTTTATTGCCGGTTTCTTTTTCCTGGACGTTTACGGTGATATAGTTTTCCATGGTTTCCATAATCATGCTTCCCAGCATTCCCTGGGCTTCCGCGGCATTGGATGCGGTCTCCAGCATTTCCACCGCCATGGTAAGCGCCACATTGCCTTCTCCGATGAGATCCTCAAGCAATGCGCCCTGTCCGGCATAAAGCTTGGAAAGATCTACCACCTGGGGCAGATAGATTTCAATCAGTTTCTGCTTGGCATCCATATCTCCTGCCATGGCGGAAAGGGTAACCGCTTCCCTTTCGCCTTCTGTAAGCTCCTCCAGGAGCGCGAGGCTTTCCAGGTAGGAGTCCAGATAATTGATTTCCTCTTCCGACAGGTAATCCTCAAGAGGAAGGGGCTCTCCGATGCCTATTTTCTGGTTTTTCAGATAATCGTATACCATCTCCAGCTGCTTGTCATCAAAACCCAAAGGGGCAAAGGCTTCCTTTACCTGTTCTTCACTGATGCAGTTTCCCTGCTGTCTTGCGAGCTGTTTTATTTCTTCCAGCGTTTTTGCAAACTGCTGTTCCTGATTCATAATAGTCTCTCCTGCTTTGTTTTTTTGTTTCGGACAGGCCTGCACTGCTGCCCTTACCCTGTGCGGCAAGCACCCGGCCCCACCGGGCAATGCAGCTGCAGGCAGTTCCCCTGTCCTATCTTCCGGCCTCATGGGGAGGTCTTACGTGTTCGTGGGTATACAGATGGTACTGGCAATATTCATAATTACCGAAGCATTTGGAGCAGAAACGGAATTCCAGCGTGGGATCATCCTTTTCCGTCCGGCCGCAGATGGCGCATTTATGCTTGGTAATTCCTGCCGCCGACTGGGTTTGTTTTTTAAATTCATGTCTCCGTTTCATCTGTTTTGGGGACATATGGATATGGTTCCTGCTTGTCAGGAAAAATACCACAAAGTTAAGCAGTGAGGAACCGATTACCACCCAGGTCACCAGGCCGCCTGTCAGGCACTCAAATACAAGCATGGCTCCGTAAACAATGCCCAGCCATTTTACCTTGATAGGGATAATGAACATGAGCAGGACCTGCATATCGGGAAAAGTAGCCGCATATGCAAGGAAAATGGACATATTGATGTAATAGGTGCTGAAGGCGCCGAAATTAATTCTTATACCGGCAATAAGGCAAAATATAAAAAGCAGAAAACTACCGATAATTGTAAAAAACATACCTAAAAACAAATATAAATTATAACGGTACGTTCCCCAGGTCCGCTCAAGCTGCGTCCCGATAGAATAATAGAATACCAGCATTATTGCCGTAAAAAAGAAATTAGATAAGCTGGGTGGAATAAGAATCCAGGTTATGAGCCGCCACACTTGTCCATGGAAAAAAATTTCAAAAGGATCAAGTGTCAGATAATTTAAAAAAAGAGGATTTATCCTTGCAATCAGATAACCTACCGCATAACATATAATTAAATACAAAGAGATGTTCGGAATGGCATACTTCCCGAATTTTCTTTCAAATTTGCTGGAAAAATTGCTTCCCATAATCAAACTCCTATCTGCGATTTACGCGATTCTTTTTAAGCTGCTTTCAAGCGTCCGCGCAGTATTCCGGCAAACCGTTAAACAGTGCGGTTTTATCCAAAAACCAACTGTCCCACAAAAACCAACCGTACTGCAAGCGAATATATTCTATCATCTCACCCCGAAAAAGTAAACGAATGCAGCTCCAATTTCATAAATGTTATAAAAACTTTAGAATTTCACAAGCCTGCATCTGCTCCTGCCGCGGGGCCACGCAAAAGCAGACGCCAAAGGCTGCGGCAGGGGCAAATGCCCGGTTTACGAAACCGCCAAAATTTTTTTAACAACTTCCGCAGTTGCTTTTACGTCTTTGCTGTCGTATAATGTAGAATGTTGTTTTAAAATACATTTTAATAAGTAGAGAGACAACTGTTCAGCAGGTCAGTGCATTTACTGCTCTGACTGTAAGAAAATAATTCATGAGTGTCAAAATCCATCGCTGCAGGCGGTTTATGGCAGATTTTGGCAGTAACTGTGAAGTAACTGGACAGTTACGAAGAAAGGGCATTTTTAACATATGAGCAATTCTATTCATTACACTTTGGGAATCGATATCGGTTCCACAACTGTCAAAATTGCTATCCTGGATGAAGCCCATCATATACTTTTTTCCGATTATAAAAGGCATTTTGCCAATATTCAGGAGACACTGTCGGACTTACTGAAAGACAGTCTGTCCAGATTGGGAAATATAACGCTTCATCCTATGATTACCGGCTCCGGCGGGCTGACTCTGGCAAATCATCTCGGAGTACCGTTCGTTCAGGAGGTTATTTCCGTTTCCACAGCGCTTCAGGAGCTTGCGCCGCAGACCGATGTGGCGATTGAGCTGGGCGGTGAGGATGCCAAGATCATCTATTTTGAAAACGGGAATGTGGAACAGCGTATGAACGGTATCTGCGCCGGCGGCACCGGTTCTTTTATCGACCAGATGGCTTCCCTGCTTCAGACGGATGCGGCAGGCCTGAATGAATACGCCAAAAACTATAAATCCTTATATACCATAGCCGCCAGATGCGGTGTGTTTGCCAAGTCCGATATCCAGCCTCTTATTAACGAAGGGGCTACCAAGGAAGACCTCTCTGCATCGATTTTCCAGGCGGTGGTGAATCAGACCATCAGCGGACTGGCCTGCGGAAAGCCTATCAGGGGGCATGTTGCTTTCCTGGGAGGCCCCCTTCATTTTCTTTCCGAACTGCAGATCGCCTTTGTCCGAACACTGAAGCTGGATGAGGAGCATACCATTAAAACGGATAATTCCCATCTGTTCGCTGCAATTGGATCAGCGCTGAACGCCAAGGAAGAAGTATATTTTACGCTGGAGGAGATGGTCCGGAAGCTGTCCGGCGGCATTAAAATGGAATTCGAGGTAGCCCGTATGGAGCCTCTTTTCTCTTCCGATGAGGAATACGAAGCCTTCCGTACCCGCCATGACAGCCATTGCGTAACGACGGCTTCGCTGGAGGATTATGCAGGCAACTGCTATCTGGGGATTGATGCGGGCAGCACCACCACCAAGGTGGCGCTTGTAGGCGAGGACGGCGCCCTTCTTTATTCCTTCTACAGCAATAATAACGGCAGTCCGCTGAAAACCGCCATAGGCGCCATACAGGACATTTATGCGCAGCTTCCCAAAGGGGCGAAGATTGTCCGTTCCTGCTCCACCGGATACGGGGAAGCCCTGATGAAGGCCGCTTTCCTGCTGGATGACGGGGAGGTGGAAACGGTGTCCCATTATCACGCCGCCGCCTTTTTTGACCCGCAGGTGGACTGTATTCTCGACATCGGCGGCCAGGATATGAAATGTATTAAAATCAAAAACGGCACGGTTGACAGCGTGCAGCTGAACGAGGCCTGCTCCTCTGGCTGCGGCTCCTTCATCGAAACCTTTGCAAAATCCCTGAACTACAGCGTGCAGGATTTCGCAAAAGCCGCCCTGTTCGCCAAACATCCCATCGACCTTGGCACACGCTGCACCGTTTTCATGAATTCCAAGGTAAAGCAGGCGCAGAAGGAGGGAGCCGAGGTTTCCGATATTTCCGCAGGCCTTGCCTATTCCGTTATCAAAAACGCCCTGTTTAAGGTAATCAAGGTATCCGACGCCTCTGAGCTTGGGAAACAGATCGTGGTCCAGGGCGGAACCTTTTATAATGACGCCGTTCTTCGCAGTTTTGAAAAAATTGCGGGCTGCGAGGCCATCCGCCCCGATATTGCAGGAATTATGGGCGCGTTCGGCGCTGCTCTCATCGCCAGGGACAATTACAGCGCGGGCTACCAGACCACCATGCTGACAATCGATCAGATTAATTCCCTGGAATTTGAAACCAGCATGGCAAAATGTAAGGGCTGTACCAACCACTGTCGCCTTACCATCAACCGTTTTTCCGGCGGACGTCAGTACATATCCGGCAACCGCTGTGAGCGCGGCCTGGGAAAACCGAAGAATCCCAGCCAGGTGCCGAATCTGTTTGAGTATAAGCTGAAAAGGCTGTTCTCCTATGAACCGCTTTCCGCAGACAAGGCGCAGCGGGGACGCGTGGGTATTCCCCGGGTTCTGAACATGTATGAAAATTATCCGTTCTGGTATACGTTTTTTACCGAACTGAAATATCAGGTGGTGCTCTCTCCCAGCTCCACCCATAATATTTACGAGCTGGGCATCGAATCCATCCCCAGCGAGTCCGAATGCTATCCTGCAAAGCTGGCTCATGGGCATGTGTCCTGGCTGATTAAACAGGGTGTGGATTTTATCTTCTATCCCGCTCTTTTCTATGAAAGAAATGAAACGCCGGATGCAAGCAATCATTACAACTGCCCTATCGTCACCTCTTATTCTGAAAATATCAAGAATAATGTGGATGAAATCGGACGCGGGGAAGCGGTTCTGCGTAATCCTTTTATGGCCTTCAGCAATCTGGAGGTTGCCACACAGGCTCTGGAGAAAGAATTCAGCGAACTGCCTGCCGAAGAAATACGCCGCGCCGCGGCCAGGGGCTGGGCGGAGATGGAAGCCTCCAGAGAGGATATCAAGAAAAAAGGGGAAGAGGTGCTCTCCTATCTGGAGGAAACCGGAACACAGGGAATTGTGCTGGCAGGACGCCCCTACCATCTGGATCCGGAAATCAATCACGGCATTCCTGAACTGATCACCTCCTACGGCCTGGCCGTACTGACGGAGGATTCCGTTTCCCACCTCGGGCATCCGGAACGGCCGCTGATCGTCTCCGACCAGTGGATGTATCATTCCAGGCTTTATGCTGCCGCCGCCTTTGTGCGCACCAGGGATGATCTGAACCTGATTCAGCTCAATTCCTTCGGCTGCGGCCTGGATGCCGTTACCACGGATCAGGTAAACGATATCCTTTCCGGCTCTGGCAAGATTTATACCTGCCTGAAAATCGATGAGGTAAACAATCTGGGGGCAGCCAGGATCCGTGTCCGTTCCCTGCTGTCCGCCATCAAGGCCAAAGAAAAGAAGAAAGAGAAAAGGACCATCGCCTCCACCGCCCTGCACAGGGAAATTTTCACGGAGGAAATGCGTAAGGATTATACCATCCTTTGCCCGCAGATGTCCCCGATTCATTTTGAGCTGCTGGAAGCGGCGTTTAATGCCTGCGGATATCATGTGGAGGTGCTTCCCAACGATAACCGGCATGCCATTGACACCGGCCTGAAATATGTAAATAATGACGCCTGCTATCCATCCCTCCTGGTGGTGGGACAGATTATGGACGCGCTGCTTTCCGGGAAATATGACCTGAATAAGGTGGCTGTGGTAATGTCCCAGACCGGAGGCGGCTGCCGTGCCACCAACTATGTGGGCTTTATCCGCCGGGCGCTTGCCAGGGCGGGCATGGAGCAGGTGCCGGTGATTTCCGTCAACATGGCGGGACTGGAAAGCAACCCCGGCTTCAAGCTGAATCTGGATATTCTGCTTCGCGCCGTCTATGCCGCAGTTTTCGGAGATATTTTCATGCGCTGCGTATACCGGATGCGTCCTTATGAAAAGGAAGCGGGAAGCGTTAATGCCTGTCATCGGAAATGGGTGGATAAATGCAAAGCCTTTGTGACTGCAAAGCATCCCGGATTCCATACCTTTTTCAGGATGTGCCGTGAAATCGTGGAGGATTTCGATGCGATTCCCATCACCGATGAGAAAAAGCCGAAGGTAGGCATTGTCGGCGAGATTCTCGTAAAATTTGCGCCGGCAGCCAATAACCATCTGGTAGAGCTTCTGGAATCAGAGGGCGCGGAGGCTGTGGTCCCGGATCTGCTGGATTTCATGTTCTACTGCTTCTACAATCAGCTTTATAAGGCGGAGCATCTGGGAACCAGCAAAAAATCCGCATTCATGGCAAAGCTTGGAATCAAGGGCATGGAATGGGTGCGTTCCTCCGCAGCAAAAGCTTTTGAGAAATCGGAGCATTTCCACGCGCCTGCAAAAATCTCTGATATTGCTTCCTATGCGGAGCCCATTGTTTCCATCGGCAACCAGACCGGCGAAGGATGGTTTCTGACCGGAGAGATGGTGGAGCTGATTAAGTCCGGCACCAATAACATAGTATGTACGCAGCCTTTCGGCTGTCTGCCCAACCACGTGGTCGGTAAAGGCGTTATCAAAGAGCTGCGCAAACGGTATCCAAAATCCAATGTGGTGGCTATCGACTATGATCCCGGCGCCAGCGAGGTCAATCAGCTGAACCGAATCAAACTGATGCTGTCCACTGCACAGAAAAATCTTCAGAAGGAACAGGAAGCATAGCAATATAACAAAAACACTGCAATCCCATCCGGAGTTCAGCTCCGTTTTGGGACGCAGTGTTTTTTTAGTTGGCGGAAAGACTTTTATACTTTTGCTCTTCGCCTTACGACACTTCCTCTTCCTGCAGCTCATAGGTGATACAAAGTGGCTTTCCGGTCCAGGGTTCCCGGCCGATACAGGCCTTCAGAGAAAAAACCTCCTCCAATACCTGCGGGGTCATAACCTCCTCCGGGGTGCCTTCATGAAGTCATTGATTCCCAGAATGCCAGGTTCTGCCATCTCATTCCGGGAAACACCCTGAATTACACAGCCCGAAGCAGACAGGCCGGCCCCTGCCAGAAGGCTGGCAAGGACACGCGGAAGCCGAAGCTGCAGCAGCGTAAAACGCACCCCCTTCTCTCCTTTTCCCCATAGGATATTCCAGATCTCCTCCGGGCTGATATGTCTGTAGCCTGCATTGATATCCACCCAGATTCCCAGGATAAGAAGCGCCGCCAATATGGCAAGCACGATGCAGGCACGCATTTTTTTCCGGGAGTCAGTCAAAGCCTTTGTCCTCCTTTCTTGCAATCCAGATGAAAAACGGCACCCCGATAAGCGAAAAAATCAGACCAATAGGCGTTTCCGCAGGCGCATTGATGGTACGGGAAATAATATCTGCAGTGAGCATAAAGAAAGCGCCCGCCGCCATGGAACAGGGAATGACCGCCCGATAATCCGCTCCTGTAAAAAAGCGGACCACATGGGGAACCAGACCTACGAAGGCAACAGGCCCGGTAAGGGCCACGGCGCCGCCCGCAAGCAGCAGAACAGTAAGAAGACAAAGGAAACGGGAACGCTCCACTTCCAGCCCCAGGCCTTTCGCGGCATCCTCCAGGGCTGAGCATGGAAACACGCCCCGACAGCAGGACTGCCGCCACCAGGCCGGAAACAATGACCGGGCCTGCCAGCAGAAGCTGCCGGGAGCGGATGCCTGCCGCACCGCCGGCGGTCCAAAAGGTAAGATCATGACCGATTTGAAAGAAAATGGAGACCGCCTGACTGAGTGAGGACAGGAAAATACTGACAGCGCTGCCTGCCAGTACCAGCCTTACAGGCTCCAGCTTACGATGTCTCATGCTCATCAGCTCGTAGACAGCCAGCATGGAAACCGACGCGCCCAGAAAGGAAAAGATAACCACTCCTGTAAAACCAAGTCCGGGTAAAAAAGCAAGGCAGAGCGCCAGCGCAAAAGAGGCTCCCGCATTGATGCCAGCAGTCCTGAATCCGCAAGAGGATTCCGGGTTACTCCCTGCATGAGAGAACCCGCTGCGGAAAAGGCGGCGCCGGCTAGGATACAGCCCAGCGTACGGGGAATACGCAGTTCCCGGACTACGATATGCTGCTGATCCGCAGCATCCGGCCGGATGACGGCGTTTACCACCTGCCCAAAGTGATCTCCATGCTTCCATAAAGCACGGAAAGAGCTGCGGCCAGAAAGACCGCAGCACCGACCGCAAGCAGAAACAAGGTCATCCTTTTTTGTCCGCTCGCACTCATTCCTTTTCACCAACGCTGCGGAAAAAGTCAACAAAAATATCCAGCTGGGCATTCAGGGTAATCGGATCCCTGTGCATAAACGCGACCTGTTCATAAGCAAGCACACGACCTGCCTTAACAGCGTCAAGACTGTTCCAGAGCCGGGATTCCTCCACAAAGGAGCTGTCCGTATCCGCCAGGACGCCGTACAGGATAAAATCTCCCGTATACTCCGGCAGCGCTTCCAGAGATACCACCTTATAAGGGGTATCGGCATCTACTATTTCCGCCTGTACTGCCGAAGGCGCCTTCAGTTTCCATATATCATACAGAACGGAACCTCCTCTTGCAAAATGACTGCCCATGGTATAGATCTGCTGCGGCCATACCTCCACAATAGAGACGGTACGATTTCCCACAATTTCCCGGATTTCTTCTCCGGCCGCCTCCGCTCTTTTCCTGAAATCAGCAATATATGTTCCGCTTCCTTCTCTTTTCCCACAAAACCTGCGATGTAGCAAAACAGCTCCTCATCACTGCGGCTGCCATCCTGAATATATACCGTTGGTGCGATTGCGGCATATTTTTCATAATCTGCTTCGGTAATTGTGAAGATCAAATCAAACCGCATGCTCCCAACAGCGCCGAAAAAGCCAAAAACACACATACAGAAAGCAGTCTTGCTCTCATCTTCTTCATAACTCTCCTTTCCTTCCATCCGGTATACCGGCACTCTTGTTAGATATGCTAGCATAAATGTGTATGCATGACAACTCATTTCAGGCATACGGATGCTTGCCAGCCTTTTGGAAAATTGCCATAAAGATTGCTGTGAAATAAGAATTGACCGCAGGACATGCCTCCTGTGGGGCAGTCCGGAAAGAAACATAACTAAAAACCGAAGGGACACGTCTGTGCCCCTTCGGTTATAAAGAAGGATTTAAGAGACAGCCACCTGCCGCCTAACCCTGGACAATTTTAAAGTATGTGCGCGCTGTCAGCCGGTAAACAAGCAGATAGGCCAGCGCAAAAACAAGAACGGAAAGCACGGTAAATAAAGCGAACATTTTTATATTGGTCATACTGAATACCGTAAGCATCTTGCAAAGCTGCGGGAATGCCACCGCAATGTGTATGACAGCCATTCCCAGAGGCAGGAAGAAAACAAGAAGCACCTGGCGGGTGATGGTTTTCTTTACTTCAGCGGCGCTCATCCCCACCTTTTCCATGATTTGGAACCGTTCCCTGTCATCGAAGCCTTCCGTAATCTGCTTATAATAGATAATCAGAACAGTGGCAATGAGGAACAATACGATGAAAAATACGCCGACAAAAAGGATGCTGCCGTACAGCTCATAAAAATCCGCCCTCTGCTCACTGCGCACATAAGTCCTGTAAACGCCGGGCACAGCGCCGTGTATGCTGCTTTCCAGCTGTCGGACGGCTTCCTTGCTCCCTTCCAGATCAAAAAAGCAGTTAAATTCCACAGAGGTGGGAAATCTGCCGTTCTGTGCCTGCGCATTGCTCGCCGCCGCCAGCCTGCTCAGATCTTCCAGGCCTGGGACAACAAATATACTGAGATTCACAGGCGTGGCAAAGCCCATAAACATTGTAACGTCAAACTCCCAAAGCCGCCCGGCCAGACTGTATTTTTCTCCGCAGATATCCGCAAATCCGTTCATTTCCGGTCCTGTTGTATAATAGAATACCTCTCTTTCCCCGAGAGAAAGGCTTTTGCCAAATAAACGGTTGTAATCCTCCAGCGTCATGGCATAGACCATGTTCGTTTTTCCCTCATTATTAAAGGCGGTGGTAAACTGTCCGTCCGCATAGGAAGCGCCAAAGGATATCTGGTAAAAATCCATCTGGTTTTCCAGTGTACAGCCGGCAGAGGCTGCCAGTTCCTTTACCTTTTCCCTGATGGAAACGGCCAGTTGTACGGCCGAGGCAGTATCCTGCGGGGAATAGTCCGGCACGTCCGCATACATATTGACATCCCGGGGAAACTGGTTTTTCAGCATATCCTCCTCTCCGGCATAGAGGCTTAAACAGCTGGACAGCGTTACCAGTACGGCTGTTGACAGAACACAGATACTTGCCAGTCCCGCGGCGTTCTGTTTCATCCGGTAAATCATCCCGGAAACAGAAACAAAATTCTCCGGTTTGTAATAAAAACGTCTGTTTTTTCGAAGCGTTTTCAACAGGGCGATACTCCCTGCCTGAAACAGGCAGTAGGTTCCGATAATGACGAGGAGCACCGCAGGAAAAAAGGCAAACAGCGCATCTGAGGCCGTCTGGGTGGCAAGGGCCTTCGCATAGCCAATCCCCAGGGCTGCCGCTCCTGCAAGTGCGACAGCCCATCTGGTTTTAGGCTCCTTCTCTCCTTCCCGGCTGCTTCTAAGCAGGTCTATGGGATTGGTTCTTGTCACGCTTACAATGTCATAAAGCAGGACAAAAAAGAAACAGACCAGATAAATCAGGAAGGTTTCAGCCACCGCATTCAGCGGGATCCGGAAGATTAGCTTTCCGGGCAGCCCCACGAATTTCAGAAGAAGAAGGAACATTGCCTGACTGAAAAGCATGCCTCCTGCAATTCCCACGGATACGCTCAGAAGCATGCTGAAAAGGACCTCCCAGAAAAGGACGAAAGCAAGATGTTTTTTCTCCATGCCTAAAATACAGAACAGGCCGAATTCACGTTTGCGGCGCTTTATGATAAAGCTGTTAATATAAAACAGGATGATAAACACGAAAAGAATGCATATCATAAAGCTGATCCTGACCAGCATATACATGATATCTCCGCCCTCCATGCCGCTATCCGCCACCATGATGCCAACGGAGTTCAGGACATAAAGAAGCCCCGCCATCAGGCTGCCTGCACACAGATAGGGAAAATAAATGCTTTTGTTCTTTTTCATATTGGTTCCTGCCAGACGGGGATAAAAAAGGAGATTATGCAGGGAAGAAAACTGTGGTATATTCATCTGTCAGTCCTCCCCTCTGCCTGTGGCAAGAACCGTCAGGGTATCCGATATCTTCTGGTACATCTCCTCATTGCTGCAGTTCCCACGGTACAGCTGATGGAAAATAACGCCGTCTTTGATGAAAAGGACCCTTCCTGCATGGCTGGCCGCCCGTGTACTGTGCGTCACCATAAAAACGGTCTGGCCGCTTTTATTCACGTCTTCAAAAATACGGAGCAGACTGTCCGCAGCCCTGGAATCCAGGGCGCCCGTAGGTTCGTCCGCAAGCAGAATCTGCGGCTGCGTAATGAGCGCTCTGGCAACTGCCGCCCGCTGCTTCTGCCCTCCTGAAACCTCATAGGGGAACTTATCCAGCAGCTCTTTAATCTCCAGCCTGTCCGCCAGCGGTTTCAGTCTCTCTTCCATTTCTCCGTATTCCTTTCTGGCAAGAACCAAGGGCAGGAAAATATTGTCCCGCAGAGAAAAGGTATCCAGCAGGTTGAAATCCTGGAACACAAAGCCCAGGTTATCCCTGCGGTAGGCAGCCATCCGGCTGTCCGGCACCGCCGCCATATCCCGGCCGTTTAACAGAACCTTGCCTCCGGTAGGCTTATCCAGCGCGGCAAGGATATTGAGCAGCGTGGTTTTTCCTGAACCGGATTCGCCCATGATTGCCACATATTCCCCTTCCTCTACGGAAAACTCCACATCTGCCAGCGCCTCCACCTTTGCGCCGCCAAACCTTGTGGTATATACTTTTTTCAAATGCTTTACTTCCAGCAGTGACATTTTTTCATTCCTCCATTCTGCCTTACACCAGTGCGCTTTTTGTATGTTTCGTGCTTATTATAAGACAGGCAGAGGAAACAATCCATCGAATGGGCTTACATTTTCTGAGTGAAGGTTGCATTTTTGTAAGGTTGGTGTGAAACCTTTTATCAACCAGCCATGCGCTGTTTTGATAAATACCATTTTGATAATCACTATTCAGATAACAACAATCGACAGATACATTTATCCATGGTATACTTTATATAAAATATTTATCCGCTGCATTTTTACATTTCCCGCTTTAGTTTCCTATGTGCCGGTTGCGGTTCTGGGGGCTAACCTTAATACGGTTATGCGTGTTCATGTGCCGCTCGAAATGCAGGGCCGTGTTTTTTCCGCCAGGGATACCCTTCAGAACATCACAATCCCTTTAGGACTGTTCCTCGGCGGTATTTGGGTTGATCATGTTTTTGAACCATTTATGAACAGGCCATCAGCCATTCAGCATGCCTTGGCGTTATTTTTCGGGGCGGGGAAAGGGTCCGGTATCGCGGTTATGTTCTTTATTGTCGGGATAATTGGATTTATTTTGAGTATTGCTGCTTTAAGGAATCCACTGTATCAGAGTCTGAATGACAGTGAGTGATTGCCAGCTGCACAACAGCCAAACAGTCGATGTAATAACGGGAAACAGGGAGCAGCGGTATATTCCGCTGCTTCCCGTTTGTTCCGTACCAATTCTGTCGGCGGCATAACAAACCTGGCATGGTGCTATCACCATTCGTGCTGTAAATCATGCCATTCGTGCAGAAATGACGTATTCCAGGCCTTTTCTGATAAGCTTACAGATGATAAGCTTACAGGCAGGAGGAAAGAAAAAATGGAACATGAACCGTCCTCTGGAAAACAGGCGCAGGCAATTTACAAACACTACTCTGCTTTCCAGAATATCCTGTACTGCATAAAAAATACATATATCTGTTATCCGCCGCTTTTATTCTGGTGTCTGCTTCTCATGCTGACCAGGGTGGCTCTGCCGGTGCTTTCCACTTTTCTGCCCAAGGCGGTAATTGATGCGGTGACAGAAGGAAAAGGTATCCTGGAGACTGCGATGATAACACTTTATTTTACTATCAGTATTGCGGCAATCACCGGTCTGCAGGGCTTTGGGAAGAAATGTGTCTATTGGCACAAATACAAAATGAATACCTATTATCTGCGAAAGGCGGCGGATAAAGGGCTGACCACCGACTACTGCAATCAGGAAAATGATGAATTCCGCAAGCTGCAGAGCGAGAGCCATGAATACTGCCATGGGAATTTTTCTGAGATGACCGAAGTATATGATGCAGGCGTTTCCATGCTCTCTAATCTCCTTGGATTTACGGTATATCTGGGCATTCTGGCAAGGCTCAACCTGCTTATTGTCCTTTTTCTGGCAGCCACCACGCTTGTAAGTTTCTTTTTGGATAAACAGATTCTCAAATGAGCGGAGGCCCACAGCAGGGAAAAAGTGGGGTATCGGCAGAAAACCCAGTATATTACCCGTATTTCCGGCGATTATGCTTCAGCTAAGGATATCCGGATATACGACATGAGCAAATGGATGAATCAGGTTTATCAACAGAATTTAAAAGGGTTATCCGGATATTTTCACCGTTACACGAAAAAGGTGTTCGGCGTATCCGCTGCTGACAACGGCTTAGCCTTACTCCGGGAAGGCGCGGCATATGCCTATTTGTTGGCGCTGGTTTTTGGCGGTCAGATCAGCGTTGCTGATTTTGTGCTTTATTTTAGTGCGATCACTGGTTTCTCAGTCTGGCTTTCCGGCATTCTCGGCCAGGCGTCCAATATCTCCCGCCTCAGCATGGCCGTCAGCCATTTTCGCAGCTTCCTCTCCTTTCCCGAACAGTTCCAACGGGAAGGCGGAGTTGAAACCGACGCATTATTGGCTTTTCCCAAAGTCATTGAGTTAAAAAATGTCTGCTATCGCTATCCTGGCGCCAAAGCCGATACTTTACTGGATATTAACCTTAAAATCAATCCTGCCGAACACCTGGCTGTAGTAGGTTTAAATGGGGCAGGCAAAACCACGCTTGTAAAATTGATCTGCGGCCTGATCGATCCGACTGCAGGTACGATATTATATGACGGTACAGATGTGCGGGCATACAACCGAACTGCTTATTACAGGCTTTTTTCTGCAGTGTTCCAGCAATTTTCAATTCTGCCCGCAACAATCGAAGAAATTGCAGGCGAGAGCGCACCCAGGCAAGTCGATCCGGAAGCTGCAGGAAATTGCCTGATCCAAGCAGGATTGTGGGATAAAATCCAGGAACTCCCCAATGGAATCAAAAGCACATACAGCAGGGCCATCCAGGATGACGGTATTGAATTTTCCGGAGGTGAGCTGCAAAAATTATTGCTCGCAAGGGCCCTTTACAAAAATGCGCCTGTAATGGTGCTGGACGAACCCACGGCTGCCCTTGACCCGATTTCTGAAAGCAGGCTGTATGAAACTTACCATAAAGTGATGGAAAACCACTCCACCGTCTTTATTTCACATCGTTTAGCCTCCACCCGCTTCTGCAGCCGGATTCTTTTAATGGATGGCGGGCGTATTGCTGAAGAAGGGACCCACGAACAGCTGCTTTCCCAAAAAGGAAAGTATTACGAACTGTTTGAAACGCAGGCAAAATATTACAGAGAACATCCCGCAGGAAAGGAGGCGGAGGAATGAATAAATCAACCCTCAGAGAACGGGTTTCTGTCACCGTACGCGGATATGATATTCTAAAGAAGTATTGTCCGGGCCTTGCCTCCGGCAAAGCAGCGTCTGCGCTGATAACCGCTCTTCAGCCTTTCGTCTCCCTCTGGTTCTCAGCGCAGATTATTAATGAACTTACCGGACAACGGCGGGTAAATCTGCTGTTCTTTTACGTCTGTATTGTGCTGCTTTGCAATCTTGTAATATCAATGCTGCGCAGTGTGTTAGATCGCATTACCAGTGAGAAGCAGGCGCAAATGTGGGATTTTTTCCAGAAAGTATTCACTGACAAACAACTGTCTATGGACTATGTGGATTTGGAAAATGCAGAAATTCTGCAGCAGCGCAAAAAGGCGGAAGAAAATCTGTTTATGTTTGGCAACGGTCTTGGGCAGCTGGTATGGGGAACGGAAGGGCTGATCCGTACAGCCGTTAATATTATTGTTTCAATTTGCATGTCAGTGACTTTGTTTACCGGGAAAACCGGATATGGCTTATTGGATTCCCCGTTTTGTATTTTTGCCATTCTGCTATGTATCCTATTCGGCGGATGGTGCAGCTCCCGGGCCGCTGTTAAGGAAAATAAGGCGTTTGAAAAATGGAGTAAGGAAAACGTCTCGTTCTACAGAGCCTTTGACTTCTTTGGCTGTGATTTATGCATGAAACCGGAGTATGCTAAAGATGTGCGCATTTATGGGCAGAATCACGCCGCAGACCGAGCGTTTGAGAAAATGCAGCTGCATGACAGGGAACAAAACCATCTGATTCACCAAATGTGCTGTCCTGAGGCCTGGGGCGGTTTCCTTGCCAGTCTCAGCAATGCCGTCTGCTATCTGTTTGTGGTAGCCAAAGCGGCCATGGGCGCTTTCGGTGTGGGTAGCATCGTTCAGTATGTGGGCGTGCTCACACGTCTGGGTGAGGGTCTGCAGGAAGCAATGTTTATGTATACGGACAACGCTGTGTACTGTTCTCATCTGCAGGGACTGTATGCTTTTCTTGATATCCCCAATAAGAAATACCAGGGCACCCTTCCCATTGAAAAGCGTGCATTATGCGACTGCAACGATAATGATTATGAAATTGAATTTTGTGACGTATCGTTCAAATATCCTGGTTCCGATGCTTATGCCCTGCGGCATATCAGCCTGAAATTCCGCGTTGGAGAACGGCTTGCAGTCGTCGGAATGAACGGTTCAGGAAAGACCACCTTCATAAAACTTCTCTGCCGCCTGTATGACCCGACAGAAGGGAAAATTCTGCTCAATGGCATTGATATCCAGAAGTACAATTATGAGGAATACATGGGCATCTTTTCAGTGGTATTTCAGGATTTTAAGCTTTTTTCATTTTCACTGGGACAGAATATTGCAGCAAATGCTGATTATGACAAAGCCCGGGTGGAATATTGCCTGAAAAAAGCAGGCTTCGGAGAAAGACTTGCCCAGATGCCAAATGGAACTGATACCTGCCTTTATAAAGATTTCAGTGAAAACGGCGTGGAAATTTCCGGCGGCGAAGCGCAGAAAATTGCTCTCGCCCGGGCACTTTATAAAGATGCTCCTTTTATCGTTCTCGACGAGCCAACCTCTGCTCTCGACCCGGTTGCCGAGGCAGAGGTTTACAGCAAATTCAATGAGATTGTAGGGCAAAAAACCGCTATTTACATCAGCCACCGCCTTTCCTCCTGCCGGTTCTGCGATGAAATCATCGTTTTTGATCACGGTCTGATTATCCAGAGGGGCAGCCATGACGACCTCGTTGCTGATGAAAAAGGCAAATATGCCGAATTATGGCGCGCTCAGGCGCAGTATTATGAAAAGTGACTTGCGGCTTCATAAACAGAGTCAGCGACTATTTCAGGGATTCGATGAAATTCAGCTTCTGTGCAAACTGAGATTGTGAATATCCCAGTTCTTTACGCAGTAAAGCAATCCTGTGTCCTGCAGCATTTTTAACAATCATGTATTTTCCCTCCTTATGCTTATTATTTTAGCTGTTATTCTATGCATGGGCAATGGAAGGCAAATTCAATTTTGGGCAGTTTTAGCAACCTGCAGTTGAGTCTGTACAAACACCGGAGCCAAGTTCCCGCAGAAAATCAAGCGCCCTTTCATTTACCTCTTTTGCATGCTCCATAACAAAATGAGGGCGGTGTCCGCAATTTGGCACTTCAAAGGTTCTGGCATGAGGGCATTTTTCTTTCAGCTGTCTGCAGGAACCAAAAGGATCGCTGTCACCGTTTATGAAGAATAAGGGACAGGATAATGCGTTCCACTCTTCTTCCGTAAGATTTGGATGCTGCCGCCAGTCAAGGACAGTCTGTTCCATGAAGGTCTCCCAGTTTCCTCTGTGAGCCTCAAAATGCCGTGCTGTCATGTCACGTATCATTCTGGTGTCATTCCTTTTTATAATACTTTCGGGGAGGAAATCCTCAGAGCCTTCAGGATTCGGCTCTGTCCCGGCTCCGATTGCGATAAGGCTTCGGACTTTTTCAGGATATTTGGATGCCATATACATTCCCACGGTAGTTCCAAAGCTATAGGCAAACAGATGGGCACTCGGAATTTCCAGGACATCTAAAAAGTCTGCCATATCATCGGCAATTTTGCGAGAATCCCATTCAAGGCTTTCGCATTTCGTGCGTCCATGTCCGCGGAAATCCGGAAACAGGCAGCGGTATTCCCCCTGAAATGGCTGTATCTGTGCACCGAAGGCCAGCAGGCTGCGGCTGAAATGGCTGTGTAAAAACAGTATCGGTTCGCCGCAGCCCATGTCTTCGTAGAACATATTAAGATCTTTAAAGTTCATATATGGCATTTATTTCCCCCTTCTTACCATTCGAACATATATTCGTATATTAATTAAGTATACTATCGTAAGCAGAAGGAGTCAACCAGTAAAATTAGTCCAAGCCAATACTCTCCATTCATACAAAAAAGTCACCATGGTTTGCCATATTGACAACAGGTCCCATGATGACTTTTATCTTGTTTCCTATAATATCCTCAGCTATTCAGGTTCTTCACCAATAATGCCGTACCTTTTCCTGTGCCTCCTGTTCGCTGATGCCAAGACGGAGTTTCAGTCTTGCTACAGTCTGCTCAAAACTGACCCCCAATTCCTTACAGGTTTCTACCATTCCTTGTTCTATTCCCTGTTCTATTCCTTGTTCTATTCCCTGCTTTATCCCCTGAGCAATTCCATCTTCTTTACCGTTCTTATACTCGCTTGCGCGGATTTTTCTCATTTCCTCTTCTTCATTATACTCAAAGATTGACACTGCTATCACCTCCGCTCTCTGTGACGACAGGAAATCTGCCAGAATGCCTTCTCTGGTACATTCCGTTACCGCCCGCTCAACCGCTTCCTCAATCCGCATTCTCTTTGCATATTTTCTGACCCGGTCCACATACTGGCTGTATTCCCTCAATGTCCGGCATTTATCCATCAGCTCTTTATTGTGTCCGAAATTGATATTCAGCATGAGCACCTTCAGTTCCAGCTCCGGTTCTGCCGTCTCTTTTTCAAAAGCATCCGACAGCCGCAGGATCTGCCTTTCCGGCTGCCCGTCTGTGCCGTTGTAAAATACCACGAACCGTGGCACCGGAATTTTCACCAGCGTGGAAGAATATATGGTCTCATCCCGCGTATATTTTTCCAGCTGCTTGGCAATGTATACCAGATCTCTCAGTGGCATATTGGGATTATACGAACCCTGGTGCTCGTACAGATTCATCTCGGAATCCAGCAGGAATGAGATGTCATTCTTAAAATTCATATAAATTGCATTTTCCAGGGTACAGATTGTCAGGTCCTCCGGGCTGTTATACGCGGAATCATTGAGTGCATTATACAACTCCAATAGTTCCTTCTTTTCCCGAAATAGCATCCGGAAAACCGTATCCTTCTGATTCCTTACTACGTGCAGTTTTTCTGCCATAAGCTGTTCCTTTCTGTTTGTGCGCGGAGCAGCCTTCCCAATCAGCCGCTCCTGCTTTCTTTGTTGGATAGTAAGCATAGAGTTTCTGAATTGAGAATGGAAATCAGACGGCACATGTGGCCAAGATTCGTTAGAAATTTATGCTTGCGTTTATTTTATCACTATTTTTACGTATATTCAACTATTCCTGACATTTATCAGCGCCGAAAGGCGCTGGCAGGTTGTAAATAATCCTCTCGATACTTTTATACTTAAATATTTATTTTCCACATCGCTACGCCCTTTTCATGTTTTTATCCACACCCTTTAGGCATTCGTAGCCTTCGCTAACTTCTTCGATGTTTTTTTATGTTTTTTCCTCTTTTCTCTTCCCTTTTATCACTCCCTT